>NZ_CP007142.1:4533171-5180767 GCF_000940805.1 Gynuella sunshinyii YC6258 | reverse complement strand
GTAGGATTTTTTTCCGTTAAAGCATATTTTCCGGATATTTTTATATTGTCTTAGCAGGGTAACGAGATCATTAGCCTGCTCTGATTTGGCCACAATGCTGCTGTCGAGACTGCCTCGACGCTCACAATACTCAAGCACATCCCACAGTGCGACTTTTTTGCTTTTCAGTAGTGTCAGCCTGTCTGCATAGTCCAGCGTGTTGGTTTCGTACCCTTCGCTTTCCAGTAATATTTGCCAAAAAAGATTTTGAGGATGACCGTAATATTGTTGCTGTCGTAACGATGCTTCACCAGGCATGGAACCCAGCACAAGAATTTCAGAATTTTCTGCAATGACCGGTGGAAAACTTTGTTTCAGATTCATATCGATAATGTATGTGATGATAAGTAATGCATGTTATTTTTTAAATAAACGGCTTTTTTCTGTCCAATTATGTCGAGATCATGGCAATACATGTGGTTATGGTTGTGGTCTAGAATTAGCCAGTGAATTTATGGTTTCTGTTGCCGATCAGAAAACAGAATCTGATTATATGGCGTCATGTTGCGTGAGTCATCTAACAAACAGTATGTGGAGAAAAGATCCACCAGCAGGAGCCATTCCTGAACTGTTTTACGCCATAATGAATTATTTGAATAACGGATTTTTCCTTCCAATTAATTATCATAAAAACGCTTCATGCTGCTTCTAAGGAACCTCTGAAAAAGGGACTATTTTCGCGCAGGACGTTGTCAGTCCCAGTCTCACATCCTCATTTACTCCAGTAAACTGCGGTGTTGCGAGTGGTGCTTCCTCGCCTGCATCAAAACTATTCCTGTTTTTCAGAGGCCCCTTAAAAAAGTACATTGGCGACTGGAAACCGTTTTGTATCTTTGTATTTCGTGTTGTAACAAAAGTGTTGGTCTGTAATATTCTATTGGTTTTCTACTACCCGAAAAAAATAAAAAATTCCATACTTAATAAGTTGATAGTATTTGCGGATATTCGTCAGGAAAATTAAATAACTGAAGAGGTTGTTGGCGTGAAAACCTTAAAAACAAGCATTTTAGATTCGATGATAATGGAAATGCTGACGATGTTTTTTGGAATCATTGTGAGCTGCGTATCCTCGTAAAGTTGTAAATTGAGAAGCAGTTGGTTTTTTTGAGCATTTGGCATTTATTTTTTTAAAAGATCAGGTTTACTTCGGCCGCTGGAAGGGCAGGTCTTCATCTTGTTTGTTATATAAGTCGCTTTACCGAAAGGACATGGAAGGTGCGCTTGTGGCAGCATTGTTTTTGGATTGGTATTTCGCTGTTAACAATCATTTCCGAGAAAACTATCTGGCACAACTTGCAATAAAGGCCCGGTATTTTTTAGCAGCATGAAGCATCGGAATAATTTTCGCTCTTATTCCAAAATCATGACTTTTCCGGGAGTTTCCTGATCCGGTAAAGAGGATATCAAGGCTGACTTATTGACGATAGCCCGCCAGAAAATGAATACATTCATTTTGGTGATGAATGTATATGTAATAACTGTTTAGGTATTGGAGCCAGATATGGACCACAAAGACAAATTGAGTCATATGACCATTTTTTTGCATTGGATTGTTGCATTGACAATGATTGCACTGACAGCAGTTGGTTTTTATATGACCTTTAATCATAGTTACGGACTGTATCCGTATCATAAAGCGATAGGTGTGATTATTTTGTTGTTCGCAGTGATACGGGTGGTCTGGCGTTACAGACTTGGATGGCCTGAACCGGTCAGAGAGTACCCAAAGATAGAGCATTCAGTGGCTCATGCAGCTCATTGGATATTGATTCTGGCGACTGTGTTAATGCCGATTTCAGGCATGATGGGATCCGGAGCTGGAGGGCACGGTATCAGTATATTTGGTCTGGAACTGGTGCCTTCCAATTATCAGGACGATAAAGCTATTCCTTTCAATGAAACGGTAGCCAGTATTGGGCATGTACTGCATACTTGGCTGGGTTATATCCTGGCAGCCACTATTGCACTTCATCTGCTAGGTGCTTTTAAACACCATTGGGTCGACAAAGACCTGACGTTAAAACGTATGTTGGGTAAGCGAGCCTGACAATTAATCATGAACGCCTGATCTTCTCAGCTCAGGCGTTCTGTTTTCATTTATCTGGTCTTATTTCAAGTGTCCATTGGGCCGGACCCGGCAGAAATGGACTGGCATGCCCCTGAACCCAATCCTGATGGCCTTTGCCATAGTAAGGTGACATCGGATGTCCGGCCTGGCTGGTTGGCATGTTGAATATACCGCTCTGTTCATGACCAGGGCTGACCACCATACGGTCAGAGCTGCCAAATGCGGGCCCCTGTACTCGGGGCATATAATCATCACCATCCACCGCTTCATGTGGCATGTTCAGCCAGGATGACAGGAACGGCAGTGCTTTGGTTAACGGATGGGTCAGGTTCAGAGTGTTGTACTTGCCCCAGGTCTGCTGTTTCAGGGGTTCTTTACCATTCTGGGTTAAGTCATCAATGCTGTTATTCAGACAGGTCACCAGGAATGCCCTCCAGGAATCATAACCTTGCGGTAACAGATGCTCGGGCTGTTCTGATACCAATGCCCAGGCCGGATAATCAACATACTCTATGACGGCAGGGATAGAAAAAAAGCGGCTCTGTTCTTCGATTTGCTGATAAAGCCTGCCAATCGTCTGATCGATGACTTCGTTACGGAAATGTCGAACCAGACGATAACCAACGGAGTTTTTGCCGGCCCTGCCTTCCCAGTTTCCGAGAATGTCGTCTACGCCTGATGAATGGTTAACCGCCGGATCATCCAGCAGGCTTACCATCAGTTCGTGCCAGCGTTGCAAAAAAACGGCCCGGTCATCCAGTTGAATCGCCAGCAGGTCTGCTTCTGAAAACTGGTTTTTCGCTTCCAGGTCGTCGCGTATCTGTTGTGCACGAGCGCCAATGTCATAACCGCTGTTACCGATTTTTTTCAGCTCATCACCGGAGACCACCTGGGAATTCGCGGTCCAGATGCGGCCATTTCGATCACGTTTTACCGTTGGATATTGTTCGGGCGGTAAAAATCCCTGCCAGGATTTATCGCCTTTGGACCAGTCTGAAGGATACTCACCATCCAGGCCGACCCGTTTGGGAATACGGCCAATGATGGTCCAGCCAATATTACCCTGACTGTCTGCAACTGCCAGATTTTGATGTGGGATGCCAACGAGAGGAGCATAGGCGAGGGCTTCATCCACCGTATTCGCTGCTTCCAGTCGCACCAGATTGGCATTGGTTCCGTCATGCTCCAGTGGCACCCATTTAATGGCCAGCGTATGCCCTTGATTATCCTGGCCAATCACCGGTCCCCAACGGGTAAGGCGGACGGGTTCGAGTACAGAACTGCCATCGTTGATATGAATGGTTTCCTGATAGATGGTAAAACTTTCCCAGCCCGTTGCCGTCAGATACATGGTGTCGGAGTCATTGGTCTGCAATGTGATGATGTCGCTCCAGTCTCCATAGGCGTTGGTAAAGCCCCAGGCAATGTGGCCGTTACTGCCGGTGATCATAAATGGAGCTCCAGGCAGGGTGATACCCGTTAACTGGCGCTGCAGCTGGATATCCAGCCACGATGCCCGGTACCAGATATTAGGGACTCCCAGAGTCAGATGAAGATCATTGGCCACCATGGCGCTGCCGGTGGTGGTCAGATTACCGCCAACGGCCCAGTTGTTGGATCCCAATGCAGGCTGAGCGGCAATACGTGCCTGTTGGGACGAGAACGCAGGCCAGCCTGAGTCGGGAATCAGGAGAGGGGTCAGCGGTTGTGGGCCGGTAATCATGGCATCCCACTGTCCACCAGTGGGTTGTAGAAAGTGGTACCAGGCGGCAGGCACAGAATCTTTGAGCACTTGCATGGAGCGCTCAAATCCACCATCGCCCTGTTGCAGATTCAGGTACATCGACAACAGACACAGAAAACTGTCACTGGCTTGCCAGTCTTGGGGTTTTTGTCTGAGCAGCCAGTATTCAAAAGGACGACTTTTCAGGCTGTGCAGGCCGTAGTTTACCCCTTCGGCGTAAGCCTGTAGCAAGGCACGCTGGTCGTCAGGAATGGCTTTTACCATGTTTTCGGCACGTTGTCTCAGTTGAAACTTCCGGTTGTTTTTATCCCGTTCGAGTGCCGAGGGACCGATCAGTTCACTGAGTTCACCTGCAGCATTGCGACGTAGCAGATCCATTTGAAAGAAACGTTCCTGAGCATGCAGAAAACCAAGAGCAAAGGCCGTATCACTGCGTTGTCCGGCCTCAATCAGGGGAGTGCCATTGCTGTCGCGGGAAATATTGATGCTTTGACTGACAGGAACTCCGTCGAGGTGGCCTTCAAGCCTGGGCAGACTGCCCTGTAAGTTAATGTAGACAGTGACACCCAATGCAGACACCAGCATCAAGAGCAGACAGAAGAAGTAGAAGAGCGCGCGTATCAGTCTAGCCATAAACCCTTACCCGAGTCAGGTTGGAAGTTGTCTGACTATGGTAGGGAAAAGGGAAAGGATTAGAAAGCCGGGGGAGCTAAATTGCCGGAGAGTTGTCTTTGTCCTTTAGTGGGGTACTTATTCTGTTATATCGCTGCTGTTTTTTTCTCTGACAATCAGTGTTAACAGGACAACCAGTGCCATGGTCAGCAGCGGCCCGGTAGTATTCAAATGAGCTGCCTGGGATACCTTCTGTTCACTAGCTGTGCAATTCTGGGAATGAGTATTCTGAGCACATTGGTCATGAATCGAAATGAAATTTCCTGCCATAACCGAGGGAGTACCAACTAATAAGGCACCTGAGATTAATAGCAGAATGATGGCTTTCATAAAAAACTCCACAACAGACAACTTAAAGACAACCCATCAATGGTTATATTCGGGGCGGTATTTCACTTCAAAATGAGAACTAGTTCAATATGTTAGCGGAACTCGTAGGAAAATATTAAGTATTTTTTTTGTATTAAAGCGTATTTGTGCCTCTTTTTTCGGGGTGGGCAGGTTTACAAGGCTGTAATTGTCTTTTCGGGTCTCAACTGACACACTACACGCTGAAATTAACCCATTGATATCATTGAATTTATGTCTGACCCCAAATTCCAAGACGGAGTGGAAACCACCTCGCTCAGCCAGTTTACTGAGCAGGCCTACCTCAACTACTCCATGTACGTGATTCTGGACCGGGCTCTGCCGCATCTGGGTGACGGGCTGAAGCCTGTTCAGCGAAGAATCATTTATGCCATGAGTGAACTCGGTCTGAAGGCGAGTTCCAAATATAAAAAATCTGCCCGCACGGTAGGTGACGTGTTGGGTAAGTATCACCCTCATGGTGATTCTGCCTGTTACGAAGCGATGGTATTGATGGCTCAGCCGTTTTCCTATCGCTATCCGCTGGTCGACGGGCAGGGAAACTGGGGATCTCCAGACGATCCCAAGTCCTTTGCTGCCATGCGTTATACCGAGTCCCGGCTGTCAAAATTCGCGGAGCTGCTGCTCAGTGAACTTGGCCAGGGAACCGTGGAATGGCTGCCAAATTTTGATGGCACCATGGATGAACCTGCTATTTTGCCGGCACAGGTACCTCATGTGCTGCTCAATGGCGTAACGGGTATCGCGGTTGGCATGGCAACGGACATCCCGCCGCATAATCTGCGTGAGACGGTCTCTGCCTGTATCCATTTATTGGATAACCCTGAAGCGACCGTCTCGGAATTGATGACCCATATTAAAGGTCCGGACTATCCGACGGCGGCGGAACTGATTTCGTCGCGGGAAGACATTCAAAAGATATACGAGAGTGGCCGTGGTTCGTTGCGGATGCGGGCCAGGTATATGCGCGAAAACGGCGATATTATCATCACCGATTTACCGCATCAGGTTTCGGGTTCCAAAATCATGGAACAGATCGCCCAGCAGATGCAGGCCAAAAAACTACCCATGGTATCTGATTTGCGTGATGAGTCAGACCATGAAAACCCGACCCGCCTGGTCATTGAGCCCCGCTCAAACCGAATTGATGTGGAAGAGGTGATGGCGCATTTATTTGCCACCACTGACCTGGAGCGGACCTACCGGGTGAACCTGAATATGATCGGTGTGGATGGCCGGCCGCAGGTTAAACCATTGAACCGGATTCTGACCGAATGGTTGTCTTTCCGCACTGATACCGTGACCCGCCGGTTGAACTATCGGCTGGAAAAAGTCGAAGCCCGGCTGCATGTCCTTGATGGCTTGCTGATTGCCTTTTTAAATATCGATGAAGTTATCGCGATTATCCGTCACGAGGACGAACCCAAGCCGGTTCTGATGTCACGTTTCAATCTTACCGACACCCAGGCTGAAGCAATCCTTGAGCTGAAGTTACGGCATTTGGCCAAGCTTGAGGAAATGAAGATCCGGGGTGAACAGGAAGATCTGGCCCAGGAGCGGGAAAAGCTGCAGAAAATTCTTGGCAGTCCGGCACGTATGCGGACGCTGATTAAAAAAGAACTGATGGAAGCAGCGGAAAAATTTGGGGATGACCGACGTACGCCGATTGTTCAACGTGCCGAAGCCAAGGCTCTGAGTGAAGAGCAACTGGTATCCGCAGATCCTGTCACCGTGATTCTGTCGCGTAAAGGCTGGATTCGCTCGGCGAAAGGTCATGACTTTGATGTTTCCGGACTGGCCTATAAATCGGGTGATGAATATGCCTCCAGTGTGCGAGGCAAGTCCAACCAGAATGTGTTGTTGCTGGATTCCACCGGTCGTTCCTACAGCGTTGCGGCACATACATTACCGTCAGCCCGTGGGCAGGGAGAGCCTCTCAGTGGCCGGATCAATCCTCCACCGGGTGCTGAATTTAAAGGCATGTTAATGGGGGCAGCGGATCAACAGGTATTGCTGTGTACAACCGCAGGTTATGGCTTCGTTGCCCGGCTTGAAGATCTCGATAGCAAAAACAAAGCGGGTAAAGCGGTCATAAACGTTCCTGATGGTGCAGAAGTTATGATGCCATCTATGGTCCGGCAGAAGGAAACAGACTTGATTGCCGTGGTCAGTAATGAAGGGCGTTTGCTGGTGTTCCCTGTGCAGGATTTACCTGAGCTGGCCAAAGGTAAAGGCAATAAAATGATCGGTATTCCAACTGATCGGTTTAAAGCCGGTCAGGAATATATGATCGGTGCAATTATTGTGTCGACAGACGATATTCTGGTAATTTCCGCCGGTAAACGTAATCTTAAACTTCGTTCCGCAGATCTCGAGCATTATCGGGGTGAGCGGGGTCGTCGTGGTAACAAGTTACCCCGTGGATTCCAGAATGTTTCCTCGATGACGACTGATACTCAGTAAATCTTCTCTGGATCCGGGCCTTCGGTGTAAAGAAGGCCCGTTTATTGACACCAATTCTGCGCTGTCGACCAGTTTTTAAATGCTCTCCAGACCTTCTTTCTCAAATGAAGACACTCATGCGACTATTTGCATACTTCAAAACCTGATCTGGTTAACGAACGGATAGATTTTCCCGTTATTTATCTGATTCAAGTGCTAAGCTTGTTGTTAAAAAACCATGGAAGTGACGATGTGCGTGTATTTCTGAATACTTACCTGACACTGGCATTGTTGGGCGTACTGGGCACTGGGATTGTCACCAGTCTGCTGGCATTGAAGACCGGCGTACAGTTACGGGACCAGTTGCTGAGCAGTGCCTCGGAAACCTACGTGAATGACAGGGCACTCAGCGAACTTCAGATGTATTTGGATCGTTATGAACGACTCATTTTTGGAGCCTATTTTGAGCAGCGCCATCCGGACCAGTTTCGGGCCACTGCGGTCAGGCTGCATGAACAGGTTTCTACTGAGATGAAGCAGCTGCAACAGCAGCTGGCGAACATGGACGAAGTAAGCCAGCTTGACAGTCTGTTGCAAACTTATTTCACCACCGCAGGTATCATCATTACCGAACTGGATCAGTCACCTATCAATCATTTGGCCGTGCAGTACCGGTTACAGCAGATGTTACAGCTGGAGCAAAAAATGCACCCGGTCATGGCTGACATCAGTGATTTTTTTGACCGCTTCGAACGCAATGCCTCGACCATACATAACCAGGAAATTTCACGCCTGACCATTTTGACTGTCGCATTGAGCATGATCGTTTTGGCGGTATTTTCTCTGCTTGGCTGGCTGTTGTATCTGTTGATAATCAAGCACAGCAAAATCAGGATGCTACAGGCTTTTCCGGAATATAACCCGCATCCGGTTATGAGCCTTACCAAGGATGGTCAGGTTGCGTATGCCAATCCGGCCTCTTATCAGTTGTTGAAAGTTTTGAAGATGCCGGCTCAGGATGTTTCCGCATTATTGCCCAAAAATCTGGCCTCATTGCTTGAGGAGGTAAAAAACTCTGATCCGCCCCATCGTGACTGGTTCGGTACATTGGGTTATCGACAGTTTCAGTATCGGGTACATTATCTGTCGCTACCGCCACAGCTGCACGTCTATATGGAGGACGTGACTGAACAGGAGCGTATCAAAAACGAACTGGTTTATCGTGCCTCCCACGATCCGGTGACTCGTCTGTATAACCGTTTTCAGCTGTACGAAGATCTTCAGAATAATAATCGTCACGGTATCAGTTATTTATTGTTGATCCAGTTCCATGGCTATGAAGATGTTTTGTCCTCTCACGGACAAAACCATGTTGACATGGTCAGCTCCGAAATCGCCGAGCGGGTCAATACTCTGATAACCGACTATCGGGCGTTACGGGCTGGCTATCGGTGGGCTGACGAAGTGTTTGGCATGACCGTATTGTCGATGGATCAGGATTCCCTGCTGGAATTGATGGAAAAAATCCGCCATCGACTGGCGCGGCCTTATGGGTTGGGTGAATTGGAATTTCTGATGCGAGTCAGAATTGCCAGTACGATCATTACCGACAATGACAAGGCAGGCTCTCTGATATCGCGTTGTCAGACTGCTTTGCGATTGTCGCAGGATCAGAAAACCATCTTTTATCATCCGGCCATGGGTGAGGCCTACGAACGTCAGCGAATGCTGGAGAAAGGGTTGGAAACGGCACTGGAAAGAGATGAGCTGCACTTGTACTTTCAGCCACAGGTCAGCTTATCTACCGGATTAATTGTCGGTGCAGAAGCTCTGTTACGCTGGCAACATCCTGGGCTAGGGAATGTCTCGCCGGATGAGTTCATTCCCGTGGCTGAAGCTACCGGTATCATCATACCCATTGGTGACTGGGTCTTGCGTCAGGCGTGTGAATTCTGGGGAGAACTGAAACAACAGGGCATCATTGATCAGGCCGTTGTGGCGGTTAATCTCTCTGCGGGACAGTTTCGACACACCGGATTAGTCAATATGATCAGGGATATCGTAAGCGTTACCGGCATGCCCTATGATCAACTGGAACTGGAAATTACCGAAAGCCACTTGATGCATGATCTGGATGCTTCGGTTGAAATCATGAAGCGCTTGCAGCAATTGGGTGTTGCCCTGGCCATAGACGATTTCGGTACCGGCTATTCATCATTGTCCACCTTAAATGGTTTTCCGCTGGATAAACTCAAGATTGATCGCAGTTTTGTCGTTGGTATCCCTGGCAACCGTTCCAATGAAACGCTGGTTGAAGCCATTATTCAAATGGCCCATGCGTTGAATCTCAAAATTATTACCGAAGGCGTCGAAACCAAAGTGCAGGTCGAGTGGTTGAAGAAACATGGCAGTAATGAAATACAGGGCTATTATTTCAGTAAGCCATTACCTCGCGATGAATTTGTCGCGTTTATCCAGCAGGGACAAACACTATGACGATCGAAGCGGATATCAAGAATTTTTATGAAAACCTGGTGGTTGAAGAGCTATATCAAAAGAATCAGCAACAGTTGTTCGAAACCAGTGAGCTAGAGGATATCGCCTGCGTGGCGCTTAACCATCTGCCACCGCGTTATTACCGCCACTCGGTGGATATGGCATTTTATCTATCGCGTCAGGAACTTGGGGAAATGCGCAAAAAAGTGGAAGAGGCGGTCGAGATCGGCATAAAAGTCGTGTCTGAAAAGAAGCGATAAGATTATTTGCGCTGAAAACTGTCACGATACTGTTTAGGTGTCATACCAACTTCTTTTTTGAAGGCATCATACAGCCGGCTGGTGGAACTGAAGCCTACTGCCAGCGCAATATCCATGATCGGCCGTGACGTATCTGATAACAATGCCCGGGCGTGACTGGTTCGCAGGGAATTGACGTAACGTTTGACGGTCATTCTCATCACCCGATGAAAATGCTGCATGAGGTATTTGGGGTGAAGATTGACATGCCCGGCAATATCCCCCACGGTAATCCGGCGGTCATAATTCCGGGCGATAAATTGCAGGATGCTTTGGATATGGGTAAAGCCGGACGGATGGCCAAAATGCTGACTCCGGCTTCTCGCTCTGTCACTCAGAACTTCGCGCCAGCCATAGTGACTCAGTTTTCGTAATAACAAAATCAGTTCCTGTTCAACCAGCTGCCGCAGTTGCTGGTCCCCACACTCGTATTCTTCCCGCCATTTGATCAATTGTTGCTGACTCAACAGGTTTTCCTGTCTGGCGGTCAATACTGCGCCGTTCATTAACCGGTCAACCAGGCCGTGCTCCAGCGGCCACGATAAAAACAGATGTACCGGAAGATTCAGAATCCCCATGAACGGACAGTCGTGACTGTCGGTCAGTCGATGGGCATGCGCACCCCAGAAGATGGAGACCTGATCTGCCGGAATCAGCACATCCTGACCGTTAAAGGAGTAACTGACCGGCTGGCCAAAGGGAATGTTCACCTCCAGATGGCCATGCCAGTGGTTGTGATCCATCACCCAGGGCTTATGAGCTTCAAAGACAATTTGCTGGGGATGATCAAACAGACTCAGAGGACTGTCTTGCTGCACCATGCTTACCTTACTTTTTGGGAAATAATTTCGCTATTTTGGGATATCCCGGAAGGATCTGGCAACCTACACTGTTAAAAAAATAACGAGGAGTCTGTCTTCATGAATGCCTGGTATCGCCTGCATGGCACACGTTCGTCGATCATCATCAAATCCTGTCAACATGGATTGCCTGAAGTGGTCTATTGGGGAAAGACGCTAAAGTCTGCAACAGACGATGAACTGGCTGGTCTGACGGATGCTGTATTGACGGCCGGATATCTGGATCAGTTCCCGGTTTTGTCAATCGTACCGGAACCCGGAGCCGGCTTTCACGGTGAAGCCGGAATTGAAGGGCATCGTCAGCGGCAACACTGGGCACCGCGCTTTCAGCTGACAGCGGTGGAGGCATCTGACCGGGAACTGGTGTTTTG
The DNA here is from genome assembly GCF_000940805.1 of Gynuella sunshinyii YC6258. Lineage (GTDB taxonomy): Bacteria > Pseudomonadota > Gammaproteobacteria > Pseudomonadales > Natronospirillaceae > Gynuella > Gynuella sunshinyii. The sequence goes on along the minus strand of NZ_CP007142.1, from coordinate 5,169,407 downwards.
TGCCCGGGATGAGATTGCTCAACTCATCTTGACCATTACCGTGACCATGGATACCGAAACCGATGTTGTCGGTTTTCACTCCAGCCTGACCAATACTGCGGACAGTGAGTTTTTAGTGCATCGATTGAGCAACACCGTCAGCCTGCCTGGCTATGCCGATGAGTTGTTAACTTTTCATGGACATTGGGCCAGAGAATTTGTCACCGGGCGACAGCGCTGGCCGGCCAACCGGGTGGTCAAAGAGAATCGCAAAGGACGGACTTCCAGTGACGCTTTTCCCGGAATCGTGGCCGGGACTCCAGGCTTTACCGAACAGAGTGGTGAAGTCTTTGGGCTGCATCTGGCCGCCAGTGGTAACCATCGCCTGGTGGCGGAAAAAGCCGTTCAGGGCGGGCGTTATATTCAGGCAGGTGAGTGGTTGTATCCAGGAGAGGTTGCCCTTGCGAAGGATGAAAGCTATTCGACGCCGTGGCTTTATGGCAGTTGGTCCGGTGATGGTCTCAGTCAGATGTCGTTGCAGTTTCACCGGTTTCTGAAAAAACGCCTGCGTCTGGATGTTGTCACTCAGCCTCGCAAGGTCCATTTTAATTCCTGGGAGGCGCTGTATTTCTCTCATGAACCAAAGGCTCTGCTTAAACTGGTAGACCAGGCCGCGTCAATGGGGGTGGAGCGTTTTATTCTGGACGACGGCTGGTTTCGCGGACGCAATGATGATACTGCCGGTCTTGGCGACTGGTATGTGGATGAGCGGAAACACCCCGGCGGGTTGCAGTATCTGATTGATGCGGTGAATGAAAAAGGTATGGAGTTTGGTTTATGGTTTGAGCCGGAGATGGTTAATCCCGACTCCGATCTGTATCGGGCGCACCCTGACTGGGTATTGAAGCTGGACGGTTATGATCAGGTGCTTGGACGTAACCAGATGGTGCTGGATTTGTCCCGGCCCGAAGTATTTGACTATCTCTATGAGCGTCTCGACGGTTTGCTCAGTCAATATCGCATTGATTACATCAAGTGGGATATGAACCGCGATCTTGTGCAGCCCGGATCAGCCGGTGTTGCGTCAGTGCATCGGCAGGTGGAAGCGCTCTATCGATTGCTGGCCAGCATTAATGATGCCCATCCGACGGTGGAAATTGAGTCCTGTTCTTCCGGTGGTGCCCGGATCGATTTTGAGATCCTGCGCTATACCCAACGGGTCTGGGCTTCCGACTGTATTGACCCGGTAGAACGGCAGCGCCTGCAACAGGCCTATTCAATTTTCTTCAGCAACGAGATCATGGGCTCTCACGTCAGTGTTGAAAAAGCCCACACCACCGGTCGTTCGACCAATCTGATGTTTCGATTGATGACCAGCCTGTATGGGCACATGGGACTGGAACTGGCACTTGACAGCCTGTCGGCGGACGACGAAGCCACTGTCAGACAGATGCTGGCGTATTACAAAGACAATCGGACATTTTTCCATACTGGTGACTGGATCCGGGTCGATACTCCGGAATCGTATCTACTGTGCAATGGCGTGGTTTCGACGGACAAGCGGCGTGCATCATTTACCATTGCGGCACTGGATCGTTGTGATTACCTGATGCCGGGTCGCCTGCGACTGGCTGGCCTGGATCCGGAAAAACGTTATAGCCTGACGGCCATTCACGATCCTTATGCGCACCACGGGCAACTTCGCCCCAACCGGACACTGATGGCTGATGCCGGTGTATACCGCGGTGATGCACTGATGAAAATAGGTATCCAGCTACCGGTCATCGATGTCGCCAGTGCCATTATTTATGATTTGGAGGCAATGGATTAACGCCTCGACCATTCATCAATCCGGTCTTTGATCAGAAGGCGGTCATGCCATACAGACATGGGCAAAAAAGCACCCTTTGAATGGATTGAGTGAAGATGACCGCCAACGGTTTCAGCGTTTCGTATCGAGTGATAAATTTGGCCATCATGTCGACGGTGACGAGTCATCTGCAGACATTTTTTCTGGACCACGGAGAACAAAGCATGAGTGAAGTCATAGTTAAGCCGATAGCCTACGAGCACGAGGGCCGATCTTTCGAAGGCCGCCTGGTGTATGTGGAAGGCAGCAAGCCAACTCGCGGGCTGTTGATGGCCCCCAATTTTAAAGGGATCAGTCCTTTGGCGATTGAAGTGGCCAGTGAGCAGGTAAAACAAGACAGTGTGATTCTGGTGCTGGACCCCTATGGTGTGGAATTTCATTCTGCCTCTGTTGAAGCGCTGCGGGATGAAATGCAACGACTGGCCCAGGATAACGCTGGTCTGCGCAGTCGGTTACAGGCCGCTTATGAAGTGCTGAAAACCGAGGCCACGGCGATGGGGGTCAATGCAGACAATCTCGCCGTGTTTGGTTTCTGTTTTGGTGGTGCCTGTATCCTGGAAATGGCTCGCGCCGGAGTGCCGATGAAGGCATTCGTCTCGTTGCATGGTTTGTTGCAGACACCGAACCCGGAACAGTCCAAAACCCCCGCCGGACCGGTGCTGGTACTCAACGGGGCAGATGATCCGTTAGTACCCGAAGCTGAAAGACTGGCATTTGAAGCTGAGATGACTCGTATTGGAGCCGATTGGCAGCTGGTGAATTTTGGTAAAACCCTGCATGCGTTTACCGATCCCTACGCCAATATGCCTGGCAGGACTCAATATAATCCGGTTGTTGCCAGACGGGCGTTTGCCATGATGCATGATCTGTTTGACGAGGTCCTGGCCTGACCGAAATAACCCGGCTGGTCGCTTAACCATTCATGACCGGCCGGTCGTCAGATTCTTCTCTTCCTGTCCTCTTTCTGCTCTTTCTCTCTCCCTGTCCCTGCACGGCATCTTTGCTGGACACCTTGCCCGTTTCCCTTTGTTGTTACCGTGATGACCTGTCCGTCGGGCAGATTGAATATGGTCAGTGACTGACTCCACAGTTTTAGTACATGGCCGCTCGACCGGGTGCAGTAATCATATTATAGTCGCCGACCCAAAATGGTGCATTGTGGAGCCGTGTGTCGATGCAGCATTTTTGTTCAACGCAGCTACACTCAAAGCCACAGCGAGCGTCATCGATTTAATTACCTGAAAAGGAGTATTCAATGAATATGCCTCAAAACAATATCCACCTGTTTTCAACATCGTTCCGCTGGTGCATTGGTGGCTGTCTGGCGATGGCTCTGGCCGGTTGCGGGAATTCGACCGAAGAAACTGCGGGTCTGCCGCTTCCGGCCGGTGATCCACTGATGATCCAATGCGATGGTGGTGATGCGGCGGCCTGCCTGCAATTCGCAGACCGTTCCGATGATGCGCTGTATTGGAATAAAAAAGCCTGCAGGCTGGGCAGTTCCGTGGGATGTGCCAATGTCGGCAATCAGTATTATGCCGATGGAAAGGCTGGGGAAGCGGTCTCGTTCTGGGAAATGGGGTGCAGCCTGAAGGACTCAGTGGCGTGTACCAACCTTGGAGTACAGCATCAACAGGCCGGCGAAAATGTTTCGGCACTCCAGTATTTTGGACAATCCTGCCTGTTGGGAGATGGTTCCGCCTGCGTCAGCTGGAAAAATGTCGCCGGACAGGTTTGTTCGAGCGATTTTGACAGTTGCTATAACATTGCGGTGTCGTATGACGGAAAATCGGTTGGTGATGATGTATTTATGCAGACCACAGCCTGTTCATCCGGCTACCAACCGTCATGTGACTGGTTGAAGCAAAAAGGTATCGAAAACGCCGGTAGCTGAAAATTTGTTTTAGAGTCAACCGTGTGACGGTGACGAGCCAGCCTGTGTTGAGGTCAGGCTGGCGTGGATAGTGGCACGGAGCCGATATTATTCGTCTGAACAGACGACATCTCTTTCCTGACAATAAAAATCATCGACACCGCCAGCCAGACATTTATTAATCACGTTAAATGTAGCTGCTGCCTTATTCAATGATTGCGCCATAAAGCGTTTCTCTGAATGGGTCAGGGTACAGGCCCATTGTTTTCGGCTGCCATCGACGATTTCCACCGTCGAGTTGTTGTCAGCACTGGTAGCCATATTTTCCAATCTGGATTCCAGTTCATTGACCTGATATTCCAACCGGTTTACACGATTGTTGATTTTAGTTTCATACGCATTGAATGCTGAAAACACATCTTCCTGTTTCAGGTAGACGGTGTCTGCGTATGAAATGGCCTCAACGTCCTTCAGTTCAGTAGGGGCAGTGGCACAGCCGGTAAACGCACCGATTGCGATGAATGGCAGAAGGTAATGGTATTTCATTATGATCCTTATATTTTTTGTGCTTTGTTGTCAGAGATTGAAACAGCCGGGTGTTCTTGGCCGGCTGATGGATAACGAAATGATCAGGGGATTTATCCGCATCCCCTGATGAACGGTAGTGTCTGATGCACACGCTGAATTATCGCTGAATCCTTTCCATATGTTCTGAAATAATGGTGGTGAATTTGTCCGGGCTTTCCAGCGGCAACATATGATTCGCACCTTCGATTTCGCACAATTGACTGCCTGGAATGGCATGGTGCACGGATTTAGAAACAACGCCAAACAGGCTTCTGGTTCGACTGCCAAAAGCAACTGTGACCGGGATGTCCAGGTTCCCCAAGGCGATTTCATCCAGTTTGGGAAATTCACTGCGATCCAGTTGTAGCGGCAGCGTGTTGGCAAGTTCGAGTTGTTGTTTTTTCAGGACTTCCGGTTGCGAGTGAAAATAACCGGTCTGGTTGCCCGAACCATCGATCAATGCTTCCACCGCCTTGTCCAGTTGCCCTTCTGCTACTGCGCTGAATACCGGGCCAAACATCTGTTGGGCATCGCTACCCAGCAGTGCCATATCTGTCTCATTGACACAGCCTGGAAAGCCGGGTTCGTAGACCATGGCGCTGGACACTGGCAATGCATGTTGAGTCAAGGTATTGAGTACAACATCGGCACCATAAGACCAGCCAATCAGGTGAATACGTGAGTGCGTTGAAAACTGGTTACCCAAAAACTCTGCCAGATCCTGTGCGTGAGTATTCAATCCGAATGGGCCTTGAGATTGGCCATCAAAGTGACGCTGGGTCAGTGACAGCACTTCATATTTATCCTGCAACAGATTCATGTGCGGTATCCACATGCGCTTGTCTGCGAGGGCACCATGGACCAGGACAATCAATTCTCCCGAACCGGCATTGAGGTAATCTATTTCCATAATTACTCCTGTTGGATATATCAGAACCCGGCGGGTATTTACTGCTGGTAAAGAAGCAATGAGTACACTACGTTACAGAATTATTCAGCATGCTCCCGCAAAACCTCCAGAAACGCATCGCCGAATTTTTCCAGCTTGGATTCGCCCACACCGGAAATGCCCAGTAACTGGTCGGCTGTTTCGGGACGATATTCCATCATTTCCATTAGGGTTGCATCGTGGAAGACCATATACGGAGCGATGCCGAATTCGTCGGCCAGGGTTTTCCGGCAGGCCCGCAACGCCTGCCAGAGTTCGCGATCATTGTCACTGACTTCGTTGTAGCGGGAGGTTTTGGTTTTTCGCATATTTTCAGGTTTGGAGTCAATATCTTCACGCAAAAACAGCTGTATTTCGCCCCGTAATAACGGGCGGGATCTTTCCATCAGACTGATGGCACCGTATTGATCCGCGTCGGAATGAATAAATCCTTTGACCAGTAGCTGTCGGACAATAGAGCGCCATTTTTGCTCACTGAGTTGTGCACCAATGTTAAATACACTTAAGTGGTTATGGCCGAGATCCTTCATGCGTTCATTCATTTTTCCCCGCAGCACATCGATAACGTGTCCGGCACCGAAGCGCTGGCCGGTGCGATAGATACACGATAACAGCTTGCGCGCCGGTTCAGTGGCATCCCAGGTTTTGGGGGGTGTCAGACAGGTATCGCAATTGCCGCAGTCGGTCTCGTGTTGTTCACCAAAATAGGCCAGCAGAGAGCGACGCCGGCAACTGGTTTCCTCGCACCATCCCAGCAAGGCTTCAAGTTTGGCTTTTTCATTGCGTTTGAAGATTTCATGAGCTTCGCTGCGGTCCACCATCTGACTCAAGTGCATGACATCATTGAGGCCGTAGACCATCCAGGCTTCGGCGGGTTCGCCATCACGACCGGCGCGGCCGGTTTCCTGATAGTAAGCCTCCATACTTTTGGGCAGATCGAGATGCGCCACAAAGCGTACATCGGGCTTATCGATGCCCATCCCAAAGGCAATGGTGGCCACCATGATGATCTCCTCTTCGCGCAGAAAACGGGTCAGATGATGAGCCCGTAACTCGGTTGGCAGTCCGGCATGATACGGCAGTGCATTCAACCCACGGCTTTGCAGCCATTCGCTGGTCGCCTCGACTTTCTTCCGCGACAGACAATAGATGATGCCTGAGTTGCCCCGTTGGGTGGCCAGAAATTTGATCAGCTGCTTGCGGCCGTCCTGTTTGGCCTGAACCGAGTAACGAATGTTCGGTCGGTCAAAACTGCTGACAAACTGCTTTGGGGCATTGAGCTCAAGACGCTGAACAATTTCTTCCTGAGTCCGGGGGGTGGCAGTGGCGGTCAGGGCTATTCTTGGCACCCCGGGGAAAGCCTCGCGCAATTGATTCAATTGCAGATAATCGGCCCGGAAGTCATGACCCCATTGGCTGACACAGTGCGCTTCATCAATGGCAATCAGAGAGATCTGAAACTGTTGCAGCCACTGTAATGTGCCAGGTTGCAGCAGCCGCTCCGGAGCGATATAGAGCAGGTCTATGTTTCCCTGGCGCAGATCATACGCGACGGTGCGTCGTTCGTCCGCGCTTAGCGTCGAGTTCAGGAATGCTGCTTTGATGCCCAGTTGCGTTAATGTGGAAACCTGATCCTGCATCAGGGCGATCAACGGTGACACGATAATGCCCAGACCTGGGCGTATCAGTGCCGGGATCTGATAACACAGGCTTTTGCCGCCACCGGTTGGCATCAGAACCAGCACATCCTCACCGGCCAGCGCGGATTCGATGATATGCTGCTGTTGACCGCGAAAGGCTGAATAGCCATAAGTGTGTTCGAGAAGATATAAAGCCTGTTGGAGCATTGCCTGAAATTTACCAGCGTAAAAACTCTGTAGAATACCTGAATCCCTTGGAAGGCAGTACCGCTTTACCTTAGTATTGAACGATCTCTGTACATATCCGGTCAGAACGTGGAGTCGCAGTCTTATGATAAAAAAAGGCCAGTCAGTTATGTTAAATCGTCGGAATCAGCAGGGTCGGGTTCCGCTGATTTATATCATGATTTTGTTGATTATTATTCTGGCCATCGTGATTGCCGGTTTTGTATCCAGCAGTTTCTTCAGCAACCTGGTTCGCGATAATGACTCTGTTACGTCGGTCGAAACCATCCCTGTTCCGGACACGCCTTCCAATGTCAGCCCCAACGGGCCATCCACGTCGTCAGGTCAGACGACCAATCAAGCCAGCACCGCAGAGACTCTGGATCCGGATTTTAATGAGCAATTGGCAGAACAATCCGAAGAATCAGGGCAACCCACCAAAGTTGCTGAACCAGTAACCCTGGCAACCATTGACGACCTGGGTACTGACGGTGAGCCGCCAAAGGCTGAGGTAATTCAGGAGCGGGCCAGAGAATTATATAACGACGAGCCTTCGGCAGACCTGATCACTCAATGGGTACTGACTGATAATCTGGTGTCTCGTTTTGTGTCAGTGATCAACGGTATTGCCGAGCATGATCTCGTTTATCGGCAAATGGTGGTGCCTACGCCCAGAAGTAACTTTATTGCCCGGGAAACATCTGCTGGGCTCGCCATCAGCGAGAACAACTATGCTCGTTATGTCACCTATATCGATATGATTTCCAACCTCAAAACCTCAACACTGGTGGCCACCTATAAGGTTTACCTGCCGCGATTCGAAGAAGAGTTTTCGTTGCTGGGCTATGGCAATATCTCGTTCGCATCACGTACCCGGCAGGCATTACAGGTATTGCTGGACACCAACCCGATTGAACAGACCAACTACTACCTGAAACCCCAGGATGCTTATGGCCGATATGAATTCCTGGATGAAGGAAATGAAGCTCAGGACCCGATCCAGAAGCTGTATGTTCGTATGGGTAAAGCCAACGAGATGCGGCTGAAACGCAAGATTGCTGACATCATGGCTGCGTTGAATCAGTAAGACGAACTCCCGGCAATGTTCATCGACGGGGTATGGCGATCCGGCGGTGATAGGAAAACAAGCTCAATATCGTACTGATCAGGGCGTATGTTCCCAGGGCCGTCAGTAATTGATTGGCGGTCATTCCGTGATCAATCAGAAAACCCAGCAGTATCGGCGAAGCCGACGTACTCAAAATAATCAGGGATGTTATGAGCGAGCGGATACTGCCCAGATTGGCAGTGCCGTAAACCTCTGCCCACATGGAACCGACGACCGATCCCATCATACTCATGCCCAGGCCCATCATGATCATCATGACAAACGCCATGTAGACGTGATTCAGTGAGCCGGTCAGGATCAGGCCAATGGCAAAAGGAACACCCAGAAAACTGAATAAACGGGTGGCGCTGTAGCGATCAATCAGTGGTCCTGTGACAAATGATGCACACCAGTGTATGACCCCATAGACGGTAAACGTCAGCGCAAACAATGTGCTCGACCAGTGTTTTTGTTCCAGAATAAAACCCTGGTGAATGAATATCCCGGTGACGGAAAACGGCGGCATCAACACCAGCGGCAGTGCACACCAGAAACGCCGGTCAGTCAGCAGTGTCCGCCGGGAGCCGTCGGCCTGACCTGCTGCTGTGTGGGAGTACGTGGTCTGTTCAGCTTCCGCCGGACCGGATATTTTCAGCAGCCACAGCGCCATCGGCAGAAACAGCAATGGAACCGTGATGGCCACTACCAGCCAGGTATGTTGCCAGCCAATGGCTGCGATCAGCGCTACCGCGATTGCCGGCAATAATGCTTCTCCGAGCGGCACGCCGTTTGATGAAATACTCAATGCCTTGCCGCGATTGCTGGAAAAGTATTTTGACATGGCGGTGCCAGAGGTATGGGGTAACAAGCCCTGGCCAAAAAACCGCAACATAAAAAATGCCAGTAACAGCATACTGACACTCTGGACCTGAGACATGAACAGCGCAGCCAGGAATAGCCCTGTGCTGGACAACAGGACGAAATGCTGGATTTTGATTTTATCAATCAGCCCTCCCAGTATCATGATGGAAAGGCCGCTGATAACCGTGGCGGCAGAGTAAGTCAGCCCATAAGTGGTGGCTGTCAGGTTGAGCTCCCGCTGGATGGCGGCTCCAAACCAGCTGATAAAAAAAGACTGACCGAAATTACCCCAAAAAACCGTAATAAGTCCGAAACCCAGCATTGGCCAGTAACGCCGGATCAATGACACGTAATTTAATGAAACCGCCACGAAGAGATTACCCTTATATCGATTGTCAGGTTTCGGTTTTAACAGCCTCATGGTTTTTCAGCAAGCAGAGCCAGGTGGTTTATCTGATGAATAAGCAGAAGTACTGGCAGCCGTCATAATGAGTCGGATTTAGATCGGGTTTTAAAAAGATGTTTGCATCCTCACCTCATTAATTTTGTGTGGAGAATGAAAAATTTTGCTGCTTTCAAGGGATTATCCCTGGCATTAATGGGTAAGATATAGGCCGCCGGGAGGATCCGGCATGACTCAATGTAGGGCTTGCAGACGAGAGGTATCAGATGAGCTGGTGGGGAAAAATAGTAGGTGGTGCTTTTGGCTTTTTGGTGGGAGGACCAATAGGTGCATTGCTGGGAGTGGTGTTTGGGCATAACGTTGATGTGGGTGCCAAACACTTTACCAATATAGACGGGCCTGACCTTTCTCCAGGAGAACAGGAACGAGTACAGATGGCTTTTTTCACTGCGACGTTTTCGGTGATGGGCGCGGTGGCCAAGGCGGATGGCCGGGTATCCAAAAATGAAATTGCCATGGCTGAGACGGTGATGCAGCAGATGAACCTGTCTGCAGAGATGCGCCAGGCTGCCCAAAAGCTGTTCTACAAAGGCAAGGAGTCGGATTTTCCCCTTGAAGATGTGATGAAACAGTTACGCAGTGAATGTGGCCGGCGCGCAAATCTGATGCGCATGTTCATGGAGATTCAGGTTCAGGCGGCGTATGCCGATGGTGTATTACACCCGAGTGAAGATGCATTGTTGTTGCGCTTATGTGAGTTGCTGGGGTTTCACGAAGATGTATATCGCCAGATTGAAGCACTGGTGAAAGCGGCTATCGGCATCGGCGGTGATTACCAGCATTCCGGCCATCGGGCCGCACGGGCAGAGCAGTCCATGTCCCGGAAGGAGGCGTTTGAACTGCTGGGTATAGGGTCAGACAGTTCACAGGCCGAAATCAAGAAGGCATATCGACGGTTAATGAGCCAACATCATCCCGACAAACTGGTTGCCAAAGGGTTGCCCGAGGAAATGGTCAAGCTGGCCACAGAAAAAACCCAGAAAATTCGCGAGGCCTATGAACTGGTGAGGAACTAATCACCGGAAATCATCAAGAGTTCAGGGTATCGTCAAATCAAGTGGAAACCATTACAAAGTAACGGCTGTAGCCATTGGATATGATCGATGGGGTGATAAGGAAAAAAATAGTAATTATTCCCTGTCACCCGTCGCATGTTGCTGGTAAAGCCGGTATCATCCCGCTTCCAATTTTCCTTGACTTGCGTCAAACCTCCTTTAAATCTGAACACATAAGCGATTAATTTCAATGTTGAATATTATTCTGGTTGCTCTTGCAGTTGTCGCCTTGCTGGGTGTAGTGCTGGAAGAAAAAATTCATATCAACAAAGCAAAGACAACGTTATTCGTAGGGACTATCTCCTGGATCATTCTGTTTATCAGTTCCTCCGGAACGGAAGGTCATGAGTCAGTTATCGATGCTCTGGGTGAGAATATTGCCGAAATTGCCAGCCTTTGGTTGTTCCTGCTGGCGGCCATGACGTTCGTCGCTTACCTGAATAAAAAAGGGATGATCGAAAACATGATATACATCATCCTGCCCAACCGGATCAGCGAGCGGGCGTTGATGTTTCTGGTGGCAATATTCTGCTTTGTATTCTCCTCGCTGGCTGACAACATCACCGCGACATTGGTTTCCATGGCATTGATTTTGTCGTTGCGATTGTCCGATAAGAAAACCATCAAGTTTGCTACCCTGGTGGTTTTTTCGGTCAACTCGGGTGGGGTGTCATTGATCACCGGTGATGTGACCACGCTGATGGTCTTCCTGGCCGGCAAGGTATCCATTATTGATTTGCTCTATCTGATTGCGCCTGCTCTGGCGGCAGTCATGGTTCTGGCCGTGGCGTTGTCCATGACCGCATCGAGTGAAACCATTGAGATCAGTCGCAGTCACTCCAAAGAAGTGCGCCAGGTGGATATGCTGATCGGCATCACCTTCCTGTGTACGATTGTCGGTACGATCCTGCTGAATATTTTCTTCCAGATTCCACCGGTGCTGACCTTCCTGACCGGATTGTCGTTGATGTTCCTGATTGCCCGTTTCTTCAATGAAGACATCGATGAAGATCCGATCATGGAATATATCCGTATTATTGAGTTTGAAACCCTGATGTTCTTCCTGGGGGTTTTGATGATTGTTGGAGTGCTGAAAGAAATTCATGTGCTCAACAGTCTGGTACAGATTTACCACGTATTGCCGCCATTCGCTGCGAACTACCTGATGGGGCTGTTGTCTGCTGCGATTGATAACGTGCCGTTGACAGCCGCATTGTTAAAAGCCGGTATCGATATGGCCAAACCAGAGTGGATGGTATTAACGTACTCTGTTGGAGTCGGTGGATCCCTGTTGGTCATTGGTTCAGCGGCGGGTGTAGTGGCCATGAGTAAAGTGAAGGGGCTGACGTTCGGGGCATACATTCGCTATTTCCCGCTGTTGTTGCTCTCTTACACGCTTGGATGTCTGGCAGTGTATGGTATGGGACAGCTGGTGTTCACCTGACCGTAATAGCCATGACACAGGGATGTGTCATGGTTTCATCTCTTCTGCAGTCTGTCGTAAATGTGACAAAGCCGATTTAGTTGATCTAAATCAAACAACACTCCTTCCTCTGTTTAAGTCCGAAAAACAATCAAAATCAATCGCTTAGCGATTAAATTCCCCATGGCACAGGCGTTGCAGTTTTCATCTGTGACGAGAACGCAGACTTTTTCCAGGGGAAAGCGACATGATCAATATGACAGATAACGCAATCGCGGCGGTCAGCCGTTTCATTGCATCCTCGACCAAACCTGTCCTGGGGTTACGCATTCGTGTTGAAGGCGGAGGATGTTCCGGCTTTCAGTACGGTATGAAGCTGGAAGAGCAGGCAACCAATGAAGATGAGATTTTTGAAGTATCCGGATTGAAAATGCTGGTGGACGCAAACAGCCTGCCATTGATCGAGGGCGTGATCATCGATTATGTCGAATCCATGGAAGCCAGTGGCTTTAAGTTTGAAAACCCTAACGCCAGTAACAGTTGTGGATGCGGTAAATCGTTTTCCTGTTAACGGTATTTATCTGGCCCTGTCCATTGGCTGCCAAACCATGGCAGGGCCGTACCGAATCCAACCCATCGTCTGAAGTCGCTGGGCCAGAAAGAGATTGAGGAGAGGCAAGCATGTGGGATTATTCTGAAAAAGTTAAAGAGCATTTTTTTGATCCGAGAAATGCCGGCGCCGTTGAGGGTGCCAATGGAATTGGGGATGTGGGGTCATTAAGCTGCGGTGATGCTTTGCGGCTGACCCTGAAAATCAATCCCGAAAACGAAGTGATTGAGGCAGCCGGATTCCAGACATTTGGTTGTGGGTCGGCCATTGCTTCCTCTTCTGCGCTGACGGAGATCATCAAGGGCATGACGATCGATGAGGCACTCAAGGTGACCAATCAGGACATCGCCGACTATCTCGATGGTTTACCGCCGGAAAAAATGCATTGTTCGGTCATGGGACGCGAAGCTCTGCAGGCCGCCGTGGCCAATTATCGCGGCGAAGAGTGGAGCGACGATCACGAAGAAGGCGCATTGATTTGTAAGTGCTTTGCCATTGACGAAGTGATGATTGAGGAAACCATTCGCGCTAACCATCTTTCCACGGTCGAAGAAGTGACCAACTACACCAAAGCCGGTGGCGGTTGTGCAGCCTGCCACGAAGGCATTGAGGGAGTGCTGGCCAAAGTACTGGCAGAGCGCGGTGAAACCTTTGTACCGGCAGGTGTTGGAGCATTGCCAAAGCGTCATAAACCTGCTGTTGCAGCTGCCGCTACCGGTGCCATGACCAGTTTACAGCGCATCCGCAAAATCGAAGCGGTACTGGATGACGTTCGGCCCAATCTTCGCCGTGACGGTGGGGATGTGGAGTTGGTGGAAGTGATGGACAAAAACATCTACGTCCATCTCACCGGCGCTTGTAGTGGTTGTCAGATGGCGGCGCTGACCTTGAGCGGGATACAACAAAAGCTGATGGAAGCGCTGGGAGAGTTTGTGAAAGTGATTCCGGATTCTGAAATGCCTGTTGCGCTGGCGGGGGTGTAGTCATGGCTGATATTTATCTTGATAACAATGCCACCACCCGGGTTGACCCGTTAGTGGTTGAGGCCATGCTACCGTATTTTTCTGAGCAGTTTGGCAATCCTTCGTCGCTGCACAGTTTTGGCAATAAAGTCGGCTTCGCGATTAAGCAGGCAAGAAAACAGATTCAGCAGCTGATCGGCGCAGAACATGAATCAGAAATTATCTTTACCTCCTGTGGTACAGAATCTGATACCACAGCCATTATGTCTGCTCTGGCAGCACAGCCGGAACGTAAAGAAGTTATTACTACGGTGGTCGAGCATCCGGCAATTCTGAGTCTGGTGGACCACCTCGAAAGCGAAGGATATACCATACATCGTCTGGCAGTGGATAACAAAGGACGGTTGGATCTGGATGAATATCGAGCACGTTTGTCCGATCGTGTTGCTATCGTCAGTGTGATGTGGGCGAACAATGAAAGTGGCACTTTGTTTCCAGTGGAGAAAATGGCCGAAATGGCGGCTGATGCGGGCGTCATGTTTCATACCGATGCCGTTCAGGCGGCTGGGAAAATTGCTATTAATGTCGCTGAAAGTGACATCCACATGTTATCCATTTCCGGCCATAAGCTGCATGCCCCCAAGGGTATCGGTGTGCTGTATTTGAAGCGTGGGACGCGTTTTCGCCCTTATCTGCGTGGTGGTCATCAGGAACGAGGGCGTCGTGCCGGTACCGAAAATACCGCCAGTATTATTGGCCTTGGTAAGGCCGCTGAGCTTGCCATGATTCATATGGAAACCGAGAACACTGAGGTCCGGGCTATGCGTGATCGCCTGGAACAGGGGTTGCTGTCAGCTATCCCTTACAGCTTTGTGACGGGTGACCCTGACAATCGATTGCCCAATACGGTCAGCATTGCCTTTGAATATATCGAAGGCGAAGCCATCCTGTTGTTACTCAATAAGATGGGAATTGCTGCATCGAGTGGCTCAGCCTGTACTTCCGGTTCTCTGGAACCCAGTCATGTGATGCGGGCTATGGGAATACCTTATACCGCCGCTCATGGAACCGTGCGGTTTTCCCTGTCCCGCTATAACACGATGGCAGAAGTTGAGCGGGTGATTGAAGCGGTTCCTCCTATTGTTGCCAAACTGCGGAAGTTATCACCCTATTGGGGAGCCAATGGGCCGATTGCAGAACAAGGACAGGAGTTTGCACCCGCCTACGGCTGAGACGATTCCGAGATTTCCCACACCTTTACGTGTCTTTTGGTCTGCAGTATTGCAGACCCTTTCTACTTCAATGAACAAAAACGATTAAATACTGGCGGTTTACTGTTGGCTCGGATTAACATGCCGGCTTTATATCTGCCAGGTAAGGATTGTTGATGACTATTGCCATTTCAGTATTGGTTGCTCTGATTGCCCTCCAGCATGTGTTGTTTCTGTTGGTGGAAATGTTTCTATGGAATAAACCCTTTGGCCGGAAAATGTTTGGTTTACAGGAACAGTTTGCCAATGACACCAAAGCACTTGCTGCCAATCAGGGGCTGTATAACGGTTTTCTGGCTGCGGGCCTGTTTTGGAGTTTAGTGGCAGGATCACCAATGGCCACGTCCCTGAGTGTTTTCTTTCTTGGCTGTGTTGCCGTTGCTGGTGTGTTTGGTGGGTTAACAGCTAATATCCGTATTATTTGGGTACAGGCACTGCCAGCATTAGTTACTTTGCTACTGATTTGGTTCCGACCATAAAAATTGACTGATTGGTCAGAAAATCATGATGTTTTCGCATCATGATTTCCAATTCGGTGCGCGAATAAATTTTATCGCCCGCTTTTTGTGCTAGACCCTCTTGAGTGTATACAATACCCCTCCTGTTTATAGCCTACTGACCATATGGTCAGAGAATTGCTAAGAAGCCATTTCAACGCTATTCGCTCAACTGAATTAATGAGAATCATATAGTGCAAGGTCACCATCCCAGACTTAGTCTTTGGAATATCACCAAGAGATATCCCGGATGTATCGCCAATCAAAGTGTTTCTTTATCCGTTCAGCCCGGTGAAATCCATGCTTTGCTTGGAGAGAACGGTGCTGGCAAAAGCACGCTGATGAAAATCATCTATGGAGTCACCCATGCCGATGAAGGTTCAATCATCTGGGAAGGAAAAGAGGTGGATATTCATGCGCCTACGGATGCCCGGAAATTGGGCATTGGTATGGTATTTCAACATTTTTCCCTGTTTGAAACACTTTCCGTTGCCGAAAATATAGCCCTGGCCTATTCAGAGTCCAGCCTGACGATTGGCGAACTCAGCGAAAAAATACTTACTGTCAGCCAACGCTATGGTATGCCTTTGGAGCCTGATCGGCTGGTTCATACTTTATCGGTAGGTGAACGTCAGCGGTTGGAGATTATTCGCTGTCTGATTCAGGACGTTAAACTGTTGATTCTTGATGAGCCGACTTCAGTACTGACGCCCCAGGAGGCCGATTCTCTGTTTGACGTGCTCAGAGCGCTTGCCGCCGAAGGCTGCTCAATTCTGTTTATCAGTCACAAACTCAACGAAGTCAAAGCGCTATGTCATAAGGCTTCGGTATTGCGCCAGGGACAAAATGTCGGAGAAGCTGATGTGGCGACGGCTACCGTTAATGAACTGGCCAGTCTGATGGTGGGGGCACAGACCCAGCTGGAACGTGAATATGAAAAACGTCTGGGTTCAGAAACGCTACTGGCGTTGCAGGGATTATCCCATGTATCCGATGATCCGTTTGGTGTCAGCCTCAAGAATCTGAATATGGAAATCCGGGCCGGGGAAATCCTGGGTATCGCCGGTGTGGCCGGTAACGGCCAGGAAGAGTTGTTCAGTATTTTGTCCGGAGAAATGCTGTGTCAGCAGCCGCAACAGTTAACCATTAACGGCCGGGCCATAGGCAGATTGAACCCGGCACAGCGACGCTCCTTCGGCATGGCCTATGTTCCACCTGAGCGCAATGGCCGTGGTGCCATTCCTGAATTCTCATTGGAGGAAAATGGTCTGCTGACATCACCGATGACCGGTCCGGCCGGCTGGCTGAAACTGAAACAGATTCGTCAGTTTGCCAATCAGGTGATTTCCACGTTCGGTGTAAAGTGCCATCACTCACGTTCTCCGGCATCGAGTTTGTCCGGTGGTAATCTGCAAAAATTTATTATTGGTCGGGAAATTCTTCAGCAACCCAAGGTACTGATCGCTGCACATCCGACCTGGGGTGTTGATTTCGGTTCCGCGAAAACCATCCATGAAGCGTTGATTGAGTTGCGAAATAATGGGGCAGCTGTGGTGATTATTTCTGAAGATCTGGATGAGCTGTTTCAGATCAGTGATCGGATGTCGGCATTGTTCCATGGCCGGCTGGCACCGGTTAAACCGACCACTGAGGTAACCATTGATGAGGTGGGCCGCTGGATGGCCGGTGTATTTGATCAGGAGCAGGCAGCATGAGTTTGAAAATTGAAAGACGCCCTGAACCTTCTGAACTGATGCGCTGGTTGTCACCGGTACTGGCGATAGCCGGTACGTTGATCGTATCCGCTATATTTTTTGCGTTGCTGGGCAAATCACCGCAAGCCGTGTTTTATAACTTTTTCGTCGCCCCGGTTCAGGACATCTATGGCGTGACCGAACTGGCTGTCAAAGTGGCACCGCTGTTGATGTGTGCCGCCGGCCTGGTGATTTGTTACAAAGCCAACATCTGGAATATCGGCGCTGAGGGGCAATTTGTATTCGGCGGCCTGATTGGTGGCTGGGTCGGGCTGCAGTTTCTGGAGACCAGCTCATACTGGGCCATCGTTCCGGTTATGTTGTCCGGCATGTTGGCGGGCGCATGTTGGGCCGGTATTGCTGCACTGTTAAAAGTACATTTCAACACCAATGAAATTCTGACCACGATTATGCTGAACTACGTGGCGCTCAATCTGTTGCAGTATGCCGTTCACGGACCGCTGCGTGATCCGGCCGGATTTAACTTTCCCGAGTCGGCCATGCTGTCATCCATGACTGCCATGCCGGTGATATGGCCCAATACCCGTGTGCATCTGGGCATTGTGATTGCGCTGTTATGCTGCCTTTTAATTTGGGTGGTACTGTCACGTCTGCATCTGGGTTTCCGTATTCGGGTACGTGGTGCCGATGAACATGCCGCCCGGTTTGCAGGTTTCAGTGCCAGGTCGTTGACCTGGGTATGTTTGTTGGCCAGTGGTGGCTTGGCTGGACTTGCTGGCGTGATTGAAGTAACCGGACCTATCGGCCAGCTAATTCCAACGATCTCTCCCGGATATGGCTATGCTGCCATTATCGTCGCATTTCTGGGGCGTCTGAATCCGGTGGGAATTATTCTCTCCAGCATCATGATGGGATTGATTTATCTGGGTGGAGAACTGGCACAAATGAATCTCAATCTGCCTATCGCGGTGACCAGTCTGTTTCAGGGGCTGTTGCTGTTTTTCATTCTTGCGTCAGATCTGTTGGTAAGCCATCGCCTGGTGTGGGATTCGGCCAAAGGAGCGACTGTTCGTGGATCTTGATTTAATCACCAATATTTTATTTGCCATGATACGTATCGGCACTCCGTTGCTGTTGGTTGCCCTGGGGGAACTAATCTGCGAAAAATCCGGCGTTCTGAATCTTGGTCAGGAAGGCATGATGCTGATGGGGGCGGTACTCGGATTTATTGCTGCGTCGACAACAGGCAGTCTGTTTGTGGGTGTTTGTATGGCTATACTGGGTGGCGTATTAATGTCTCTGCTGTTTGGTTTTGTGGTGCAGGTACTCAATGCCAATCAGGTGGCGACCGGACTGGCGCTAACTATTTTCGGTACCGGGCTAAGCGCTTTTATCGGTTATCCCTATGTGGGCAAAACCATTACCGGCTTTGAACCAGTGAGTATTCCGCTGCTGAGCTCGATTCCGTTGATTGGCAAGCCGCTGTTTGCTCATGACGTGCTAGTGTATTTTACCTTTGCGTTGTTTTTTGCAATTTGCTGGTTCGTCTATAAATCCCGTGCCGGATTAAAACTCAAAGCCGTTGGTGAAAACCCTCACGCAGCACGTTCAATCGGCTTGCCGGTAATTCGGATTCGTTTTATGGCCATTGCTTTTGGCGGTGCCATGGCAGGTCTGGCCGGTGCCTATCTGTCCCTGGCTTATACCCCTTTGTGGGCTGAAAACATGTCCGCCGGCAGGGGCTGGATTGCGCTGGCACTGGTGGTTTTTGCTACCTGGAGACCGGAGCGTGCATTAATTGGCGCCTGGTTGTTTGGTCTGGCAAGTATTCTGCATTTGGTTTTTCAGGGATTGGGTTTCGCCGTGTCCCCCAGTTTGTTGGCGATGTTGCCGTATCTGGTGACGATTCTGGTACTGGTACTATTGTCACGTGATCCAATCAAACAGAAGTTGTTTACCCCGGCTTCTCTGGGCAAGCCATTCAGGGCAGGAGATTCGGGTTGATTTTTTTTTGTTGGATTCGTTTTTGTCCGATTAAACATGCTCGGAAGAGGCGATTCAGCAGGTGCTCCAATGACCAGTTTTGGGGCGCTCACCGTTAAGGGAACCTCTGAAAGACAGCAATAGTTTTGAAGCAGGCCAGCAAGCACCGCTCGCAAGACCACAGTTTACGGCCGTAAATGAGGAATTGAGAATGGTGCTGACAAGGTCCTGCGTGAAAACAGGCCATTTTGCAGAGGCCCACAAATATCACAAACCTATAAACAGGAGTAGTTCAATGATCCAATTGATGTCCCGCTGGCTGCTGGCGACCGTGGTTGCGCTGGCCAGTGCTTTCAGTCTTGCTGATGACCCGATGAAAGTAGGGTTTGTTTATATTGGTCCGGTTGGTGACCATGGTTGGACCTACGAACATGAACGTGGTCGTAAACTGATGCAGGAACACTTTGGTGACAAAGTGGAAACCACATTTGTGGAAAACGTACCAGAAGGTCAGGACGCGGAGCGTGTGATTCGCAGACTGGCTCAGGCGGGTAATAAAATCATATTTACCACATCGTTTGGCTATATGAATCCAACGGCTAAAGTCGCCAAACAATTCCCGAATGTTTATTTTGAACATGCTACCGGTTACAAGCGCAGCAATAACATGAGCACCTATGTTGGTCGCACTTATGAAGGGCGTTGGTTGTCTGGTACCGCTGCTGGCATGATGACCAAGACCAACGTCATTGGCTATATTGCCTCTTTCCCCATCCCGGAAGTGATCCGTGATATCGATGCTACGTATATGGCTGCCAAAGCCGTCAATCCTGATGTCAAAATCAAGATTGTCTGGGTCAGCAGCTGGTTTGATCCACCAAAAGAAGCGGATGCCGCTAATACTCTGATCGATCAGGGCGTTGATGTCATCCTTCAACACACTGACAGTCCTGCACCGGTTCAGGTGGCAGAGCGTCGTGGTGTCAAAGCAGTCGGTCAGGCATCTGATATGAGCGAGTTTGGCCCTAATGCTCATATGTTTTCGATTGTGGATAACTGGGCGCCGCATTACATCAGAACCGTTGAAGAAGTTATGAATGGCACCTGGAAACCGGAAGACTACTGGGGTGGATTCCATGATGATCTGTTGACCATCAGTTCGGTCAATAAGAATCTGCCAGAAGATGTCGTTGCCAAAATTGCTGCAGAACTGGCCAAAATAGAGTCCGGGGAACTCAAACCTTTTACCGGCCCGATCAAAGATAATACCGGTAAGGTGGTTGTGCCGGCTGGTCATTCACTGACTGATCAGGAACTGGCCGCTGTGAATTGGTATGCGGAAGGTATAGACGACACTATTCCACAATAAACCCGCAAGCCTGACAAAAAAGCCCGCTTCTGCGGGCTTTTTTCGTCTATGGACGGAGTCTCCCGATATGAGGAGCGGCGCATTTTGAGGAGTATTGAGTATCGGGGAAACAGGAAGAATGTTGCTGTATGGGTTTCTTATGTTCTCGATGATCACAAGATTCATTATCAATAGATAAGGCTTTGTCAGAAATCAGATATTTAAGCTCTTATTTGTCTACTTTTGTACTTCGACAGGTTTCTCTTTTTATTTGCAAAATCTTTGTTATTTTTTTGCAAATTTTCAAAAAAACAGCAAAATATGCACCTTCGTATCCAGGCCGGTATGACCTGGGTTTTGAGTATGGAAAATAGCTTTACCATGGAGTTTAGCTTTATGAAACGATTTCTTCCCGCCGTATCTGTTGTGTTGTTTGGTTTGAGCGCACATGGTCAGTCAGCAGATTATTACAGTCACAATGATCAATATGGATATCATGAGCGTAAAGGCCTTTATTTGTCTGCTGGTGCCGGTATCAGCTCGACGACAATGGAGGTTGAAATGGATGGCATGACCGCTGATACTCAAATTGACGGTAATACTGGTCTGCAGACGGCTTTTAAGATCGGAGGTTCCATTACTCCGAATGTGCAACTGTATTACGGACGTTTTGCCTCGTTTGGCACTTTCGAAAATGCCATCGATGGCAGTGATGAGGCTTATGTAACCGGCCTGATGGGGTTGGGGATCAACTTATTTGCCAAAGATTCGAATTTTTTTGCTGAAGGGCTGGTGGGTATATCCGACCTTACCTTGCTGGATGAAAGTGAGTCGTTAGACCCTGATGTTGGTTTCAGCATTGGTCTTGGTTACCAGGTAGCCAAGTATGTTGAAATCAGTGGTCGGGCTATGTTTTATTCTGTGGAAGATCCCGATGTCGATGGGCTGGAGTATTCCCTGAGTCAAATTGGTCTGACGGTCAGTTTCTGTCTGTATTGATCAAACTGTATTGCCCTTTCTTTTGACAGAGACCTGACCTGGTCTCTGTTCTGCCGTTTCTCCAATCCGTTTCTATTCTCATCAAACCTGTACTGCAGTTGGTATTGTTGTTGCTCTGACTCTGAGGCTGTCCTTGCTGGTGTCTGACAGGTGCATATCAGCAGGCTGGCAGGGATGACAGACGGAATGATGTTGCCGCTGAGCGGTTATCCTCTGCCATGTTTGGATGGGTGTTAATTTATGAGGGGATATCGATGACCAGTGTTTCTTCCTTGAACGGTAGTAATACTTCTGCAATCAACAACTATGCAACCAGTACCGCTAAAACTGAGACTGCTGCCAGCAGTCAAACGCAGACTGAATCAGATGCTTCTGTTGATACCGTAGAGTTGTCTACCCGGGCACAAAAAATCCAGAAACTGAATGAAGAATTTTTTCCGACTGGGCCAAAAAACTTTACTCTGTCTCAGACCTTTATTGAGCGTTTGAATGAATATGGTTTGATTAGCGACTCAGAGGCTTCTTCCCTGGGGAGCAGTCTGTCAACGTCATCGGACGATGGTGATACCACAGCGCTGGATGAGTTAACTGAGGATGTCACCAGCCTCATCGAACGGTTGAAAGATCAGGACTCAGACAATGCGCTGATAGAACCCCTGCAGCAGGCACTGGACGTGATAGACAGTTTTGATAGTTATCAGGCTTCTGATAGTTCTGAAAGTATCAACACTATTTTAACGAACCTGAATTACTATCAAAGCTCTGCGGAGAGTGGTGATCTGAACGACTCGGATGCAAAGACCATCAATCAGTTGAAGCTGGCATTGAAAGTAGCTGACAAACTCAGTCCTTCAACACTGTCTTCGGAAAAAGTCAGCGGTTACCTGGCGGTGTTTGATCAAATCTCATAAGCATCTTATTCCACCAATATTTCGGTACATGAATGATCCCTGGCACCGTAATAGATGATGTAAACAGCAATAACGGTCGGGAAGTGTAGAAGAAACAACAGCAGCACAACGAGTTCGCCAGCATCCACCGATCCCCAGGCGATGAGCATCCCGACTGCCAGAGAAGAAAAAACCATTCACCGGCAAGCGTTTATGCCAGGTGAATGGTTAGCGTTATGTTGCGCAACGGTTCTTGTGTTAACGAGGCACGTCTATTTCCAGCGGTGTCGAGAAAATACTGTTTAAACCTTGAGTATCTTGCGTCGCAACCTTGATTTGATAACGACCACTTGTAACGTCGTTAATTAAAACTTCCGGGGTATTATCTGTGGTATAGAGCAGCGTGAAGTTGCTGTCCTGCTCATGCCTGTAGGCCACGACATATCGTGCAACATTATTCTCAGGGTACAGGTTTTCACCATTTTCACGGAGTTGTGGTGGCTGCCAGGAAACCAGAAGAGAAGTTCGGGGGAGAAACAGCTCAATCGTGACTTCTGCCTGTGCGGCAGCCGTACCATCGCTGACAGTGTAGACGATAACGACCTGACCGACGGATTTGCCATCCGGCTCGAACTGTAGCAGGCCATCACTTATGCTCACTGTGCCGGTTCCTTGAGTAATGCTGGCATTCAGTAAGGATATCGGGTCGCCATCGGGGTCAGCATCATTACTGAGCACATCTATCTTCAGTATTTCTCCAGCTGGACCGCGAGCACTGTCGGCAACCGGCAATGGCGTGCGGTTAGTTGTTGGTGGATTTGGGTTGGGGCTTTCAGCGACAGCATCACCGTCAGAACTGCCGCCACAACCGCTCGTTAATAATGCCACAAGCAGTAAGGTGGATAGCGTAAGCGTAGGTTGTTGAACGGTTTTCACTGCGAGTCCTCGGTTAAAATTCTGACCTGTAATGTATTTGGCGCCTGAGGAGCACTCAGACCACCAAGGTGATCGTCGTCGATGCGTATGGCGTCGATCTGCAGAGTGCCAGCTCCCAACGATTTAAACGCGATGGTATCGACAGCTGTCAGTGATGCCTGTTCGCTACGAAAATTGAAATGATCGGCTAGCAACAGGCTGTTGCCGCTGTTTGGCTCAGTTACCATCACCGAGTACTGTTGGGTATCGAGGAAGACATCCATGGTGATCTGGTATTGCTTCCCTGCAGTGTATGGCAATATTTCCAGTGAACGATAGCCATCGCCATCCCTGATATCTATTTCACCGTTGGTGTTAAAGCGCACCAGTGTGGCCAGGCCACTGTATGATGTTGCGTTGTCGATATTTCCGAGTGAAAAACCGATCACCGAGTCCTGTTGATCGAGTAGTGGTGTGACCGTGGTCACAAGCCGGAAATTCTGGTCCTTAAAGCCGATAGACGCATTTTGCCATTCTTCCGAACTGGTAAATGGAGCCGCGGAAAGAATAGTGTATTGCTGTTCTGCGATATCCGAGGCAACACCGTTGTGTATTGCAATTGCGCGCAAATGCAGGGATTCATTAATGGCAATCGGCTGGGTGTAAACCGCCGAGCTCGCATCGGGTGCACTGCCATCCAGGGTGTAGTGTAATGTGGTGCCTGCGGTGGATGACAGAAGGGTAACCCGCTGTGCCGACAAATAACTGCCACCAGAGGGATAGTATTCTGGTGCATCAGGTGTCTCTGGCAATGGTTCACTGTTTAGAACAAAAGCCTTATACATTGCAGCAGGGAAGTTACCAATGGCGTTGGCGCCTGCACCATAACCGGTACCCACCGGCCACTCGTTTTCAAAGTAGCGCGGGTAGTATGCGAACAATGGCTCGTGGTTCCACAGCGTTTCCATGCCCATTAACTTGGCAACCACAAAATGCGGGAAGGTCGCCGAACCACTGACTTGCCGATAGATGGCCTCCCAGTGTTTGTTGTCGGCAACCGGGCGTGAGCTGTGGCGAATGCCCCATTCGGGTAAGCCGATATCGCTCTCGGTGTAAGGTAAGGCCGGCCTGCGGCTGTCGGGATCCCAATCAGCACTGTGAGTAATATCGACTTCAGCCTGCGATACACGAAAAGTTTGCTGATCTTCCTGAAACACAAGCCGGCTGCCGTCTGCGTAAGACAGCATGTCATTATCGTTGAACAACATTCCGGCCAGCAGCAACAGAGTCTTGCGGCCCTGGTTGTGTCCGCCGTCCGCACCCCACACAGCACCATGACTGGCGGCGCCATAGATATCAATTCCTGCCTGAAGTGCGCCAATCAATATCGGCATCTTTTCCTGTTCAGACAAATCGAGCTGCAGCCACAGTAGCGCATTGCCAGCGCTCTTGGCGATTTCGCGTCCATAGTTACCGGAAGGATAGTTGAGATCAGGATGATAATAACGTCCCACCCAAGTGGTCTTGAGTTCTATCCAGGGGTGAGCAAAGGTGCTTTCCAGGCTGGTTTTACTGGGGAGGTTAATGTCCAGCTCGCTCGCTGGTAGTTGGCGCAGCAGCCCCAGGTTGAGATTGGACGTATTCCAGTGTAATGACTTGTCGGTGCCAACATACGGTGGTCTGAAATCTCCCACCGCGGCCGGACTTGCCAGTACAGTAAGCACTTCGATCTGGTGTAGTACCGATGCATCGCCTTCAGCGGAAGCGTTGCTTTTGCTGCTCAGCAGAGATGAGCCCGGCGGCAATAGCAGTGGTAATTGCGTTGCGACATCCAGCGTCGTGTCGTAGGGAGCCCGTTGCATGGAGGTGTCAAAACCCTGCGCACTCATGTTCGGTGACGGGTTTAACATGCTGCCGTGCTTGCCCGCACTGGCTGCCGGGGTAATTGACACAACGGTAACCGGGCCCACTACCCATGGGTCACCATTAGCGAAAATGCCTTGCTGAACCTCGCTGAGATCCTCCTCAAGAGTCCAGCTTATGCCATGGTGTTCGATGACAGTCGCCGCCCAGGTGAGATTTGGCAGGCAGCAGAGCCAGATCAGGCCGCAGAATGCAGTCAGGCGTATTCTGATGCAAGACGATAAAGTAACGGGGGATAACATGATTGTGACCTAAATAAGTGACTAACCCGAATCCCTTTCGGAAGGCCGTGTTAGTGATAAGTAATATGATTGAATGTCAGATATTAGCAAAGTCGGCAATTTGTTCGGTGTGCGAAATCACATTCTTGTTCTAAGTTATATAAGAAATTCTATGCTTCGGGTTGATTGCTTTGTAGGAGGTGATTAAGTGATACAGCCTCCCAGGGCTTGGGTTGCCAACTAAATTCGAACGTCATTAAATGACTGTCAGAGTATTGGGAAGACCGTGAATCCGTTGAAGCTGGCCGCGATACAGTTCATTGATATTGTTGTCGGAGAAAACCAGCGGTCATTATGGGAGTCTTCGAGCAAACGCTCATAAGCGTACTATTCCATCAATATTCCAGTAAGAATAATCCAGGCAGAAAAGAACAGCTTCAGTCTGTTGCCACCCAGATATTGAGTAATATAGCGCGCCAGAAAGCCTCCGATCAGTGCACTTTGACCTGCGAACAGGACAATTTCGAGACTAATGTTCAGGTGCGGGGAAAGATGTTGAATAACCCCGGTCAGCACTGCAATGGATGATGTAAACACGCCAATAGCGACCGCCACAGAGGTTGGGAAGCGAAGAAAAAACAATAACAGCGCAACGAATTCACCGACACCAACGGATATCCAGGCGGTAACCATTCCGCCCGCCAGGCTGGTCAGAACAAGCAGAACTGTTTCGGTGACAGTTAATGATTGTGAGACCTGTGTCAAACGCTGATGCACGTTATCTTTTAAGGGAGTTTGCTGACTTGCAGATCGTTTGCGGGTCAAAAGAGTAAACACTATCAACACAATGCCGAAAGTGATGGAAAAAAGCCGAAAGACAAGCGCCATTTCAAACACAGGCTGAGTTATCAGATACTGTCCGATCAACATCCCGCAGACGGTTGCCAGACCACTGACAAGAATCAGTTGTTTTAACGTTATCAGCATGTTGTCATCGTGCCGGTATTGCCGATGCAGAGCGTGTAACCACGACAAGGCACCGGCAGTCATACCGCAGGATTGGATGGCCATACTGGTGGCAATCGCCTGTACCGGCATGATTCCCATGGCGGCAAAAAAAGGAATAAACACCACGCCACCGCCGGCACCTGTAGAATTGGCCACCAAGGCGCCGATCAAGCCCAGTAGTAAAAATATCCCATACTCACTGATCAGTGTGCGAAATCCGGTTTCCCAAGTGAAGATTGTAAAATGGAAGTATGGAAACAATATCCCGTACAGCCAGATAATCGGATGAGACAGGATTTGTCGGGCAATGTCTCTGCTTTTATATAAATACGATCCAGCAGGTGTTTCAATCGGAGTGGTCACAGTGTTATTTGCCTCGAATGAATACTTTTTCTGTCGAATATCCAGGTGTACTCCTGCGATCTTTTGGTGAGCATGAACATGTCAGAGACTTTCTAGTTGTTGAAAATATTTTTTACACAGCTTCAGTTTTTTTGCGTGCAAAATCATTATCGTGCCAAAGACCAATTGAGTCAGACTGCGATAAAGGTCTTCCCAGTGATCCCTGAGCAGCATCAGAGGAAGAATTATGTGTCTGATAAATCTGTGACCCGATACGGACTGACTCAACATGACCAGACATGGCCCCCGGTTTGGTAGTGAACGGGTATGTGGAACAGGGCTGGTAAACCAATAGCTGTTGATGACATGAAACGCCAGCCGCCGCATAGTGACTGTGGCCAGCCCCTGAGCAGGACAGGAACGATTACTGGTTATGCCGAATGGCATGAAGTTTGAGTCTTTGGCTGGACATTGTTGCCAGCGATCAGGGTTGAACTGATCAGGGTTTTCATAACCTTGTTTGTGAAACTCCGGGTAATTAAAACAAACGACTGTGCCTTTTTTGATGGTGGATCCTTTAAAGTTCACGGTATCGGTGACGATTCGATGAGCGATTCCAAACAATGGATTCAGCCGCAGACTTTCATTAATAACATCATCCAGGTAGTGATCATGGTCACCACTTCTCAGGCGTTCCTGACAATGTGGATGTTGGGCAATAACCATTATCAAATGGCTCATGGCCTCAGACATCTGAACAATGGCGGTGTTAAAAAAAGCCCCCTGAAGATAATGTGCCTGTTCCAATGTTGTCAGTCCTGGAGGAAAGGGATGGGGAAACTCATTGCTTTCCAGTTTGTTTACCAGAAATTCTGTCAGTTGATGACGTTTCGACATGTTCCTGAGCTTGCAGCATTTGAGTGCATTCACGACATCGCTGGCATGATTCACGATCAGATTCCTGGTTTTCTCATTACATGGTTCGTTAAACAGTAATCGATAAAAAAAATCGGCCCATAGCGGCATAAAGGCGTCTCTTAACCGAATGCTGGTCCAGTTTTTTTTGTGGTGCAGCGATAATCTGAGAGGGTCCTGTTGATATTGATCGATCATGCTCTCCAGTTCTGTTCTGGATCTGGCCATCAATTGCCGGGTAAAGCGTGACAGATTACGGTAGCGATCGCTCAGTTCCAGATGCTCGGGATGAACTTCCGGGCCAGGAGCGAGCCAGTACCAGAATAAATCCGATAGCTCTGCACCCTTACTCCGACCGCTCAGAGCCGGATTGCCATACAGTGTTTTGAAATCTTCGGCATTGAATGAATCGCTGGGAAGGTGCAACGCTTCCTCGCCATTGATGCGGGTAAACACGTTCATCCTCAAACGGATGATCAGAGGTGGCAGCCAATACGGCAGCGACAACACAAATGCAACCGTAACGGTTAACAGGAATATATTCATATTGGTCAGCCTTTGGTCTGTGAGTTGGAATAAATCAAATGTTGGTTTATGTCCTTCCTGGTTCGACAGCCGCACAATTTTGTTGCGGTCAACAGTTCCTGCTGTAGCGTCTGCATCACATCCTTGACGCCCTGCTCGCCATTCACCGTCAGCCCCCAGATCACAGGACGACCCACCGCGACGGCAGAGGCACCCAAAGCCAGAGTTTTCAATACATCGGTACCATGACGAATCCCTCCGTCCACAATCAGCGGTATGCGGTTTTGTGCGGCATCTGCCAAAGCTGGTAACAACTCGATAGTTGCAGGTGCGCCGTCCAGTTGTCTGCCACCATGATTGGATACGATCACTGCCTGTACTTCATGCTCAATGGCCAGAACGATATCTTTAGGATGCAGTATGCCTTTTAGAATGATCGGCAGAGAGGTTTGTCGTCGCAGCCAGGAAATGTCCTGCCAGTCCAGACTTTCGTTAAACTCTATCTCCCGGGTCATGCCATGTTCATCGATCATATTTGGACAACCAAGTCCCTTGGGCAGATCGTTGAAACCATTGCGCAGATCGCGTTCGCGAATACCGAAGACCGGTGAGTCAACCGTGACAACCAGGCCGGAACAACCAGCCTGTTCAGCCTGATGTACCAGATGAAGGGTGAACTGTCTGTCAGGTTGCAGATAGAGTTGTTGCCAGACAGGCGTATGGGGGTTTACTTCTTTGGCGGCCTTGCAGATGTCTTCCGTTCGGGTATTGGCAGCCATGCTGACGATCATCAGGCTGTTACTTTGGGCGATTGCTCTTGCCGTGGCCAGTTCGCCATCATGGTGAGCCAGTTTATGAAAAGCTGTCGGTGCGGCAAGAATAGGGAATTCGAGCGTACCACCGGGAAGTTGGGTGTTGAAGTTGTCCTGGAATGAACCACGCAACACTCTGGGCCAAAGTCGGATATCTTCAAATGATCGCAGGTTTTCCCGGATTGTCGTTTCTGTGCCAGCACCTCCGATAAAATAATCTGCAAAAATCTTGGGTAGTCGCGCCAGAGCCATATTTTCCAACTCATTCAGACTGATCATAATCCCTCTCCATTATCAGGCTTCGGCGGTATCCGGTACTTCGGTCCCGGTAACAAGCTGCAGGCAGCTGCTCAGATATTGTTGCAGAGGTATGACATGTGACTCGTAACGATTCCATTCGTTTTCAAGGTTTTCGGCCATATGATGAGTGGAAACATGTTTTCCCTGATAATAAAAACGCAGCACCGGATGCAAATATTGAGCGTTTAGAGCATTCTCATGGTCATCCTGCGAAACCCTGTTTATATCAATGTTAAATGGGTCGACTTTGTCATGATCAGGGCCGTACTCAAGAGCAATACTGATATAGTTTTTAGATTCCCGGCCGAAGGTGTCGTGGCAGAATGCCACGGGAAGCTCCTCGATATAATGACAGCCTTGCTGATCAAGCAGCACAGAGTCACACATAAATTCAAATTGTTGCCATAGTGCCGATGTTCTGTTGATACGTTCTGCAATAAAGCTCGCAAGCAGTGTGGCGTTTAGAGGTAACGTGTGAGTTGGAAGAGGAAGGTTTTGATAACGGAGATTCAAAATATGAAACAATGATCGTACCGCATAGCGGAAACCATGAACGAATCCGCAGGTCGATTTTTTAAAATCCCGTTGTTGCATGAGTGTGCCGGCAAAATACAGGTCAGGCACATTGACGGACTCCCACTGACTGTTCATCTCAGGGAATCTGTCATGGATTGTCATATTCGGGCGACAGGATGTGGCAAAAATATCCGCATTGAAACGAAACCCAGTGCAGCAAATTACCCTGTCATAATACAAAGTTTTATGTACTTCGTTGGATCTGGAAAAACTGAATATGACTTTGTATTCATTATCCAGCTTTTCAACACTGACCACCTCGCCATCCAGAATGGCATTTTGTGATTTCAGTTGATAGGTGTCCAGCAGGTTATTATTGACTGCTCGTAAGTGTCCGACGTAATGGGTTTGCCAGGCCAGACGTATGGAACTGCGGCCGGCAACATGAATATACGCAGTGGTTTCAATGAGATTGTCGGCGGTTTCAAAGGCGGAATTGCCTTTGCCGATAATGAGAACCCGCTGATTCACGTAGTCCATCGGCTCAATGATCGTGTTGGAATAACGCTCACATAGTTCTATCCCCGGAATATCCGGGACATTCTCTTGAGATACGCCGGTTGCCACAATCAGTGCACGACATTGATAGGTTTGTCCATTGCTGCAGTGAATAGTGAACACGTCGGTCTTTTCGATGCGATCCACGGTCTGATCGAAAAGTACGTTAATCTGGTGTTGCTGATGAAAGTCTTCCAGATAGGTCACAAAGGTATCCGCCGACGGAAAATAACGGCTGGAATAGTCAGGGAACTGCAGGTTATGGTTGTTCAACAATGAGTTCCAGTCTGATCTCAGATTTCGTTCAAGGTCGGTGTCGCCGGTGTATTTTTTGTTAATCGAAATGAGTTGTCGATGACGCGGGTATTGTTTGAAAAAACTGCCGACTCCGGAACCTGATTCAAGAATCAGGTAATCAGCGGAGCTTTGCTGCATCAGGTACCCCAGTTGCAGACCCGCCGGGCCTGCACCGATAATTATGTAATCTTTGATCATTTTTTCCTCCGGTGAAGTTGTTGAAAATTTGAAAAATTATCTGTATTCCGGAGGTTTCAGATTTTTCAATAAGTTATTGATTTCAAAATCTTTCCGGAAAATACGATTGTTCGCTTTCTGTCCCTCAGGCTTTCGTGCTGTCGACTGGACGATTAGCTTCGCCGGATTAAATTTATAGCTCAGTTGGTATCGACCAATGTCATTGCCCGGCAATCCTTGGTTTTATTTAAGGGATATTTCCATTTGTTTTGGATCTGCATATTTTTCTGGTCCGTAGTCGTTTCAGTCTTTCTTTGTAATTGAATCCATTTTCAGTGTTTCTAAAATATTCTGTTTCTGTATCGAGAGCACCTCCTCAAAACATTATTTTCCTTGTTGTTGCTGTTAAAGAGCATTGGTTTCGGTTTTTTGAACAGTATTTCCCAGCATTGCTTTAAAGCTGTCTTCATGTTCAGAAATTCTTTTAAGACTTGATTTCTTTGAAGCAATTCAAGTTTGTGAAGTGGTTTGGTATTTTTTAATTATCGAAAAAGATGTTAAGTCAAAAGAAAAGTTTTTTTAAACGTGAAATTTCCATCTTCATACAAAAGGATGATTTTATTGGTGTGGCAATATTCCGTTAAAAATAGGCTTGCTATTGACCATTTTTTCGAAAAACCGGTGGGCCCTGTTTTGCTGAAAAAATGTGGTTTTAGTGAGGAGTTTTATTAGCTCATACGGAACTATCATAAAAAGGTACGTTACGACGGAGTAACCATGTGCTGTTCCGCGTTCTTTAATTTAGATAAATTTTTTTGGATAGCATTTTTATTCGCTTTCTGGTTTAGTGAGGCGGCATGCCTATTTAAGGAGCCTTAATCGGCTTATATTTTCAGTGCCTCGATCACTTGCCAGCAACGCAGTCCAAATCAGGTCTGGCGGAATGGTTATAGATTTGGCTGGCCATGGCTTCTTCCATGATCAGGCTGATTAACGCTTGTAGCGATGACTCTGTCTTTTCAGGTTTTCATCACGGTGCCGGAGAACGTTCACAAACATGTGTAGAGCAGGATAGATCGTATGCACAATTGCAGAGGTTGTTACGGGTGACAGCGTTTTCATTCAGAATGGTTGTAATATGATAACAACTGATTAAATAGCCAATTGGTGGTTTTTATTCACATGTATGGGTAGTGAATTAACTAACACCTCTAAGAGCTTTTTTCATCAGGAAAATAGCAAAGTGTCTGTGCCATCGATATGCCTTCTCTTCCATTTCAACCAAAGTGATAAAGTCAGAACATATTTCTGGATGTGTATGATCTGTTATGGATTGAGGAAATTTGAGCATGCCTGAAAACAGCAGTACCGGTTTCAGGTGGTTTACGTGATAACCTAATCAGAAAATATCCTCAGGACTGAGGCCAAATAACGATGGGTCGCTGAAATCCGCATTGTCACCCTGCTCTTCGGGTGGAATGATTTCATCCTGGTACTCGTCATTTATTTTCTTGATCAGTATTTCAACACGGCGGTTCTGTGCCATTGCTGCCGGTGTGGTTTGATCGGTCAGTGGTCGCGTTGAACCGTGGCCAACAATGGTAAAGCGCTGGGTGTCCATTTCCGGTGCCTCGAACAAGTACTCAGCCACCGCCAGAGCCCGGGCGGCACTGAGCTGGAAGTTGTTGCGAAACCGGCCACCCACCATGGGCGCCGAATCGGTATGACCTTCTACATAAATGTCGCCACGAATATTAATCAGCAATTCCCGAATCATGTCCAAAATTGGCAGGAACTCGTCAGCCACATAATCTGATCCCGGTCCAAAGGATTGTTCTGATATCCGGATAACAATCGTTTCCTTGATGGTCTCAATCTGCAGTTTTCCATCTTCGATTTGTTTTTCCAGTGCCTTGGCCAGTACTCTGGCGTCTTCGCGGGCTTCAGCTTCGGCTTCCTGCTTAACGGCAATATCGCGGGATTGTTTTCCGGAGGTTCCCTGGGCAGTCTGCTGCTGTTGCATTTCGTCCTGACACAGGACTTCGAGACTGTCCCGCAGGTCATCAATGGTTTGTTGACGGATCTGGTTGATGGGTGTTGGCTCTGGTTTGCCGGGTGAAAACTCCTGGGCAATGATGCTGGTGCCCTTGGGGATCGCATTCACATCAATTTGATTCTGTACCCCAAATGCATTGCGCATAGACCCGGCCAGGCGTTTGAACTTCAGTGCATCCATTTCCGAAAATGACAGCAACAGTACAAAAAAGCACATCAACAGGCTCATCAGGTCTGCAAAAGTAGCCAACCAACCCGGGAGGCCAGGTGCACAGGGGGGGCAATCGTCTTCGGTATCGTCAGACATTAGTGACTTCCATTATTCCTCAGCACCACGTTTACTTGGAGGCAAGTAGGTCTTCAGTAATGATTCGATAATTCGAGGGTTTTGACCGGCCTGGATGGCGAGTAAACCATCAATGATGAGCTTTTGCATGAGATCCTCTTCCGAGGCTCTCAGGTTCAGTTTGTCCCGTATTGGCAGAAACACCACGTTGGCCATGACGGATCCATAAAGAGTGGTTAACAGTGCCACTGCCATGGCCGGACCGATAGCCTTTGGATCATCCATGTTAGCCAGCATCGCCACCAGACCGATGAGCGTTCCGATCATACCCATGGCCGGTGCGACGTCACCCATGGCGTTAAAAATACTTGCACCGGCGCTGTGGCGACTCGTAGTGAGTTTCATATCCCGGGTCAACAGACTCCGAACCACTTCCGGATCATGGCCGTCTACCAGCAGTTGAATGCCTTTACTCATAAACTCATTGCTGACCTCCTTGCCTTCAAGAGACAGCAGTCCGCCTTTACGGGCGGCATCGGCCATTTCAACGATTTCCTCAATAATGTCTTCAGGTTTGCTCATTTTGAATGAGAAAGCCTTGCCGGCGATCTTCATGGCACCGAGATACTGTTCCAGGGAATATTTCTGCATCACCACAAAAATCGAACCGACGACAACAATCAGAATCGATGGCAGGTTGTAGAACATGCCGAGGTTTCCACCGAGTATCATCGACATTATGATCATAGCAAGCGCGCCTATCAGGCCAACGAGGGTTGCTAAATCCACTATAAACCTCTAAATATCCGCATGTTATATCCGGGAATCAGCGACGGGGTCGTCCCTGTACGGGCTGCCGGATCCAGCCAGTATCTTATACACGTAGAATTACAGATAGTAACAATTAATCACGTGCCTCTTAAGTCTAGACAAATTCTCAGAAGCGCGATGTAAATAAATGGCATCTCAATTATTATCGGCAGTGGTGAGATAGAGTTGACCGTTTTTTTACCCTCAGTTAGGGTTGCGGTTCTTTTTAAGGGGGCACGTGGTATATGGCAAAGCAAGAGCCGATTAACTTTGAGCAGTCGTTCAGTCAGTTAGAGGCACTGGTCCATAAGTTGGAAAGTGGTGAGCTGTCATTGGAGGACTCTCTGAAGTCATTTGAGCAGGGCGTTTCTCTGGTCCGCAGTTGTCAGACAGCTTTGAATGAAGCTGAACAACGAGTCCGGATTTTGATGCAGGAAGATGATGGTCTGGCCACACGGGATTTTGATGTTCAATCATGAGTAGTTTTGAAGCCATTCTTGAGGCCTTTAAGACCTCCTTCGAACCCGATCTGCGACGTGTGATCGGTACTCTGCCGCAAGGGGCGGAACGACTTGAAGAAGCCACTGTTTACAGCCTCATGGCCGGTGGTAAGCGTTTACGACCAATGTTGGTCAAAGCCGGTGCCCGGGCCGCAGGTTGCGAACAACAGAGTTGGTTGACACCGGCCATAGCGGTTGAGTTGGTACACACTTACTCGCTGATTCATGATGATTTACCTGCCATGGATGATGATCATCTGCGCCGTGGTCAACCAACCTGTCATGTCGCTTTTGACGAGGCGACTGCCATACTGGCGGCTGATGGTTTACAGGCAGCCGCGTTCGATTGTCTGGCCAACCGGGAAGATGTTTCCCTGAGCAATCGACATCGTTTGCATATGGTTGCGCTGTTGGCCCGGGCATCCGGACTGTATGGTATGGTGGCCGGGCAGGCTATCGACGAAGCATCGGCCGGCAAAATCATTACGCTGGCACAGCTGGAACAGATGCATCGCCTCAAGACCGGAGCATTAATCAAAGCTTCGCTAGGGTTAGGATGCCTGTGTACGGAATCACCTGAATCCCCTGTCTATCAACAACTGCTGAATATTGGTGAGCTGCTCGGGCTGGCTTTTCAGGTGGTTGATGACATTCTTGATGTGGAAGGGGATACCCACATTCTGGGCAAGCCGCAGGGCTCGGATTTACATCACAATAAGAACACATACCCATCCCTGATGGGACTGGACGCCGCCAAAGACTACGCCCGGACCCTGAAAGAGAGAGTTGACGGGCAGATTGCCCGGCTCGAAGGCATTGGTGACGTGGAACTGCTGAAGCAGATCACTGAATATGTATTGATACGCGACCATTAAATTGCACAGGTCGTTCAGGAGACCGCCTCAATACCTTTCGCTGGCCCGCTGAGAATCCGATTTCTCAGTGAATGGACAAATGCTCTAAAATGGCGCCAATTATTCTGGACTAAGCACAACTAATGAAGACTTTTGAACGTATTCCCAGGGAACGACCCAGTACGCCGTTGTTGGATCAAATTGATAACCCCCTGCAACTAAAGGCGCTGGAGCTGAATCAGTTACCGGCATTGTGTGACGAACTGAGGGAGTTTCTGCTCTACTGTGTGGGACAGTCGGGGGGGCATCTGGGAGCAGGATTGGGTGTGGTCGAGCTGACGGTGGCTCTACACTATGTATATGACACCCCGGATGATCGGCTGGTCTGGGATGTGGGGCATCAAGCCTATCCTCATAAAATTCTGACCGGGCGGCGTGACCGCATGACCAGTATCCGTAAAAAAGACGGTTTGTCTGCTTTCCCGAGCCGTTATGAAAGTGAGTACGATACCTTCGGGGTTGGCCATTCAAGCACCTCCATCGGCGCAGCCATGGGCATGGCCATTGCCAACCGTCTGCTGGGTAACAGTCGCAAGGTCGTAGCGGTGATCGGTGATGGTGCCATGACCGCAGGGATGGCATTCGAGGCCTTGAACCATGCCGGTCATGATGAAACAGACATGTTGGTGGTCATGAACGACAATGACATGTCCATTTCCGAAAACGTGGGTGGCTTGCAGAAGGCCATGTCGAGAATTTTTGCCTCCAAAACCTACTCACATATGCGTGAAGGCAGTAAAAGGGTGCTTGGAACCATTCCACCGGTATGGGAACTTGCCCGCCGGGCCGAAGAGCATATGAAAGGATTTGTGACCCCCGGTACCATGTTTGAGGAACTGGGGTTTAATTATGTAGGGCCTGTAGATGGTCATAACGTTCTTGATCTGGTCAAGACTTTACGGAATCTGCGCAGTTTTAAGGGCCCTCAATTTCTGCATGTTGCGACCACCAAGGGAAAAGGGTTTCGACCAGCGGAAGATGAGCCGATCAAGTACCATGCGATCAACAAGATCGAACCGCAGAAGAATGGTCAGGCTGACAAATCGCTGCCCAAATACTCAAATATCTTTGGCCAATGGCTGGTGGATCAGGCTACGGCTGATCCTCTATTGGTTGGCATTACCCCGGCGATGAAAGAAGGATCGGATCTGATCCAGTTTGCCGAACAATTTCCTGAGCGTTACTTCGATGTGGGCATTGCCGAGCAGCATGCTGTGACGCTGGCGGCCGGGTTGGCTTGTGATGCTATGAAACCGGTTGTGGCCATCTATTCCACGTTTCTGCAACGAGCTTACGATCAACTCATTCATGATGTCGCCATTCAAAATCTGGATGTGTTGTTTGCCATCGACCGCGCCGGCCTGGTGGGGGAGGATGGGCCAACACACGCAGGCAGTTTTGATCTGACTTATCTGCGCTGCATTCCCAACATGGTGGTAATGGCCCCCAGGGATGAGAATGAATGTCGAAAAATGTTGACCACCGGCTATCAATATCAGGGGCCGGCAGCGGTGCGTTATCCTCGAGGCAGCGGTATCGGTGTGACAGTGGACAGCACTCTTGAGACCTTGCCGATTGGTCAGGCTGAGACTCTGCGCAATGGTCAGAGAGTCGCGTTGCTGGCTTTCGGGTCCATGGTCGAGGTGTGTCGTCCGGTTGCGGAAGAACTTGATGCCACGCTGGTGGATATGAAATTCATCCGGCCGCTGGATGAAGCGTTAATCCTGGAAATGGCTGCCCGGCATGAACTGATCGTGACCGTTGAGGAAAATGCGATTAAGGGCGGGGCGGGGTCTGGTGTCAACGAAGTGTTGCAGGCCGCAGGGTGTACCATGGCTGTCTTAAACCTTGGTTTACCCGATCAGTTTCTGGCTCATGGCAAGCCGGCCTTGCTGTATCCGACCATCGGTCTCGATGCGGCGGGTATTGTTCAGGCTATCCAAGCCCGATTGGGCAACTGATTTCGGAAACCAAACACCATGATATGGTTAATCCTGTTGCTGCTGTTGGTCGCTGTCGTTGCCGGACCAGGTATCTGGGTGAAGGCAGTGCTCAAACGATATTCGGTCAGGCTGGATTATCTGCCCGGGACCGGAGGAGAGCTGGCCCGGCACTTGATCAATCGCTTTGAACTCAAGGCCGGACTGGAGGAGACCCTTCAGGGGGATCATTTCGATCCGAGCGATAATATTGTGAGGCTCAAGCAGGAACATCTACAGGGGCAATCATTGACTGCAGTGGTCGTCGCTGCACATGAAGTGGGTCATGCCATCCAGTTCCACCAGCGCGACTGGCGATTGCTGCTGCGTTCAAAGCTGGCACTGCTGGCCGCCATGGTGCAAAAACTTGCGCAGATTGCCATCATGCTGATGCCGATATTATCCCTGATTCCGGCAACTGCGATACTGGGACGGGGTTTGTTTCTGGTGATCATCGTCAGTATCGTTTTCAATCTGCTGGTACACCTGATTACCCTGCCGGTCGAATTCGATGCCAGCTTCAATAAAGCGCTACCCATTCTGCAAAAAGGTGAGTATCTAAACCAATCTGATCTGACCAAAGCCCGAAAAATTCTAAGAGCCTGTGCATTAACTTATGTCAGTTCAGCGGTAATGGGATTGCTGAATCTGAGCACACTGTTCCGTCGGATACGCTGATCCAATATCTGTATTTTGTTATTTGCTTTTCAAAAAAAATATCTCAATAACGATATGGAAAGATGTCCAGGTCATCCAAATGAGCGATATTAATAATCATGATAAAGGAATAGAAAGGTCGCCTCGACTGCTTACGATTTTTTTAAGAAGTAGAAGCAGCTGCGCAGGTTGTTGAAAAACGCCCGTGTTGCGCTTGCCTTGTTTAAACCAGCATAAATGCTCTGTTTGCACTGCATCTGTAGCGTCTTCTGTCTCATTCAATTGCCTGTTAATAAAAACTCTATCAACCGCACGAGTAAATTTATGAACATGCTATCAAATATAAAAAAAAACCTTCAGCAGATTTTTATCGCAGCCCTTTTCTCCCTGCTAGCCGTGTTTGGTCGTACTGCACCAGACGTTATTCTGGTCCTGGATGTGACCGGTAGTACTGGCGCATTGTTACCCAACTGGCAGGCCAAAATCGTTACTGACTTTATCATGCCATTCAATCTGGCTACCTCGGGGACTCGTTTTGCGCTGGTGTCACACCGTGATTTTCCTTACAGTCCTTACGGCGGTTCCAGTGATTATGGATATAGAGTGGAAACTCCGTTGGATACAGATACCACCAATCTCATTACCGCGCTTAATGCCTTGAGTTCATCCGGTGGTGGAGATGCCCCTGAATCCCAGTTGGAAGCATTACGCCAGGCAATCAGTGGTTCCGGGCTGGATCTAAATGGTGATGGAGATTATCTGGATAAAGGTGACATCAAACCTAAACTGCTCGGTATAAACCCATCTACTCCCCAGGTGTTGATTTTCCACTTCACATATCCTCTGAGTTTTCATAATTACCCTGCTATCGAAGCGAACTATCCGTTTAGTGGAGTAGTCAACCATCCAGCGGATGTCAATGCTGTGAAATCTGCAATCGATGCGATTTGCCCTGTGACTACGGTGGATGTTTATGATGCTGGTGGTTTCAAAAGGGTCCAGGCAGGTTGCATGCTATACACCTTGATCCCAACCGCACTTAAGATGCTCAATTCCGATGGAACGCTTTATAAAAGTGAGTCTCTGATCGACCAACAGACTGGCAAGTTGTTAAACCTGAAACCCTATGCATTGGCCACTAATCCTGCGGAGGAACTGGCAGAGTATACTGGTGGTGCAGTATTGTCTGTAGGTAGCAGCCTGGAAGGATTGGCTGAGGTTGTGGAAGCGGTTGTAGAAGATACCAGAATCTGCTCCGAAGGTAGGGTGCCGGTTGAATTGCCGACAGGTATTTATTGTATTGAAGCATTCTCATCGAAGTAATTCGGAGAATATTGATTCAATTGGGTGTTAAGGAGCCTATGAGTAATGTCTGCCAGGAAGGCAGGGCCGGGCGAAAATCTGTGAGACCAGGGCGTTCATGAGGCATAAATGACCGACTTGAACAGGTTTTTTTAACGCCATATTGGTGACGCTGGTAGTTATTCAGATGGTTCCTTAAGTCCATAACGCGAATAACGCGGCCGCAGCCCAGGCCTGCGGCCGACAGGACAGATGATAAGGCAGCACCGGATAATGGTTTCGGTCATGGCCGGAATAAAGCTCTGGCAGACGATGATCCGGTTGTTTTTCCGCTACGTCTAGCAGCGTGTCGGCAATATGCTGAGCCTGATGGTGATAACCATATTGTTTTAAACCCAAGGCCGTTAATGCCATATCGTGAGGCCAGACCGAACCGTTATGGTAACTGAGAGGGTTATAGCGAACCTCGTGACATCCCAGTGTTCGCAGTCCCCAGCCGCTCCAGAGTGCTTCAGAAAATAATGTTGTGACTAATTCGTCTGCCCGGCCGGGTTTAACGATACCGGCCCAGAGGCAGTGACCGGCATTGGAGTTTTGTACGTTGAGTGGTTGTTGGTCGCCATCAAGGGCCAGTGCATAGCAACCCATTTGTGGTTGCCAGAAGTACTGGTCAAACTGATTTTTCAGATGTTCGGATTTAACCTGATAGAGATCCGCTTCGTGTTGCTGGTTCAGATGAATAAAAAAGACGCTGGCACAGGCGAAGGCTTTATAGGCATAAGCCTGAATTTCAGAGACAAAAAGCGGGTGTTTGGCCAGCGTCCCATCCTGATGGCTCATGGAATCCGGCGAGTCTTTCCAGCACTGATTGACCAGTCCTCTTTTGTTGGCATGAAAACCGATAAAACCGGTTTCGTCATCCTGTTGACCTTCCAGCCATTGCAGAGCCCTACGCCAATGCGGTTCCAGAGTTTGCATGAACGACCAGTCTCCACTGCCAAGACAGTAATCATGCAGCAGAATGATAAACAATGCTGTGGCATCGCTGGCTCCGAAGTAAGGGTGAAACGGAATGTCACCTATGCGACTGCGTTCACCATAGCGATATTCATGCAGTATTTTGCCGGCCTGTTCATCGTTTATCGTATCCGTTCGGGTGCCCTGATGATGGGCCAGAAACTGTAAGGTGCCCTGGGCCAGTTGCGGAAATGTCGATAGTAGAAAAAAACTGCAAATGAGAGCATCGCGCCCAAAGGGTGTGACAAACCTTGGCAAACCGGCGGCAATAGTGAGTCCTTCCGCTGGTGCCAATAACAATGCATAAACATCATCAATGGCCTGCTGGATAGATGGTTTTTGTTTGTTTATGGAAAAATTCCGGCTAAAAGAGTGATAGTCCGGCAGGGCGGTAGTGTTCTCGCTCAACGGGCTGATCAGCGTTACTCGAATAACCAACTCCAGCGTTTGTCCGGGTTGGATATCAAAATGCCAGCCCTCAGTCATATTCCGCGCGGGGCTGAATTCCATGATCACCTGGTTGAGCTGATGGTCCCTGCTGACATACCGGGCCTGGTATTCATTGGCTGTGAGGTTTTTTTCCGTTTTCCGAAACAGTGGTTCCAGCCATTGCCCACGAATCTCAAACATATCCTGAAAGTCGCTGTCGACATGCTGACGGATAACAACTTCCTGGATATCAGGGGTTGGATTATGGCATCTGATGACATCTTCAAAGCCATCCTGTTGTAGTTTCAGGCAACGATCGATCTGACCGGTCTGTTGATGATGATGATGCCGGGACCAGTATTGTTGCAGCTGGGTATTGGTGGCTGCATCCTGATAAATCAGAGAAAAATCCTCAAATTCGAACCGGTAGTGATTCAGGAAACGGGTGTCGAAATAGTAAATGCCCTGGTTGGCATCATTACGATAATCGGCCTGCCCCTGATCAGACAGAATTGCGTAGCAGAAGTTGTATTTCAGTGGTGTCATAACGCCTGTCCTGAATTGATCAGTACGCCTTCGGTACTCATGTCAAACAGCAACACCCGGCTTAAATCGACAGACAACGAAATCGTCTCCTGACGCCGAATATGACTGCGCAGATCAAGCCGGGCCTTGATTTCATGGTTGCCGATATTGATCATCAGTTCTTTATCGAAGCCAAGATTTTCCACCAGATTGACATGCAAGTCCTCGAATACAAATCGTTGGCTGTCGTCACGAATAAAGCGGGCATCCTCAAAAAAATCGGGACGAATACCGACCAGTATGTGGTCAAACGCATTCAATTGTTTGGCATCGGTAAAGGGAATACCGGCTATGGGCATGCGATGCCCGGCAATGACAATTTCATCTTGTTCCACTTTTGCTTCCAGCAGGTTCATGGCGGGGGAGCCGATGAAGGTTGCAACAAAGGTGTTGGCCGGTTGCAGATAAATTTCCATGGGCGTGCCGATCTGTTCAACCATGCCATCGCGCATGACAACCACCCGGTCTCCGAGGGTCATGGCTTCCACCTGGTCATGAGTCACGTAGATGGCCGTCATGTTGTATTCCGCCTGGATACGGGCCATTTCCGTGCGCATGTGATGGCGTAGTTTGGCGTCCAGATTGGAGAGGGGTTCGTCAAACAGATAAACATTGGCATCGCGGGCCAGCGCGCGCCCCATGGCAACCCGCTGGCGCTGACCACCGGAGAGGTCAGACGGGCGCCGGTCCAGATATTCCTCCAGTTGTAACATTTCCGATACCTGCGTTAATCGTTCATCCATCAGCTGTTGGCTGGCACCGGATTTTTTCAGTCCGAACAGGATGTTTTCACGGACGGTTTTGTGCGGATAAAGCGCATAATTCTGGAATACCATGGCAATATTCCGTTTATGGGGGGCGAGATCGTTCACCACCTCTGCACCAATTCTGACTTCGCCGCTGGTGATTTCTTCGAGACCGGCCACCATTCTCAGGGTAGTGCTTTTGCCGCAACCACTGGGGCCGACCAGCACGACAAATTCGCCGGCGTTGATTTCCAGATTCAGGTTTTTGACGATGGGCAGGCTGCCATAGGATTTATTGATATTTCTCAGATGCACAGAACTCATAACGGTTTCCTTATTCTTTGACGCCGCCTTCGGTAAGGCCGCCTGAGAGATGGCGATTGGCGAACATGAAGGCGATGACGACCGGTACCAGCGTCAGCATTGAGGCTGCCATGATCCGGTCCCAGATAGCATTTTTAGAGTTGAATAATGTTTGCAGTGCCAACGGCAGAGTATGGAAATCCTGATACTGTTTGAGGAACACCGAGGCAAACAGGTATTCATTCCAGGCAATGACGAAACAGTAGACGAATACTGTCATCAGCATGGGTCTCGACAGCGGAATGATGATAGTGGCGAACGCTTCTGTCCGGGAACAGCCATCCATCATGGCAGCTTCTTCGAGGGAAAAAGGTATGGTGCGAAAATAGTTTCCCAGCATGTACATGGCCACCGGCAGTGTCTGGATCACATAGATCAGAAAGATACACACCAGGGTTCCGGTAATGGATGCTGCCAGCCCAACCGTCACCGCCATTTGGTACAACGGCACCATGAGCAGCACCCCGCCGACCATGTACACAAACAGGACCGCGTTGGAAAATACAGAGCGACCGGGAAAACGAAGACGGGCAATGGCATATGCGGCCAGAGCAGCAAAAAATGTAGAGGCGACCGAAGTCACCAGACTGATCAGGAAGCTGTTCAGCATGTATCGGACAAACGGAAAGTCTGCATCCTGCGAGGTGAAACGGGCAATGATTTTCTGTTTTGCTGTTTCACTCAGTGCGGGGTTGTCCAACATGGACTTGACCGAGTCAGGAATTTCGATCACTTTTTCAGGCATCAGGCCCAGCAATTCTTTATAAGCATCGAGATGGATGACTCTGGGAATCAAAGACGGATTACCCCAATCAATCTGATGTTTCAGTGAGGTGGAGAGAATCTGTAGAAACGGAAAAATACAGAACAGAATGATCATGATGATCATGCTGTACAGAAAAATGTTCTGGCCAAAGGAGCGACGACGATTCAGCATGCGGTCACCATTTCAGTACTTTGCGGACGTAATACCAGATCAACCCTGTCAGTAGCAGTAGTTGCAGTACGGATACCGTAGCGGCCAGTCCCTGATCGATGACGCCGGTAAAGGCCTGATAGTAGGTAAATACCGGCAGGGTTTTCACATTTGGGGCGAGCAGAAAAACTTCTTCGAAGCGGTTCAGATTCCAGATCAGTCGCAGCAGTATGACTGTGCCGAGGACAAAGCGGATTTCCGGCAGGGTCACTGCCCAGAACCGTCCCCAGGGACCGTGGCCGTCAATGGCCGCCGCTTCGTATAAATCCCTTGGAATGCTTTGCAGTTTGGCCAGCAATAACAGGTAGGCGATGGGAAAGTGTTTCCAGATATCAAACACAATCACTACCCACAGTGCGGTGGCCGGATCGCCGATCAGGTTGCGGCGGGTGGCGGTTAATGACAACACATCCACGACCAGATGATTATAGATACCGTTGACCGGATCAAAAATGAACTGCCAGCCAAAAACGACACTTATGACCGGAGCAAAGTAAGGTAGCAGTATCAGACTGCGGGCGACGTTACGGAAGCTGAACTGCTGATTCATCAACAGTGCCGCCGCCAGTCCAAGTATTGTAGTTCCGGCGACGGTGCCCATCAGATAAATCAGTGATGTCCACACCGAGTGATAAAATTCTGTGTTACTCAATAATGTGGTGTAGTTGTGTAGACCGACGAAGTGTTTATCGCCATTCAGCTGAACATCAAAAAAACTCAGGTAAATGTTAAACGCAATTGGATAAACCACTAACAGACCGATAATGCCGACGGCGGGTGCCACCAGTCGGATACCGAGTCGTGATTCCTGTTGTCGTAGATAACTGGACATACGGGCTCTCAATCCTGGTTATTGTTTTGACCGGTGGACGGCTTCCCTGCCGTCTTTCCGGGAGCTGTTCGCTTGGCAAAAAATGATTGCCAGGTGAATAAACAGCGGGAATCAATCCATTAGCTGCTGCATTTTCTGAGTTGCC
This sequence comes from Gynuella sunshinyii YC6258, assembly GCF_000940805.1. Classification (GTDB taxonomy): domain Bacteria; phylum Pseudomonadota; class Gammaproteobacteria; order Pseudomonadales; family Natronospirillaceae; genus Gynuella; species Gynuella sunshinyii. The sequence goes on along the minus strand of NZ_CP007142.1, from coordinate 5,125,014 downwards.
TGTTTGACCGCACTTTCGGCGCTGACGCCTTCAAATATGGTGCTGTAAATCATCTGCGGAATGATTTGCTTGGCAAAAATCTCGCCAGACTGAGGAAACACTTCGCCGTCAACCACGCTGAAGGTTTTGATCTTTTCGAATCCGGCAATGATTTCTTTGATCTTATCGACACCATACAGTTCGAAGACACCATTAGGATCTTTCAGGTATTGTGGATTTTCGGCTATGCCTTTGATCATCGGGTTCATGCCACCGGGCGCCATATGCAGGAAGGTAATATAGGGTGCCGGTTCATACAGAAATTCAACCAGCCGGCGAGTGGCATCGGCCTCGGCATCGTCGCTCAGGTCGACCCCGGCCAGACCGACGAGAACGCCATAACTGGCATCGGTTTTATGATGAATAATCGGTACGAAGCCAGTGTTTTTAACCAGGTTGGGATCGAATTTGCCGCCACTGAGTTCGGCGAAATTGTCGGCGGTAAGAGAGCCTTTGGCGACTTCTGCCAACGCCAGATCGTCCATGATATAGGTGGAATAGAAGAACATCGCCATCTTGCCCTGCAGATAGTAATCGCGGGCACGCCAGTTTTGAGGTCCGGGCGGATTATATTGTGCCAGCTTTTTATAAAACTCCAGGGTTTCAACCGTTGCCTTGCTATCGAAAATCAGTTCGCCTTTTTTGTTGAATTCTGCGGCTTTGTTTGAGAGTGCCAGATGGGTAAACACCTGCTCACTGTACCCTTCGACTTTGGTGCCGACCAGAATGCCATATTGATTCTGATCCGGTTTGGTAAATGTTTCAGCGGCCTTGAGAATACTGTTCCAGTCTGTGGGCGGTTTCAGGCCGGCCTGTTCGAACCAGTCCTTGCGATACCAGATCCCCTGTATCCAGCCGTGATAGGGCAGGCCATAGTAGTGTCCGCCTTTTGGGGTGCGCAGCATATTCAGCGCCCCGGTGTAGAAGTTTTTCTTACCAACGGTGTTGAGAACATCTTTGCTGAGATCGGTATTCAGAATCCCTTCTTCTCCAAATGCCATGATCAGTTCTGAGCCGGCTTCAATCAGTTGTGGCAGGGTTCCTGCCGCCGCCGCTGCCGCGATTTGAGTGGCCATGTCATTTTCATCCACCGGAACCACTTTAACTGTGACATCCGGATTCAGCGCTTCGAACGTTGCCGCCAGGGTTTCTATGACCGTCATACGTTCGCTTTGGGTTTCGGTGGTCCAGAACTCCACCGTCGTGGCAAACAGATTGCCGGATAACATCAGCCCGAGAGCTGCCAGGGTCAGTTTCAGTGTTATGGTTATTTTCATGACTTAATCCTTTCCTGTGGATGGGAGAGGTGAGTGAAGGGTTGATCGGATTCTCTGACCACCAGTTTCGGTGGCAGTAATCGTTGCAACCCGCTGATAGGTTCTCCGTCGATTCGTTTCAGTAAGGTTTCCGCCAGTACGCGACCGGTGTCTTCATCGGTGCCGACGGTTGTCAGCGGTGGATCCATATAGGCAACATCCACGGCGTCATCGCATCCGATCACGGAAAGATCCAGACCGATTTTTAAACCCAGTGACCGGCAGGCGGAATAAACGCCTCTGGCAATATGGTCGGTGGCGCAGACCAGCGCAGTGATTGAGTGATCGTGGGCCAACATGTCGATGGTCAGCTGACGTGCCTGAGCGGCGCTGAAATCGCAGCAGCGATAGCGCCATTCCGGTAATTTGAAATCATATTGTTGCAGGGTGTTCTGCAGGCCGGTCAAACGGTCGCGGGCAAAATGAAACTGTTCAGAAATGTTAATGAACCCAATGTTACGATGCCCCAGGCTCAATAATCGTTCGATGGCGGCGGTAAATACCTGAACATTATCCATATCCACCCAGGCAAACTGGCTGGATTTTTCAGTACGGCCGTAACAGACAAATGGAATGTTCAGTTTCAACAGTCTGTTGACCCGTGGATCATTGGTTCGGGTTCTGATGATGATCAGACCATCGAATTGCCCGAGTTTGATCGTTTGTTCAAACGCGATGAGTTCCTGCTCGCCACGCGGCAGCGTAATGACGTGTGCCAGATAGTGATGCTGTTGCAAACAACGGGTCACTGACCCCAGCAGGGCAGAGATCGAAGGATCGACCAGATAGTCGTCCTGTTGCAGCAGTATCAGTCCCACACAGTAGGCTTTTTGGAGCGTATGATAACGATCTCGGGAGCTGATTTGATAACCAAGTTCGGCGGCGGCCTTACGTACCCGGCTCTTGGTATGAGAACTGATGTCAGGATAATCATTCAGTGCTCTGGATACCGTGGAAACCGAAACCCCCAGTTTTGCGGCCAGTGTTTTGATCGACATAATGTTCTGGTTCTTGTTTTTATTAGATCAGGGACAGACTACCCCCAACAACAAGTCATCTCAAAAACGATATCTGCTTGCCTTGCATAATCGGTTCTTTTCACTGTAAGAACGAAAATGTTTAGCTGCAAGTATGAATTTTTGCACTGAATAAGTGCGAAGAAAAACGGGCAAGACGAGTTCGACCGTCCATTCGGTGATTTGAACGTTTTCAGACGAAATGCCTGGTGGTGATACTAACTGACACAAAAACAGCAGAGTCCGAATGGACTCTGCCTGAACGTTTGAATTTATACGATAAACTTGTTCAACAGTTCATCCTGCTGCCGTACTTTTTCAGCCTGCTGTTGAGTTTCCTGGTTCGATTGATTGGCCGTTTCTGCAACTTGTGTACTGATGTCCTTGATCTTAAAGGTATTGTTGTTGATTTCTTCGGCGACTGAACTTTGTTCTTCTGCGGCTGATGCAATCTGTACCGTCATATCGCTGATATGCTGAATGGCCTGACGAATGGTTTGCAATACCAGATTGGCAGCCTTTGCTTTATCGACTGCAATCACGGTGGTATCCCTGCTTTCATTCATTGCCAATGAGACGGCGGAGGCACCGGACTGCAGTTGTTCGATCATGGAGCGGATTTCCGTTGTGGATTGCTGGGTTCTCTGGGCCAGTGTTCTGACTTCATCGGCCACTACTGCAAAGCCCCGGCCTGATTCACCGGCGCGCGCTGCTTCGATGGCTGCGTTCAGTGCCAGCAGGTTAGTCTGATCGGCGATATCGTTGATCACCTTCAGGATGGTTTCAATGTTGGCGGTTGCTGATTCAAGCCCCTGGACTTCGGTGACGGCCTGATCGATACGGGCTGCCAGCGCGTCAATGGATTCAGTGGTTTCTGTCACGGCATTTTCGCCTTGCATCGAAGCATCATCAGCATCTCGTGCTGCCGAAGCGGCCTGCTGAGCGTTATTGGCCACTTCGGATGCAGAGGTGGCCATTTCATTCATGGCGGTGGCCAGTTGTTCCAGTTCATGCATTTGACTGTGCATGGCATCGGCTGAATGCCTGGCATTTTCCAAGGTCACCGTAATGCCATCATTGATTTCCCGGCTGATGGTTTTTGATTGGGTAATCTGTTTTTGCAGTGATTCGGTAAACTGGTTGAAGCCAATGGCCAGCTCTGCGAACTCCGGATCGGTATTGACATCGAGTCGCTGGGTCAGATCGCCGTTTCCTGATGCAACACCTTTAATGGCATTGTTCAGTGATCCCAGCGGCCGCATCAGAAATTTGATCAAATAGTTCAGGACCAACAGACTGATTACCAGTCCTAAAACCAGATAAATCATCGAATTGTTGCGCAGTTTGTCGATCGCCTGGAAAGCAATGGATTTATCGATCATCGCACCGATATACCATTGTTCATCTGGAATAAGGACAAAATTGAGCAGATAGGTCTTTCCTTCTATTTCAATTTCCTGGTTGCCTTCCTGTAATTGTTTGATCGGCAGATATTCGGAGATGTTATGACCATTTTTTTCTTTGTCCGGATGGGCAATCAGAATGCCATCATTGGTGGTAATAAACAGATAACCGGCATCAAACAGGTTAACGGAGTTTGCCAGTTTGGCCAGTCCTGATAGCGCCATATCGTAATACATGGAACCGACAAATTGACCCTTATGGATGACTGGAACACCAATGGAAATAATCATGTCTTTGGTGGTCGCGTCAACATAGGGTTTTGTCAGTATCAATGTTCCAGCTGCCTTCGCCTGTTGGTACCAGGGGCGTTTGCGCGGGTCATAACTGTTCGGGGGTATCCACGAGGGTTCGCTAAAGAGGATCACTCCATCGCTTTCATAGCCGATACCCGAATTGAGAAAACTTTCATTAATCGTTTTGCCCCGGACAATTTCTGTCACCTCGTCTTCATTTCGATAATCCAGTGCAATAATTTCTGTAATGGTCTGCGCCATCTGCTTTTTGGTGTGCATTTCTGCACTAATGGTATTGCGTACACCATTCATTAATTCATTAACGCTGCTGGTGACCAGTGTCGTCACTTCGTCTTTGACCATTCTTATCTGATACAGACTTAATAGCCCTACAGTAATCAATAACAACAGCGAGGATGTTATGACAATTTTGTAGCTGAATTTCATAATGTACCCCTGATTTCAGATACCTGAAGTCGCCTGATTTTTAATACTCATAGCGACTGCAGGTGAAATTTATGTTTTACGATATCGGTTATGTGGGTTTCGAAATCAGAGTGGTTGATCAATTAACTTTGACAGCGACTACTTTCGTAATTGGCTTGATCTTCCAGTCTGTCTTGGAATGTATTCTTAACCTCTTAACAAGAGCCATCCAGAAATCTACAGTTCACCAATACTGTCACGAAAATACCTGCAGTATATGTCTGCTATGTCTTAACTATTAATCCGGCAATTACATAGATCGTCCTGGTCTCTTTAATTGTCGCCCCGAAAAATCTGGCGGTCTTGCGCGAAACACCGAATCGTCGGACCGCTTGATTTATCGGGGCTCGCATTGGCCATGGCTAATGGAGTGTTCCGACACCTTGATGCATCCCTGCATCACACTATTAACCCGACATGTATACTTATCGGATTAATAGTATGCACGGTAACAGTTGTACTAAATGTATAGATCAACCTCTGATATAAAGCAAACTCAGAGCGATAGATGAAGGAGTAATCAACTCATATGTAAACGGGTTCTTCGGGGTGCTATAGGTATCTTTTGACTAAAAAAATAAATTTCATTTTGGAATCTCTGAACTGAAAAAGTGTTGCTCATTTTCAGAAAAGGCTTAAATGGCCGTCTGTTGCCAAATGTGTCTGTTCAAGCGGGTCATTTATGTCTGATGCGCTCTCGCTTTTGGCCGATCCTTTTCCTGATTTCCCGGCCGGGACTCTTTACATTGGTTACGCAGATCTTTTGTCGCAGAAAAATGTCACGATCTGCCATATAGCGCATTTGAAAATATATCGATAGTAGATGTACTGAGAATATTGGCTCTTGCCAATTGTTGATCGATACGAAGGTGTTTGAAATGACTACCCCTTGTTGCAGACTGAATACACCGATGCTGTATTTGAGCCTGCAGGGACATATTTGCGATGAGTCTGAAATGGGATGTATTCGTTATTGCTTCCCGGCAGTATGCAATCGACCAGCTAATTTGATCGTGATGGTTGATGACGGTCATAAGGTCACAGATCGCAAAACCTTGATTTATTAGTAAGGTGATCATTTTGTTATTGAACAGGCATTGTCCGTAAAACCGGACTTTTATATATGCTCATCCTCTATATAATGCCCGCGCCGCTTTGACAGGTGTGGGAGTTCATGAGTTGTTGGCGCAATGGAGTGTCTTTCTGTCCGGGCGAGGGTCGGTCTTTCAAGTAACAGACGAAGGTAAATATGTCGGACAACACTCTTTCCAGTTTTAAACGAACGATGCACAGTAGACATTTGGTGATGTTGTCTCTGGGCGGGGTCATCGGAAACGGATTATTTCTCAGCTCAGGTGATACGATCCAGCAGGCTGGTCCGGTAGGGGCCATTATTGCCTATCTGATTGTCGCTTTTGGCGTTTACATGATCATGATGTGCCTGGGTGAACTTGCGGTACATATGCCGGAGTCAGGTGCTTTTAGCCGTTATGCTACTGAATACATCAATCCGGCCACCGGTTATGTGGTGGGCTGGTTATATTGGTTGACCTGGGCTGTGGCATTGGCATCAGAGTTTACCGGTATTGGCCTGTTGATGGGGAAATGGTTTCCGGCTGTTCCGGTGTGGTACTGGTGTGTTGCCAGCATCGTTCTGGTATTTGTATTGAACATGTTTGCAGTCAGGATATTTGCTGAAGCTGAGTTCTGGTTGTCATTAGTTAAAGTATTGACGATCGTGGTCTTTCTGGTGCTGGGAGGTCTGGCCATTTTTGGAATGGCCCCCGCGCAACATGAGGCCGCGCCAATGTTTCATAATCTGGTTGCCAATGGTGTGTTTCCTCACGGTGTCTTGCCGATTCTCATGATTATGTTGACAGTCAGTTATGCTTTTTCCGGCACAGAACTGATTGGTGTTGCGGCCGGAGAAACGGTCGATCCGGATAAAAATCTGCCGGTTGCCATCAAGACCACTTTATGGCGGCTGATTATCTTTTTTGTCGGTACGATCATCATCATCGGGGCGCTCTTACCGAGTGATCTGGCCAGTGCCAAACAAAGTCCGTTTGTGATTGTACTGGAACGGATGGGTATCCCTTATGCCGATGATATTATCAATCTGGTCATCATCACGGCACTGTTGTCTGCCGCCAACTCAGGCTTATACGCAGCTTCGCGTATGTTGTGGACTCTGGCGGATCAGAAAACCCTGCCATCTTTCCTGGGGCGTTTGTCATCCAACGGGGTTCCCCGAAATGCGTTGATTCTCACTATGTTGGGTGGATTGCTGTCGTTGTTATCAAGTTATTATGCGGCGGATTCACTGTATTTGTTTCTGGTATCTGTTTCCGGGTTTGCGGTTGTTGTGGTCTGGCTGGTCATTGGCTGGAGCCATTTGAACTTTCGCCGCCAATATCAGGCCGGTGGAGGTAACATGGCTGACCTGGCTTACCGGGCACCGTTTTTCCCCTGGGTATCGATTATTTCCATCGTGTTTTGTGTTGCCTGTATTGCCGGTATCGCTTTTGATCCGCAGCAGCGTATTGCGTTGTATTGCGGCCTTGGTTTTACCGTATTGTGTTATCTGGCCTATCTGCTGACAGGCAGAAATCAGACTGAAGCCGAGATAAACACTTCTTTGTCGGAGGTTGAATCCTGATGTTGAAAGCAGATTTCTCACAATTGTTAGAGCAGTATCCGTTTTTGGTGGTGGATGGTGCTATGGCGACCGAGTTGGAAAAGAGCGGTTGTGATCTCAATCATGCACTGTGGTCCGCCAAAGTGTTGCGGGAACAGCCGGAATTGATTGCCGAAGTCCATCAACGCTATTTTGAAGCCGGTGCGGATATTGCGATTACCGCGAGTTATCAGGCCAGTTTTGCGGGTTTTAAAGCGTATGGCATGGATGAACAGCAGGCCCGCGAAACGATCGCCCGTTCGGTTGAACTGGCTGCCACAGCGAGGGATCGGTTCTGGCAGGAATATGATGGCACTGATCGTCCCAGACCAATGGTGGCGGCATCTGTTGGTCCTTATGGGGCGTATTTGGCCGATGGCTCAGAATATCGGGGACATTATGGTGTGGATGATCAGACTCTGAAAGAGTTTCACCGGTCGCGGATGGCGGTGTTGGTGGAAGCCGGTGCTGACCTGCTGGCCTGTGAAACCCTGCCTTCATTGCAGGAGGCGAGAGTCTTGTCAGAGTTGCTGGCGGAGTTTCCGCAGACCTGTGCCTGGATAACCTTTTCCGCCCGCGATGGCGAATGTATCAGCGACGGTACGCCGATTGCCGAATGTGTCAGAGCATTGGATGAGCTCCCTCAAATCGTGGCGGTCGGTGTGAATTGTACGGCCCTGGAGCATATTCCCTCGTTACTGAAAAACATGAGTCGCCATACCCGGTTGCCGTTGATTGTCTATCCCAACTCCGGTGAGCAGTATGATGCCGACAGCAAAACCTGGCGTGTCAGAGAGCACTGTAGTCATCATTCGCTCGGTTCTGAGGTGGCAGAGTGGGTGAATCTGGGCGCTCGACTGGTCGGCGGTTGCTGCCGTACTTCACCCGATGATATTAAGGCCGTTGCTGAGTATCGGGGTGAGGTTGCCGCAACCTGAGTACAGTCTTGCAAACTTTTCCGGTTCGCAGCTGATCTGCGCCAGACTGATGCCTGATAGATCGGTCAGTTCTGTAGCCAGTTAATGCCCTGCATCAGAATCAGGGCATAGACTGCCGCCAGCAGGTCATCAATCATGATGCCAAAGCCGCCTTTGACCCGTTTATCAAGCCAGCCGATGGGCCATGGTTTCACAATATCGAACAGCCGGAATAGCAGAAAGCCGGCAACGATATTGATAGGAGTGAGGGGAATAAACCAGAAGGTGAACCACAGGCCCACAAATTCGTCCCAGACGATACCTGGATGATCGTGTACCTGCAGTTTTTTCGCTGTGGCACCGCACAGATAAATGCCTGCCAGGAATGCCGGCAACAGGACTGCCAGAAACCAGATATCCTGCCGGATCGGTTCAAACAGCCACAAAAATGGCATGGCAGCCAGTGTGCCAAAGGTACCTGGGGCTTTGCGTGCCAGACCGGAGCCCAGCCCAAAAGCCAGTAGTGAAACCGGCGAAGTCAGAATCTGTCGGGTTTGAGGTGTCATGTTATGGAGTACTGCCTGTTAAAAGTGTTGGTAACCAGTATGGTCGAACTGGACTGCTTTGCCATGGAGCCGGCATCGAAGTTGTTTATGAGTGGTAATTTCACCGATGACCTGCAATGGAACAGGGGCTTGTGACAGCCGGCTCCGGTGTTCCGGCGGGCAGGTAAAACACAGCTGATAGTCATCACCGCCAGTCAGCGCCCATTCGAGCTGCCGGGATGGCTCGACCCATTGGCAAAACCGCTGATCCAGCTGAAGCGCATCCAGTTGCAGCTCGGCACCCACGTTACTCTGGTCAAGAATATGTCCCAGGTCGGCCAACAGGCCGTCGGAGATATCAATGGCAGCGGTGGCGAATTCACTGATAAACACCCCTAAAGGAATTTGCGGATATGGCCGCAGGTAGCAGGCCTGCAGTTCCGTCGGGCCGTTGTGACGATAAGCATCCAGACCTGCCATGCCCAGTCCGGGGGTATGGGAAATCACGATCAGATCACCCGGCCGGGCACTGGCACGGGTCAGCAGTCTGGAGACTGTGCCATGTACCTGAAAGGTCTGAATGATAGTGCTCGCCCGGGTGGTATCGCCGCCCAGTAGCGGCACTTTGAACTGCGTGGCCAGTTCAGTCAGTCCGCGGGTGTAATCCGCCAGCCATGACTCATCCTCCTGTCCTGTCAGGCTGAGTGCCAGGGTAAAAAATGCTGGCTTGGCACCCATGGCCGCCAGATCGCTGAGTGCACAGGCCAGTCCCCGATAAGCGATATCTGCAGCGGACATGGAGCGCAGGAAATGAACATTTTCAACCTGGGTATCGATGGAAAATGCCAGCTTACCGGTGTGTTCTACCACAGCACAGTCATCGCCCTGATTGACCAGAACATCTGTTTCAGATGTTGGAATATCAGCCAGAGGGCGGAAGTACTTGCGGATAATTTCAAACTCGCGGGGCATAGAGTGTTTGTTGGCCAAAAGAAGCCGATGATAGTGGTCCGAGTGGTGGAGTCAAATAATTCGCCGGATGGTGGAGGAAAGCGGTCTGGCGGAGGTGAACGGTGGCGTGTCAACAGACTTGTCTGGTCGTATACAAAGATTTCGTCGGTGGGTGAAATCGCTAAGGATTAAGCATCCTCCTGGATCTGTGTGTTGACGGCAACTTTGTCCTGCAAGTCTGTCAGTTTTTTGCTTAGCATGGCATTTTCCTGTTGATACTTGTCGATGCATTCGAGCATTTCCTTGGAGTCCTGAATCAGGTTCTGAACCACGCCTTCGAGGTTGTCTGCATTCTGATCCAGTTCTTTAAAGGCGGTCAGTTCGCGCTGCATTTTTTCCAGTTTGTCATTGGCATCTTCCAGCTCATTTTCCAGAATGCGGATACAGGTTTCAGACTCATTGATACTCTGTTCAAGACGATGAATTTCCTGTTCCTGTTGTTCGGCAATGGCTTGGGCCTCGGCGATCTCCTTGAGACTGTTCACCTGGGCTCTGATATTACTGACGGAAGATTGCTGTGCAGCTGCAAGATTATGCAGTTTACTGGTATTTTCGGTTCTCGCCTGTGCGGAAGATGATTCTCTTGATGAAGGTTTTTCAGCGTAGCGCTGTTGCAGCTTGGCCTTCAGTTCGCTGATTTCTTCCAGATGTTGTTCGTTTTCTTTATTAACAGTCTCAAGCTCTTTTTCCAGCAGGTTGATACAGACATCCGCTTCCTTCATATAGCGGGCCTGCTGTTTGATCTGCTCATCCTGCATATCGATGTACTCTTCAGGCGAAGCGTCAATTTCCCTTTGTTCCAGTCTGAGTTTGAGTTTGTTGATGGTTTCCAACAGATCAAATTTTTCGCTTTTTAAACGATATATTTCATCCGCATAGCCTTTGCCTTTGAAGGCAAGGTTTTCATCGGCGATGACCTCGGGAGGAATAATGCTTTTCAGTTGTTCGATTTCTCTGGCGGCCTCATCAAGACTGCTCTGTGAATCCTGATAAAGCTGTTGGAACGGTTCCAGCTGGGAAACCTGTTCCTGTAGTTGTCGTAGCTGTTGTTCTATTTTGCGGGTGTGTTGCGGGTCTTCCAGACCGGCACTTTCGAGGTGTTTGCGAATGATCTGTTGATGAAAAATATCGAGCAGCTTTTCCGCTTGGGCCTGATCCGGCTGACCACTTTCGGGCGCTTCTTTTTCCATGTTTAACAAGGTGCTGCGCAATGCCAGATAGCGCGCCATGGGGGGATGAGCGGGATTGTATTCCAGATTCTCCGGGCCCAGTTCAGCCTTTGCCTTTTCTGTGTGCTGTAGCTTGACCTCGACCATATTGGTATAGATGTCGCGTCCGCCGCTGTTGACGGCGTCCATGAAATCTTTGCTGAAACTGACATTTTTGGCCCGTTCACCTGCTGCACGCTTGGCATTCAGGGTTTCCCGCAGCATGCGGTTTCGACGCATTTCCTTGAGAAGATCTTTTAGTAGTTGGTAGAGCCGTCCGCGATAAAACAGGAATATGGAGATGGCGATGTATACGATCAGAATTTCGCCGAGAATGAATAGAGTGAGCGGCTCAAAATACATGTTTGCAAGCCTATGCCTTGCCTAAGGACCCCTGCCTGGAACTGCTTTCCATGCCTTTGGCATCATAAGTCTGTGGGCTGTTATCACCCTTCAGCAGCCTGAGCAGGAAACGGCTTCTTGAAACGACGCGATTGAGCGAAACGCCATTTTGCAGATTTTTGTGTTTAAGGGCCTTCAACTGATCGTGCAGCTCATACCAGAGTTTTGACAGCTGTTCTTTTCTGGCATCAGTGATTGTCTGCAGCCATTGATCGTCGCTAAGGGCTTCCTGGGGCTGGCCCGTTGCTTCGCTAATGGTTTGCATGAGGGTTGAATGTTTACTGTCGAGATCAATCAGCAGAGTATTTTTTTGCTGACTGTACTGAGCTACCGATTGGGCATCTCTGCTTAACAAAGCGTCCCGTTCAAGGACCAGCTGGGCATCAATTTGCGAGGATAAGGCGATTTCCTGCTGAAGCAGGTCAATCACGGAATCTAACCATGGTTGTGCAGTCATATTTATACACTCCTGATGAGGAACAGAGTTTTAACCGGGATTGGGGAAAACGCCGGTTAAAAATCCATTTCGAAATTTTCGATTGCTTCGGCCAGTCGTTCGTAATTGATCGAATACTCTCCGTTTTGAATGGCGGATTTGATCCGGTCAATTTTTGGTTGATCGACATCGCTCATGGACTGCACCTGTGTTTCCAGGTCCTTGAGAACTTTTGCCTGAGGACTCAACTGCACAGTGTCGGCATTGTTGCTGTTTTCAACACTGGTACGGGTGCGCCCTTCTGTGGATTTTGCGACAGTTTCACCGCTTCTGGTTTTTTCACTACCCCCGCTATTGGGAGTCAAGCCGTTAATGTTCATGATATGTTTCCTGTTTCCCCAAAAAAATAAATAGACTGCTATCCGGTTTGGCGGCAGTTATCATCAAAACTTTAGTATCTTTATCAATAAAGTTTTAAAAATGTGATGCAAGTCCTCCAAACTTCAAAACACCACTCTTACCAACCCTTCGCCAATCACTTCCGCCTTGATGACTTTATTCGATCTTTCATTGCGTACCCGGATTTGCTTGCCTTTGCTTCCGGCTGACAGGGCTATACCGGTCATTCTGACCTGAATAACACTGCTGCGCGCCAGGATCACCACAGCATCACCCCGTTCGACCAATATCGGTGGCTCGATCAGCTTGTTGTTCAGCACGGTACCTGGTTGCAGGTGGCGGACAGCTTTTTGTCCGACCACATTGTCCAAATCAGTGTAGTATCCCCGGTACAGCCCGCTGATGTCCATATCGGCCATTTCCACCATATCTGCAGTCAATCGGGTATTTCGGGTGACCGATGTTTTCAGCGTAGCTACCGGCAGGAAATATGACACGGTTATGGGTACATAAATTTTCCAGCCGCCAGAAGCCTCTATACAACTGACAGCAATATTCTCTCTGCCCAGCGGTAATTCTGACTCAGGTTTGATGCTCAAACCGGAGTTGCAGTAGTCCTTATCGATATCGCCCAAGACAGTCTCGAAACTAATAGCCAGCCGATCACGTTGAAACTCACTGATTCGGGTGCTATAAGCGTCGACCACATAATCCAGTATGCTGTCTTCGATCTGATTGTTGGCAGCAGGTGCCAGAGAAGCGAGCAACATCAATCCGCTCAGTGTCAAAAAACACACACCTGAAAAAGCTTTGCGGTTAAATACTTGTACTCGATGCATCGCGGTCTATGCTGTAGTTAGAATCTGTCACTAAATTGGCAATTTTACTATCAACTTGCCGGTTTGAATGAATTAAAGCAATTGCTGTGCCTATACAAAGCTGTTGGAGATCAAAATGGCTGGGGTCTTAGATACTGTAAATCAACGAACACAACTGGTGGGTCAAAACCGGTTGGAGCTGCTGTTATTCCGATTACAGGGAAACCAGATCTATGGAATAAATGTATTTAAAGTCAAAGAGGTGCTGCAGTGCCCGAATTTAACGAGCATGCCGAAGAGTGATCCTGTTGTTCGGGGAATTGCTCATATCCGTGGAGGAACTATTCCTATCATGGATCTTAGTCTGGCGACCGGCAATGCACCGTTGACTGACCTTAAGAACAAATTCGTAATCATCACCGAATACAACATGAAAACTCAGGGTTTTCTGGTGAGTTCGGTGGAGCGCATTATTAATATGAACTGGTCAGAGATACACCCACCACCAAAGGGAACGGGTAATGCCCATTATTTGACGGCGGTGACGAAACTCAATGACCGTATGGTTGAAATAATAGATGTTGAGAAGATTCTCTCTGAAGTGGCACCTATGACCGTCGAGGTTTCTCAGAGTATTGTGACTGAGGCTATGGCAGCAGAAGCCCCTTCATATCATGTGCTGGTAGTGGATGATTCCAAGATTGCGTTGAAACAGACTACCCGTTGTATCGAACAGGTGGGCGTCACGACCACCAAGCTGATGGATGGTAAAGCCGCCTGGGAACATCTGCTGGGAATGCTGGATGAGGGCAAAGATCCGCGGCAAGAATATCTGATGATCATTTCGGATATTGAAATGCCAGAAATGGACGGCTATACGTTAACGGCAGAAATCAGGTCACATCCGCAACTTAAAGACATGTATATTATGTTGCATACTTCTTTAAGCGGTGTGTTTAATGAGGCGATGGTTAAGAAGGTGGGGGCGGATAATTTTCTGCCTAAGTTTAAACCCGACGAATTGGCCGAAATTGTAGTGCACCAGATCGAAAAACGTGGTGGTGTAGTGCCGGCTCTAGATGGTGAATAGAACAGAATATGTCAGCGACAGAGAAAGGATATGCAGAGTTTGCCCGCTTCCTCGAAACAGTATCCGGGATCAGTTTGGGTGATAATAAACAATATCTGGTAACCAGTAGGTTGCGAAACATTCTGAAAGAGCATCATTTAAGCAGTCTGGAAGAATTGTTGGTTCAAGTAAAAAATGATATCAGGGGGCAGTTGAGAACCAAGGTTATCGATGCCATGACCACCAACGAAACCCTCTGGTTCAGGGATATGCACCCGTTTGACATTCTTAAACGGGTGATCTTGCCGGAACATTTTGCCCAGGTAAAAGGCCGACCTCTGAGGATCTGGTCAGCGGCGTGTTCGTCTGGTCAGGAACCTTATTCCATTGCCTTTACGCTTGAGGAGTGGGGTAAATCGAATCCGGGCAAAATCAGTCCTTCTGATAAAATCATCGCCACGGATATATCGTCTTCTGTGCTGGCAGAGGCCAAGCAGGCGGAATATCCCATGCTGTCTTTGGGGCGAGGACTCGATACTCCAAAAATCAATCAGTATTTCACCAAAGTCAGTGAAGGCCGCTGGAAGGTTAAGCCTGAATACACCCGCAAAGTGGAATTCAGGGCATTGAACCTGAAGGATAGCTATGCCGGGCTCGGTAAGTTCGATATCGTTTTCTGCCGGAACGTTCTGATTTATTTCACCGGGGATCTCAAAAAAGACATTCTGACCCGCATTCACGGGACATTGCGTCCGGGTGGTTTTCTGGTGGTTGGTGCTTCTGAGTCGGTTGGCAGTCTGCAGGACAAATACGAAATGGTGCATTGTCGTCCGGGGATTATTTATCGGGCGATCTGACCGGCAGACGGTTTTTTTTACTCCTGCGGTACATATGAGTACCGCAAAATATTTTTTCCAAGAACCCTCTGAATAACTTTGCCGACACAGATAACTATATAGAGGTTTTCTGAGTTTCTGCCTGAATTGTTGCCTGATGGGTATGCAGCCATGCCAGAACCTGGTTTATCATCTCTGCATCTCCAAGAATTTTATTGTGTCCGCCTCTAGCTTGCCAGAGCGTCTGCACTGCAGCCGCAGCGGCATTGGTTTCGGCTTCTGAAAAGGGCACGATGTTATCGTCTTTGGCGTGGATCAGAATTGTCCGGGTTGGTAATTTCTTCAGCGCCAGGTCCACCCGAAAACGCTCCAGTGGCGCGCCCAGTGCTGTGGATATTCCCGTTACCATTTTGCCGATGGCACTTCTGCTGAGACCGATGTCCGTCGCTTGTGACACCGCATAGGCTTTGGCGGAGGAGGGGGCGCTGATCAGTACCGCGGCCAATGGTTTGAGTTGGTAGTCTTCCATGGCCAGAACGGTCATGGCTGCGCCAATGGAATGTGCGATAACGATGGCCGGATGGTTGAGGCTGTCGGTGGCAGCGGCAATCGCTTTGGCCAGTAGTGGCAGAGGTGCAGTTCCGCCTTCGGCTTCGCCGTGAGCTGGTAGATCCAGCGCCGCCACCTGGTAACCCGACTGTAAGAGTGGGGCGACGAATCCACCCATGGTGAAGTGATCCCGCTCCCAGCCGTGAACCAGCATCACGGGTTGGCCTTCGCCACGAGTCCAGACAGGGACTTTATGACCATCAACGAAAATGCTGTGATGTTCGAATCCCTCAAACGCATTGGCCCAGTGACGTTTGCTTTTGTTGGCTCGGGGATGCAGAAACAAGCGCGCTCCCAGATTGCCAAAGTAGTTTGGCATGGCGGCCGACAGAGAACCTACCACTGCTTTTCTTGCTGTGACTGTCAGATCGAATCCCATGCTTTTCTCCTATCGTTGTTGTGTTGGCTGAGCAGGTATGAGTTTGCCTGAATTTGCTTTTTAACCTCATATCTGTCTTGCTGACATGATCGCTGGGCTGTTTTAAAACGAGTAACTGAAGCCGGCCAGTATTCGACTGCTGTCGCGGAATTGTCCGAACAATCCATCTTCATCGCCAAAAAACAGATCCGCTCCCAGGTGGACACTGATGTTACCCGGAAACAGATACTTGCCTTTCAACTGCACCAGACGGTCCATGTCGTTCAGGCTCTGAATGCCAAATGCCTCCAGCTCCAGGGTCTGATTCCAGAAATTACGTCTGATCAGCAGGGTTACCTGTGTTTCAGCAACATCCCGGACGATGGCCTCGGCATGGTCAGTCAGGTAACTCTGATACAGTTGTGTACTGATCAGGGTGTTGCTAATGCCGTTGTAGTCGAGTCCGGCCACATATGAGAGTTCAGGGCTCCTCACGATGCCCCGGCTGACGCGGGTTGGATCGGCAACCCAATAGCGCCGGGTTGAATAACCCAGCTCGCCACGCAGAACATAGTCGCCAAAGGCATTTGAAAAGGTGGTGCCAACTGTGTGGGTGCGACGGTATTGTGGTTTGACTGTGATACCGCTGCTATCGCTCTCGAGCATAAAGACAGCCTGATCGCTGTAGTGATAGAAGTAGTTGAGGGAAATATCCCAGCCGCCGATAAATGTTTGCCAGCGGGCACCGGCGTCGGCATCGGCAATGGGGTCATCGGGTTTGTCGTAATCGGCCACTCGGACCGGCACGGAAGCTGGGGCAGTTGGAACCAGCATCGGTGTGGTCATGGCAAATGCTGCATTCGAGGCTGGAATTTCATCGTAAGTGGTGTCAGGGATGAACAGGGTCTGTAATGTCCCGCCTGCGACGGGGATCTCAGCATTGATCATCCATAGCGGAATCCGCCGGTCTTCGGAGCTTGGTAGAATGAATTCGTGATAGTCGGTGGGATTGATGACATCCAATACTTTCAGGCCGTCAGCCTGACCCCAGACGACCTGCTGTTTGCCCGCCCGGATAAACACATCCTGGATATAACTGTCCGCATACAGTTCACGGATCTCGACATCGCTGTAGTCATTCGGATACCAGCGACGGTTCCAGTGACTTCTGCTGTCCTGGTCGGGTTTTCCGGGCGCTATTTTGTCCTCGCTGTCGATTCGCAGTCTGGGGATGATGCTGATGTCCATAAAGCTGGCAGGACGGAAATCCAGGCGTGGCGTCAACTCCCATTGTGACTGTTGCAGCCCGGCATCATCGCTGTCTATGGCCAGTTGGTAGTCCAGTACGCCTTCGAAATGAGCACCGAAGGTCATAGGGGCGACCAGACCGATCGCCAATGACATTTTTGGAATGATATTACAAACCACGCGTCAGACTCCGTTGTTCAAAAGCCAGTTCAGCAATCGGGCTGTCGTAATCCACATCGCTGCTGATCATCACCGTGCTGTGGCCGGTTTTATGATTCACCGCGATGACTTTCATAACGGTCCAGATCCCGGAGATTTGCTGGATTTCCTTATTTTCAATGGTCTTCAGGTGGTTACCGTTGGTATCCCAGTAATCGCTTTTTCGTGAAATCAGGATATCGGGATCTATCCGCCAGACCGCTTTGCTATACCCCAGTTCCTTGGCAATTTTGTTATTGACCGGGGTGCCTTCGATCACGTAGCAATCCACACCATCAATGGTTTCCATACCGGTGGTGGTGAAGGTGTAGTCGCTCAATTCAACCTTATTTTCGCTTTTGATTTCTTCATAGGTAAAGTCGGTTCCCAGAAAATAATCGCCGCGATTGGAGGCAGGAATCCGGCGGATTTTTCTGAGTGCCGGCAGATACAACCATTGATCATCGTCCTTCTGACTGTCCGGATAATCGTAAGTCAGAAATCCGGTGCCGCGTAAATTGGCCGGGGCGGTGTAAAACAACACGGTTCGTTTTTCGTCACCGAAATAGCGCCTGAATGCTTTCACCTGTTGGGTTCGGGTCTGGCCCTGCCGGTCTATCAGTTCCAACTCAAGATTACGGGTGATCTGATCCCCTTCTTCCCGTTGTGACACCGACTTCATAATGTCCAGTCCTGCTGGCAGGGCTCCGGTAGCAAACGCATGTTGCTGGGTCAGATATGCCACGGCAATCACGCCGATGATAATGCTGGTGACGATGGCTTCGCGGGCTTTGGGGCCGGCAGAATGGCTGGCCTGGCCAGAAAGTGCTCGCGGTTTGAGTACCATGACCAGGGCTGGCAGCAGAGTAACGCTGGCCAGGAACGCGGCACAGACGGCCATGGCCACCAACAGGCCGAAGCGCACCAGTGGCGGAACGTCGCTGCTGCACAGCACGCTGAATCCCAATGCTACGGCAGCAAGGTTGAAAAACAGTGCCCGACCGGTGGTCGGATACAGTTCCAGCAGTACTTCACCCAGGTTCTGATTGCCGTTGCGGGTGGTCAGGTCACGGATACGTTCCATGGTGTGGATGGCGAAATCCACACCCAGGCCGATGGCAATGGCCGCAAACATGGAGGTTCCGACTCCCAGCCAGATGCCGGCAAATCCCATCGTGGCATATATCAGCAGAATGGAAACGGCTACCGGGATAACCGCAAACAAGCCGATGACAAACGACCGAAACAGTACACAGGCCATGACCAGTACCGCCAGCACAGAGACAATCACGCTGCCGGTATGACTGCTGGCCACGCCGTTGATCCAGTGATAATCAACATTAATCAGGCCGGTTACGGTACCGGTAAGTCCTGGTTCGTTGAATTCAGTGCTCAGGTACTGTTCGACCATTGGAATCAGCTTGCGGTTGTTGGCAAATGTGTCGGTATCCAGATAAGCCCTGACCAGTGCTTTGGTGTGATCGCTGTTGATTTCCTCTTCGAAATCGGTCGGGTCGCCGGAGATGGAGTAGAGCAGAAACAGTTGGGCAATCAATGTGTCATCGTCGGGGATGGTGTAGGTTTCCGGACGGTTTTCGTTGACGGCCTTGTTCATCTGTTTGATGTAATCCACCACAGAGTTGGCACCGTTGACGTGAGGCAGTGAGGTCAGATAGTTCTGCAGTTTTTCAATTTTGGCCAGGAAGTGCGGATTATGAAGCCCTTCATGATCGGCGGCTTCGACCACGACATCCAGGTTGTACGTGCCATCCATGACCTGGTTGATTTGTTTGTCGGCCTGATAGAGCGGTTCGGTGGGTTTGAAGTTTTCAATGCGCTGGTCTTCCACTTTGACGCGGCTCAGACCGATACCGCCAACAATGATAATGAGCAGACCGATACCCAGTACGGTTTTGGGATGCCCAAGAACCTGGTGGCCAAAACGGGTCATCCATTGGTGGCTGGCACTGCCGTCAGTGGCTGCATTCTGACTGAATGAACGGCTTCTTCTCGGCTTCAGCAGGCTGAGCACCGCAGGAAACAGCGTCATGGTAAACAACCAGGCGGCCAGAACTGCCAAAGCCCCAAAAAGTCCAAAAGACTGAATCGGAGGCATATCCGTGGTTGGGTACAGGGCCAGAAAACCGGCGGCCGTGGTGAAGGTTGTCAGAGTAACCGGGCGGGTCATGATCTTCATGGTGCGTATGGTCAGTTCCCGCTGACTGGCATCCGGCGTTTTTTCCCGTTCTTCATAATACTGGCTGAAAACATGAATGGAGTCGGCAACGGCAATACCTATCATGCAAACAATCAGTCCATTGGTAATAACATAAAAAGGCGTCTGGCTGGCAGCCATGACACCCAGCGTGACGGCGGCGGTGGCGAGAATGATCAGGTTCGGTAACAGGGTGGCTCTGAGCGTCCGGAAGGCCACGAACAGAATGATAGTAATGGTAATACCCGCCAGCGGATTCAACCGCTTGGCATCCTGATCGATGTAGGTAGACAGATAACCGGCCACGGCACCCTCACCGGCTACCAGCAATTGATCGTCCGGGCCTTTGGGGGCTTTGGCAATGACATCCTGAATGGCTTCATAAGTGGCCAGTGCTTTTTTTTCGTCCACCAGCTCCACCACAATCAGGGTTCCAAGACCATCACGGGCGACCAGGCTGCCATTGTAGAGCGGAAAGTCTTTCACTGCAGAGCGGACACTGTCTGCCTCGGCCTGTGTCGTTGGCAGGGTGGCCAGGAATTCGTCCACCTCCATACCGGTATCGGTGCCGACCACATTGGACTCGGTTGCCAGGCTCATGACTTTTTCGGGATCAACATTATCGATGCCCTTTACCTGCTCCGTCAGCCAGGAGACCAGGGCCAGAGTTTCAGGGTTGAAGATACCCTGTTGGCTTTGATTGATGACTCCGATCACGATTGGGTCGGCCAGCCCAAACTGCTCTTTTACCTGATCCCGGAACAGCAGTGCCGGATTGTCCGGGGCGATAAACGCCCCGGCGGAGGTGTCTTTGGTCAGGTGGGGAATAAAACTGATGGTGGCTGCAATCATTCCAATACTGAGCAGTATGACTAACCATCGAAAGCGGATAATGACTTCGAAAAACCATGTTGAGCCAGTGGACTTGGTATTCATGACATCCTTCCTCTTTTCAATTGTGTATATACACTATAAGTATTTTTAAAAAAAGCCACGAAGGCCCCCTCATCTGCATTGTCGGTAATATGGTTCCGTTAGCGGGTGACTGCGTGCTCAGGTTCCATAAACAGCGACAGTATCGCATGGCTGTTGTTCCAGCCGTCTTCGCAGAGTTTTTCTCGATACCTGGCCTGAGCTTCCCGCCACAAGGGGTAGGCCTGTTTCACTTTCTGCTGACCGGTTCCGGTCAGTTTAAATACCCGGGATTTATGATGGCTGCCGGTACCGGCTACGATCAATTCTTCTTTTTCGAGCAGTTTCAGGTTTCGGGTCAGGGTTGTCCGTTCCATTGCCAGCCAGTCTGCCAGTTCTGAAATAGATCCCGGCTCACCATAACCAATTGCCACCAGTAACGTGAATTGGGTAATTTTCAGTCCGGAAGGTCGCAGGGCTTCATCATAGGCGCGGGTGATAATCCGATCCGCCATTCGCGCTTTTCGACACAGACAATCTCTGGCGATGGTAGCAAAAGTGGATGTTGGTATTTCGTTCATGGTAATAACCTGAATCCCGTCGTAAAAGTCTGATATGCCCCTAAGCCTAGCAGGTCACCATACTGCTGGCCATATTCGCCTAACAGGGTAGGGTTATGACTGATGAGTATCTCCCGGCAATAACGATTGCCGGGTTAACGGTTCACAGCCGTCAGATACGAACCATATGGAACATATCCTTGGTGACGCCACATTCCGGACACATCCAGTCATCCGGTATATCCTCCCAGGCAGTACCCGGAGCAATACCGTCTTCCGGGGCACCAGCCTGTTCATCGTATACCCAACCACATACCAGACACATCCATCGTTTGGTGGATAGCTGTTGTTCAGCTGTCGTCATAAGGCTTTGACCTGAACCTGTTCATCCGCCTCAAAACCGGTGTCGTCCTGACAGACCTGTTCCATGAATCCGGCCACCCGCTGCAGCACATGATTGTCTGCAAGGATGCGAATGTGTCCGAGTCCCTGAGTCAGTTCCGGTTCGACATCCGGTATTTGATTGCCAATCACCTCCGCTTCGCAAACAGGTACAGTGGTATCGTTTTTGTCATGCATGAGCAGAATTTCAGTATTCATGCGCTGACTCAGTTCCGGGATATTCCAGTGTTCCACCGGGACTCCGTTGCGCTGCCAGAGTTCCGCTCGCATGACTTCTGCAACCGGTGGCGACAGTGGCACCGCTTGCCGTTGCCAGCGATCAATAACCGCAGGCAACGTCGCTGGAGCAGAGATCAGGGCCAGCGCACGAATGGCCGGTAAACTGCGGTTTTCCTGTTGCAGTTTGGCAATGGCTCCGGTTGCGGCGATGCCGCCAAGAGAATGGGCGACCACGCCGACGACATTTCCCAAAGTGGCAATAACCGCCATGATGGCGTTCTGAAATTCAGTCAGCGTTGTCATCGTTCCCGGAGAAATGCCGTGGGCCGGGGCATCAAAGGCAGCGACCCGAAATCCGCGTTGTCGCAGTACTCTGGTAAAACTGTACATACTGCTACTGTTAGCACCCCAACCGTGTACCAGTAATATGGTTTTGCCTTCTTTACCCCAGACATAACCGTGACTGATCCCCGGCACGCCGGAGATGGTAAATCGCTGCGCCCCCAGAGGCAGTACATCTTTCGGCGGTTTTTTAATCAGGGAACGGGTATTGGCAAAGATATCGGTGGCTTTCCGCCCAGCCAGAACCGGTGAGATAACCGACAGAGCCTTAATGATCAGTGCCGGGGTGGTTAACCGGGTAAGTGTCGCTTTGTTGTCCTGTTGCGGCGGTTTATTTATGCCTGCTTCCGGGTGACTCTGGTGCTGTCCAAATGATTCGTAGTAACCGCTGACCGGGTCGTACAAATGACAGTTACGGATCACATGCCAGACATCTTTGACTGTCAGAGGTTTGATTCTGAGCATGTCAGGATAAGCCTCTTTGAGTGCACTCTGTGCTTTCATCAGGTTGTAGTGCGGAATAATGGGGGCAACATGGTGAGCGGTATGCACGGTAATGTAATTGGTCAGAAACAATAGCCAGCGGGGATACATATAATCCGTCGTCAATAACAGCCGACTGCCGTTCATGGTCCAATGATCTTTGGTCAGAAACGGTGTTTCGTTGCTGATGTGATGCATCATGGTTGTCAGGCTGAACCAGGCATGTATGCCTACCCAGGGACCAAGAAAATACAGAAAGAATCCGCTTATTCCGGTGAAATAAATTAATGTTGGAAATGCAATTGCTGCCACGATTGCGTTAAACAGAATGGAGCGGCGCACTTCATTGCGGGCTTCCATTTTGGCAAACATGGAAGGCCGGAAGCCGGAGTGGCGCTGGTAGTTAACGGTGCCCAGCCAGAATGCCCAGCTACGGGTACTGTGATAAACAAATTTTTCCCATAGTGACATTCGATCATATTGAACCCGCATGACCGGTCGCCAGTCGGTATCCATTTCAAAACTGTTGGTGTTTGCATGATGCATGTTGTGCATATGCCGCCAACCATGAAAGGGATAGAGCAGTGGAATCAGAGAGATATGGCCGATAGCATAATTCAGTCTTTTGGATCTCGAAAACGAGTGGTGTCCACAGTCATGCGCGACACAAAACAGCCCCCATCCGCCTAGTCCGGCCACCAGAAACAACGGCAGATATAACGACCAGTGCGGTGCATAGGCGATAGCGACCAGAGCTGAAAAATACAATATATAGTTCGTGGCAAAACTGAGCATTCCACGCCATAACCTGGGTTGATAGAGATCTTTGGGAATAGCGTCCGCCAGTTTGACGCCATCCAGTTTTTTCATGTTGTCAATCAGTTGCCTGAATTCAACGGATTCTTTGGTGGGTATGTGTAACTTTGTCATGAGTATTCCTCCTGTCTGATCAGGCTTCCTGAGTATTCAGTTCATTAGCAAGATAACGTGACAGCTCATCTATACTTTGATATTCAAACAACAGTGCTGGAGAGAGCCGTTGATCGATAAATTTTTCCAGATCCCCGACAACTCTGACGGCAACAATAGAGTCCAGCCCGTATTCTTCAAACGTTCGGGCGGTATCCACTTCAGCAGGTGCGATCTTTTTCATTTTGGCCATACGCTGAATCAGCCAGTCTTTAATGGAGGTTTCGTTAATGACCAGGTTTTCCTGTTTGGTTTCCGCAAAACTCAGTTTATTCAGCAGAGTGGTCACGAGACTTGTCATAGGATGTTCTCCTTACTGTTTTGATGATTAATAAACACTTCCTGTAAGCCTTTGATTGTCATGACAACATGGCACTGAAACCCGTGCCCATTTTCATTCATAGGCTCGTTCCTTCCCGTTTGCTTGTTAGTTGGTTTTTTGACGGGCTTTTTCGATGGCCGCCCTGGAGGGAGAGCGTAAATCCCACACCACGCCCATTTTTCCCAGTAGCGTTAATACCCAACCGGACAAATCCGGTTCATACCAGTGCACTCCGTGACGATACCAGGCAGGAAATGCGTGATGGTTGTTTTGTAATCCTTCACCAAAAGTGAGTGTGGCGACGGTCCAGTTGTTGGTGCTGTGATCATTGTTGTCAAAGGGTTGACTGCCATAACGATGACAAATGGAACCAACCGCCCAGGCAAACTGATTGGCCAGAAACATTCTCGCCAGGCCACCGCAAATAAAACCGGACCAGGCACCTGCCCAGCTTTCAGTGACCCAGCCGCCGATGGCCGCCGGAATGGCAACGCCGGCCAGTACCCACAACAGATAGGTTTGATTAAAGAAAAACAGAGACCGGTCGCGAAGCACATCTTTGGCGTAAACACTCCAGCTGGTCATGTCCGGAGCGAGCATCCATGGCATGTGGGCGTACCAGAGTCCTTTGAGTCGTTGCCAGCGGGTTTGTCCGAGCAGATTCGGGGAATGCGGATCGCCCGGATGGTCGCTGTAACGGTGATGACGCCGATGAGTGGTGACCCAGAACAGAATTGGCCCCTGGGCCGCCATTGAGCCAGCAATGAGTAGTAGCGCACGAAAGGTGCGACTGGTCTTAAAGGCCCGGTGAGCCAGATAACGGTGAAAACCCATCGAAACCCCGAACATTTGTATCGCATAAAACACCAGAAACAGCGTCAGGTCGATGGATCCTAATTGTCCGCTAAGCAGTAGTCGTATGGCTTCCAGAAATCCGGCCAGAGGGATCAGCATGACCGCCAGAGCGATGGCTGCTTTTAATCTTGCTGCAGGAGGATCCAGATGACTGATGCCTTCTGGTGCTGCGGTTTCGATAATGTCGGGGGTTCCGTCGAGAGTGTTTTCGGGAGATTTTTTTTCTGGCTTGCGGATATCCCAAACCAGGCCAAATATACCCAACAGATCAATGAATCGACCACCGATATCTATTTGCCAGGGCTTCAGTCCAGTGTAAGCCAGTGCCGGATAGGCATGATGGTTGTTGTGCCAACCACCACCGACGGTTGGAATGGCCAGCCAGAACAGGTTGCGGCTGTTGTCACGGGTGGTATTCGGACGACGACCGAAGCGATGGGCCATCGAGTTGACACACCAGGTGGCGTTGTCCACCAGAAAAATCCGGACAAACCCACCCCACAGAAGACCTGCCAGAGCACCGTGGTAGGATTGGTCAATCGCAGCTCCAATGGCTGTTGGAATCAGCAGGCCCAAGAGTACCCACAGAAAATAATATTGATTGAGTTTGACTATGGTCCGGTCACTGAACAGATCCGGTACAAACTGGCTCCAGTTTTTCCGTTTAACGGTAAATAGCCATCCGACATGGGCATGCCACCAACCCTTCAGGCGGGCAATAAAACCGTTGCCTTCAAGGCAGGGAGAGTGGGGGTCGCCTTCTTTATCTGTAAATGAATGATGTTGGCGATGGGTTGCGGCCCAGAACAATATCGGCCCTTGCGCAGCCATCGAACCGGCGATAGCAAAAAAAGCGGTAACACCAGGCCCGGCTTTGAATGCACGGTGAGAGAAAAAACGGTGTAAACCTACTTCAACACCCAGGGCTGTCAATAAATACATGCCACACAGCAGGCCGATTTCAAGAGCGCCAATACCTTCATACCAGGCAAGTCCAAGTGCGATAAGGGTGCCTATCGTTGGGGTACCGACAGTGATCCAGGCGAGTTGCCGTTCACGAATACCGGTCTGGTCATTGGCGGTGATTGTCATATCCATCATTGTTCCCTCTATGGTGGTTTATTGATTGATTGGACGGTTGGATTTGTCACTGACGGCATAGGGACGAAGTGAACCCTCGATAAAACTGCGCTTGGTTGCTTGTCGCTGTGGTTTGCCGCTGGTGGTAAAAGGAATGGTTCCCATCGGACAAAAATGAATCTCTTCTGGTGATATACCGTGATGGCGCACCAGAATGGCAGTGATTGCCCGATGGATCTCTTCCAGCTGTGCCTGACTGCATTTTTCGCTGCGTTGTATTTCCACTGCCAGCGCCAGAACTTCTCCACGATCAGGCTGTTCAATGCTGAATGCCACGACTCCGTTATTGCGGATACGCGGATCGGCCGATTGCGCTGAGAGTTCCAGGTCCTGCGGATAATGGTTACGTCCGGCAATGATAATCAGGTCTTTCAGGCGTCCAGTCACAAACAGCTCTCCGCCCATTATTGCCCCCAGATCACCTGTGCGTAAGAAAGTGCCTGCGATTCCTTCGATACTCGCACCAAAGGTGGCTGTACTGTTGGCACGCTGCCAATAACCGGCACCGACATTGGTTCCCTGTACCCAAATTTCTCCGATCCTGGCTTCCGTCACCGGATGTCCAGTGTCCGGATCGACAATCATAATGATATGGTCAGTGGCGGCTCGCCCGCTGCTGACCAAAGATATTGCTTGAGTTGCATTATTGTCCGCGAGGAGCAGGTGTCCTTCGGTTAATGCTGATTGATTGACCCGAATGCTCAGTGGTTCCGTACCTCGGGGTTTGCCCGAAACGAACACGGTGGATTCGGCCATGCCATAACACGGACCGAAAGCCGTGGAATGGAAACCAACCGGTGAAAAATAGTCGTTAAATCGGTCGAGTGTGGCTTTGCGAATAGGCTCGGCACCGCAATATATATCCTCCAGTGAAGTTAGATTCAGCTGGGAACGTTCGTCTTCGCTGATGGACTCCACACATAGATCAAAGGCAAAGTTTGGTGCGATGGTGATTGTGGCATTAAAACGACTGATAGCCTGTAGCCATCGCAACGGTCGTTGGACAAAATGTCCGGGTGATAGCAGTACTGTTTTGAAACCTTCATAAACCGGTTGGAGTATCCCGCCCATCAGTCCCATATCATGATAGGGAGGTAACCAACTGCACCCTATGCGATGACGTCGGCCACCCATCCATATGCTGGCAGTCCGGCAGTTGCTGAATAAGTTGGCGTGGGTGAGTAGTACCCCTTTTGGATCTGAAGTTGATCCAGAAGTATATTGAATCAATGCCAGATCTTCGGGCTTGGGAAAACAATCTGAGTCGAGGGTGATCCTGGGGGTTTGCAGATCCAGATCATCCACCTCAATCCAGACAGGGCAGTGATCGCTGGCGTCGCTGTCGGTCTTTTCTGCGAGTACTCTGTCGCGATAACGGGACATGGTTTTGTTCACCAGAATAATTTCCGGTTGGGCATCTTTAATAATCGAATGCAGTCGATCCAATGCTCTGGAACCTACCGGTGGAAATGATGGAACAGCCACGGCTCTTGACAGAAAAATACCGAATAATGCGGCTACATATTGGATACCGGTTTCAAACAGCATTAGCACCCGTTTGCCCTCGGGCTCATACGGTTGCAACAGGTGGGCAATACTTCTGGCTTTACCCCATAAGGTTTCGTAGGTAATTAAGATTTCATTGTCTTCACCATCGGTCAGGTGGACAAACGCAGTTTGCTTGCAGTTATGTATTGCCCGGTAACATAGTGCTTCGACAACGGTGTTGACATCTGCTCCATCCAGAGAAGGAACAATATGGTTATCATGATCAATGGGTTTTCTGATAATTGCTTCTGTTCCAGTCATTCCTTTAAGACCTCCCTCAGTCAATTCTCTTTTTGATAAGGTTTGTCGGGTCTTGGTGAGATAAACTGAAAAGGCTTACGGCACACCTCTCGTCCTGATAAGTGATTTATATGACCATCTGTTATTTCGCTGAAAAAGACTGGCTGAAAACTGTCTCTGTTACTCTAGAAAGACACAACGAATACGCTAAGCCATTGTTCTGGCAACACAATTTTTAATAGTGGACAAAGCCGAATAATCAAAACGAAAATAATCATAACAACAAATTCATTATCAAAAACGACTCGTTATCACACTAGACGTTCAATAATGATTTCTTGCTCCAGTTTTTAAAAAATCAAAATTCCATCCATACAAAAATGTTATGCGCGGCAAAAAAGGGATTGAGTTATGATTTTTTAGTTAATCTGATAATTACAATATCAGAGTATCAGCTTCCTGTGCAATTCGTTGATTGCAACATTGTTTGCGTCACCTGGCGTGTAACAAGGCAATATCTATGCGTTCATTTTTTATATCATACTAAAGGTTGAGGAAAATATTCTTTAAAGGAGGGTTTAAGGTGTTTTATGAAATTTTTATTTTTTATATTTAAAAAATTGCAGTGTGTTTATAGTTATTGGGGTAATTTGTATACACAGATATGGTGCATCTTTTTATTTTTTGGAACTGTTAGTGTGCAAAAAAACTGTGTTTTTATTGTGGTTTTTTTATCGGCGGTTGGAAGATTCTTGTATGAGAATTATTGATTTCTGTTTTTTTAATAATCATGTAGTCATATTTTTTATGTGGTCATTGTTTGGCTGATATCCACGTTCGTTATTTTGTCAGGTTATTCTGAGGTGTACCTGCCAGGCCGGGTTTTCTTCATCAAGGGGTTCCTGAGTAGTAGCTGATCTAGCGCGCTATGTTGTTCAGATTATATGACTGAATCTCTGTGATCAGAAATGATACAGACATTCTCTGGTCGTGGCAGAAACAGACAGAAGATGACTTATATACGGTTATCTGTTTTGGGGTGACGGCTCAATCATCGTGCCGGCTTCTGTTTTATGCGGTGTACGGGGCGGTTGTAGTTGATCTGAATGCAGCCGGACGTGCCGATGATGCTGAGTCTCGACAGCATGGTTCCGTATTCTGCTGCTCCTTGCCGCTTGCGGAAAATGGTTGCCGCCGGTTTCCTCATATTTTTGCTTAAACTCCGTAACTGCTTGATTTTTAAGGGGCTATTTTTTGGCACGGTCACTGCTATAAGGTTTATAGCAATGTCATATCCGTGAATGGAAGGTCCAATAATGTCCGCAATCAGTTTTCAAAATGCACTTAGCATACATCCACAGGCGCTGCTGGTTCGGGCCGGGCGTTCGGAAGTACTGGCAAATAACCTGGCCAATGCGGACACCCCTGGGTTTAAAGCCAGGGACTTTGATTTCCAGGCAGTGCTGAATGGAGAAGTGGAAAAACAGCGTAGCCTGGAAATGAACACCACGAATAATCGTCACATCGGTGGTCGTGTTCAGGAAGACTATGACCTTCAGTACCGCTGGCCAACACAGCCTTCTATTGATGGCAACACGGTGGATGACAATGTTGAAAATGCGGAGTTCACCAAAAATGCCATGGCATTCAATGCCAGCTTTGAATTCCTGAACCGTAAGTTTAACGGCCTGACCAACGCCATTCGAGGAGAATAATCATGTCCCTGACTAATGTTATCAATATTTCGGGTTCAGGGATGACGGCTCAGTCTGTCCGTCTGAATACGACAGCCAGCAACCTCGCGAATGCCGAAACCGTTAGTAGCAGTATCGATACAACCTATCGTGCACGTAAGCCGGTGTTTCAAGTGTTACAGGATTCGTTGATTAACCGTGATTTCAGTGCGGTAGATCTTGAGACTGATGTTGGCAGCGGTGTCAAAGTGGCAGGGATCGTTGAAAAAGATGCGCCACTGGATATTCGCTATGAACCGACTCATCCAATGGCGGATGAAAACGGATACGTCTACTACCCCAACGTGAATGTAGTTGAGGAAATGGCAGACATGATGTCTGCATCACGGAGTTTTGCAGTGAATGTGGAGGTATTCAACACCGCCAAAACCATGCTGCAAAAGACCTTGACCATGGGTAAATAGGGGGAATAAGTCATGAGTAACGTGAATGGTGTCAGCGGCAGTAATGGTGTACTGGACCAATATGCTCTCGATTCATCGTCCAGTGATTCCAGTTCCACAGAGTTGGGCAAGAGCGAATTTCTGGAGCTGATGATTGCTCAGTTGAATAATCAGAACCCGCTGGACCCGCAGGATAACGCTGATTTCGTCGCCCAGCTGGCACAGTTCAGTATGGTTGAAGGGATTGAAAACGTGAATACCTCAATGGCTGATCTGGCGAGTGCTTATACCTCCAGTCAGGCGTTACAGGCTTCGAGTCTGGTGGGGAGTTCTGTGACTCTTGACGGACGTGATGAGAGTCAACTGGTTCATGGGGACATCATTTATGGCATCACGGATATACCAGAGTCTGCCTCTGACATTGTGCTGACCATTAAGAATGAAGACCGGCAGGTTGTTGAAGAGATTGCGTTGTCGGATCTCGGAGACAAGCTGCAGTTCAAATGGGATGGTGCCTATCTTGAAATCAATGGCGAAATTCTTGATCTCCAGGATATGAATCTGGAACAGGATGAAGAGGGTAACTATATCGCCCATGATGAAGGTAATTATACGTTCACAGTATCGGCGGACATCGATGGCACATACACCATTCTTGATACATCCATGAGTACCAAGGTGGAAAGTGTAGCGATAGACAGTCAAGGTAATGTGACGCTGAATCTGCTGGGTGGTGATTCGGTCAGTTTGAATGATGTTGTACAGATTAACGACCTTGATGGTTAATCAGAGCAACGGGTAAAACGATAGATTGGTATACCTGGGTGTGGCTGCATGCTGGTGGCCTGGTAGGTGACGCTTAATGCATCTGGGTTTGGGGATAAAGCAGGAGAGAATGTATGAGCTTTAGTACAGGTTTGAGTGGTGTCGCTGCGGCCAGTAAAGATTTAAGTATTACGGGAAATAACATTGCCAATGCCAGCACCACAGGTTTCAAAGCCAGCCGCGCTGAATTTGGCGATGCTTATACCAATAGCATCCTTGGTACCGGTCAGGATACTTCTGGCAGCGGTGTAACGCTGGAGAATGTTGGTCAGAAATTCGAGCAGGGAGACATAAATGATACTGATTCTGTGCTCGATCTGGCGATTGATGGTACAGGTTTTTTCATTACCAAATACAACAATGGTGATGTCACTTATACTCGTTCCGGTATTTTTGGGACCGATGATGAGGGCTATATCGTCACCACCAGCGGTGCTAAGTTGCAGGGTTATGCGACCGACGGTACCGGAAAAATTATCAGTGGTGTACTGGATGATCTGCAAGTGGATACCAGTAATCAGGCTCCCCGAGGGACAACATCGGTTTTATCAGAAGTAAATGTTCCGGCCGGCGCGCAGGTGTTGCAGTCTGACGGTCAAATTACGACAACCAATGGTCTGGCCGTGGGTGTGGCACAGGTTGGTCCGGCAGAAGACAGTGCCACGACATTGTCCACTCTGGGTTATCCAACGACAGCCGGTACCCGCTCTGAGTTTCAGGGAGCTGGCGATATCACAACTACCGGTATCCTCAGTGGTGGGCCCTGGACGCCTTCGGCAGTAGAGGCAAACTGGTCGTTTGGGATTACCGTGCAGGGACCCAATATTGCCGGTGGTACAGCAACATTGACCGATACCATTCAGCCATTTTCAGATACCACAACCTACTCAACTGTTTCTGACCTGGTCGGTGCCATCAATAGTGCACTGCGTGGATCAGATTTGGCCGGTAAAGTATCTGCAGAGGTGAATGCAGCCGGAACCGGTATCGACTTTGTGATGTCTGGTACGTATGCGACGGATGGCAGTGCAATTGTCTCGATTGCGGATGCGACGGGTAATCTTCTGACGGATCCTTATCTGGGTTTTGACACCTACACTGTTGTCTCTCCAGTGACGGGCACGGATCTGTTTGCCAGCGGTGGTTCTATCGATTTGAGCAGTGATCCGGGTGCAGCTGCCAGTGTGCAGGGCAATATTGTCAGTGAATTGAATTTCTACGGTGATGATCCGGGTACCTATACCACGGTTGCATCCGGTACCACGATGAATGCTTTAGACAGTGTTGGTAATTTTGCTGATGCTGATGCCGGCGATGACATTGTGTTCACTGCAGTAGTAGGCAGCGCCTCTTCATCGGTTACTCTGACGGTACCAGCAGGTGGTTGGGCATCGCAGGCGGCCTTTGCAACTGATCTTGAGACGGCCATTAACACCCAGTTAGGTGGCACGTATGTCAGTGTCAATGTGAATGCATCAACCAATCAGCTGGAAGTGACGGCAGATACTGCAGCGGGTACTGGCCCTGTGGGTATTTCCTTTATCCATGACGGCACGAACAACACCTCGGCCGGTGTCAATATGAGTACTCTGGGAATGGCGACAGCGTCTTCGCCCGGACCGACCACTACCCTGGGTGATGCTGCTGTACTGGCAAACAATCAACTGCAAATCTCCGTGGATGGTGGTGCTTACTCCACGATCACGATTCCGGAAGATGTGTATAGCAACTACGATTCATTGGTTGCTGCAATCAATACCCAGATCCTGATCACTCCGGCATTATCCGGAGAGGTTGAGGTATCTCACACCAATGGCCGGATCATGATTTCCCGGACTGAAGTGGGTGCCTTCCCGCTGGATGTCAATATTACCGGTACCGACGAAGCGCTGGAGTCTCTGGGGCTCAACAGCACGTATGAAATAGCCGGTGAAGATCCTATTGATCGGACTAATAGTTTTCGTATTAACCTAATTGTGCCGGATCCGGATCCAGAAGAACGTTCGGGTTCGGTGGAGATTTCCTTGAATGAGGAAATCACTTCCATCGATCAGCTGGCGGCAGCCATTAACCGTGAACTGGCCTCGGTGGATGCTGATGATTATATCGGTGTTCAGGCGGTGGTGAGCAAAGATGCTGACGGTAACGATGTGCTGCAGTTCGTGGCGACAGAGGAAGGTGAGGCATCGCAGATTACTATTTCCAATATTCAGGCTATTGGTGATGATATTGATATTTCTGAACTGTATGCATTACTGCAGGTGGATCCCTATGACGCAGGTCTGCTGGAAGTTGGAGAAGCGGCGGTAGATAACGGCTATCCCGAGCAGTCTTTTTATCTGGTTGATCCTGATGGTGATTCTACCCGTATTACCATCGATGAAGGTGCTCAGGCATCGGTTATCGCCGCCCAGTTGACGAACAATTCCGGTATTACTGCATCTGCTGAAACCACGGTGCAATTGTTGGCAGATGACTACGTCAATTCCGGCAATATGGATATTTATATTAACGATCAGGTTATCACTGCGGATAACTTCCAGGACATGGTTGATGAGATCAACAAGTATCAGCAAACCAGTCTGAACAGTATTACGGCTGAATATGATGCAGACACCGGCAACATCACCTTAACTTCGAGTACAGGTATTGATATCAGTGTTCGGATTGAATCCTCTGACAGCAGTGATCAACTGGTTGTGCGTGGACTCGAAAGTACCGCGTCCCAGACTTTGGGCGGGGCTGATGGTGCAGAAACCAACGCGGTCATTGGTGGGACGGTGGAAATCATTCTGAACGAAGGGTATAGCATGACCGATCCTGATCCTCGGGTAACCGGTCTGTTTAACGGATTGTCTGACTCCAGTTTTGAAGACTACACTATTAATGCATTTGATCCGGCTGATCCGGATACTTACAACGAAACTGCGACGATAGCGATATATGATTCTTTGGGTAATCAGCATGACCTGCAGTTGTATTATGTTAAAAATCCATCCGATGAAAATACCCCGCTGAGCCTTAACTCCTGGACAGTGTACGCGCAAATCGATGGTGCCGATATTGGTGACCCGGATACCAGTCTAGACTTTCCGGCCAATACTGAGCCAACCATGGCATCACACCTGCTGTACTTCAATGCTGATGGAACATTGAATGTTGAGGCCACTGGCGACTGGCTGGTATCCAACTGGGATCCTGTCGATGAAGAAGGCAATCCGACCGGCGCGTATTCTTCGGTGAATGTGTCTGAGGGTGGTTCGCTGCCGATTTCCGAACCGTCCACCAGTTCCAATTTTGCCATTTCATTTGACGAAACCACTCAGTGGGGAACTAAGTTCACCAATGATGATTTTCAGCAGAATGGCTATGCCAGCGGCAGTCTGACTGACCTGCAAATCGAAGATGATGGAACCATCTATGCTCACTATACCAACGGTGAATCCAGAGCGTTGGGTCAGGTGGTTCTGGCAACATTTAACAACATTGAAGGGCTCATACCCGTTGGTTCAAGTGAGTGGGTGGAAAGTTACGAATCCGGAAATGCCATTGTCGGTGTTGCTGGTACCGGAACTCTGGGATCCATCGACTCATCGGCGTTGGAGGATTCGACTGTAGAGCTGTCTGAAGAACTGGTGCATTTGATTATCGCCCAGCGTAACTACCAGGCCAGTGCCAAAACCATTGAAACGGCCAATGCCGTCACGCAGACCATTATTAACCTCAGATAGTATTAATCCGGCAAGCATTTATGCAGGATTAATAGTTCCTCTGGAGAGTGAGCAGGTCTTATGACCTGCTCTGTTCCACTGACTCCCGTCAGATGTGATTGAACGCCAGAAGGACTGTTGGTAAAGGAATTTCTACCCTGCTTTATAGCGGCAACATTTCCCATAATCCATCCCAGATGGTCATCGTCATCCGGCAGGCGGATAACCCCGTCGCAACAGGCAATATAAAACGGAAAATTGTTGCCGGTTTTATCTCCCTCAATCACCTATATTGGCTGTAACCCCCGTCGTTTAAAGGTCGCCAATACTTGGCACAACCTTCGCTATATCCTGACTATACGAATGTCATAACCGATTAATTCTGCAGGTTTGCAGTCAGGGGAAATCAATGGATCGCGCTCTATATGTAGCCATGACCGGAGCCAGCCAGAACATGCTGTCGCAGCAGGCACACGCCAATAATCTGGCTAACGCCCGGACCACCGGTTTTAAAGCCGATTGGGAACAGGCTCGTTCAATGCCGGTATGGGGAGAACATTTTCCAACCCGTGCCTATGCATTAACTGAACGTCCTGCGTCTGATTTTAACGATGGTCCATTGATTGAAACCAGTAACCCATTGGATACCGCCATTCAGGGAGATGGTTTTTTTGCGGTTCAGGATGCCAATGGTCAGGAAGCTTATACCCGTCGCGGTGACTTTACTGTCACGGCTCTTGGGGAGCTGATCAACGGTAATGGCGAACCGGTTATGGGTATCGGTGGTGCGCCGGTTGCCATTCCGGACTACGAACACCTGGATATCGGCGACGACGGTACCATTACCATTCGGCCGGCTGGCGCTGCCGCCAATGCCCTGGTTGTGGTGGATCAAATCAAGCTGGTGAATCCTGATCTGCAGAATTTTGAGAAAGGTACCGATGGGTTGTTCCGTCCAACCGATCAGGCGGCTGGCCAGGTGTTACCGGCAGATCCGGCATTACGATTGGTTCAGGGGTTTGTCGAAAGTTCTAACGTTAACAGTGTGGCGGAGTTGACCAACATTATTTCCCTGAATCGTCAGTATGAAATGCAGGTCAAAATGATGAAAACCGCCGATGAAGTTTCCAGGGCATCGGAAAGTATTTTACAAATGAGCTAAGTAAAACAGATTTTTTAAGTTCCCCAGGGTCGTTATGCGGGTAACAGGAGCAGGCACATGCACAGAGCATTATGGGTAGGTAAAACCGGATTGGAAGCGCAGGATATAAGCCTGTCGACCATTTCCAATAATTTGGCCAACGTCAGTACTACCGGATTCAAAAAAGACCGCGCCGTATTTCAGGATCTTATTTATCAGATTCAACGCCAACCTGGAGCGCAGGAAAATCAGGACTCACAATTGCCCTCTGGCTTACAGTTGGGTACCGGGGTCAGGACCGTAGGTACCCAGAAAATATTTTCCCAGGGGGATTTGCAGATTACCGATAACCCTCTTGATCTGGCGATTAATGGTCGGGGATTTTTTCAGATCGTACTGCCGGATGGCACGATAGCGTATACCCGTGACGGTACCTTCACCCAGAATGCTGATGGTGAAGTCGTCAATAACAGCGGTTATCTGCTGGAACCGACCATACAGTTACCAGAGCAGACCTCTACGGTCACCATTGGTTCTGATGGTACGGTTTCGGTTGTGTCCCCTGGTGACAATTTGCCGCAGGAAATCGGCACTATAGAAATAGTCGACTTTATCAACCCGACTGGTTTACAGGCGATTGGTAATAACCTGTTCCTGGAAACCGCATCGAGTGGTGAGCCGCAGATTGGTGTTCCCAGTGAAGAAGGTTTTGGCAAGATAGTGCAAGGAGCGCTGGAAAGTTCCAACGTTAAGATCGTTGAAGAAATGGTGGATATGATTGCCACGCAAAGAGCTTATGAGATGAATTCAAAGGTGGTCAGTACGGCTGATCAGATGTTGGGATTCATTACCTCAAATTTATAGGAGGGCATGAGATGAAACGGAAAAAAAATTGTGTCATGGACGGTTTTATCAAAATCATTCTGGTGAGTCTGGCTTTTTTTCTGCTGACAATTTCCATGGTTGGCTGCTCCACTTACCCCAAGTATCGCGCCATGCCCAATGATCCTGATTTTGCACCAGTACCTTCGGAATCTTTGATTCCTCCACCGACTCCCAGTGGTTCAATATACAATGCCGCGTCGGGTTTGCAGTTGTATGGGGATAAAAAGGCCCGCCGGGTGGGGGATATCATTACCATTGAACTGGATGAGAAAACCGTATCGAAAAAGTCTTCCGCCACGACCACTAAAAAGAACTCATCGACGTCGATCGCTAATCCGGTGATCAGCGGAGGAGCTGTCAATGTCAGTGGCCTCAGTATGGATGCCCAATTGTCCGGTGAGCGTGATTTCTCCGGTTCAGGTCAGGCAAACCAGAGCAACAGTCTGCAAGGTTATATTACGGTGACCATTTCTGAGATTCTGCCCAATGGGGTGCTGCGAGTCCGCGGGGAAAAATGGATGACTTTAAATCAGGGTGATGAATATATTCGTATATCCGGTCTGGTCCGGCCTGAGGATATTTCTCTGGACAACATGGTATCGTCACAGAAACTGGCGGATGCCCGTATCAGTTATGCTGGTACCGGAACATTGGCAGACTCCAATTCCAGCGGCTGGTTGAGTCGTTTCTTTAACAGTCCATGGTTTCCGTTTTAAGGGGTGAGCTATGAAAATTCGTATTTTGATAACCGCATTGGGATTGATTACCTGCGCTCAGTTTTCCTGGGGACTGGATCGGTTGAAAGACATCGCCCAGGTCGATGGTGTCAGGAATAACCAGTTGGTCGGTTATGGCCTTGTGGTGGGGCTGGACGGTACCGGTGATAAAGCGCCGTTTACCAATCAGACGTTCACCAATATGATGAAACAGTTTGGTATTACCATTCCACCTGGTACTGATCCAAAACTGAAAAATGTGGCGGCTGTTTCTATTCACGCCAATTTGCCGGCTTTTTCAAAGCCTGGTCAGGAAATCGACATCACCGTATCGTCCATCGGTAATGCCACCAGTCTGCGTGGTGGCAGCCTGTTGTTGACTCCTTTGACCGGAGCTGATGGCAATGTTTATGCGGTGGCTCAGGGAAACTTGATTGTTGGTGGATTCGGTGTTGACGGTCAGGATGGTTCCAGTATTACCGTCAATGTTCCGGTCGTTGGTAGAATTCCTAATGGTGCTACGGTCGAACGTGCGGTCAAAAGTGGTTTTAATCAGGGGGATTTTCTGACTTTTAATCTGCACAATGCTGACTTTACAACGGCAACCCGGGTGGCGAAGGCTATTAACGATCTGTTGGGAGATGGTAGTGCCTACGCGATGGATGCCGGGTCTGTCAGAGTCAATGCGCCTCGAGATGCTAATCAAAGAGTATCTTTTTTGTCCGTGCTTGAAAATATTGAAGTACAGCCGGCGGTAGACCGTGCCAAGGTGATAATCAATAGTCGGACCGGCACGATTGTCGTGGGTAATAAAGTGACCATTGATCCCGTCGCCGTGACTCACGGCAGTCTGACGGTCACCATTAAAGAAAACCCCATGGTCAGTCAACCGAATCCACTGGCTGAAGGGGATACGGTTGTTGTGCCCGATTCCCAGATTAATGTTCAGCAGGGAGACGGAAAAATGTTTTTGTTTGGCGGTACAGCAACATTACAGGACATTGTCGATGCAGTGAATCAGGTCGGTGCCGCACCGGGTGATCTGGTGGCCATTCTGGAGGCCATTAAAGAGGCGGGTGCACTACATGCTGAGTTGATTGTCATCTGACCGGTCATGATTGTCCTATTCTGTGTTATCAGCGGATGGGACATTCTATTTTGTCTGGTTCAAATGGGAGTGATCCGGTAGACACAGCGCCGGGCTCCGGTGATGATATGCTCCTCTCTGGCTACAGTTGCCAGTCCGGTCAGTAAATTCTGAAATATGGATAGCTCTGAACGACAAAAATTCTGACATTGTCGGGCAGCTGCGCAGATCGGACAATGATTCTCCAATAACAACCAATCGCCATCTACTTCCTGAATGGTGGCCATGTAGCCTTCCCGGCTTCTGATATCCGCCAGTACCTGTAATTTTTGTGGCAGAGTTGTCTGCTTTTCCAGTGCCTGATGGTAGAGCTGGCGCATTTTCTGTTCACGATTATTGATCAATTGCTCCAGACCGGCACTTCCAAATATTTCCTGTACCGATTCGATCAGTTGTAGCGTTAACTCTTCATGGCGGTTTTCAAATTCCTCGTTGGCATGTTCTGTCAGAGTCCAGTAACGAACAGGGCGACCACGGACGGCCGGGTGGTCTTCATAGGAGACTTTGCCTTCACCTTCGAGGCTGAGGAGATGTTGTCTGACGCCCATCGTCGTCAGATCAAGGGCCTCAGCCAGCTGTTTTGCTGACTGCGGTCCTTCTGTTTTCAGGATGTTAAGTATCTGTTGCAGGCTTTTCATGAGCGCATTATCGCGAAAAAAACATTTAAGTAAAATTTTTTGTTTACTTATTTATAAGGTGAGGCTATTTTGATTTAGTAAATATTTTTATTTACATAATAAAGAAGCGTGGGATGAATCGAGAGAAAACAGCAGGAGAATAGATATGATGCGCATAGAACATGTGAATTTAATTGTGACGGACATTGACGCCAGTATTCGCTTTTATCAGGCCGCTATGCCGCACTGGTCAGTCAGAGCTTCGGGTGAAATGGATTGGTATGGTCGACACCGCCATTGGGTGCATTTCGGTGATGACTATCATTACCTCACCCTGAATGATCATGGTGATGGGCGGGATCGTTTGCAATTAATGCATCAGGTTGGTGTGGCACACGTCGGTATTGAGATCTCTTCCGTTGATCAGCTGCTTGAGCGGATGGAGCAAGCTGGTTATACCCCGCACCAACAAGGTAAAGGTGATGAGCGCCAAAATGCTTATTTTCTCGACCCGGATGGTACAGAGATCGAGTTTGTGCAGTATTTTTCTGATCAGCCAGATGTTCGTAACCGGTAGTTGCCAGCGATTATTCTGATGACTGGAGATAGCCTCCTAAGGCTTGAATAACCTGTTGCGAGTTTGGTAGTGAAATCCACAATGCCAGAGCCGTCTGCTGTTGTCCGATATCCGGAGGAGGTAACAACTTGAGCCGCCAGTCCCGATTGCCTTTAACGGATTGCATGCTCATAACGACAAAATCGTGGCGCAGAGTCCGGCCCTTGTTTTCCCCGGCGTTGACGCGTGCTGTCTCAAGTCCCATCCCCAGGTAGGCGACATACAGGTTGTAGGTTTGATCCTGTTCAAACGTCACATGCAGATGATCACCCTGCAGATTTGCCGTTAGCCGTCCAGTTGGTGAGCTTGAATCCGGCCATTGTGTTGCCCCTCTGAACCAGGCTCTCCACTCCTGACTGTTGATAATGATGCCAGGTGTATAGACCTGACTGATCAGTTTTTCCCTGTCATAGCGGCGCTGACGTTGACTGAACTCGGGCCTGGCAAAACGATCTTCCCAGCCGATGTAATCCCAATAGTCTACATGGAAAGCGATAGGGACAAACGATTTGAACAGGCTTGGGTCATCTTTCAGGCTTGATAGCCACTGATCAGCTTTTGGGCAACTGCTGCAACCCTCGGAGGTGAACAGTTCAATCAACTCCGTCTGTTGGTAGGAGGATTGCCATTGCTGTGCCTTGGCTGAAGAGAAGCCGCAGAGCAATGCCAGAATTGTTAAACCCAGTTTCATTATTGATACTCTTGTGCAGTCCACTTGATTTGTTAGACGCAAAGGCATTGCGATAGTTCCCTGAATCGTATAAGTGCTAGCAAATTGTAAGGAGTAAAGCAGATATCTTGGCTTCATGGCCGTAATCTGGCTTACTACCCCTGATATCGATCAGTAACCATGAGGAACAAATTAGATGACCAAAGTCTGGGATCCCAGTATTCGAATATTTCACTGGGCTACGGTAGCTATAATCGGTGGGCTCTGGTACACCGGTGAGCAGGGGGGCGATTTGATTTATCTACATCAGACCCTGGGCTTTACCCTGGCGGCACTGGTTCTATACCGGATTATATGGGGATTCTGGGGTAGCCGGTATGCGCGTTTTAAGGAGTTCGTCAGAGGCCCTGGAACGATATTGTCCTATTTACCTTCCATGTTCAGACGTAATGACGACCACCACCATCTGTCGCACAACCCTATGGGCGGCATCGCCGTGCTGACAATACTGGGCCTGATACTGGCTCAGTTGGTAACCGGTATGATGTCAACTGATGACATCATGTTTGACGGACCGTTTGTCTCTCTGGTGTCATCCGATGTCAGTGGTATTGCCAGAGATCTCCACGGTTTGATTTTCGCGATTTTGCAGGCTGTCGTGGTGATTCATGTTGCGGCAGTGGTCTGGCATCAACGGTTTAAGGGAGAGCCCCTGATTCAGTCGATGATTCACGGGAGTAAGCCGTACGAAGGAGAGCATGCCCGTTTTAGTGCTGTCCGCGCGATCATTGCTATTGTTCTGGCTGCCGGCATTTCCCAGTTTATCATTCGCTTTTTCGGAGAGGTCAGCATCGCTTTCTGATGTGTTTGCCCGGCGGCTGGTCTGCCGGGAATCTCCTGCCTGCCCTGTCCTCACAAAAAATAAATGCAAAATTTTTCGTTCTACCAGAAGCCACCAGAGCATCGCCAGTGTGAAACTGATGGTTATGGCAGAAACTATTGTCAGCAGTAAAAATAGATTGTGGTTCTGGATGTTGAGCTTTTGCAGGGAAATGACGATAAAAAATGCCATGGGCAATTTGACGAAGAAGACAAAGTAAGTTGCCTTGCTTAAATGCCATATAGGCTTTCTAAACCGGTTCTTGATGTTCAGCTCTGAAACCCATAACACCGTGGATGCCGCCAGCAAAGCAATCAGGGGATGACCGATGTAGAGCGTCAGATGGGACCAGTAGCTGATTCCCCGAGTCAGAAACTCAAACGTCAGCAATGCTGACAAAGCTGTTAAAGTCATGATCATGGCTACATTGCGGATGTTTACATTTGCTTCCAGCTTTTGTTTCATCATCGCTAGTAAAAAACCGAATAAAAACGGATCTATACGGATAATTTCCCACCGGCTGTCCGTCTCATTGCCGTAAATAATACGGGCTGTAACCGTTAACAACTCCAGTGATACATATATCCAGAAGGTGGTTTTTTGATTTTTAACAAAGGTGGCAATGATCATTGCCAGCAGAACCATCTGTACCCCGGTTGCCAGTGCGAAAATACCTTCCATACCCACACCGGTGATCTTGCTGTTCAGAAACCAATTGATGGTTAATGTCCATAATGGCAGTTCCACTCCTGATCCAACCGCCCAGCCCAGACCCAGATAATCGAAAAACCAATTGCCTGTGTGCAGGTAGACAAGCAGAAACAGGTAATAAGGCAAAATGACCCTTAACACCCGGCTAACGGCATATTTCAGGTTTGTGCGGAGATTACTGTTTTCTGGTGATGATAGCCGATTGAATATCAGAAAACCGACCATCGCAAAGAAAAAGTCCGTGCCCAGCCAGCCCCATCGACTGACATACGCAATCAGCTTAAAAACTATATTGTTGTCATGGTAAGGGACTACCAGGGATACATGGTAAAGGAGTAAAAAAGCGATAGAGCCGATTTTAACAAGATCAAATCCAGCGTGAGCTTTTTGGTAGTCCAGAGTGGTTGAATACAACTTTTTTGAATTTAATACAGCCATTCAAAATTCATCCGACGAACAAATCGTTATGTCAATAATGATATTGTCCCGGAATTTGGTGAGCAAGAATACTACTTAAGTCATAGTTTTTTTATTCAATTGTTAATGGAAAACATGAAAATATTTCACTGCCTGAGTGGCGATAATCCTCTCCAGCAGTTGTTCATCGATGTGATCGTTGTACTGTGAGATACCGCATTTATCAGTTCTTGGTTGCAACGATTGAAAACAATTTTACCCATGTATTTTCTATGGAGATGTATCTCCATAGCTTCTATAATCGGAATTCTTTCACGGCCTGTAACCGAGTTAAGCAGTAAGTTATAAAGTTGACTAAAACAGTCAGGAATACGATAATGCAAGCTCAGTTTTAATTGAGGCAAGGCCATTATGCGACTGACAACTAAAGGCAGATATGCAGTGACTGCCATGCTGGATCTGGCATTACACGAGAAAAGTGGCCCGATCAGTTTGGCGGATATCTCCACCCGCCAGGAAATATCACTATCTTATTTAGAACAGTTATTTGCCAAATTAAGAAGGGCCGACCTGGTTTCCAGTGTTCGCGGTCCTGGTGGTGGTTATCGCCTGGGGCGTGATGGACACCTGATCAGTGTGGCTGAGGTGGTAGATGCGGTCAATGAATCCATGGACGCCACTCGCTGTGAAGGCCAGGGAAACTGTCAGAAAGGTGAACGTTGTCTGACCCATCATTTGTGGCAGGATTTAAGTAGTCAGATCCATGAGTTCTTGTCTGGAATCTCTTTGGCTCAGTTGGTTGAACGGAGGGATATTCTGGAAATATCCCGGCGCCAGGATGAGCATCAGGGTCATCAATTGGAGTCAGATGAACCAATTGCCGTTTCCTCCAATTAATTAAAGTCATATTTGTTATTGAGTCTTTCATGAAATTACCGGTTTATCTCGACTATGCTGCCAGTACCCCTGTTGACCCAAGAGTGGCCAAGCTGATGGGGGACTGTCTGACGATGGAGGGAAACTTCGGTAACCCGGCTTCGCGGTCCCATGTATATGGCTGGCAGGCGGAAGAAGCTGTTGAAGAGGCTCGTCGTCAGGTGGCGGATCTGATCGGTGCTGAACCACGCGAAATAGTTTGGACATCCGGTGCGACCGAATCCAACAATCTGGCAATCAAAGGTGTACTGGAACAGTACGGTGAAGAGCGCGGACGTCATATCATCACTTCAGCGATAGAACACAAAGCAGTTCTGGATCCTTGTCAGTATTTGCAGTCTCGCGGGTGTGAGGTGACTTTTCTGCAACCAGACGATCAGGGGCTTATTAGCGTTGAGCAGGTTCGTCAGGCATTACGGCCAGATACAGTATTGGTCAGTCTGATGCACGTAAACAATGAAATAGGCGTCATAAACCCTGTGGCCGGGGTTGGCGAGTTGTGTCGCAGCCGCGATATTCTGTTTCATGTTGATGCCGCCCAAAGTGCCGGTAAGCTGCCTGTCAATGTACAGGCAATGCATATTGATCTGTTATCGTTATCCGCTCATAAATTCTATGGTCCCAAAGGCATGGGGGCGCTATTTGTTCGTCGCCAACCGCAAGTGAGAGTAGCGCCGTTGATCCATGGTGGTGGGCATGAACGGGGCATGCGCTCCGGGACTTTGGCAACCCATCAAATTGCAGGAATGGGAAAAGCCGCACAATTGGCACGTCAGGAACAATCGGATGAACTCGAACGTATTGCCTCGCTAAAGGATTTGTTATGGGGCAGCATCAGGGATTTACCAGGGGTCAGCCTGAACGGACATCCTGAACAGCGGTTGCCCAGCATCCTGAATGTGGCGTTTGATGGCCTGGACGGCGAAATGTTACTGATGTCGCTGAAAGATCTTGCGATATCCACTGGGTCTGCCTGCACCAGTGCAAGTCTTGAACCCAGTTATGTCTTACGGGCCATTGGTGTCGATACCCAGTTGGCTCATTCTTCTCTCAGAATTTCCCTGGGACGCTTTACTGATCGTGCCCAGGTGGAGTTTGCAATTCAACATATCCGTTCAACCGTAGAACGGATGCGCGCAGTGACTGGCCAGACTGTCTAGTCGGCGAGGATAGAAATATGTCTGAACAAATTGATCGTTATTTGGGTAAGGAATACAAAGCCGGATTCATTACCAGTGTTGAGTCCGACACTTTGCCGCCTGGGTTGAACGAAGACGTTATTCGTTTTATTTCCGCCCAAAAAGGCGAGCCGGAATGGTTGTTGGAATGGCGTCTGAACGCGTTTGCAGCCTGGCAGCAAATGGAACTGCCAGAGTGGGCACACGTATCTTATCCCAAAGTGGATTTTCAAAGTGTCTCCTATTATTCGGCTCCCAAAAGTCTGAAAGACAAACCCAAAAGTCTGGATGAAATTGATCCTGAATTATTGGCTACCTATGAAAAACTGGGTATTCCCTTGCATGAACAGGCTGCTCTGGCAGGGGTGGCGGTTGATGCGGTATTCGACTCTGTATCCGTAACCACTACCTTCCGGGCGAAGCTGGAAGAGGCCGGTGTGATCTTTATGCCCATCAGTGAGGCGGTGCATAAACACCCTGAGCTGGTCAAACAATATCTGGGCTCGGTGGTGCCGCAAAAAGACAATTTTTATGCGGCTCTCAACTGTGCGGTATTCAGTGATGGCTCGTTTGTGTATATCCCCAAAGGGGTTCGTTGTCCGATGGAGCTAAGCACTTATTTTCGTATTAACGAAGCCAAAACGGGCCAGTTCGAGCGTACCCTGATCATTGCCGATGAAGGTAGTTATGTCAGCTACCTGGAAGGTTGTACCGCTCCAATGCGTGATGAAAACCAACTGCATGCCGCGGTTGTGGAACTGGTGGCTCTGGATAACGCTGAGATCAAATATTCAACC
This sequence comes from Gynuella sunshinyii YC6258, assembly GCF_000940805.1. Taxonomy (GTDB): domain Bacteria; phylum Pseudomonadota; class Gammaproteobacteria; order Pseudomonadales; family Natronospirillaceae; genus Gynuella; species Gynuella sunshinyii. Next base: position 5,080,139 of record NZ_CP007142.1, on the reverse strand, counting down.
GTACAGAACTGGTATCCCGGCAACGAAGAAGGCAAGGGTGGTATCTATAACTTTGTGACCAAGCGTGGTATCGCTCATACCAATGCCAAGATATCCTGGACTCAGGTCGAGACTGGATCTGCTGTGACCTGGAAATATCCCAGCTGTATATTGAAAGGTGACAACAGTGTCGGTGAGTTTTACTCAGTGGCGCTGACCAACAATTATCAGCAGGCCGATACCGGCACCAAGATGATTCACCTCGGCAAGAACACCCGTTCCACTATTATTTCCAAGGGGATTTCGGCCGGTAAAAGCCAGAATGCCTATCGTGGGCTGGTACGTATGAACCCCGGAGCCGAGGGAGCCCGAAATTACACTCAGTGTGATTCACTGTTGATCGGTGATCGTTGTGGTGCTCATACCTTCCCATATATTGAGAGTAAAAACCCCAGCGCAGTGGTCGAGCACGAAGCGACAACCTCAAAAGTCAGTGATGATCAGCTGTTTCTGTGTCGTCAACGTGGCATTGATGTTGAGAAAGCCGTGTCCATGATCGTTAATGGATTCTGCAAAGAAGTGTTCAAAGAGTTGCCCATGGAGTTTGCGGTAGAGGCCGGCAAACTTCTGGAAGTCAGTCTCGAAGGCTCTGTTGGTTAGAAAAAGAGAGGAAAACAAATTTAATGCTGTCCATCAAAAATCTGTCTGCTCGTGTTGAAGACAAGCAAATCCTTAACGGACTGAATCTGGAAGTGAAGGCCGGAGAGGTTCACGCAATCATGGGTCCCAATGGTGCCGGTAAGAGCACATTGGGTTATGTATTGTCCGGTCGTGACGGTTATGAGGTTACCGAAGGCACTATTGAGTTGGATGGACAGTCTATCCTGGACCTCGAAGCAGAAGAGCGCGCCCGTGCTGGCCTGTTTCTGGCGTTTCAATATCCGGTAGAGATTCCCGGCGTCAGTAATCTGGAGTTCCTTAAGGCGTCGGTTGATGCTCACCGCGAAGCTCGTGGTCAGGACCCTCTGGATGCCGTCTCATTTATGAAGCAGGCGAGAGAAAAGTGCAAGCTGGTTGATCTTGATCAGAATTTTCTGAAACGTGGTGTGAATGAAGGTTTTTCCGGCGGTGAAAAGAAACGTAATGAATTGATGCAGATGATGCTGCTGGAGCCCAAGCTGGCGATTCTGGATGAAACAGATTCCGGGCTGGATATCGATGCCCTGCAGGTGGTTGCCGATGGTGTCAATTCTCAGCGTTCCCCCGATCGTGCCTTTATCGTGGTAACCCATTATCAGCGCTTGTTGGATTTCATTGTTCCGGATTATGTGCATGTGCTGGCAAAGGGCCGTATCGTGAAGTCGGGTGGAAAAGAGCTGGCCCTTGAATTGGAAGAGAAGGGTTACGGCTGGATAGAACAAGAGGTGTCCTGATCGATGTCTGTTATTGAAAGGACCATTGAGTTAAGTGAAGGCATCAACCGACTGCCCTGGTTGGATCAGCATCGTCAGCAGGCTAGATCGGTCATGGCAACGATGGTCATGCCGGCGCGTAAAACCGAGCACTGGCTGAACACACCGGTTACACGGGTACTGAACACACTGACAGAAGACAATACCTACGACCGACCGGAATCTGCTGATATCCAATCAAGTTATCATATAAATGATCTTGACGCGGATACGCTGGTATTTGTGGATGGGGAGTTTCGTTCAGAACTGTCGGATACTGTAGCAATTGAAGGTGTACATCTAACGGCTTTCAGCAACGCAGATGAGCATCAGCGCGTATTGATTGCAGAGCAGCTGAACAGTGTTTTTTCTCAGGTACAGAGCCCGCTCAACCATATCTTCGCCTTTCAGAACAGCAGTTTGATGAAGGATGGTGCGTTGTTGCAGGTCAGTAAAAATGTTTGTTTGCCGCGGCCATTAAGAGTAGTGCATGTATCCACACAAGGCAGTCGTGCAGACCTGCCGGCTCACCGTTTATTGTGTGTGCTGGAGTCCGGTGCGCAAGCCAGTCTGATTGAGCAGTTTGTGACCCTCGGTCAGGGAGAGGCAGCATTTGGTAGTCATCTGACTGAGATCGTGCTGGCCGATAATGCCCAGTTAAAACATTACCGTCTGAGTCTGGAAACCGGCGCGGCGGTAGCGATTGCCGGAGTTCATGTCTCGTTACAGCGTTCAGCGGTTTATGATGCTTTTAATATCGGCCTTGGTGGTTTATGCAAGCGGACGGACATTCATGTGACCCACCTTGGTGAAGGTGCACAGTGCGTGTTGAAAGGCGTTTACCTGCCGCGTGAAAAACAACATATCGATTACCATACCTGTATTGAGCACGCTGTTCCGCACTGCACAACCGACGAAGTCTTTCGCGGTATCATGGCGGACGAGTCGAAGGCAGTATTCAATGGCCGGATTCACATTCATCCCGATGCACAAAAGACCCTGGCCGAGCTAAGCAACAAAAATCTGTTGTTGAGTCCCAAGGCTGAAATCTATACCAAGCCGGAACTGGAAATTTATGCTGATGATGTGCGCTGTGCCCACGGTGCCACGGTCAGTCAGATCGATGACAAGGCTTTGTACTATATGCAAAGCCGTGGAATTTCCCGCAAAGAAGCTGAAGTCATGTTGAGCTTTGGTTTCATCAATGAGCTGATCGAACAGATTGAGATAGAAGCCCTGGTAAATTTGCTTAAACCACTGTTGGTGGGCGTATTTGTTAAAGACAGTGAACTGAAAAGGCACATACTATGACCCGGAAACGCATGTTTAATGTTGACGAGGTTCGCGCCGATTTCCCGATTCTGGAACAACAGGTCAACGGCCAGCCACTGGTGTATCTCGATAATGCCGCTACCACGCAGAAACCGAACCAGGTCATTGATGCTCTGAGTGATTACTATCGCTGTGATAATGCCAATGTCCATCGTGGCGCGCATACTCTGAGTGATCGGTCGACCCACAAGTTTGAAGCCGCACGTGAAAAAGTCCGGGATTTTATCCGTGCTGCTCACAGCCACGAGATTATCTGGACCAAAGGTACAACTGAGTCCATCAATCTGGTGGCATACTGTTACGGCTCCATGGTGTTGGAGGAAGGTGATACGGTTCTGGTCAGCGCCATGGAACATCACTCCAATATCGTACCCTGGCAACTGGTTGCGGCCCGTAAAAACGCCCAGGTGCTGCCAATACCGGTCTCCGATAAAGGAGAGATGGCAATTGAAACGCTTGAAACCATGTTGCAGCAACATTCCGTTAAGATGGTAGCTATTGCCCATGTCTCTAATGCACTAGGGACAATCAATCCGATCCGTGAGGTTATTGATCTGGCCCATCGTCATGGTGCCAAAGTTTTGGTGGATGGTGCTCAGGGAATCAGTCACTGGCCGGTGGATGTGCAGAAGCTTGATGTCGATTTCTATGCCTTTTCCGGTCATAAGATGTTTGCACCGACTGGTATCGGCGTGCTTTACGGTAAAGAGGAACTGTTAAATGCCATGCCGCCATTTCTGGGTGGTGGTGAAATGATTGAAACAGTCAGCTTCGCTGGTACGACTTTTAATCAGTTGCCCTTTAAGTTTGAGGCAGGTACCCCCAATATTGCCGATGTGATTGGTTTGGGTGCGGCGATTGACTATCTTGAACAGTTTGATCGGCAGCAGCTGATTGATCATGAGCTTGATATTCTGAACTATGCTTTTAAGCGGGCGGAAGAGTGTCAGGGAATCAATGTGGTTGGGCAGGCACAGCATCGCGCGGGAGTGCTGAGTTTCAATCTCCAGGGTGCTCATCCATCGGATGTTGGCATGCTACTGGATCAACAGGGTGTGGCGGTTAGAACAGGACATCATTGTGCGCAACCGATCATGGCACAGCTGGGTATTCCTGGAACAGTGCGGGCGTCGTTCAGTATTTATAACCATCGTCAGGATATCGATCGGTTGTTTGCTGCTCTGGAAAAAGTAAAGCAGTTTTTATAGGCGGGAGAACATCATGAGTGTCGAATCATATATTCCTGGCAAAGATACTATATCCGTGACTCAGGCGGCGCAGCGGCATTTTATGAAGCAGCTGGCCGGCCAGCACGCACGGGCGGTAAGGATTAGCGTAAAAGAGAGCGGCTGTACCGGTTACGTATATGTCATGGACCTGGTGAATGAGCCAGGCAGCGAAGACATGGTGTTGGAGCTGGAACAGGGATTAAAGATTTTTGTCGATTCAAAAGCATTGCCGGTTATTCGCGGTACTGAGATTGATTTTGGGTTGGATGGCGTGAATCAGGTGGTTAAATTTAACAACCCCAATGCCAAGGATTTTTGTGGTTGTGGTGAAAGTTTCAGTATTAACTAAAACGATAACGGCTTTTTATTCATGCGGAGACCATCGTGTTTGGTGGACGGTTTCTGGTGTGGACAGCGAATGAGGTGATTCCCTTGGAACGAAAAATGGTTGCAACCCTGCGTGATGTACCCGCCCGGATTGTTCCGGCAGGTACGCCGATTACCATTCCGGAAGGTAGCTTTATCACCATTACCCAATCTCTGGGTGGTAATTACACCGTGACCGTTAATGGGAATATGGCTCGCATTGATGGTACAGATACGGATGCACTTGGATTTGAAAAGCAGGAGCTGGTCTTTACCGGAAATGACGGTGAGGATATACAGGAAGCTCAGGTCTGGCAGGCTCTGGAAACAATTTTCGATCCTGAAATTCCTGTCAATGTTGTCAGTCTTGGATTGATTTACAGTGTCGTGGTTGATCAGCAAAACAAGACTGTTGATATCAAAATGACCTTAACCGCACCTGGCTGTGGTATGGGGCCGGTGTTGGTTGGAGATATTGAATACCGGGTTGCGAAAGTGCCGAATGTTAAAACCGTCAATGTGGACCTGGTCTTCGATCCTGCGTGGCATCGGGATATGATGTCTGATGAAGCGAAACTGGAAACCGGCATGTTTTATTGATTGCTGAGTCGTCAGATTTTGTGAAAACTGATCCCTTCCATTCTGATAGAGAAATATATGAACCCATTTGGAACTGAAATTACCACTGATGATATCGTCGAAACTCTGAGTTTTTTTGATAGCTGGGAGGAGCGTTATAAATACATCATTGATCTTGGTAAACAGATTCCTACGCTACCTGATGAGCTCAAAACTGAAGACCGTCTGGTCAAGGGATGTCAAAGTCAGGTGTGGATCGAAAGTCAGAAGCAGGATGGCAGACTTTTCTTTGATGCGGACAGCGATGCGCATATTGTAAAAGGGCTGCTGGGTGTGGTTTTGGCTGCGTTTAATGGCAAGACGCCCGAGCAGGTGCTGGTGTTTGATATTGAGAAATATTTTTCTGATCTTGATTTGCTCAGACATCTGAGCCCCACCCGTGGAAACGGACTACGTGCCATGGTCAAGCGTATCCAGGCATTTGCAGCTGCCTGAAATCAGGCCCGGACATGAATGATATACAGGGAGGTGATGTTCGTCCATGGCTGGCAGGTGACCCCGCTTTTTAAATCCTATTCCCTTGCATGAAACAGTCTGTTGCGTATTACCGATTAGTCTAATTGATTTTTTCCTGCCATATATTTTTACCCCTGTAGTTATTTGTTCTTGCCAGTATTTTTTTGAAATACGGCCAAATATCCCGTACTGAAGCATGAGGTTTCTGTGTAAGAAAAAACTGGCAATTTCTTGACCCCTCCGGTATTCAAGTGTAAACCTTAATACGTTGGGCTGAGCGGTTTTAAAACAGCCATACAAGAATAATAATCCCACCGAAATCGAGGGTGTCCCATGACAATTAAATCTATCAGTGCCAGTGAATATCTCACCAAAAGCCCCGTGACCCTGTCTGAAGAAACAGACCTGTTTGAAGCCATACATGTGCTGCTTGAAAAAAAATTAACTGGTTTAACCATTGTGAACGCCAATAATGAAGTGGTGGGAGTATTGTCTGAGCTGGATTGTCTGAAGGCAATTCTCGATGGTAGTTATTATGGTGAAGTGGGTGGAAAGGTCCGACAGTTCATGACCCAACAAGTACAGACTTTGGAAAATGTCGACAAAATGGATGTGCTTGAAGTGGCCAGAATCATGATAGATGGTAAACGCCGTCGTATACCGGTGGTTGAAAATGGCCAATTCAAGGGGCAGGTCAGTTGTCGGAGTATTCTTCAGGCGGTCAAGGACTTTGTCGGTACTCACGATGCCTCAGAAAACTGTATTTATGAGTAGGAACTTGAGACTTGCGGATTTCCTGCTAGTTTTCTTAGGTAGCCATATGACTGTCAGGAAATAAACATATGCTGAAGTTTGGACTACTGCCCAGCCCGGAAATGAAACCTTTGATCGATGCCCTGCTTGAGCAGGATGTCGATGTTTATCTGCATGGCTATTTGAAAGACAAGTCCATGCCATTTGTCGATATTGGCTGGAATACGTCTGCCCGGTTGAATGAAGTGGGGTTACCCTCAGGTTGGACTTTGATTTATGCTTTTTTTATTTCATCTGAAGCCGTGGCCCAGAATCAGTCTGATCCATTGATGGGTAATGTTTCTATTCATGAAATTCTGCAGAATTATCAGCCAAAGCATCTTTCGGCCGCTCAGTTCAAGGAAAACATGCAGGGATTGATTGATCAGGCGGAATATCTAATGGGATTTCCGCCGTCAAGGTTAGTGTGGTTACAACATGAAATGCCTGGTAGCGAGGATATTCGACAACTCATTGCCCATATTGTGGATTAGCATTCTTAACTACAGATGGGCCCAATAAACTTTTGTTAGGCAGGTTATCGATCAGCCATAGCCTTAATAATGAGGAGGCGGCGTACTTTCGGTTTCAATGTTGTTATCCAGATCCAGCTGTTTGAATTTTTTGGACAATAGTGTGACTGCGGATTTCAAATATTTGATCTCTTCCGCCTGACTGATAACGGTTTCATTAAGCGTTTCTATCATTTGTTCCTGGAATGCGATTTTTACTTCCAGCTCTTCCAGTCGGTTATTCAGGCTTTCTTCCACAATTTATCCCTTTGGCAAGTGTCAAAGAATTTGGCATTATGTTGTTCTCCTCAAATAGTTTTATCAAGTTTTGCATAGAACAGGCTTGGCATACTGCCAGTTTATTAGTATCGAGGAGACAAATGTTACAACAAAAACAGGTTGATATTCGTATTAAGAAGGTAGAATAACGGCTATGAATTTAAAAATATTTAATATTCGTCTGATCCTGAGTTTAATTATCGCGCTAGCTGCCCCTTTTATTTTTCTTGCTGTGGCTAAGCTTAGTATGGAGAGTACAGGTTTATATGAGTTTATTGCCTCACTTTCCGGAACCAGCAAGGTTACCATGTATGCGATTGGAGTAATCGCTACTGCTATTACCATTTTATTCGGTTTATATATTGATGCCGCTCTTAATGATTCTGAGGTCATTGATGACCGTGAAGAAGGAGTGGTGAAATGGTTTAATGTCAGTAAGGGGTTTGGATTCGTCACTCGTGAAAATGGTGATGATGTATTTGTTCATTTTCGCTCTATTCGCGGACGTGGACATCGTTCTCTGCAGGAAGGCCAAAGAGTCAAGTTTGGTCTGGTGGAAAGTTCAAAAGGCCTTCAGGCTGAAGATGTCAGTGTTATCCGGCATCAGTAATACTTTTTAGTGTTCGTTAAAAATGGCTCTTCGGAGCCATTTTTTATGTTCGCCACTGTATTTCCTGACGTTCTTTGGTTGTCAGTTTTATCCAGTTGTCGTTTGTTTCCGTATCTTGCTCATCTTCAGTCCAGCTGTTTTTCGCAAAACGTACTTCCAGCTGGAGTTTTGTCACAATATCTCTGGCCAACATTTCATCATCGTCCCAGGGGCTGTAACTGCTGTCTATCCACAAAGATGCAAACTTACCTATGGCCTTTTCCACCAGAACAATTGGCAGGGTGTGATGTTTATATTCAGCCTGATAATTATAACTGGCTGGTTTGCCTTTTTTTTCCTTCAATAAGACCAGGGATGGAAACTGTCTGGCAAGCCATTCCTGGATGACCGCAATGTCCGGACAAAGAATATATACCTCAAGGTCCGGGAGACGTTTATTCATGCTTATTTTCACCTGCTTGATCTGGTTTTTTTAATATTTTCACCATAATAATGGTCAGATAATTTTTGAGCCAGAAAACGCTTCCCGTAAGGCAGATAACCAGTCCTGCCAAGGCGATGAGTTCCTGTCGTATCGAGGGTATCATGTAATGGTTGGACGCAAATATGACCAGATATCCGAGCACAAATATCAATCCTCCCTGAATCAGGCCACTAAATAGGTTGAATGGTTGATCGATTTTTTTATCTAGCCAGCGCTGGAGACGAGTTCCCATACCTGTACCCGAAAGTGCCCGGTCATCAATTTACCCGTTAATTCTGTAATCGCTTCTTTTTTTTCCGGTTTCACCCGCCAGTTGTGGGGAGTCATGGCCAGCAGGTCATACAGTTCCTGATCATTTTCGGGTATCCACTCAAACTTAATTTCCTTGTCGTAGGCAAGTTCGAATTGCGGAGCTAACTGCGTGGATGGATCAAAATGGTTGAAATTGACCTGTTCGTACAACAGTTCTCTAAGTGGAAGCAAATGATCAGAACCCGCTCCGGCGATTATCAGACTGCCTTCCGGTTTTAGTATTCGTATCAGTTCCTGAGGTTCGAGTTGTGCAAACAAAATCAGTGCGGCATCCATGGACTGATCCATAAAGGGGGTTCGGGCGCTACTGGCGACATACCAGTCGATTTGCCTGCTGCGTTTACAAGCAGCCATCACCGCATGTTTGGAAATATCGAGTCCAAATGCTTTGGCGAAATCAAGGTGTTCATTCAATCGCTGTGTGTACCAGCCTTCTCCACAGCCAAGGTCGACCCAGCTTTGAACGTCGGGCCAGAATTTATCGGCACAGTGAATGACAGCTTCAATTAAAGGTTGATAGCGTTGAAGATCCAGAAATCGTGTTCTGGCGGTAACCATTTCCTTGTCATCACCCGGTGAGCGGGAACGCTTGTGGTTGGACATCAACAGATTGACGTAGCCTTGCTTGGCTCTGTCAAAAGTATGAGGGGCGGCACACGCCAGTCCGAAATCAGTGTTGTCCAGTGGTTGTGAGCAGACCGGGCATTTTAAAACGGGTTGTGTTTTATCCATTCGAACTTACGGTTAGATTCAGGCTCAGTTATTATACGCAGCCTTTTGCGCTGGATTCGAGTCTTATGAGTAAAACAATTGAGCTGACCAAGGAATTAATCAGCCGCCAGTCGGTTACACCGGAAGATTGTGGTTGTCAGGCGATTATGGCGGAGCATCTGTCCCAGGCTGGTTTTATCAATGAAACCCTGCAAATTGAAGAAGTTACTAATCTGTGGTCGCTGCGTGGGCAGGGGTCGCCTTTGTTTGTATTTGCCGGCCATACTGATGTTGTCCCGGTAGGTGATGTCAGTAAATGGAACTCTCATCCGTTTGACCCTGTTGTTGACGGCGATGTGCTGACCGGGCGTGGTGCTGCGGATATGAAGGGCAGCCTGGCTGCCATGGTTGTCGCAGTAGAACGGTTTGTGGCAAAGCACCCGGAACATAAGGGCACAATTGCTTTTCTGATTACCTCAGACGAAGAGGGTGATGCTCATCATGGTACTAAGGCAGTCATGGATATCCTCTCGGACAGGGGGATAAAAATTGATTGGGCTCTGGTCGGCGAGCCATCCAGCACTGAGCGTGTTGGTGACGTGATTAAAAATGGTCGTCGCGGCTCCATGCTTGGACGTCTGGTGATTCATGGTATCCAGGGACATGTGGCGTATCCGCACCTGGCCAAGAATCCCGTTCATATGGTCGCACCGGTACTGGCAGAACTCAGTACCGAGGTATGGGATGAAGGTAACGACTATTTCCCGGCAACCAGCTTTCAAGTATCCAATTTTAATTCCGGTACTGGTGCCAGCAATGTGATTCCGGGAACCGCTGAGGTTCAGTTCAGCTTTCGTTTTTCAACAGAAGTGACTCCGGAGCAATTGCAGAGCCGGGTCAGGGATATTCTTGATCGTCATGCATTGGAATACGAACTGACGTTTGATCTCAAAGGCGAACCGTTTTTAACGGATAAGGGAGCCTTGGTAGCAGCGGCTGTTCAGGCGATCAAACAGGTTAATGGTGAGGAGCCGGTGCTGTCCACGGCCGGGGGTACTTCAGATGGCCGGTTTATTGCGCCAACCGGGGCTCAGGTGCTGGAATTAGGGCCGGTTAATCGCACGATTCATCAGATCAATGAATGTGTCAGTGTGAGGGATCTTGATTTGCTCACAGATATGTACGAGCAGATTCTAATCAATCTGCTCGCTTAGGAGGAAAAATACTCAGGCTCTGGAAATGAATTCGTAGGTCTGAGTATTTACTTTGATCATTTCTTCATTTTCGATGTAATCGGGAACGTTGACAGAGATGCCACCTTCGATCTTGGCGGGTTTGGCGCTCTTGGTGGCAGTCGCTCCTTTCATTCTGGGGGCAGTATCAAGGACTTTACGAATGACTGTGTTGGGCAGCTGGATGCCCAGCAACGCATCATTGACAAACATGCCGATAATGCCTTCCATGCCATCCTGTAACCAGGAGACCTGTTCACCCAGTTCATCGTTGTTGAGGACGTACTGACTGTAGTCCTCGACATCCATAAAAGTGAACTGTTCTCCATCACTGAACAGACATTGCAGAGAGCGGGTCATGTAGTCAACATCGCCTACGATGTCATCGCCTTTGAATGTCTCTTCATATTTCTGCTTGGTCAGAATTTCGTTAAATACGAATTTGTACAGAGTTGCCGCTCCACGTGCAGAAGGACTTTTCACTTCCACACTTTTAACGAAATACTGCTTACCATTGATTTCACAAATTTTTCCGGGTTTCAATTCGGCAGCACGCGCCATAAAAGTATTCCTAACTGGTCAAAAAGTTGCGGGATTATATGTTGCATTGAGTCTGGAGAATACGTGCTCATATGGAAATCTGAGGGGTTATAAGAAGATTTTTTTGCTTTGGAGCCAGACTGATTGAAATTAACGGTGATCCAGTTTCTATCGTCGTGCCATGCGGGTAGAATTGCGCCCCTTTTTTAATGCGCTTGCCAGGGTAACATCATGTCTCAGACCAACAACAGTTCCGGAAAAGTCGGTTTTGTCAGTCTCGGCTGTCCTAAGAATACCGTCGATTCCGAGCGTATTCTGACCAAACTCAGAGCCGAGGGCTATGATATTGTACCGAGCTATCATGATGCCGATGTAGTGGTGGTCAATACCTGCGGTTTTATCGATAGTGCCGTGCAGGAGAGTCTTGATGCCATTGGCGAGGCACTAAAAGAGAATGGCAAAGTGTTGGTGACCGGATGTCTGGGTGCCAAAGAGGATCAGATTCGTCAAGTTCATCCTAATGTGATGGCGGTTACTGGTCCTCATGCGTATGAGACGGTCGTCAATCAGGTACATGAGGTTATTCCTCCTCAGCACGATCCGTTTACCAGCCTCGTTCCGCCCCAAGGAATCAAACTGACGCCACGCCACTATGCGTACCTGAAAATATCCGAAGGCTGTAACCATCGTTGTACCTTTTGCATTATTCCCTCAATGCGTGGTGATCTGGACAGCCGGCCGGTGGGGTCGGTACTGGATGAAGCCAAACGTCTTGTCGATAACGGGGTAAAAGAACTGCTCGTAATCTCCCAGGATACCAGTGCCTATGGTGTGGATATCAAATATCGCACCGGATTCTGGGATGGCATGCCGGTCAAATCAAGACTGCAGGAGCTGTGTGAGCAGCTTGGTCGAATGGGTGTTTGGGTGCGGTTGCATTATGTCTACCCCTATCCAAGTGTTGATCATCTGATTCCATTAATGGCAGAAGGCAAAATTCTTCCGTATCTGGATATTCCGTTTCAGCATGCCAGTGAGAAAATCCTCAAGCTGATGAAGCGGCCGGCGGCCTCTGAAAAAGTACTGCAACGAATTCAACAATGGCGTGAGATCTGTCCGGATCTGACGATTCGCAGCACTTTTATCGTGGGTTTTCCCGGTGAGACCGAAGAGGATTTCCAGGAGCTGTTGGATTTTCTCGAACAGGCTCAGCTGGATCGAGTGGGCTGTTTTAAATATTCGCCGGTGGATGGTGCAGCTGCCAATGAGTTGCCTGATCAAGTGGATGAAGCCGTGAAAGAGGAGCGGTTTGAACGTTTCATGGCTCTGCAGCAGCAGATCAGTGCGGCACGACTACAGCAGAAAATCGGTAAGACCATGCAGGTCATCATTGATGAAGTGGTCGAGGAGGGAGCTGTTGGGCGCAGTCAGTACGATGCCCCGGAAATTGATGGGCAGGTGTTTCTCGATGGTCAGACCCAGTTGCAGGTAGGGGATATTGTGACGGTCAAAATCGAGGATGCAGACGAATACGATATGTGGGGGCAGCCGGTTTAACGGCTGCCTGGATATGGATTTCTAGGCTTAGCAGCGATCCAGCAGATATTGGGTCAGCATGGCCACTGGCCGTCCGGATGCGCCTTCTTTACGGTTATTCCAGGCGGTACCGGCAATATCGAGATGAGCCCATCTGAACTTTTCGGCGAATGCTGACAGGAACGCTGCGGCAACATTCGAACCACCGGCTCTTCCAGCAGTACCGATATTGGCGAGATCAGCATACGGCGATTTCAGTTCTTCCTTGTATTCGTCCCATATCGGCATCGGCCAGCCACGGTCCCAGACTTCCTGACCAGCTGCCACCAGCTCTTGCTGCAGGGTTTCGTCATTGGCAAACACACCTGTCGGATGATGCCCCAGAGCAACCACAATCGCTCCGGTCAGGGTGGCGATATCGATGACGGTTTCTGGTTCGAAACGTTCTGCATACGTCAGCGCATCACACAATACCAGTCGGCCTTCAGCATCCGTGTTCAGAATTTCTACCGTTTTGCCTGATAACGAAGTGACGACATCGCCAGGTTTGGTGGCCACTGCCGAGGGCATGTTTTCAACCGCGGCGATAATGCCGACAACATTGATCGAGGGTTTCAGTTCGGCCAGAGTGTTCATTGTGCCCAGAACGGATGCTGCTCCACACATATCGAATTTCATTTCGTCCATGCCCGGGCCGGGTTTCAGGCTGATTCCACCGGTATCGAATGTCACTCCCTTACCAACCAGTACATAGGGCTTCTGGTTTTCTTCGGCACCTTTGTATTGAATGATAATGAGCTTGCCCGGCTGGTCACTGCCTCTTGAAACAGACATGAAACATCCGGCTCCCATGCTATCAAGTTCCATTTCATCGATGACTTGTGCTTCGATATCTGAATAAGCTCCGGCAAGTGCCAGGGCCTGTTCTGCAAGATACGTTGGGGTACAGATATTGCCAGGAAGATTGCCCAGTTCACGAGCCACGTTAATGCCATGGGCAATGCTGCGGCCAGTATCTATGGCCAGTTCCAGACTGGTCTCCTGAGAATGAAGGGTTAATTGTTCAAGGCTGGGTTCACCGCTTTTTTCTGACAGCGTAGCATCATATTTGTAAAAGGAGGATAAGCAGACTTCCGTGAATTTCTGCGCTTTCCAATGAATGCTGCGATGTTGGATAGACAGGTTATCAAGTGCCACCGTGGCATCGTTCAACTTAGCCTTGACCATGGTTTCGGCAATAGCTTTTATGGCTTTGATAAATGCATTTTCGTTGAAGTCACCAGCTTTGCCACAACCCACAGCATACACAATTTTAACTGCCAGACCGTCTGCATTGAACACTGGAGTAACCGTGCCTGGTTCGGTGGACAACAATCCTTCGCCTGTAAGACCGGCGATGGATTTACTCTGTTCTGCCAGTAAGTCTATCGTTTTGTTGTTACCATTTTCGAAATTAAAAACAAACAATGCCTGACTCTGAACTTGGGTGAGTGAGACATTTGATGCGGATACTTTCATAGACTGTCCTGTAAGGCTTAGCATTAGGAAATATGTCGCCATGATACACGAAAACCAGAGCCGACAGAGAGCCGCTCTACTGAAGTAATGGTAGCAGTGGAAATCCAGCGGATAGAGGCTGCGCTTTAGCTTGTTCTCACAGGGGAGCCGGTGATAAAGGATAAAACGTGGCCATGAAAACTGTTTGTGTGTCAGGCTTTGGGTGGATGATGGTGTCAGTCCGGAAAATTCCAACCGGACCTTGTGAATAAAGGTTGAGTTTTGCGTGATCATTGCAATCGTGTGGTAAATACGATTTGATTGACAGTTCTGTAAAATCATCTAAACAGCAGACATTTGAACAATTATCGGTACAGCAGGTTTTCTGACCTGTCATTTAGGTAAACACAGTTTGATCATCGTTCGTTATTTATCCCGGCAGATATTCTTTCCAACCTTCGCGATTACCGGTGTTATTGTGGTAATGACCATGAGTAACTGGCTGCGCCGCTGGCTGGAGGATGCAGTATCCGGACAAGGTGCGTCGGGTGAGTTGTTCGTTATTATTCTCTATTATGTGCCGTTATTTCTTCAGGAGGCTTTGCCAGCCGGCTTTTTGCTCGGAATCCTGATTGCTTACGGGCGCATGTACTCAGAATATGAAATGACAGCACTGTTCGCCTGCGGTTTTCAGTATCGGCAACTGGTCAAGGTTACGCTGGTACCGGCAGGTTTGCTGGCAGTATTCCTATGGGTCAATAACCTTTGGTTGTCACCCTGGGCTCAGCAGCATGCGGCTCAAGCATGGGCAGAACAGGACAGTCTGACACCATTTGACCTGATTAATGTCGGTCGCTTTATGAAAGTCGGCAATAATGGCCAGGTGATGTACGTTGGCGAGAAGTCTGGAGATGGGCAGCAACTCAGTAACATCTTCCTGGTCAACAGTCCGGAAGAGATCTATTACGCTCAGGGTGGCGAAATTCGGGTGGATCGTAACTCTGGATCCCGTTATCTGGTATTGACTCAGGGTGTGCAGCAGCAGGGTATTCCGTTTCAGAGTGAATTTAATCTGACCGACTTTCGCGAATACGGCGTGAAAATCGCTGAACAGCAAAAGCGTCCAAGAACACGTAATCGCAATATCAGTACAGTTGAGCTGTTGAAATCAGACAATATAAAACACAAGGCAGAGCTGATGTGGCGGATATTGACGCCGCTAAATATTCTGGTGGCCGTATTTATTGCTGTGCCTCTCAGTAAAATCAATCCCCGGCAAGGACGCTTTTTGAAAGTGTTTCCTGCCGTGTTGCTATACGCCGTATTTAATTTTCTTCTGAACGATTGGGATAAGAATGTTTCCAAAGGTCGTATTCCGCTGGAGTATGGGATCCATATTTTGCAGTTTGGTACGGTGGCTTTGTGTTTGTTTTTTACCGCTCTGCCTTCATGGCTTCGTAAAAGGAAGCATGGATGATCCTTAATCTTTATTTATGGAAGCGTATTTTTACTCACATTCTGACTGTTTTGCTGGTATTCGGCATTATTGAATACATGATGACGGGGTTGAGCGAGTTCAGCTATGGTCTTGAAGGGGATTATCAGGTGGTTCAGGCCTTATGGTTTGTGCTGGTTACATCACCGAGTCGATTATATGAGCTATTTCCTCTGATTGTATTGGTTGGTTGCTTGACCGGCCTTGGTTCTCTGGCCAACTCAAGTGAACTCACAGTGATCCGGGCAGCGGGTTTTTCTATCCCTGCCATTACCATCAGGGTGTTGCAGCCGGTGCTGGTAATCATGATTGTGGTGGGATTATTGGGAGAAACCCTTATTCCAATGGCCGAAAGTTATGGTCAGGCCTATCGCAGTACCCGAAGCCATGAAGATACTTCTTCCGGTCGTTATGGTTTTTGGCACAAGGACGGCAGTGAGTTTATCTATTTTGGAGCCTTGACACCTGAAGGAAATGTTGAGGGTTTGCGTCGTTATATTGTGAATAGCAATGGGCAGCCGACAGGGATGATTTCTGCCAAAAACGGAAAATTTGAGCACAATCAGTGGCAATTGTTTAACGTAGAACAGGATGATTTCCGCGATCGTTTTATTGAACAGCATCAGTATGATGTGATGACCTGGAACACTGATGTTACCCCTGAGTTACTGAGTACGCTGATTGTTGAGCCGGGCAAGTTGAGCATATTGGGTTTGTGGAAGTACGTTTCCTATCTAAATGCTCAGGGAATAGATGCCAGTAAATATGAACTGGCGTTCTGGGAAAAAGCTTTGCGACCTGTCATGACTGCGGCATTGGTACTGGTGGCAATCAGTTTCATCTTTGGCCCTTTGCGTGAAGTGGCAATGGGAACACGAATATTTGCGGGTGTGCTGGTTGGCCTGCTGATTAAAATGAGCGAAAACATCCTGCCTTCGTTTGCCATGATTTACGATATCGATCCGATCATCATAGATTCGCTGCCTATCATACTTTGTGGCGGTGTGGGGTTGTGGTTACTTCGCCGGGTCGGTTAGTGAGTTATTGACAGGGTGAATAAGCGTTAAAAACTATCTCAAGAAGATCATTTATGATCTTTAAACTGCGCTCTCTCGGTGGTTTTTATGCTTTTTCATCGCACAAAAAACCATCGCCTGCCAGTAGGTCATCTGCTTATTTGGTTTGCAGGCTTACAATATGACTACCACTGATGAGGTCATGCAGCATTCGGTGTCGTGGGCCAATTAGCAGCATCAGGTAACCGATCAGTGCGATCGAAAATGATAACTGTCCTCCAACAAAACGAATAAAGAGTTTGGGTAGGGTCATGGGCTTATGGGTATCACTGACCAATCTCAGTTTCCAGGACTTCATTCCAATTGTCTGTCCTCCCCGCAACCAGGAAAAAGCATAATAACCAAATACCACCAGATAGAGGATGATACGGAACAGCCAGTTGCCAGCCGGGACAGAATCTTCATGCGTTAGTCCATGATAAATAGGGATTATGATAAATCCGGTAATCATGAGGATGCCGCAAACCACAATCAGATCATAGAAAATGGCGGCAAGTATTTTAAACAAAGATGGCTTAGGTAATGATTGTGATGACATAGACAAAGGACTTAGGCAAAATGCAACTGCTTTTTATTTTCGATTAAACTAGTTTACGATAATTAACCACGAATGAAACCTTCTACAGGAGTTTTAGTATTGGATATGGCTTCTCAATCGATTGATGAACTGAGTAGTAAAGCAGGCCAGGTTGCTGCATTGCTGAAGGCACTCAGTCATGATTGTCGGCTTATTATTATGTGTAATCTGCTGGATGGAGAGATGTCTGTATCGCAAATCAATGAGAAAGTCCCATTGAGTCAGTCTGCGTTATCACAACATCTAGCCAAACTGCGTCATGATCAGCTTGTGGCGGTACGCAAAGAAGCTCAAACCGTTTATTATCGTATTAATGACCCCAAAATTGGTCGACTGATGGCATTGTTATACGAAATGTATTGTCGTCCTGAAGATGGAGATATCCAGGGAATCTGTTAGTCAGATGAGAATAGGTTCTCAGTTCTGCAAAAAAACAACAGCATGGAGCGCTTCGAGCATGAAAAAATGGCTGTTTTATGACTGTTTGTTTTTTGAACAGCTATACTAATTGTCACAGACCCTTGTTTTTAACAGCATGTAGTTGACTAATTGGATATCAGTGTTATGGCTTTTGCGGAAAATTTATTTGAATTTAACCTGGAACAGCCTGACATTCCCTTTCTCCCCCCCAAAAGACGCCTCTCCCGAAACAGCTGGGAGCGGTGTTGGTGGCTTAAAGTCAAAACCCCGATATCTTCCCCGGAACTGCTGACTGAGTTTGCTGAGCAATGGCAAATTGATAATTTGTTTATCAAAAGTCATCAGCGATGTTGCAGTCGTTTGTGTCTGGTCGTGACGACGATCAATATGGATGATGAAGAGTCTTTTGGATACACCATGAAAATTATCTCGGCTTTTGAGCAACAGGTGGCTGCGCTGGAGAAGATCGAGGATCGTCCTGCTGACTACTGGCCTTACAAACACTTTTGAGTGGTCCCTAACCTGAAAAGCGGTCAAATACTACTGCAATCCAGATAATTGCTGTAAGGATCAGCGCCAGAAATACCGCCGCAGATCCCATGTCCTTGGCACGACCTGACAACTCATGACGTTCTTCACCAATTCGATCCACCACAGCTTCGATGGCAGAATTGATCAGCTCAACGATCACCACCACCAAGCCACTTCCCAATAGTAAAGCAAACTGCAGATAACTGCTGGCCAGCCAGATTGCCAGAGGCAGAATACAAAGCAGTCCAAGTACTTCAAGGCGGAAAGCTTCTTCATTTTTCCATGCAGCGATCAATCCCTTAAACGTAAAACGGGTTGCATTGATCAATCTGCTGAACCCTTTGGTTCCATTCTTGGTCACAGTTCACTCCTGGCGGCATGGCGTTTGGTATATGCAGTCGGTTTGGCGTTGACAGGATCTTCCGGCCAGGGATGTTTTGGATAGCGGCCACGCATCTCTTTGCGGATGTCCTGATAGTTGTGATGCCAGAAGTGTTCCAGATCTGCGGTGATCTGTAATGGTCTGCCGGCGGGAGACAACAGCTCAAAGACAACCGGAATACGGCCTCCGGCGATGGTTGGATTCTTGAGCAACCCGAAAGTCTCCTGCAGTTTGATAGCAATGGATACCCGACCCTGTTCACCATAGACAAGTGGTCTTGGCCGGTCATTTATAACAATCGACACGGGCAGCATGTTATCCAAGGCCTGTCGTTGTTCCCAGCTCAGCATCATATCCAAGGCTCGACTAATTTCAATGTCATTTAAGCAGTTGACTTCGGTGCATATGGGAAGCAGATACTGTTGTCGATGCTCGCACAAAAAATCAAGCGGCGAGCGGCTTTTCCCTGGCCACTGTTCGTCATGGGTGAGTTCTGACATCCAGGACATTCGTTTCAGCAGGATTTTTTCCGCGTCCGTCAGGGGAACATCGCTGAGGCCATGATGGTGGAAATAATCATCCCAGAATTGAAGGCGTTGCTCTACGTTCACAGGGATATTGCGCTGCTTCAGCCGGATGCGACCGAATAGCTCGACCTCTTTGGCCTGAAGACGGTTGTTTTCCAATGTCAGGTTATTTTGTTTTATCAACATATTTGGGAATGCTTGAGGCTGGAAATCCTTCAGGTCTATCCAGCTGATAATTCTCTGGTCGTTGAATTTGAGCGCCAGTAGCCAGGGTGCATAGCTGTCCGGTTTCGTTATTGTCAGTTGTTGGCCATTAGCGAGTTTTATTTTGTTGTCGCTCAGTCGATGGCCAATGTGGTCGGGAAAAGCCTGGCACAGAGCGGCTTTCCAATCCGGATAGTGACCCATGGTGACGAGTTTCGATAACCTTTGCTGTAACTGTCGTTCGCTCGTGGTCAACGTCTGCTTCAACCAGGAGTCATCGACCATGCCCTGAGGCACGGGACGCTCCTGCAGTAACACTGCCAGTCTGACGGTCAGGTCTCCCGGTTGTTCGCAAATCATGTGTGCCAGTCGCGGATGGCAGGGCATAGACAGTAGTTTCTGGCCGTGATCGGTAATGTGTAGTCCCGATTCGAAATGCACAGCAGCAATGGATTTCAGCATGCTCTGTGTTTCTGTGACATTGGCCGGGTTTGGTTTGGTCAGCCAGTTCAGTTCATCGACCTGCATGCCCCAGGCGGCAATCTCAAGTAGCATCCGGCTGTAATCCGCCTGCTCAATTTCAACGGCGGGAAAGGGGGCAAGACCATTTTGCTGATCTTCGCTCCACAGCCTTATGCATATGCCCGGTGCCGTTCGTCCTGCCCGGCCGGCCCGCTGGTCTGCATTGGCTTTGCTGATTTTACGGGTCATCAGATGGGTCATGCCGGTGTCCCGGTCATAACGGGGGAATCGTGCCAGACCGGAATCGATGACGACTCTGATATCCGGTAAGGTAATGCTCGATTCAGCAACCGGACTGGCCAGAATCAGTTTGCGCTGTTGGGTGAGCTCCAGTGCCTGCTTCTGTTCCTGTATTGAACAGCTGCCGTGCAGAATATCAATTTGAAGGTCGTCAGGCAGTTGTGGTTGCAGAAAATCACGACAACTCAGAATTTCTTTCATGCCGGGCAGAAATACCAGTAAATTTCCCGGTACTGTGGCGAGTACGCTGTTGATGGCCTGCAGTATCATCTTGTTCATGTCTGGTGATGCTGCATGCTGATAACGGATCTCTATGGGAAAGGAGCGGCCGTCGGACTTGATCACTGGTGCCCCCAGTTGCTGACTGATTCTGCCCTCATTCAGGGTGGCAGACATCAGCAGAATTTTGAGATCCGGGCGGAACAGTTCATGACAGGAGCGTACCAATGCCAGACCAAGATCGGCATCCAGGTTACGTTCATGAAATTCATCAAAAATAACCCATTGATAGCCAGCTAACTCTGGATCGGATTGCAATAGCCGGACAAATACGCCTTCGGTGACTACCTCAATCTCAGTGTGTCTGGTGATGTGGGTATCGAAACGCATGCGATAGCCCACCGTACCTTCAGGTCTATCATCAAGATTACGGGAGAGCTGTCTCACAGCGTTCAATACCGCAATCCGGCGTGGCTGAATCAGTAGTACCTTGCCACCTAGGCGGTTCAGCCAGATCGGTACCCAGCTGGTTTTGCCTGAGCCGGGAGGGGCCTGTAATAAGGTGATCGGGTGATTGCTCAGAGTGCTTTGCAGAGGTTCCTGAATATCAAATACCGGTAGCGTCACAACACGCTGCCATAAGGGAGAAAGCGGTTTTTGGTATGTGCTTTGATCCAACGGGTCAGCTCTTTATCTGGAAACTGTCCCCGCTGCTTAAGGATTCGACAGAGCCAGATGACTGGAGATTTTTCCTGTGCCTCCCAGCCAGGTAGTTGTGCTTCCGCAAGAGTAAAAAAACGAATTAGCCGGCGAATTTCGGTATCGTCGAAATTATCTGCGACCGCCTGCCAGGCTGCCAGATCAAGGTTCATCAGGTACTGATTGTCAGCCAGGGTTGGAGCATCAAGATGTTCAGCGAGACTGGCCGTTTGTTCATCCGTCAGATTCAGAAATTTCGCCAGTACTGCGGCGTCGGGGGTTCTTGGGGTTTGGGGTTCTGGTTCCCAGGTACCGGTGCTCATGGGGTTTGCTCTCTATGTCTGCAATAAGACAAACCATTATGCGGGCACCGGCGCCAACTGCAAGCCAGTCCGGCTAGTTTGGATATTCCATGGCCCACGGGGTCTCAAACTGTTGTTTGATTGTTTCCAGTTCTTTGAAGTTGGAAAACAATACCGTCAGTTTGGTGATGATGGCTTCCAGGGTCATGGTTTGAGAGCCAATTGCTCCGCTGTCCAGCAATTGCGCGCCGGCGCCATAGCGGGCCATATTCACCAGAGGGCGAAAACACTGGCTGCTGTTGATGATCAGTTTCTGTTTCTGCTGTGCCTGTTTCAAAAGGTCATAAAAATCAGGGTTGTCAGGACCATTGCCGCTACCGTAGCTGCGTAATACGATGGCTTTGCTGTCACTTGCGACCATGTTTTCAAGAGTCGACAGCGATGCTCCAGGGTAAAAATGCAGAATATCGATATGTGTTGTCTGAGCCTGAAATAATGAGATATCACCGCTTCCAGTCTTGTTGTAGTGGATACGTAAGTCCAAAGGACCACTGACTGGCGCGGCGAAGGCATCATGGTCCATCGAGTCCATTTTGGTAATGTGACTGCCGGGAAACAGATGCCCTGCAAAATAAACACAAACCTGCTGGTTAGCTGGAAACATCAATGCATCAAAGGCACCGAGAATATTGCCCGGACCATCCGATCCGGGATCGACAATAGAATACATTGCACCGGTCATGACTACCGGCTTGTCGAGATTGCGCAACATGAAGCTGAGTGCCGATGAGGTATATGCCATCGTATCCGTACCATGGATAATCATAAAGCCATCATAGTCGTCATAATGAGCAACAATCTGATCAGCAATGTCATTCCACGTTTGCGGCTGCATTTGAGAAGAATCAAGCACTGGCTTGAATTCAATAAAGTCGAAATCGGGTAGTTTATGGGAGCGGCAAAAATCCTGGCTGCGCAAATATTTTTCAAAAAAACCGGTGACCGGGACAAGACCTTTGACTGATGGCTTCATGCCGATGGTTCCGCCCGTATACAGCACTAATGTTTTTTTCATGGCTATGCCTGCCAGGTCAGAATTGATACCGATAAGTGGTATCAGGATTTTTTGACGAGTGCTAGTCGAAGATGGTTATCGCGCTGTGCAGTGCCGGGCTCAATACTTTGTGAGTATTGGTTCGTCGACAGACTTCGCTCAGGTTTTCCACCAGGTATCGCATTTGTGGTAACGCGTGACGTATTGTCTCGGTCACCGGTTCGTAGCGGTAGTGGCCATCCTGAATGCTGACTTTGTGCAACTCTATGGCTTCCTGGGTCAGCAACCAGATGACGTTGTGTATGGTATCCTTGTGATCAATACTGTTGGCTTCCCAATAGGCGCGGTCCAGCAATGGCAGCAGATCGTCTATTTCCTGGGTAGCCTGTAATATAGTGATGCTCATATTTTTCCTCCTATATAAATTTAATTTAGCAGAGCGAAAAAAAATCGCAGGTTTTTTTAATTGATTTTGTTAGGGATACATACGTGATTATTGAACAACTGGTAGTGTGGCAGACCGTGGCTGGAATTGCTGTATTGTTGGTGTTACTGCTGCTGGGGTGGATCTTCATTACTGCTGCAAAACGGCGGGGCCAGCGGGATGAGTTGGAGCATCTGCGTCATCATCAGGCGGTCTCAAATCTTAAGGAACAACAGCAATCCGCTCAGTTAGTCGGTCAGGATCGTGAGATCGCGAGTTTGCGCGACAAGCTGGATCTGAGTGATAACCGGGTACGTCAGTTGCAGCAGCAACTGGCTGTTATTGAAACTCGCCGCAGCGAGGAAAGTCGACGGTATCGGGAGCAGATGGAGCTGGTGCAGCGTGAAGAAGAGCGGTTGACGCAATCGTTTCAGAACCTGGCCAACAAGATATTCGAAGAAAAACGACAAGCCTTCAAGCAGGACAACAAGGACTCGCTTGAAGCGTTGCTGAGTCCTTTGCGAAGCCAGATGCAGGATTTCCGCCAGCGGGTGGAGGATGTTTATGAAAAAGATACCGATGACCGGAGAATGTTGCGACTTGAGCTGGGAAGTTTAAAAGATCTGAATCTGAAAATGTCCCAGGAGGCACAAGCGCTTACCCGTGCTTTGAAAGGAGATAATAAAATCCAGGGTAACTGGGGTGAGATGGTACTCGAAAAAATCCTTCAGGAGAGTGGATTACGCAAAGGTCATGAATATGATGTCCAGGTTGTGCTGAAGGATGAAGCCGGCAAGCGTCAAATACCTGATGTCATTGTTCATCTGCCTGAAAATAAAGACATTATTATCGATTCGAAAGTCTCTTTGCTGGATTATGAGCGAACCTGCAATGCAGAGACCGATGAGTTGCGTGTTAAACATTTGCGCGCTCATGTGGACTCCGTCAAGCGTCATATTCAGCTGTTGTCAGCGAAAAACTATGAACGTCTTGAAGGTGTGCGCAGTCTGGATTTTGTCTTGTTGTTTATTCCGGTTGAAGCGGCATTTATGCTGGCAGTGGAAACTGATTCCGGTATTTTCACATCCGCTTTTGAAAAAAACATAATTCTGGTTAGTCCGACAACCTTACTGGCCACTTTGCGTACTGTGCAGAGCATCTGGCGCTATGAAAACCAAAACACCAATGCTGAACGTATCGCCCAGGATGCGGGCCGTTTGTACGATCAATTTGTCATGGTGCTGGAGTCGGTAAACGAGATTGGCCGGCATTTGAACAAAGCATCGGAGTCCTACGAGCAAACTGTCAAACGACTTGAGAGTGGTCGTGGCAACCTGTTGGGACGAGTGGAGAAGCTCAAGGCCATGGGGGCCACAGCCAAAAAAAACTTGCCGGAAAATTTTGCCCGTGAGGCTGATGACGCTCAGGAGCTGCTGGATTCAAGCGTGGTTAGCGCCGACAGATTTCAAAAATAAAAATGTAATAACTCTATGCTGATGGCCATGACGACTGCAGTTGGCAGACCCCATTGAAAAAGCCGTCCTGCTTTCAGTCCGAAATATTTATTTTCCCGATCTGATCCCAGAATGATCAGTAGCCATACAAACATCACCATGATGGAAAACAGTGCTGTCAGAAACATGATGAAATCTCCGTTTGTAAATGCAAATCCAAATAATTATTGATTGCATGTTATGGGTATTTTGTTAGCATTTCAAATGATAATAATTATCAATTAAGTAAACGGGGAGTAAGAATGAAGTATCGTGTCAAGCTGGCTGTCGGAATGATGACAGCTTTATGTGCAGGAGCGGCTTCTGCTGTTAGCCTGGAAAGTAAAATCGTCAAGAATTATGCGGATATCGCTTATGCCACATATGCTGATGCGCTGGCTACTGCCCAAGATCTGCAGGCTGCGGTTGATGCCCTGGTGAAAGAGCCTAGTGCTGAGACTATGGCTGCTGCCAAAGCTGCGTGGAAAGTTTCCCGCATTCCTTATCAACAATCTGAAGTATTTCGTTTCGGTAACCCTGTTGTGGATGACTGGGAAGGGGGGCTGAATGCCTGGCCGTTGGATGAAGGATTGATCGATTATGTCGATCAGGGTACCTACATTTATGAACTCGGTAATCCGGGTGCCACTCTGAATATTGTTGCCACGCCTAAACTGGAAATGGGTGGTCAAACCATTGATATGACGGAGTTGACGCCGGAACTGTTATCCAGTCTGAATGAGTTCGCCGGATCTGAAGCCAACGTGGCGACCGGTTACCACGCTATTGAATTTTTGTTGTGGGGTCAGGATCTTCATGGCTCAGAAGCCGGTGCAGGTGATCGTCCCTTCACTGACTATGTAACGGGCACTGGTTGTACGCATGGCAACTGTGATCGTCGGGGTCAATATCTGCAAGCGGCCACTCAATTGCTGGTCAATGATCTGGAGTGGATGACCCGTCAATGGCAGGCGGATGTCGCTGATAATTATCGGGCTGAACTGCTAGCCGAGCCTGAACAGCAGGTCATTCGTAAGATGTTATTTGGTATGGGCAGTCTGGCCTTGGGTGAATTGGCCGGGGAGCGTATGAAAGTCGCTTTGGAGGCAAATTCCACGGAAGATGAACATGACTGCTTCAGCGACAATACCCATAATTCTCATTTCTACGATGCGCAGGGTATTCGTAATATTTACTATGGCACCTATATCGCAACGGATGGCAAGAAAACCAAGGGTGCCAGTTTACGAAAACTACTGCGGAAAACCGATAAAGCTCTTTCCAAACAGTTGGATGCGGATTTCAAGGCAACCACTGACGCATTGACTGTAATGGTCAAATCGGCTGAACAGGACCACGTTGCGTTTGATCAGATGATCGCACCGGAAAATGAAGCTGGTCATGAAATTATTCGACAAGCTATTGCAGCCCTTGTCACCGAGACACAGGGAATCGAAAATGCTGCGAATGCTCTGGGTATTACCAATCTGAATCCAGATACCGCGGATCATGAATTCTGAACTTAACCGAATAGAGGAGTCGTGGCGTTGAGCCATGTTGAAAAAGGCTGGTGTTAAACCGGCCTTTTTCGTTGTTGTTATGAAAGAAAAAATATTCCCGACCGTTGTATGTCTTCTTAGCCTTTATGGAGTTGCTAACGCTGCTCCGAGTGGTGGAGCAACCACCGTCAGTGCATCTGGCCGACAGGCCTTTTCTCTCCCGGCAGCCAACCTGACACCTTTGCAACGCCTTGATTTTAGTGTTGGTAACAGCTTTTTCCGCAATCCCTGGGTGATCGCGCCATCCTCAACGACAGCACGTGATGGCCTTGGGCCACTGTTCAATACCAACGGTTGTCAAAACTGTCACATTAAAGACGGTCGAGGTCATCCGCGTGAAGCCGGTGAGGCAAATGCAGTATCTATGTTGGTACGGCTGAGTGTCACCGGTACGGCAGACCCGGAGCGACTTAAACGTGAAGGGGTTATTCCTCACCCCGTCTATGGTGGGCAGTTGCAGGATATGGCTATTCCCGGTATTCCGGCAGAAGCGGAGATCTTTATCGATTATCAGGATAAAGCGGTTCGGTTTGCTGACGGCGGAATTCTGCTGTTGCGCAAACCACATCTGCGACTGGAAAACTTTGGTTATGGTGTTCCGGGCTCCAATCTGCTGACCTCTGTTCGTATTGCTCCGCAAATGATCGGTCTGGGACTCCTCGAAGCAATACCCGAAGCTGATATTTTGGCCGAACAGCAACGACAGGCAAAGCAGGGTCTGGTATCTGGCAGAGCCAATCAGGTCTGGGATATCGCCCGCCAACAGACTGTCATCGGGCGGTTTGGCTGGAAAGCCGGTCAGCCTACCTTAATGCAGCAGAATTCGGCGGCGTTTTCCGGTGATATGGGACTGACCAGTCATCTGTTTCACCAGACTGATTGCACTCCCGCTCAGCAGGCGTGTCTGGCTGCTCCCGATGGAGGTGATCAGGAAGTCAGTGATAATATCCTCTCCAAAGTGGAGTTTTACACCGCCCATCTTGGGGTTCCGGCACGCAGGAACACCAGCGACCCTGTTGTACAGCAGGGCGAAAAGTTGTTTGCCGAAATGGGATGTGCGTGGTGTCATAAACCGCAACAACGGACAGCCTCTATTGCGGATGCATCACTGGCCAATCAGGTGTTTTATCCATACAGCGACTTGTTGTTGCATGATATGGGAGAAGATCTGGCTGATCATCGTCCTGAATTTGAAGCGAGCGGTTCAGAATGGCGGACCCCGCCGCTGTGGGGATTGGGGCTGGTTGACGAAGTAGCAGGGGGAAAAGCTTTCTTTCTGCATGATGGTCGTGCCCGAAGCATTGAAGAAGCCATTTTATGGCATGGTGGAGAGGCTCAGACTGCCCAAAACAACTATCTGAAGGCTGATCGTGATAGTCGTCAGTCATTATTGAAATTTTTGGAATCACTCTAATGAAAGTTGCTGCTCTTTTATTTGCTTTGATCACGGTTCCAGCATTTGCTGCGACTCCGTGGGAAACCTATGAAACCCAGAAACTAGCGTTGATCCATCAACAGCTCGAAAAGTTTGAGCATGATGTGACGGCGTTGTGTACCGCTGTTGACGACGACAGTCAGTCTCTTGAAGGGCAAGGAGCGCCTTACCAACAAACTCTGGATTCCTTGCTGGATCTGCATGGCAGCTGGCTTGGTTATCAGTTGTTGGCACCTTATCGGCTGGAGGCTTCGGGGTTAGCTTTTCGGTTCAGCTTCTGGCCCGACCGAAAGGATCTTACCCGGCGTCAGACTCAGGCTTTATTAGCCAGTGATACGATGGACTTCAGCAAGGCACCGGCACCGGCAGTCGCTTTGGGCGGTGCTGAATATGTTTTGTCAGCCGAGCAGACTCCGGCTTCGCAGTCATGTCTTTACTTCTCCGCCTGGATTACAAGCTTTAAAGCGAATTTGCAGCAGGTCGAGTCGATTACCAATACTCCGGATCAAGCCACTCTGGCGTTTCAGTTCAATCAGTACACCTCGTTATTGGGCATGACTGAAAAACGTATTGATGCGGTTGCCGGAAGCAAAACCCAGTTGAATCTCTACGGTATGGAAGGCTGGCGAACAGGTTCTCAGGTGATCATCCTGGGCCATCTGTTCAGTGCTATCCGGGAAATGGAGGGGGTGCTGAAACAACAGACCGATGCTGAGCTTTGGAGTGACTTTGATGCCGTTATGGTGGTGTTGGGCACAGGAGAAGAGCCACAAATGCCGCTCCAATCGTGGGTTATTCAAAAGACCATTGTGGAAAGTCTGGTGAAGCTGCTGGTGACGGAGATGGCCCCTGAGCTGGGAATTACCATAGGGTTCAGTAATTTAGATGGCGATTAATCGTAGAGACTTTATTAAGGTCGCGGCACTGGCCGGGTTGAGCTGGCATACTCTGGCCACTGATATGTCGGGCGATCAGCAGAAAAGGGTTCTGGGAGTGATTAAAACAGCAGATGGACAATGGTCTGCTGTTTGTTTTGATTTGACTGCCGGCAGAGTAATTTACCGGATTCCGCTGCCAGGTCGGGCTCACGGCTCGGCGTCAGTGGCGCACGAGGTTGCTGCATTAGTGGCCCGCAGGCCGGGTGCGTTTGTGATTGTGTTTGAGCCTGACACCGGCAGAGTAATCCATCGCCTCAAGGCACCTCAAGGCCATGTGTTTAATGGTCATGTGGTATTCACTGACCACGCCATGCATGTTTCCGGTGAAAAACTGGGATCCAGTGATGGGGTGTTATTTCATTATGAACGGAAGAGTTGGTCTTTGAGAGATGTGGTTCCTCTGAATGGACTGGGACCACATGAAATCCTTCTTCATAGCCCTGATTATCTGGTTGCGGGTATTGGTGGACTGCGAACGGCTGGCAGAGAGGTGTTGAATCAAAATACCATGCAGCCTTCGTTGTTGTGCGTGCATCCGGTGACAGGTAAAGAACACTGGCGTCTGGCACCGGTGGATCACTTGCTGAGCACGCGGCATCTGACGTTAACAGACAACGGGCATGCTGTCATTGCCATGCAGTATCAGTCTGACATCCCTCAAACTCTCCCATTGCTGGCGATTACGGACCGTCCGGTCGACCAGCAGCCACAACAGCTGTTACCCTTTGAAGCCAGTGATCTCGATTGGATGAATTTCAAAAACTATATTGGCTCGGTTGCGAGCTGCGGACATCAGATTGTTGCCAGCTCTCCGCGTGGACACCGGGTTGGTGTGTGGGATGCTTCCAGTCGGGCGTTTCAATATAGCGATTATATTCAGGATGTTTGTCCTCTGGCCTCGGATGGACAGCGTTGGTGGGCGGGCAGTGGTGTTGGTTTGATCAGGGCGGATGATCAGACAGCGAGTCGGCAGACCGGATTACGTTGGGACAACCATTGGAGTTTTATCCAATTCTGAAAGTTTGTTACAAAAAAATAAGTGCTCAAAGGATATTAAAGGATAGAACATTCACTTTTGGCGTAAAAAAGCGTTACTATTCTGTAATAAAACTACAATTTATTTATCTGTTGATTGCCTGGCGCGATTAAAAAATTGGGGGAAGGTAACTATGAAAGCATTATCGGATATCGGTCTGGTGGGTTTGGCGGTGATGGGCGAAAACCTGGTCCTGAATATGGCAAGCAAGGGCTTTACTGTCACAGCTTATAATCGTTCCGTAGAAAAAGTGGACAGTTTTCTGGCTGGTCGTGCGAAAGGTAAGAATATCCGTGGTGCCCACTCCATTGAAGAGTTGGTCGCTTCTTTGTCCAAGCCCAGAAAAGTCATGCTAATGGTTAAAGCTGGTCAGCCGGTTGACGATTTCATCGAGCAGTTGATTCCTCACCTTGAGCCCGGTGACATCATCATTGATGGTGGCAATACTCATTTTCCGGATACCAATCGTCGGGTGGCTTATCTTGAAAGCAAAGGCCTGTTGTTTGTCGGCAGTGGCGTATCGGGTGGGGAAGAAGGTGCGCTGACCGGTCCTTCAATCATGCCCGGTGGTTCGCCTGCCGCCTGGGAAGCGGTCCGGCCGATTTTTCAGGGTATTGCCGCAAAAGTGGAAGACGGTACACCATGCTGTGACTGGGTGGGTGAGAATGGTGCCGGTCACTTTGTCAAAATGGTCCATAACGGCATTGAATATGGCGATATGCAGCTCATCACTGAAGCCTATCAGATTATGAAAGTGCTGTTGGGCCTGAATGCCGATGAATTACATGACGTTTTTGCCGCCTGGAACAAAACCGAGCTTAACAGCTACCTGATCGAAATCACCCGCGATATTTTTGCCTATAAAGAAGATGGCGAAGCGTTGGTGGAAAAAATACTTGATACGGCCGGACAAAAAGGCACTGGTAAATGGACAGGGGTATCGGCGCTGGAAATGGGCGTCCCGCTGACATTGATTGGAGAGGCTGTGTTTGCCCGTTGCCTGTCAGCTCAGAAAGAAGAGCGGGTTGAAGCGTCGAAAGTGTTATCCGGCCCTGAAGTAGCGTTCGAAGGAGATAAACAGGCGTTTATCGAGGATCTGAGACAGGCACTGTTTGCGGCCAAAATCGTCTCCTATGCCCAGGGTTATGTTCTGATGCGGGAAGCGGCCAAAGAATATGGCTGGAATCTGAACTATGGTGGTATCGCGCTTATGTGGCGTGGTGGCTGCATCATTCGTTCCGTTTTTCTGGGCAACATCAAAGAGGCATTTGATAATAACCCGGCGTTGAGCAACCTGTTGCTGGATCCATATTTTAAAGAAAAAATCACTCAGGCTCAGGCCGGATGGCGCAGAGTGGTGGCGGCGGCTGTTACGAATGGTATATCAGCACCTGCGATGACCTCTGCATTGAGCTATTTCGATGGCTACCGGGCTGAACGTCTTCCGGCAAATCTGCTACAAGCCCAGCGTGATTTCTTTGGGGCTCATACTTATGAGCGTATCGATCGTCCGCGTGGAGAGTTTTTTCATACGAACTGGACTGGTCGTGGCGGAGATACCTCGTCTTCAACTTATAACGTGTAAGTCAAAACAGGAAACCGACCGTCGTGTCGGTTTCCTGTTTGTTGATTTTTTCCCTCCAAAAAACGATTTTTTCAGTCCTCCCTCTCCAATAGCGCTCTTAGTACTCTCCTCAGTTTTTTGGCCAGTTTGATAGCCGTAAAAATGGGTTTCATGGAAACTTTTTTGCTTAAAAAATAAAATATGATGCTTACTAATTGTAAGAGAATAATAAAAGTGTAAATATTGCGATTATGCTTTCATCAAAAAATTTCATAGAGTTCGTAAGTTTGCTGCAGTTTTGCTCAGTCGGAAAAATTTGATGATTTTATCTGGATTTCCAATAAAAGAGCCTCTGAATAGCATGGCAAATCCGGTGCGGTAGCAGTTTTTAGTTGTTCAAGAAATAAACGAGAGAGTACGGAACTTATCAATATGAATTGTCAATTAGCTCATCAGGTTCGAATAATTTTAAAAATAGCGTTCATTTTTGCGGCCTCATCCTTTGTCAGGGCCGGTGAAGTAGAGGTTTTACACTATTGGACATCAGGCGGTGAGGCTGCGGCGATCAATATCCTCAAACAGATGGTTCAGGATTCCGGACACACCTGGAAAGATTTCGTGGTCACCGGGGGGAGTGGTGTGCAGGCGAGATCGGAGCTCAATCATCGGGTGCTGCTCCGTAATCCACCGGCAGCCACCGTTTTGAAAGGTGAATCGATTAAGCGCTGGGCGAGATTTAACTACCTGGCCAATCTTGATGAAATTTCCAAGCGTGAAGACTGGGACGCCAAATTGCCCAAAGTCATCGCCGATGATATGAAGTTTGAAGGGCATTATGTTGCCACGCCTGTGAACGTGCACCGCAGCAACTGGATGTGGGTGAACAAACCGATTCTGGATGCAGTTGGTGCCAAAGTTCCTACTAATTGGGCTGAGTTTGAAGCGGTTGCCAAAAAAATTCAGAAAGCCGGATATCCAGTGATTGCAGCTGGAAATGAGCCCTGGCAGGACGCAACGTTGTTTGAGTCGGTTGCTCTGGCTGTTGGGGGCTCGGAATTTTACCTCGATGCATTCGTAAAGCATGACACCAGTGTTCTGCGTAGTAAAACAATGGATAAAGTATTTGAGCAGATGGATCGTCTTAAGCCATTTCTGGCGCCGAGTACGGGGTCGGAGGCCTGGGACGCAGCTACCAAGCAGGTTATCAATGGAGAAGCTGCTTTTCAGTTCATGGGAGATTGGGCTAAGGGTGAATTCATACTGGCCAACAAACAACCTGGTCGCGACTATATCTGTGCCACTACTCCGGGAACGGAAGGCAGCTTCATATATGTGGTGGATAGTTTTGCCATGTTTAAACTGGAAGGTGAGAGCAAAATTGAAGCTCAGCTCGCACTGGCATCAGACGTTATGAGTGAGCGTTTTCAAATAGCGTTCAATAAAGCCAAGGGCTCCATTCCTGCACGCATCGACCTGTCTCTAAATGGTTTTGATCAGTGTGCCCAGAAAAGCAAGAAAGACTTTATGGACGCCTCTCAAAATGGCATGTTGCTACCCAGTATTGCCCATGGAATGGCAACTACTGAACAGGTGTTGGATCAGTTTTCTCCGAGTGTGGCAAAAAGCTGGAGGAATGGGGTTGAGCCTGATCAGGCCGCGGCTCAACTGTCAAAAGCCATTCGTTATGGTGTGTATTATCTGCAGTGATGCTACCTGAGATCACTCCATCCCGACCCTGGGGTGGAGTGACAGATTATTCTTGCCACCGATTGGCGGTCTCGTCGAAAGTGCTTCCTGGCTCCGCCTGTACCACGCAAAAGCGATGACCGGTCGGTGCTTCCATGATGACCCAGGTTTTAATCCGTTCCACTTCTTTGGCCCCTAATTGTTGCAGGCGTGCTACCTCCGCTTCAATATCATCAGTTTCTATATCCAGGTGAACGCGGCTGGGGTGGGTAACGGTCTGTACCTCAATATATAGCTGGGTTACTGGGGATTGAAGCTTGATATACTTTTTCCCCGCCTCTCCTGGAAATGTTTCTGTTTTCATGCCTAATGCTGCACCCCAGAATTTTGCAGAACCCTCCAGGTCTGGTGTCTGGCAATCAATGATAAAACCTGCCAGTTTGCTTTTATGCATATGTTCTCCCGTTATCTGATTGAGCTTTGATGAGTAACTTTGCAAGCATATCCCAGAAAAACCGTATCACACTAGTCTGCGGTAAATCCTTCCGGTACCCGCCCTCTGAGCCAGTAAGACATGGCGATAATTTCAGCGATTACTTCAAACAACTGATCGGGAATGGCCTGACCAATATCCAGGCTCGTTAACATGGCCAGTAATTCTTTATTTTCCAGCACGGGTACCTCATATTCCCTGGCCAGTCTGAGAATCTCTTCCGCAAGTTCTCCCTGACCGGCAGCCACGACGGTTGGAGTATCTTTGCCATTGTAATGCAGCGCCAGAGCTGATTGTGGGTCAGGTTGATTCATACTTTGAAGTCCACCATTGATTGGCTATGTTGTTGTTTGGATATGTGCTCTCTGACAGGTAACCCCCGTTTGGATTCAACTCGCTCCACATCTATGCCTTTGCTTTGCAGAACTGACTGCAAGACATCCTGGTACTGATTAAACAGGGTTAGCGAAAACGGGTCTTCACTCCAGAATACCAGACCCAACTGCTGGATTTGGTGTTCATTCTTCAATGAAAAAAACAACTCCACACAATGTGGTGGTAGTGGTTTGAACTCCATATGCAGGCGCAGGTGCCATTTGCGCTGTTGTCGGGTGTTGTTTTGTTCTGCCGAATCTTCGGTATTGTCCAAAGGGTGCCATATTTCGGCGAAAGCGTGAGTCATAACACCAGGCAGATTAATGGGAATTTCAAACTGCTGAAAATGCGCCCGGTGGTATTCCGGTTCGAATTGAAACTGCAGGTTGTTCATCTGCTGAGACTGAATTTTCGCCAATGCCGATCGGCTTTCATTCAAAACCGCTTCCAATGCCTGAGTATTGCTCTGAGAGCCGGGTCTTAAGGCACCATGGGCCTGTTTTTTGAGGCTTTCCGGCGTATAAAGGCCGGTACTGCCGAGTATGCGTTGCGCTTCTGTTTTGAGCCGGTTGGCGATGCTGTCCGGTCTTTGCCTTAGTTCCTGGTTGAGGCTGCGTTCAAGTTCCATGAGTAAGAGCGATAACGGCAGGTTTTCAGTTTTTCTGGCAATACGTTCGACCACTTGTGGCATTTCAGATTTTTCCGCCATTTTATGAGTGAAGTCAGGTGTAGCAGAGTTGGCACCGGTTTCTGCCACCGTGCTGGTCTTGGAGGCTTTGGTCAACAGTGCGATAAAGCGTTGGCGGATTGCAGCAGAATTTTCCTGACTCTGAGGTGGTGATGTTGTAGTCGCTGTGGATGACAGGTTCGTTGTGGTCTGCTGCGATGTGGCAGGATCCATTTTTTCCGGTTTTTCAATGTATGGCTGCAGTTGGGTAAACAACGATTGCAGTTTAGTGGGCCAATCCGTCGCAATGGGCGGGGCTGAGCCAGTGGTTGGCGGCACTGCTACTTGGGCTCCGTGTTGTTGAAAAGACGGAACAGCCGACTGAGGTGAGGGGGCAGGATGATCAAGTCCGACCGATAGTATCCTGATGAGTGACTGCCACTGGCTGTTTGATTTTACCGGTTGGCTGAGTTCCTGAATTTGCCTGACAACTTCTGCGGCCCGAGCAAAATTCTGTTGATGATTGTGCTCGCTGTGGGGATTGCCGAGCGGTGAAAGTGTCGTCTGTAGCCGGGAAGGTTCGATGATTGGCAGCGCCGGTTTTTGAATCTGACCGACCCATTGTCTGAGTGTTTCAGCATTGGAGTCGCCGATTTGAGCATGGCGTACCAGCACGGCAATCAATGCATTTTGAATGCGGGTCGGAATCGACTCGAATGCCGTATTCTGCAATTGACTCACAATGCGGGTGCTGAGTCCCTCTATAAACTTTGCTTTTGGCAGACTTTCATTGTTGAACTGTTGAGCTGCAAGTATCAGTTGTTTCAGCCGCAATGGTTCCTGACTCAGGTCCGCGGTTCTGAAACTATGCTGGTCATCGGGTTCCAGTAGCAGTACGGTTCCCTGTTCCAATGCTCGGTGATATTTAACAAATAAAGTACCCTGAGGTGTTTTTAACTCCAGCAGATATTGCTCTCCGTTGCCTTTTTGCAGGTCGACAAACGGTTCACTGCGAATAACGACGGCTTCAATCAGCTTGTTAGTGGGCGGTGGTTGTGGTTGCGCGCGCGCAGGTGCTGGCGGATGTTCCGTCTGGCTGGAGATGGAGCCTGTCTGAC
Organism: Gynuella sunshinyii YC6258; assembly: GCF_000940805.1. Taxonomy (GTDB): domain Bacteria; phylum Pseudomonadota; class Gammaproteobacteria; order Pseudomonadales; family Natronospirillaceae; genus Gynuella; species Gynuella sunshinyii. Next base: position 5,045,146 of record NZ_CP007142.1, on the reverse strand, counting down.
TGCTGGGCGACAAGCGAATGGGTTCTTTACTGATATTGGCCATGAAATTCAGATCGATGCATCCAATCAGGGTTGTAGTTATACTCCTCCAGCTTATCGGCTGGGAAGCGGGTTTCTGGAGCTTGAACTGGGTTACTCTTGTCAGTTTTCTGACAGAGTTAACAGTCAGGATTTGATACAGTCCCCGGTCTTTGTCTTTAGCATACTTATAAATAATTGATTTTTCTGGGATTATCGAACCCTGATAACAGAGTACTCCCCATGGGGTAGTTCGATTGATCTGAGTCCGGTTCAGCGTGGGTTATTGCTTTTGCAGCGTGTCATTTTAAAAACATCCCCTTTATATTGTGAAAGGGATGATCGTTTATTGTTCAAAAATCTTGTTGTGACGCTGAACAGTCATCAGGTCATGCAGGTAAAGGGTGCTAATGGTTCTGGCAAGACCACCTTGTTGCGAAAACTGGTGGGGTTGAGTGATGTGGTCGAAGGTGACGTGGAATGGTATGAGCCTGTTGGCAGCAAACGGGAATTGGATGCCGGGAAGTTTTTGTATCTGGGTCATCGTCCCGGTGTGACCAATGTGTCGACTGCGCTGGAAAATCTGCGCTTCAGCGTTTCCCTTAAGGCTCATTTAAGTCTTCCTGAGGCACGGTACCTGGAGGCGCTTGATAAAGTCGGATTAAAAGGCTTTGAAGATGTTCCGGCTCACAGTCTGTCTGCCGGGCAGCAACGACGAATTGCATTGGCGCGTTTGTATCTGCTTGATGATGCTGTTCCACTTTGGGTGTTGGATGAGCCGTTTACTGCGCTGGATCTCGATGGTGTGGACAAGCTGGAACAACATATTGCAAGTCACAGCGAACGTGGCGGATCGGTGATTTTGACTACTCATCACCGGCTGGACATGGAGCAGCTGAGTGTCTTGGATCTGGAGCAGTACCGGTGAGCGCATTCTGGTCGATGTTACAACGTGAGTTGGTGGTAGCTTACCGGCGACGTACTGATTTACTAAATCCGTTGTTGTTTTTTCTGATGGTTATTACGTTGTTTCCCATGGGTGTGACACCGGATATGGAGAAGCTGGGTGAGTTATCGGCCGGCATTCTCTGGGTGGCTGCATTGTTGGCAACCCTGTTGTCGCTGGACATGATGTTCAGGGCAGATTTCGACGATGGCACTTTAGAGCAGATTTTGTTGTCAAACGGTGTGGTTGAATGGCGCGTTTTAGCCAAGATGTTAACTCACTGGCTGGTAACGGGGTTGCCCCTGACGCTGATCAGTCCAGCTTTATCGTTGATGCTGGCGCTGCCCGGCCGGGCGGTACCTGCGTTAATGTTGTCGCTGGGGGTGGGGACGCTGGCGCTCAGTCTGATTGGCTCCGTGGGTGCAGCATTGACCGTCGGGTTGCGAAAAGGAGGTTTGCTGTTATCACTGCTGGTCATGCCATTGTTTATTCCGGTATTGATATTCGGAGCCAGTGCAGTTGCCTCTGCGGCGCTTGGATTGGGTTTCAAAATACAGTTGTTATACATTTGCGCGATTTCTCTGGTGGCCCTGGCCCTGGCTCCGTGGATTACCACGGTAGCGTTGAGAATCAGTGTTAATCAGTCTTAAAAGAGGTTGAGATAGATTATGTGGACCTGGTTTCACAAGTGGGGTTCCCCGAAATGGTTTTACCAGATGAGCTGGCCCTGGAGTATGGTGCTGGGCATTCTGGCGCTGGTACTGCTGACCATTGGTACTGTTTGGGGGTTGGTTTATGCTCCTGTAGATTATCAGCAGGGGAATAGTTATCGGATTATCTATATTCATGTTCCCACGGCCATTCTGGCGCAATCGTGTTATTTCATGATGGCAGTGCTGGGCACAATCAGCTTGGTCTGGCGCATGAAAATGGCTGACATGGTGTTGAAATCCATAGTCCCGTTTGGTGCGGTGATTTGTTTATTGGCGCTGATTACCGGGGCGGTGTGGGGCAAGCCGACCTGGGGAACCTGGTGGGTGTGGGATGCCCGGTTGACCTCAATGCTGATTCAGTTGTTTTTATATCTGGGTGTGCTGGCCATCTATAATGTGATGGAGAGTCAGCAGAGTGCAGATAAATCGGCTGCGGTGTTGTCACTGGTCGGTGTCATCAATATTCCCATCATTAAATATTCTGTTAACTGGTGGAATACACTACACCAGCCCGCTACGTTTAAATTAACTGAAAAGCCAGCCATGCCCGCAGAAATGTGGATACCATTGCTGGTTATGGTGTTAGGTACGTATTGTTTTTTTGGTAGCCAGGTTTTGATCAGAACCCGGCAGGAGATTCTGCAGCGGGAGCGTAAAACCAATTGGGTTCGTGAAGAAGTCAAACGGTTGGGAGGAGTGAGTTAGTGGGGCAGTTCGAATCTTTTTCTGCATTCCTGCAGATGGGCCATCACGCCAAATATGTATGGCTAAGTTATGGCAGTTTTGCCATTGGTGTGGTCTATCTGATCGTGGCACCCAAAATCAGACAGCGCCAGTTTGTTAAACAGCAATTACAAAAATATCGACGGGAGGAGTCATGAACCCAAAACGTCGCCAGCGACTCGTGTTTATTTTATGTGGTGTGCTGCTCGTCGGAACTGCCGCCGCTGTTATTCTCTATGCCAACAGTCAGAGCATCAGTTGGTACAAGCATCCAAGTGAGATTGCCGCAGGTGATTATCTTGTGGATCAGAAAGTTCGGATCGGTGGATTGGTGAAAGCCGGTTCCTTCCGGCAGTTGGATCAGGACACTCTGAAAACAGAATTTATGGTGACTGACTGCATGAGTGATGTAAAAGTCAGTTACGACAAAATATTGCCCGATTTATTCCGTGAAGGTCAGAGTGTGGTGGTAGAGGGGAAGGTTATTAATGGCGTGGTGGAGGCAAGTCAGGTGTTAGCCAAGCACGACGAACAGTATATGCCGCCGGAAGCCAAGGCTGCCCTTGATGCTGCGCAACAGGGTGGTGCGACATGTGATGCAAGTTATGCAGAGGCGACACGATGATTCCTGAGTTCGGTTTATTCTGTCTGATTCTGGCGCTGGGGCTGTCTTTTCTGCTCTCAACGATACCTGCCTGGGGTTACTTTAAAAATAACGTATGGATGATGATGTCCTCCAGAATGCTGGCGACAGGCGTATTTGTCATGCTTGCGTTTGCTTTTGGTCTATTGGCTTATGCCATGGCCACGGATGATTTTTCGGTCTCCTATGTCGCCAGTAACTCTAACTCGGCATTGCCGATTTATTACAAAATCAGTGCTATTTGGGGCGGTCACGAAGGTTCTATGCTGCTTTGGGTGTTGATTTTGTCTGGCTGGACATTAGCGGTGTCTGCTTTCAGTCGTTCGCTTCCTACCGATATGTTGGCGCTGGTGATGAGTATGCTGGGTGTCATCACTCTGGGATTCCTGATTTTTGTGGTTCTGACATCCAGTCCGTTTGATCGGGTGTTGCCGATGCCGCCAGCAGATGGCCGGGATCTGAACCCGCTGCTTCAGGATATTGGACTGATTTTACATCCACCGATGCTTTATATGGGGTATGTCGGTTTTTCTGTGGCTTTCGTATTTGCGATTGCTGCGCTGGTTTCCGGCCAGCTTGATGCTGCCTGGGCCAAATGGGCCCGTCCATGGACCAACGTCGCCTGGATCTTCCTGACGCTGGGTATTGCGCTTGGAAGCTGGTGGGCTTATTACGAACTAGGCTGGGGAGGCTGGTGGTTCTGGGATCCGGTTGAGAATGCCTCTTTTATGCCTTGGTTGGTAGGAACAGCGTTGATACACAGTCTTGCTGTTACAGAAAAACGCGGTGCCTTTAAATCCTGGACGGTGCTGCTGGCTATTTTTGCTTTTTCCTTCTCATTGCTTGGCACGTTCCTGGTTCGCTCCGGTGTTCTGACATCTGTGCACGCCTTTGCTTCCGATCCCAAGCGGGGATACTTCATTCTGACTCTGCTGGCTATCGCGATTGGTGGTTCGCTGTTGCTGTTTGCCTTGCGGGCGCCGTCGTTACGCAGTTTCACGTATTTCAAAATGATGTCACGGGAATCATTCCTGTTTTTTAATAACATCCTGCTGGCGGTGGCTGCATTCGGAGTTATGCTTGGGACGCTGCTGCCACTGATTTTCGATGTTTTTCAATTGGGTAAGATCTCGGTCGGACCACCGATATTCAATACAGTGTTCAATACCTTGATGATTGTACTCCTGGCATTGCTGGGTGTAGGGCAGTTGTTGAAATGGAAAAGCGATAATCTGGCACATACTCTGAAGTTTCAGCTGATCAGCGCTCCAGTGTCTGTGGTGCTGGCAGTTCTGGCAGTTTATGTATACGCCGGCAGCATTGTCTGGCCAGTTGTGCTCGGGCTATCTCTGGTGTTCTGGATTATATCGAGCGTTGTTATCAGTGTGCGCCACAACATTCGTCATGCTTCATCCTTTGCTGCCGGGCTGATAAAAATGAACCTGAGTTACTACGGTATGTTGATTGCCCACCTTGGTGTGGTGGTGACAGTCGTTGGTGTGGTCATGGTGGCAAACTTTCAGGTCGAACATGATGTGCGGATGTCCATTGGGCAGGAAAAAAGCTTTTCTGGTTATGACTTTAAGTTCAATGGTACGGAGCAGGTGCAAGGCCCCAACTATCTCGCCGAAAGAGGCTCCATTGATGTTTCCAGGGATGGGCGTTTGATCGTCGTGTTACATCCTGAGAAACGCCAGTATCTGGCAGCTGGAAGCATTATGACCGAAGCCGATATTCAACCTGGCCTGACCCGTGACTTGTATGTCGCGCTGGGTGAGCAGTTGAATGACAGTGGTGATTGGGCATTGCGTATTCACGTTAAGCCGTTCGTGCGCTGGATTTGGTTTGGAGCACTGTTTATGGCATTTGGGGGTCTTTTGGGAATGTTGGACAAGCGTTATCGTAAAACAGCGCTGAAGGAAATCGATAAAGCATCAGCCAAGCAGGAGGCTATGGCATGAATCGCTGGTTGTTTTTTATTCCTGTTGCATTTGCGGTCATTCTCGGAATGGTGTTCATTCCGGCTCTTCAGCTTGATAACAAAGAAGATATTCCCACGCCACTCAAAGGTAAGCCATTGCCGGTGTTTTCGTTGCCAACGGTCAAAGATCCACAAAAGATATTGAGTAATACCACCGTGGTTGGTAAACCGTTTTTGCTGAATGTTTGGGCGACCTGGTGCATTACCTGCAAAGTCGAGCATCCTATGCTGAACAAATTGGCCAAGCAGGGAGTCAGAATCATCGGCATGGACTACAAAGACAGTCGGGAATCTGCACTCAAATGGTTTGAGACCTATGGCGATCCTTATGAAATCAACATTTACGATGAAGATGGTACGCTGGGATTCGACCTTGGAGTGACCGGTGCGCCAGAAACATTTTTTATCCGTAGTGACGGCACGATTGCCTATCGCCATGTGGGTGAAATCAATGACGTTATCTGGAACGACAAGCTGAAGGCGATCTATGAAACGCTATAGTATTTTACTGTTTTTGTTGCTGAGCAGCGGTTTCGGATTCAGTGCTGTATCTGATTATAAATACGACTGGAATAACCCTGGGCTGGAGCTTCGCTATGAAAAGCTGACCAAGGAGCTGCGTTGTCCCAAATGTCAGAATCAGAATGTTGCCGATTCCGATGCACCGATTTCCCAGGATATCCGTGACAAAGTCTACGAACTGTTGAATGACGGCAAGACTGATAAGGAAATCGTTGACTTTATGATCGCCCGTTACAGCGAGTTTGTGACTTATCGTACCCGCCTTTCCTGGTCAACGATCTGGCTGTATCTGGGGCCGGTTCTGTTGCTGACACTCGGTATCATCGTTCTGATTGTACGTACCCGAAAACCCATCAAACAACTCGAATTGACCGAAGAACAGCTCCGTAAAGCTGATGAGCTGCTGAACCGCAAGGAATAATCATGTTCTGGATTACTGCTGGCCTGCTGACTTTTGTGGCACTTGGTTTTTTGTTTTATCCGTTTGTCAGAAGTCTGCCCGATACCCGCCAAATTGATCGTCAGGCGGAAAATTTACGTGCTCATAAATTACAACTCAGTGAACTCAAACAAGCCTATGCTGCTGGTGAGTTTAGTGATGAGGATTATCAGCAGCTGGAAAATGAACTGAAACTCCGGCTGGTGCAGGATACTGAAAAAATCGACGCCCGCTCTCATGAGGACACTTCGCGTCCCCGATGGCTTGTGCCATTGGCGGCTGTTGTTCTGATCGTGTTCGCTTTTTCGGCATACTACCAGCTAGGTGGCTGGCGGGATGTGAGGCTGCGCGAAGCCATGCTGGCCGCCGGTCAGAGCCCGGAACAGCAACAGGCGTTTTTTAATCAGATGGAAGCACGCATCGAGCGTCATCCTGATAACATTGAAGATTTGTTTTTTCTTGGTAAAACCTATTTTCAGGTCGGGCGGAGTCAGGATGCAGAACGAATTTTTGAAAAAGCTTTAATGGTTGCGGAAAGAAACCGGTCTCTTAACCCAACGGATCATTCCTGGTTGATTTCCAATCTGATCCAGGCGAGGTTTAGTAATAATGACCGGGTGCTCAGTCAAACTGATAAGCAGATGCTGAAGACGGCTCTTGAACTGGCGCCGACCAACACAATGGCGCTAGGGTTGCTGGGGGTTGATGCTTTTGCTTCTGGTGATTTTGCGCAAGCGCTTATCAACTGGCGAAAAATGCTCAAGGTGATGCCGGCGAATGAAGTAGAGGCCGTTCAGTCTGCAATTACCATGGCAGAAAACAACCTGAAGGCTGCTGGCAAACCAATACCTGCTGACGAATCGGCCGTTGAACCTACTATCGTGGTGGCCGTTACGATTGACCTTTCGGAAGAACTCAAGCAACAACTCGATGGTGCCCGTTCATTGTTTGTTGCCGCGCGTCAGGTGAATGGGCCGCCCATGCCTGTAGCGGTTCAACGCCTGTCTGTACCCGCTTCTTTCCCTGTTACAATTCAGTTGGACGACACCACCACGATGGCAGCGATGGCAGGTTTGCAGGCTGGAATGAATATTGAAGTGGTTGCCAGGCTATCTAAAGGTGGTGTGGCGACTGCCCAGGCTGGCGATCTTGAAGGTCTGTCACAGTCATTGACTGTTCAGGCTGGTGAACAGGCAACCACGGTTTTAATAGACACGGTGCATTGATCACATCACCGGGTAACCAGCGTGTAAAGAGCCTCTGTCGTCATTTCTGTAGAGGCTCTAAGTACTTGTCAGTGTTGGAAAATCCTATCATTTGCGGCTGAATTAAGCTGTTTCTAAGTGTTGATAACTTCGATACAATCCGGCGATTATTTCTTGCTTGATAACGTCCGGCCACGCAATTCATTTGGAATTGGAAGGCTGATCGCGTGCATCAGGGAAGGGTCAAAAAGTATCGGAGAATTTGGACTCAATGCGTCTTAAATGTATCAAGCTGGCTGGTTTTAAGTCTTTTGTCGATCCAACCACGATTCCATTTCCAACCAACATGACTGCAATTGTCGGTCCGAATGGTTGTGGCAAGTCCAATACTATTGATGCTGTTCGCTGGGTAATGGGGGAGTCCTCTGCCAAGCATCTGCGTGGCGAATCAATGACCGATGTGATTTTCAACGGTTCCAATAATCGTAAACCGGTCGGTCAGTGTTCGGTTGAGCTGGTGTTTGATAATCACGATGGCAAAGCGCCCGGTGAATATGCCAAATACGCTGAGATTTCAGTACGCCGAAAAGTCACTCGGGACGGCCAGTCCAACTATTTTCTCAACGGCACCAAGTGCCGGCGCAAAGATATCACCGACCTGTTTTTGGGAACCGGTTTGGGTGCCCGTAGTTATGCGATTATCGAGCAGGGAATGATATCCCGTTTGATTGAAGCCAAGCCGGAAGAACTACGGGTATATGTTGAAGAAGCCGCTGGTATTTCCAAATATAAAGAGCGCCGTAAAGAAACTGAATCGCGCATGCGCCGGACTCAGGAAAACCTGGAGCGGTTAACGGATATCCGTGATGAACTGGAACGTCAGCTGCAACATCTGCATCGCCAGGCCCTGGCTGCGGAAAAATACACAGAATTAAAAAAAGAAGAGCGGGAGAGAAAGGCGCAGTTGAGTGCCATTCGCTGGCAGCGCCTTGATGAGGATGCCGGACAGCGGGAAATGCGCATCAACGAGCTGGAAACCGAATACGAAAAATACGTTGCCGAACAACGCAGCATCGATGCCCAGGTCGAAGAGTTACGTGACAGTCACAACGACCGCACAGAAGTATTCAATCAGGTACAAAGTCAGTATTACCAGTTGGGAACTGAAATTGCCCGGTTTGAACAGAGCATGCAGCATCAGAAAGAAAAAGCAGCCCAGTTGCAGACCGACCTCATTGAACTTGATCGCAGTTTGCAGGAAACCTCACGCGAAAAAGAAGAAGATCAGTTCCGGCTTGAGGAAATCGAAGAGCAGTTAATGATTGCTGAGCCGGAGCTTGAAATGGCCCGTGCTGCTGAAGAAGAGGCCCAGGAAGCCTTAGTTCGCCACGAACAGAGCATGCAGCAGTGGCAACAAAAATGGGAACTGTTCAATCAGGATTCGGCCGGTCCCAAGCAAACTGCAGAAGTGGCTCAGTCCCGTATTCAGCACCTGGAACAGGTGATCGATCGGATCAACCGGCGTTTAAGTTCGTTGTATCAGGAACGTGATGGTTTGCTGGCGGACCCGGAAGCAGAAGCAATCGAAGAGTTGTTGATGCAGACCGAAGAAGCTGAACAGAGCATGGAGACTCAGCAGCGTCGTTTTGATGACCTGTCTGAGCAACTCGAAAGCTCACGTACCCAACTGGAAGATAAACGTACCCGGCTCAACGATGCCCAACGCCGTCAGACCCAGATCAAGGGGCGGCAGGCAACCTTGGAAGCGTTACAGCAGGCAGCCATGGGAGAAGCCGGCGGTGGTGTGCAGCGTTGGTTGGAAAGTCATCAGCTGCAGCACCGGGAGCGTCTGGCCCAACAGGTACATGTTCGAAACGGCTGGGACAAAGCCGTGGAGACCGTATTGGGTGCTTATTTGCAGGCGGTCTGTGTGGACAGCACCGAGGCATTGACCGATGGCCTGGCGCGTTTTGAACAGGGCATGCTCAACCTGATCGACCAGACGGCCACTACAGCGTCATCGCAATCCGGTTATCTGAATGCTGAAGTGGACAGCCGCTACGATCTCTCCGACCTGTTGGACAGAATCCGTATTGCAGAGGATTTACCGGCAGCCATGGCCATGCGCAGCAGCCTTCAGGCTGGCGAATCAGTCGTTACCCGTGACGGTATCTGGCTGGGGCGCAACTGGTTGCGGATTAGTAAAGATAGCAACGATGCTGATGGCATACTGAGCCGTCAGACCGAACTTGAAGAAATTGAAATCCAGCTGGATGAACTCGATGCTTCTGTTGAAGAGCTTGAAGTGGATGTCGAGGTGGTGGAAATGCGGGTTCGCTCGCTAAACGAAGAACGCGAGCAGGCACAGCGGGAGCTGGGTCAATTGGCCCGTCAATACGCCGATTTCAAATCCCGCTTGAGTGGTAAACAGGCCCAGGCCGAACAGATGAGAAACCGTCGGCAGCAGTTATTGGCGGAAATCAGTGAGCAGGAAACTCATCTGGCGGAAGAGCGGGAAAACATGGCCATGTCCCGAGAAGAACTGCAGATTGCTCTGGACGCCATGGAAGAAGGCACAGAAGAACGGGAAAACCTGATGCAGGAGCGTGAGCAGCTGCGCCAGGCCGTTGACGAAGCCAGAGATATGAGTCGTTCACAAAAAGACAAAGTACACTCTCTGGCATTGCAGCATCAGGCCAGTCAGGCCAAGGCTGATGCGATAAAAACCGCTCTCGAACGTTTGGATCAGCAACTGGCACGTCTGCAGGAAAAGCGTGAAATGCTGCTGATGCAGAAAGAAGAACAACTGGAACCTGATAACGATCTGCAGATTGAACTGGAAACCAAACTGGAACAACGGCTGGAACTGGAACAGAAAGTTGCTGACGCCCGAGCCGAGATGGAAGCCATAGACAGCAAAATGCGTGAACTGGACAGTCAACGTCATCGCTCGGAAGGCAAAGCCATGGAAGTGCGCAGTAAACTGGAACAGGCTCGAATGGAATCACAGACGGTGATTACCCGCAGAACCACATTACAGGAACAGTTACAGGAAGCCAGTTTCGATCTGGAAACGGTGTTGGCCAACCTGCCTGAGAATGCCAGCGAAGAGGAATGGGAACAGGAACTGGAGCAGATCAACCAAAAAATCCAGCGACTGGGTGCCATCAACCTTGCAGCCATAGACGAATATAAAATCCAGAGTGAACGGAAAACCTATCTGGATGCCCAAAATGATGATTTGCAGAAAGCACTCGAAACGCTGGAAAATGCTATCGTCAAAATTGATCGTGAAACCCGGAATCGTTTTAAAGAAACTTTCGATCGGGTCAACGGTGGATTACAGGATCTGTTTCCGAAAGTGTTTGGCGGTGGTCACGCCTATCTGGAATTGACGGGTGAAGATTTACTGGATACCGGTGTGGCGATCATGGCCCGGCCCCCGGGTAAGAAAAACAGTACCATTCATTTGTTGTCCGGTGGTGAAAAAGCATTGACGGCAATCGCCCTGGTGTTTTCCATCTTTAAATTAAATCCGGCACCATTCTGTATGCTGGACGAAGTGGATGCGCCATTGGACGATGCTAACGTAGGACGTTATGCCCGACTGGTAGACGCAATGTCTGAACACGTGCAGTTTATCTACATCACTCACAACAAGATTGCCATGGAAATGGCCAAAGACCTGATGGGTGTCACGATGAATGAGCCTGGAGTATCAAGACTGGTATCTGTTAACGTAGAAGAAGCGGCAGAGCTGGCCGCAATATAATCGAGAGCATAAGAAGGGTCGAGACATGGAATTGCGACATTGGCTGTTAATCCTGTGCATACTGGCCATTATTCTGATTTTCCTGGACGGATTTCGTCGTTGGAAAGAGCGGCCTAAATATAAGGGTTCCTACACCCGTGATGAAGAAGAACTGTCTGAGTTTCCATCCGGAGAACTCCCCAACGGCGGTGCCAGGGTGCGGCCGTTGTCACCGCAGGAAATACTTGCGCGTAATGAAAGAATAAATCTGGATAAAAAAGTTCCCTTGCTAATGGAAACACTGTCGGTTGAACCTGAGCAGGATGACTTTGATAGTGAGGATGCTAAAGATGATCAATATCAGCAGTCTCTTGAACTGGTGGAGCAGGACGAAGATCAATGGCATGAACAGACAGACTTCGTTCAGGAGCCAGAAGCAGAATATGAGACTGCAGAGGTACGGCGGGAGCCGACATTTGCAGCTGATGAACAAGAGCTGGAAGCCCTGGAGGATACTTTCGATGAACCGGAAGCAATCTATGACCCGGAGCCGGAAGACATCCTTGAACCTGAATCTGAGCTGGCAGCGTTCAGTGAACATGCCGAAGCCGTAAAGACCGAGGAAAAATTGGATATTTTCGCAACGGAAGTGCCAGGTCAGGACCTGGTCGAACCACAAGAAGTTATCGTCATTAATGTTGTGTCTGAGCACGAAGGCTTTGATGGTGAACAACTACTGCAGATTTTGCTTGCCTGTGGTATGCGTTTCGGTGCCATGGATATCTTTCATCGTACCAATGACAAAGGGCAACTGCAGTTCAGTATGGCAAATTGCATGAAACCTGGCACGTTTAACATCGATAACATGGGGCAGCAGCCGATACAGGGCGTCTCCTTTTTTATGACGCTTCCGAATAGTGCCGATGCCATGCAATCGTTTGATTACATGCATGAAACGGCCAATGTGGTTGCCCGTCACATGCATGGAGTTTTGAAAGATGAAATGCACAGCGTGATGCGGGGTCAGACCGTTGAACATTGTCGTAACCGGATCCGCGAATTCGCCCGCGCCCAGCTTTTAAATGCATAATCCCAATATGAATCAAGCCGACTATCAGCAGCTTCAACAGCTGCGTCAAATGATTGAGCGTCATAACTATGAATATTATGTGCTCAATGAATCCACCGTGACCGATGCCGAATATGATCGTCTGATGCAACAGCTTCGGAAGATTGAGTCTGAGCACCCCGAGTGGGTCACACCTGATTCTCCGTCTCAGCGAGTCAGTGGCCAGCCGGCCGATGGTTTTGAAACGGTGGTCCATGAAGTGCCGATGTTGTCCCTCGACAACGCTTTCGGTGAACAGGATATGCATGATTTCGTGCGCCGGATACAGGATCGTCTGCGTCAGCAGGATGATTTTGAGTTCTGTTGTGAGCCCAAGCTTGATGGTTTGGCCATCAGTCTGTTGTATGAAAATGGTGTGCTGGTGCGCGCTGCCACCCGGGGTGATGGCACCACGGGAGAAAACATTACCGCCAATGCCAAAGCCATTCGTAATATCCCTTTGCGCCTTCGGGGAAATGGTTATCCGGCTATTTTGGAAGTGCGCGGTGAAGTCTACATGACCCGTTCAGGTTTTGAAGCCATGAATGAGCGGTTTCGCAGCAACGAAGAAAAAACCTATATGAACCCCCGTAATGCTGCATCGGGTGCGTTGCGTCAGCTGGATTCCCGGATTACTGCGCAACGGCCGCTGGAGTTCTGTTGTTATTCCGTTGGTCGGGTCGAACAGGGAACCGTACCGGACAGCCAGTACGCACTGTTGAAACAGCTGCAGCAATGGGGACTCAAAATCAATTCCGAAATGCGTCAGGTAACGGGGGTGGATGGTTGCCTGGATTATTTTCAACAGATGCTGAATAAGCGCGATGGACTGGATTACGACATCGATGGTGTCGTGTTCAAGATCGACGACATGGCTCTGCAAAAGCGATTGGGATTTGTGTCCCGGGCACCACGCTGGGCGATCGCGCATAAATTCCCGGCACAGGAAGAGCAGACCCGTCTTCTGGCAGTGGACTATCAGGTAGGCAGGACTGGTGCCATCACTCCAGTAGCGCGGCTTGAGCCGGTTTTCGTGGGGGGAGTGACCGTCAGCAATGCCACGCTCCACAATCTCGACGAAATCACCCGTCTTGGTTTGGCCATCAATGATCAGGTGATTATCCGCCGGGCCGGTGATGTGATTCCGCAGATTGTGAAAGTGGCTCATCAGGCTGATGACGATGAGCGCCAGGTGATAGAGATTCCGACGGCCTGCCCGGTCTGTGGTTCGGACGTGTTAAGGGTCGAGGGCGAAGCGGCACTGCGTTGTACCGCCGGTTTGTTCTGTGATGCCCAGCGTAAAGAGGGGCTGAAACATTTTGTCTCGCGCAAGGCCATGGACATTGAAGGCCTCGGTGACAAGTTGATCGATACGTTGGTGGATCTTAAGCTGGTTAACCACTTCTCCGATCTGTTCCGGCTGACGTTTGAGCAACTGGTGAATCTTGAGCGTATGGCGGAAAAGTCGGCTAACAATCTGTTGGAAGCCCTTGAACACAGCAAACAAACAACATTGCCACGGTTCTTGTTTTCCCTGGGTATTCGTGAAGTTGGGGAAACAACCGCCCGTAATCTTGCCAACCATTTTGCTGATCTCAATGAACTGATGCATGCCTCGGAAGAAGATCTGCAGGGAGTGGACGATGTGGGTCCTGTAGCCGCCAGAAATGTGGCAGCATTCTTCGCAGAAACCCACAATCGTGACGAAGTTCAGGCGTTGCTGGATCTGGGTATTCAGTGGCCAGTACAGCAGCAGGACAGTACTGATGCTGTACTGGCCGGTCAGACCTGGGTGGTTACCGGTAAACTTGAAGCCCTGAGCCGGGATGAAGCTTCTGAGCGGTTGCTGGCTTTGGGTGCCAAGGTGGCTGGCAGTGTGTCCAAAAAAACCACCCGGGTGGTTGCCGGTCCGGGTGCCGGATCAAAGCTGAAAAAAGCCAATGAACTGAATATTCCGGTCATGGATGAAGCTGAATTTATGGATTATTTAAAAACGCTGGAGAATTGAGGTGGATCAGGAATCAATCGTTTACGGGGTTATTCGTGATGTACCCAGCAGCAGTTCCCATGAATTGGCGAGGTTTCGGTTGACCAACTGCAACGCCATACTGGAACTTGGTGAAGTGGATATGCAGCCTGCGTTGTTGACCAGTATGTTTTCGTTGCCATCTGATGAACTGCTGAGCGGAACATACCAGACGCAGGTGATCCATTTTGCGGCGTCCTACAAGGCTGTTGAATATGAATGGGAACGCTGGATGTCCAAGTTTGAACTGCTTTTGACCCAGATGTATTGGGTATCTGCCACCGTTCATCTGGAAACCGAGTTGAACGGCAAACATACATTTAACTGGGATGCGACAGGCTCCCATCATCGTCCTGGAGACGCCGCATTGAGCGTACGTTGTGAATGGGAACATGATGTCAGTTTCAGGTATGCCGCATCATGATCATCCCCTACGAAGCGTTGCCAGCCGAGACTTTGACTGCTCTGCTTGAGGCATTTGTGGTTCAGGAAGGGGCTGATCAATTTGACATTGATTACACACTCGCGGAGAAAGTTGATCAGGTTCGCCAGCAGCTTCAGAACAAGCAGGTATATATCGTGTTTGATCCACTAACCGAAACGTGCAATGTGGTAACCAGTGATGAAGCCAGAGAGCTATTGCGCGAAGAGAGGACAGATTTATGACTACCCTGACTATCACGTTGACTGTACTCGCGGTGATAACGATTCTGGTACTGACTGCCGTGGCAGCGATCATGTGGCGTCGCGTATTTCGGCAGCGTGAACAAGTCCGTCAGCAGACCGCTGTGCAGCTTGAGCGCAGGCGCAAACAGCGTGAGGAGCTGATCGAAAGTATTACTGTGATTGCCAGAACACTGGTGGCCGGTGAAATGAATGAGTCTGAAGCCGCCATTCGTCTCAAAGTATTATTGGACAACCTGTATCTCAGTGAAGAAGAGCGTCAGCGGTTTGCCAACATTGAAGAAATGTATGAGATGGTCAAGGACTTCGATACCCATCAGATGCGCCAGCAACTTCCCAAAAATGAACGAATGAAACAGGATCTGGCCCGGAATAAAATAGAGGTGCAGTATCGCGACAAACTGCTGAAAGATGCGCGGGCATTATTGGAATATCAGTTTCCGGCTCTGCACTGAGCATTATGGCTCTGCTCTGGTTTCAACAAAAAGATGGTCATCGTTACGAAGTCCGCAGTGCCGGAAAAACCCTGCGACTCTACAGTGATGGAGTGTTCCACAGTCAATACAATCCTGGGCGTTTGAGTCTTGGTGGACTATGGGATCTGCTGTATCTGCCGGCATTCTTTCTGCCTCCCGAACAATTGAATCAGGTACTGCTGCTCGGATTGGGAGGCGGCTCAGTGATTCATCCTCTAAACCACTGGTTTGCACCGGAATCCATTGATGCTGTTGAGATCGAGGCCAGTCATCTGCATGTTGCCCGTGAGTTTTTCAGGATTGAGAAGGAAAACGTGCGCTTACATCATGCAGATGCGTTGCAGTGGTTACCGCAGCAATCACAGCAATGGGATATTGTGATAGAGGATGTCTACGGTCATCTGCAGGGGGAACCGGTACGAGGTGTGGAATACTCCCGACACTGGTCCAACGCATTGCTGGACCATTTGAGTCCCCATGGGCTGCTGATCATGAACTTCACGGCTGTCAGAGATATGCGGGAATGGTTGGCTAATATGTCCCAGTGGCGGACCGAACGACTGTTTTATCTGCAACTGCAGACAGAAGGTTATCTGAATCGGGTGTTACTCGTCAGTCGTTATCGCATTACCCCCGGACAACTGCGCCATGCTGTGCCCGCAGCGCTGAAAAAACTGAACTTCAAGGTGCTGTCGGTTTAGTCCGGATACTTTCAATCCATTCAATGACAATATTCAGTTCATTAGTGCCGTAACCGTTCTCCACCAGTGGCATATTTCCCGCATTGTTGTAAGGGTTTTGTCGGCTCTTGATTACAATTTCTGACATTGCCGGATCACCCTTTCCCTGGTCATCAACAGATATCAAGCCGCTATCCACCCAATCCTGATCGGTCTTGAGCTTTGCCCATGCGCCATGTTGTGTATGACAGGTCATACAATGGTGGCTCAGCACCGAAGGTCCATCTATATTGCCAGCATGGTCAGACTGACCAGACTCCGTGCCGGCAGCAGACTGGAATGTGCAGAACAGGAAGGGCAGTATCCCCAAAAGCATGACAAAAAATTTGTTCATCATTGTCGATTGACGAATTCCAAAATCAACAGGCTAGCATGTTTTGTTTGCAGAACCGTGACAGCTCCTGGAATCAATAGCTCATCATGGGTACCCACTTAGACTGCCCTCAAGGCAGACGCAGAGACTTTGAGAAGGCGTCATTTTGGTGTCGAACCTGTCTGCAGCTGTATTGCAAAATGACACATGAATATTGTGATGAAAGTCATTTTTTTTCCTATATTGATGGGGTGTTTTTACTCTGGCATATAGGAAAAGGTTTACATGGCAACCGCTGAAATGATAACTGCTGAAGAAAATGCCCTCGCGATAGCAACCAAAGGGTTTGTGATTCCTGCCAAGCCTGAAATTCTTATCAACCTGGAAAATCTTCTGGCCGGAGACGAGGTTAACGTTGCTGATGTGGCCAAGCTGATTTCCAGTGATGTCGGCTTGTCATCACTGATTCTCAAGACGATTAACTCGCCATTTTATGGTATGTCTGCCTCAATCGGAGATATTCGGCAGGCAGTCATGTTGTTGGGAATACAGGTGATAAAGGCTGTTATGACCGGGGCATTGTTGCGGCAATCCTACGTTCAGAAATCCTGTATTTCAATGGAGCGGTTCTGGGATACCGCCGGTGATATTGCCAACAGCATGAACTTCATTTCGCATTTGTTAAAAGAGCGGGTGGTGATCGACAACCTATACACGTTGGGTCTGTTCTGTGACTGCGGTATCCCGGCATTTGCCATCCGCTATCCGGATTATCGGGAAGTTCTGATTGAAGCCAATTCCGGCGATGAGCTGCTGGTGGACCTGGAAAACCGCAAATACCATTCAAACCATGCAATAGTCGGCTACTATCTGGCCAATGCCTGGGGACTGCCTAAAGAAGTGTGTCACGTGATTTTGAATCATCATGATGTTCACTTTCTGGACAAAATTACCGGTTCTGCGGATCAGTACTATTATGCCGCGTTGAAGTTGTCAGAGAATATCATCAATAAAAACCGGCGCTTTCAGGAAATAACGGAATGGTCGGTGTGCAAGTTCCGGGTATACGATCTTCTTGGTATTACTGAATCGGACGCACTGGATCTGGAAGAAGACATCATGGATCATCTGACTCACTGACACGCCAGCAGTGAAAATCCTGTCGATCAACGGCAGGATTTTCCAGATCTCTTAAAAACAAAGCGTTTTATACCATTCTGCCGATGTTTGACTGGAATGTTCAGGTAGCCCCCTGACGGAGCCAGTTTGACTGTTGACTAATGCAGGCCTGCCGGATCACACCTTATTCCATAGGATTTTCATCTCACTCCATCGTATAATCGGCGGCCGTTTTTAATTATCCCTCTTTCATTTAATGGTGAGCCTGTCATGGAATGCCGGTCAGGCCCGAGTGAGCTATGACGACTGATCTGAACAATAAGCCGACGCTGATGGTTTCCCAGCATCCTGAATACCTTGATCGTTTTGGTGGTACCGGCCGCTTGTATAGCGCCGCCGGCCTGCAGGCACTGGCAAATGCAACCGTTGCCGTTATTGGTATTGGTGGTGTCGGTAGTTGGGTGGCAGAAGCGCTGGCTCGTACCGGCATCGGTCATCTGGTGCTGGTGGATCTCGATGATATCTGTGTGACCAATACCAACCGTCAGATTCATGCTTTGGGGGGCGAGATTGGAAAAATGAAAGTGGCCAGCATGGCGAGCCGGATCAAAGCCATTAACCCGCTGTGCGAAGTGACCACTATCGAGGACTTTCTGACTCCGGAAAATGTCGCCACGATAGTCTCCCGGCAATGGGATTTTGTGGTGGATGCCATTGATAGTGTCAAACCCAAAGCGGCACTGATCAATTATTGTGTTCGTCAAAAAATTCCCATCATAACCACTGGTGGGGCGGGCGGGCAGATTGATCCGCTCAAGATACAGATTACCGATCTTTCCCGCACGCTGCAGGATCCGCTGGCCAAGAAAGTCAGACAGATTCTGCGTAAAGACTACGGCTTCAGTCGTGATCCGAAGAAAAAATTTGGGGTGCCGTGCGTATTTTCTATGGAAGCTTTGAAGTATCCTCAGCCTGACGGCTCCGTTTGTGCCGTTCGATCCCCTTCTGACAGCAGCACCCGACTGGATTGTTCCGGAGGTTTTGGTGCGGCAACCATGGTAACAGGTACATTTGGTTTTGTTGCTGCGGCTCATGTAGTTAATAAGTTAACGGAAAAATAGCGAATAACTATTATGATTAACACTATTCTGGATTTTATTAAGGCGTTGAACTCCAACGCCGGCCCTTGGTCGATTGCGTTTGCCATTGGCCTGGGCATGATCATGGGGCTGACCCCATTCTGGACCTTTCACAATCTGCTTATTCTGTTGTTGGCGTTGGTATTGCGGACACATCTGGCCAGCTTCTGGCTGAGTGTCGCGTTTTTTTCCGGTATTGCCTATCTGGCTGATCAATCCATGCTGCAGGTGGGTGAGAATGTGCTGACCCATGGCAGCCTTCAGCCCCTATGGACCAGCCTGTACCAGAGTGATTTCTGGCGCTTCACCCGTTTTAACAACACCCTGGTGATGGGATCACTGGTGACCGCTCTGATTGCATTTGTGCCGGTGGTGGTCGCCATCAGAATTCTGGTGGTGCAGTATCGCCTGCATGCACTGGCCTGGGTAAACAAGCTCAGAGTTATTCAGCTCATCAAGGCCAGCAAACTGTTTGCTGCCTATAAACGTATTTCAGAGTAAGGAGACCTGCCATGAAAAAGATTATCCGCTGGCCAGGTCTCATTGGCTTTGTCGTATTGTTAGTTTTGTTTGTGGGGGGATGGTACCTGTTTGCCGGTACCGTTGCCCGTATGATGGTGGAATCAACCGGGCGTTCCCTGACCGGTTTACCGGTGACTGTGGCCGATGCTTCATTTTCCATTGAGCCGCTGGGTTTCCATTTTTCCGGATTACAGTTACCGGATGCCGACGATTTCAACCAGGATGCCGTGTATATCGACAAGGCGTTTGCCCAGGTACAGTTCTGGAAACTGCTGCGCGGGAAGGTGGTGGTTGCTGATTTGTCTGTTTCCGGCATGGTATTCGATCAGCCACGCTCACAACCCTGGCAGCCATTGAAAACGAAAACGGCACCGGATTCGAAACAGGAGTCTGATCTGGTGGCTAAAGGTCGCGAAATCGTACAGGACAAAGTTGATGCGATACCGACTCCGGCAGAGATTCTTGAACAGGAAAAACAGCAACTGATCACCCTGAAAAAGGCTGAACAGTTGCAGACGGTTGCGGCACAGAGTCGTACAGATGTTGAGGCCGGACTCAAAAGTATTCCCAATCAACAGGCACTGGCAGAGTACAGCAGGCAGATCAAAGAGCTGGCCAATACCCGCTTCAAAACCCTTGAGGATTTTCAAAAAGGCAAGCAACAGTTTGAACAGTTGCAGAAGTCTATCCGGGAGGATCGCAAGAAGGTTGAGAGTTCGGTGGCCATAGTGAACAGCAGCATCAAAAACCTGAACAGTGCTGTGACTGAACTGAAAGCGGCACCTGGTGAAGATCTGGATCGTCTGTCGGAAAAATACAGTCTGGGCAATTTCAATCTGCGTAACATCAGTGAATTTATTCTGGGGCCGCAAATTCTGTCGTATCTCGACACCGCGAAACTCTGGTATCAACGGGTTGAACCGTTTATTCCCAAATCAGACGGAGAGGACGCCGATGTGAAGCCAGAGCGCCTCAAAGGTCGTGATGTGATCTTTCCCTCGAACAATCCCGATCCTGCATTCTGGCTCCAGCATGCCCGTCTGGAAGCTCTGAAGGGAACGCATCAGTTTGATATTCAGTTGCAGGATTTCAGCAGTCAGTATCGTGCTCTCCAACGTCCGGCAACGTTGAATATCGCTATGTCTGACAGCCGTGATACCGGTGTGAAGGCCATGGTCATAACCGGTGAAATGATTCCGGGAGAGCAGCGCTATGAGCTGGACTGGTCAGGATTGGCGCTGAAGGATAAAAAGCTGCTCGACAGCGACGATATGAAACTGGATCTTAAGGCCGGTTCTGTCACCCTGGATGGTCAGGTCAGCGTTGTGCGCGGGTTGATCGATTTGAATCTGACCAGCCAGTTTGACAAGGCGACCTTCAGCACCGAAGGCAAGGGTCAGGTTAACAAACAGTTGGGACAGGCACTGGCGCGGATTCATCAGTTTGATCTGGTGGTCACTGGCAAAGGAAAACTGAATGATCTGAAAACCGAGATTGATTCCAGCCTGGATGAACAGATTGGATCGGCCATAACCGCGCAACTCAAGGAACAGCAGCAGGCATTGACGGCTGATCTCAAAAACCGCCTGCAGCAACAGGCCAATACGGCCCTCGCGCCGGTGAACAAACAACTGAGTGAATATGATGTACAACTGACGGACCTGAACCAGGTTTCCGGTCAACTGGATGATTTGTTAAAGCAGAAACTGGAAGATTTCACCGCCCGGCAAAAACGGGAAGCAGAAGAGAAAGCCAAGGCTGCTGCTGACAAAGAAGCGGAGAAAGCAAAACAGAAAGCTGCTGACAAATTGAAAGACACATTTAAAGGTCTTAAATAAAGAAGTCTATTGATGCAAGAATCATTGAAATTGGATGTTGCACTGGAAGTGGAGCTTGGCGATCCCCTGATCGCCATCGAATTTCTGGTGGACAATGTCAACCTTTCCAAGTCGCGTCTGAAGGACGTAATGAACAAAGGAGCCGTCTGGCTCCAGCGGGGTTCTGCTCCCAAAAAACGCTTACGCAGAGCCATGAGTGACCTCAAGGTCGGCGATATTCTGGAGCTGTATTACGACGAGCAGCTGCTGTCGATCCGCCCGCCCAAACCCACCTTGATGAGCGACGACGTTCAATACACGGTATGGCATAAACCGGCCGGTATGCTCAGTCAGGGAAATGAATGGGGCGATCACACGTCACTGCTGCGTCAGGTTGAACTGGTGTTTAATCCCAAACGGGAGGTGTATCTCGTGCATCGTCTTGACCGCGAGGCCAGCGGCCTGATCATCATTGCCCATAGCCGCAAAGCGGCGGCGTATTTCAATCGGCTGTTTCAAGACTCCCTGATCCATAAACAATATCGTATCGAAGTGCTGGGAGATCTCAGCCAAAAAGCCGCCGAAGGCACTATCAGTTCTCAGATTGATGGAAAAGATGCGCTGACCCGGTTCAAATTCGTAAAATACACGCCGGAAAACAATTCCAGTAAGGTCGACGTCTGGATAGATACCGGACGCAAGCATCAGATTAGACGCCATTTTGCCGATTATGGGTATCCGGTCATGGGTGATCCCAAATATGGCAAGGGCAATAAAAACCGCGAAGGGATGAAGCTGGCGGCCGTGGCACTGGAATTTCCATGCCCGGTACAGCATCAAACCCGGCGCATTTCACTGTATGACACTGTTAAGTCCCCATGAGTCGGACTGTGTCATCGACAGAGGTTCATATGAAAGTAGAAAAAAATAAAGTTGTGTCATTTCACTTCAAAATGACGGAAGTGGGTCGTGATGAAGTATTGGAAGATACCCGTGAGTCCGAAGCATTGTTATATCTGCACGGATATGGTCAGTTGCTGATCGGACTGGAAAAAGCACTTGAAGGTCGTGAGGTCGGTGATCAGTTCAGTGTCGAACTGGAGCCGGCAGAGGCGTTTGGTGAAGTTCAGCAGGCCGATCCGGTCAGGGTACCGCGCAAGCATATTGCCACCAAGGGCAAACTGGTGCCCGGAATGGTTGTCGAACTGAATACCCGCGACGGTCTGCGTGATGTGACAGTCCTGAAAGTGGGTTTGAAGACTGTGGATCTGGATGCCAATCACCCCTATGCCGGAAAGAAAATGAACTTCGATGTCGAGGTGACTGATGTACGTGATGCCACGGATGAAGAAATACACCACGGCCATGCCCATGGACCGGGTGGTCATCATCATCACTAAGTGATTTATTCTGCCGGTCCCGTTCGGGGCCGGTATCGTTTCTTCCCTTATTTCCTCCTGATCTCTGTTTCACGATACTGCAATCAATTTCCGTTAACTCTATGGCTTCCGACTAAAAAAACTGACAAAGGATCAGCCATGAAATTTTTATCCAGGACGTTATGGTTAACGGCCATTTCGATAGTTGCCGGACAAACCGTTGCTGCCGTCGTCGAACTCGGACCCCGGCCTTATTTTTTGATACAGCAAATGCAGAACAGCCCATTGAAGGAAAAACTGCTGTCCTGTTCTGATCGCGACTTTAAGCCTACTCTGTTTTCCATCGGTCATCGTGGCGCAGCGATGATGTTTCCTGAGCATACCCGTGAGTCTTATCTGGCGGCTGCCAGAATGGGAGCTGGGATTATTGAATGTGATGTAACCTTCACTGCCGATCAGCAACTGGTCTGCCGTCACAGTCAGGCGGATCTGCATACCACCACCAATATTCTGGCGACTGATCTGGCGGCTAAATGCACGCAGCCATTCTCACCGGCGGGCGCGGGTGAAAAAGCCAGCGCGGAATGCCGTACCAGTGATATCACACTGGCAGAATTTAACTCCCTGAAAGGCAAGATGGATGCAGCGGATAGCACGGCCACCAGCCTGGAACAATACATGAACGCTACCCCAAACTGGCGCACAGATCTGTATGCCAGCAGCGCCGGGACCCTGATGACTCACGCCGAATCCATTCGCCTGTTTAAAACTCTTGGGGTGAAATTCACCCCTGAACTGAAAGCGCCATCGGTAGACATGCCGTTTAACGGTTTCACTCAGCAGCAATATGCCCAGAAGATGATCGATGAATACAAAGATGCCGGGGTGGCGCCAGAGGATGTCTATGCCCAGTCATTCAATCTCGATGACATTCTCTACTGGATCAAAAACGAACCGGAATTCGGTAAGCAGGCTGTCTATCTGGATGGCAGGGACAGCGAGGAAGGGTTTGATCCGATGAATCCCGACACCCTTCACCCATCGATGCAGGCATTGAAGGATATGGGGGTTAACTACATTGCCCCGCCATTGTGGATGCTGGTGACTGCCGAGAACGGCCGGATCGTACCATCGGCCTATGCCAGAGAAGCCCGTGCCGCCGGGCTTAAGATTATTACCTGGACACTGGAGCGTTCGGGTCCGTTGGGCAGTGGCGGCGGGTGGTATTATCAGTCTATCGCTGACATAACCGGAACAGACGGGATGGCCTATGAACTGTTGGATGTGCTGGCTCAGCAGGTTGGAGTCGTGGGTGTCTTTTCCGACTGGCCGGCCACAGTCAGTTATTATGCTAATTGTATGAATCTGAAGTAAACACAGGCCACAGCCAGCCTGGTGTCAGGCTGGCTGGTTTGACGTGACGAACATCATTTGCTCATTCGTTTATATGTCTGCCGTTTCACTGTCGACTTGGTTTTGCACGATGCGATACAGAGCCGGACCATCATTGGCGACAAACTGCAGATGCGTGTTGAAGACCGGTAATTGTTCGTCCTGACGGTGACTGACAAACAGAACGGTAGAAGTGTTCAGCTGCGCAATACGCTCCAGACAGGCCAAAACCATGAAGCGGTTCTGGTCGTCGAGTCCCAGGGTGGGCTCATCCAGAATCAGCAGCGGCGGATGTTTGACCAGTGCGCGGGCGATCAGTACCAACCGTTGCTCTCCCCAAGACAGACTGCGGAACGGGTGATTGGCTCTGTCTGCCAGCCCGACGATGGACAACCACTGTACGGAAATATTCTTTTCTTTGGCTGATACCGGCCGGTACAGACCGATGCTGTCATGGAATCCGGACGCAGTGACACTGATGGCATTGCCGGGAACGCGGTAGTCCTGATGCAGTGAGCCGGATACCAGACCGATATGTTTCTTGATATCCCAGATGCTTTCGCCGCTGCCGCGACGATAGCCGAAAACGGTCAGGCCATTGTTAAAGCATTGCGGATGATCACCGGTAATCAGTTGCAGCAGTGTGGACTTGCCCGCGCCATTCGGACCGGAAATCAGGGTGTGCTGGCCGGGTCGCAGGCACCAGTTGAGATGTTCAAACTGGATTGTGTCGCCGTATTGAACACGGCTGTTTTCCATGCTGAGTATCGGGTCAAAACGGGCGGCCGGTGTCAGTGCCGGTGGTAGCTCAGGCAACTGGCTGGAATCAAAATGGAACAATCGCTGAATCGTATCATCGGTCAGAACCGATGGTTTTTCGCCCTGTAACAGCAGATGTCCCTGATGCAGTACCGCCACGTGAGTATGCCATGCCTGAATATCCTGCAGCTGGCTGGCGAAAATCATGATGGCCTGCCGGTCTTTCAGGATGGCCAGAAATTCCGTCAGTTGTGTACAGGACTGGCGATCCAGTCCTTCAAATGGCTCATCCAGAATCAGCAGCTGAGGATTGGTCAGCATGGCTCTGGCGATCAGCAGCTTGCGGGTTTCCCCTGAAGACAAGACCCGAAAACCACGATCCATCAGATATTCGATGCCGAACTGATGTATCAGCTCGTCAATGTCGCATTCATCGGCACCGGTTCCGGCCAGAATCTCACGACCGGTATGACCGTAGTCCAGCTGGTCCATAAAATCGGTATCGTCATCGTACAGCTCAGCTTCCAGCTGTGCCATTTGTGCTTCGAAACCGACACAGACACAGGATTCCGGCAGCTGTAATGCATCCGCCTGAAACGCTATCTCGTCATCCTGTTCAAGTATTCGTGCCAACTGGCTTTTGCCGGAACCGGTTGTTCCCAACAGACACCAGTGCTGACCGGCTTCAATATGCCAGTGACTGATTTGCAGTTGATCACTGCGCAGGTTCTGTATGTCTATGTTTTTCATGTCATCTCTGTGCATCTTGGTTATTTGTCAGTATGCTGTCGGCTGGTTACGGAATCGCTGAGCATCAAACTGTTTTCACGCTGAAGGCTTATCCAGAACATTGGATCATCTGCAAACCGGGTTCAGTACCTGGGAATGTTTACCAGTCACCAGCCTGACCGGCATCGTGTCACCAGGGTTGACTGGAGAATTGCCTGATCAGCGGATAACCAGGGACAGCTTTGGATGATTCCTGTTTTGGAGTTATTGTCACAATGACCATCAAGAGCGCAGGCATCATACCTCTGAGGTGGATAAGAAACCTATGAAAAAAAAGCAAGATGGGGTTGCACTAAACGCAAGCACAACAAGCACAAAAAGTAAGAAGGACAGCCGCATCCGGCGTCAGAATATAGAGGCCATCATCCGTGCCGCAGAAGATGAATTTGTCTCCCATGGCTACAAAGGTGCGACGATACAGGCAGTTGCGGATAAGGCCGGATTGCCGAAAGCCAATGTGCTGTACTACTTCAAGCGCAAATCCGATCTCTATTATGAAGTACTGGCCGGAATCCTTGATCTATGGAATTCATCCTTTGACCATGTAACTGCGGACGATGATCCCGCCGAGGCCATCGCTAATTATATCCGTTCCAAAATGGAGCTTTCCCGCCTTTATCCAAAAGCTTCAAAAATTTATGCCAGCGAGATCATTCATGGTGCCCCGTATTTGTCCCAGTATTTGAAACAGACTCATGCTGACTGGACCAATCAACGGGCAAAGGTGATCCAGAGCTGGATTGAACAAGGGCGGATGAAAGCCATCGATCCTCACCATCTGTTATTTCTGATTTGGGGTGCGACACAGCATTATGCGGATTTTTCGGCCCAGACCAGCAAAGTACTCGGGCGCGAGATGGATCAGACAGAGTTCGATCTGGCGACTGAGATGATGATTGAAATTATCCTGTCGGGATGCGGCATTGAAACCAGTCGTATTTTGAACAAGACACTGAATAAAAAACGGGAGCCTGAGTGTTAAGTTATCGTCATTCCTTTCACGCTGGAAATCATGCCGACATTCTCAAACACCTGACGTTGTATCTGGTTGCCGGGTATCTGACCCGAAAGGATAAGCCACTGGTTTATGTTGATACCCATGCCGGTGCTGGCATGTATCAGCTGAATCAGAAACATTCGCAACAGAACAAAGAATACCTCACCGGTATTCAGAAACTGTACGATGCAGAAAATCTGCCGCCGATGATCAGTGACTTTGTGGCCCTGATCAGGTCGGTGAGTGATCAGCATGAGCATTTATATCCCGGCTCGCCCATGATTGCGCAGGCCATGCTTACGGCGGGCCAGCGGATGATGCTCCATGAACTGCACCCAACCGATCTGCATCAGTTAAAACAATTGATGGAAGGTGACCGGCGTATCCGCGTGCTCGGCACGGATGGTTATCAGGGGCTGATTTCCATTGTGCCCCCGAAAGAGCGGCGGGCGCTGGTCCTCATTGATCCGCCATACGAGATCAAGCGGGACTATGACCTGGTATGCAGTACACTGGAAAAAGCCTGTAAGCGCTTTGGCAGCGGTGTTTACCTGCTGTGGTATCCGATTGTTGATCGTCAGCGTATCGACGCATTACACGGCAAAATCACCCGGATGGGAGTACCCGGGTTGTATGCTGAGTTGAGCATCGAAGCGGATCAATCGGGCTATGGTATGACCGGTAGCGGCATGATCGTACTTAACCCGCCCTATGTGCTTGAGCAACAATTACAGACCCTGCTCCCCTGGTTGGCATCCACCCTGGCGGGTACCTCCGGATCATATCAGTTAAAAGCGTTTTGATAGCTGACTTCATTCGATCGTGAGTGCCGTAACTGGCACCTACAAACTAACTATCCGTCAGTTTCTAATTCCCTTCAGTCATTGGAACCAGGACAAAGGGTGATTTTCAGCCGTTTGTTTCCAGTCTTATAACCGCATTTGAAAAAATAGAAACTGATGTTCAGTTTTTTAAAATGTACTGAGCCGGGAGAATCATCCATACTTTTTTCGTATTCCGATATATCTGTCTGGCGTTTAGATTTAGCGAGAAATGATAATCCAGTTATTCACAACCATGCCGGCAGGATCCATGAAAGAACACTCCACCTGCCTGCTCTGATACCGCGCAAAGGCAATGTTATGAAATATATGATACTAAGCGTCGTGTTCTTCGCCAGTGGATTGATCCGGGCAGAAGGTCTGATATCAGACGAAATGCAGGCAATGTTTCATGCTGACGAGAAATTACAGCAGTATTTTTTTATTGCCGCTCGTGACAACGATGTGGAAATGCTCTGGACATTTTTTGATTATGGATACCCGATCAACGATGTCGACAATGAAGGCCATACCGCATTAATGATCGCGGTGTATTACGGCAGTGAGGAAGCGGTTCAGGTTTTGCTGGATGCCGGCGCAGATCCTAATATCCGTGATGTACATGGGCATAATGCGTTTAAGACTGCGATTTCCCGTGGAGATCTCGGAGTTGCATATAAACTGCTGGGATATGGTTGTACCAATACTCAGGATGAGGATGACAAAATCTATGCTGGCATGTTTGCCCGTGAAGAGCTGCTTCAGGAACTCAACCGACAGCACGCGACTCTACTGATCCGCTAATTAAGAGCCCCTCGGAATCATTGGCAAGGTGAGTCATTATTCAGAGGGGATTGTTTATGATCGTGTGGCGACCGCTTGCCGCTGTACACGGTCGACAACACTTCTTGTAACTGCGTTGACCTCGACCATTTCTTATAAAGGGTCAGAGCTCTGAATCTGTGTTATCTCCCGTACAAGCCCGCGCCTCAAAAGACAGCCGTTCTGAATCATCACACACGTCGTCAAGTGATGTGTCAGGTTCTGAGAATCTGGCCATTGAAAGATTCCGATTTATGCATAGTATTGCTGTCAATAAATAAGATAACAGAACAATGGGATTTCTTTTCGAGCAGGCTGCTAATGGACAATAAAGTTTTGGATGTTTTAAATGTTATCAAAGACCTGGAACACGATATCTTGGCCTCTTGCAAATATTCGGTAGATGAGGATACACAAACGTTTGAATTCTCATTTAGCCAGTCGATCGTTGACCGTTACAGCCGTATAAAACAACACAGCATTGTTTTAACAATTTTCACTCTGCTATTAATGTTGGTGTGTTATTTCATCTTAAACTTAAGGAGCATTACTTTGCTGTCTGTGTTGGTAATGGCTTTTATATTTTTGTGCATAATATCACTGTTTTTGGCAGCTATTGCTTATGATACTACACGAAAAATTTTGATTAACCTGAATACCAAAACGATTTCTATTAATTCAAAACCCATCGAACCAGCCAAATTAAAAGGCATTGTTTTACGAAGAAACTATCGTAATAAGCGGTTTACATACGTAATACCCGGAGAGCCTTTACCTGACGAATATCTTGATGGAATTGGGGTTTATGTTCGATATGGCTTTATGAGTTTGGCACCGCTACTGACTTTTTCCACCACGCCATCTGCCGAGCGGTTTTATCACAGCATCAATCAGGCTCTGTATCCTGATAAGGTAATAGACATCAAATATACCTCTTTGTAGTGACTGACATCTGTTGATGTAGAGCCTTGATGCAGAAATGGACATGAACCAATCAATTTTTACCGTGCTAATGGTGACAATGGCCCTCAATCATAGTCAGACATGGCTTTAAAAGCCGTGTTTTTTCGGGTCTGTTTTGTCACAATGACCGGATGAGGGGGGGCCAGGATGATTGTATCAAGTCTGAGAAGTGTGCTCCTGACGTCAGCCAATTCTGATGAGTCAAATATTATGAGTGAGTTGTTTACCGGGCCGGACGGCCATAAGCGTTGTCGTTGGTGCAGTGCTGCACCGGATGAATTTTTGCCATATCATGATCAGGAGTGGGGATTTCCCGTTGCTGATGATCAGCGGCTGTTTGAAAAACTGTGCCTGGAAAGTTTTCAGTCCGGTCTCAGTTGGCGGACGATCTTAGCGAAACGGGAAAATTTCCGTCAGGCATTTTCCGGATTCGACTTTAATAAAGTTGCCCGATTTACCGAAAAAGATATCGACCGGTTGTTGCAGGATGAGGGCATTGTTCGCCATCGTGGCAAAATCGAAGCTGTCATCAATAACGCGAAATGTGCCCGGGAATTGGTGCAGCAGGAAGGTTCGCTGGCGGCTTTCTTTTGGCGCTATGAGCCGGCCGAGAACGATTTGCCAGAGCCGCAGACAGTATCTCAATCCCCTGAATCCGTGGTTTTGTCAAAGACCCTCAAAAAAATGGGTTGGAAGTTTGTTGGCCCGACAACTGTTTATTCATTTATGCAGGCCATGGGACTGGTCAACGATCACGCGACCGGCTGCATGAGCCGGACGCTGGTCGATCAGGCACGGAAAAAATTCGCCCGCCCATCATAATGTCGTGTGAACAAACGCTTTTTTCAAATCCGATGCAAGTCTCTCTGACAGCAGTGGCATAAACACTGCTGTAAGCTCATATCTCTAAACCCGGGGCGATATTTGATGGATCGCCGCCTCTTCCTTGTGCGTTTTCCGAGTGGGCTTGGATGCCGATATGCACTAAATTGGTGATATGGCAACCGTTCATGACAACAGAAGAATACTTTCCCTCATCACAAAAAATTCTGAAAGTACGGCGCCATTATAATCAGTGGGTCGCTAATCAGACGCTGGAAGATTTTGCTCTGCGTTTTACCGCCCGCAAAGGAAGGCACATGAGCATCGAACGGGTGGGGAGCACTGCGTTGGGGGCCACTGCGTTTCTGGCGCTTGAAGGAATCGCGGCTACGGTGACTCTGAGTTATGGGTTTATCAACACAGTGATTGCCATGGTAGTGGTTTGTCTGCTGTTTTTTATAACCGGCTTTCCGATCACTTATTATTCCGCCAAACACGGGCTGGATATCGATTTGCTGACCCGCGGAGCGGGATTCGGTTATCTGGGATCAACAATTACCTCACTGATCTATGCTTCTTTTACATTTATCTTTTTTGCGATAGAAGCGGCCATACTCGCGTCTGCATTGCAGGCATTGTTCGGTATTCCATTGGCCGTCGGTTATTTTCTCTGTGCGGTGGCAGTGATTCCCATCGTTATGAAAGGCATTTCTGCTATCAGCCGGTTTCAGATCGGTACACAAGGGCTGTGGTTGATATTGCAATGTTCCGCTTTGGCAGTCACGGTGATCTTTGACTGGAATAGTCTGGATGACTGGGCTGATTTTGCTCCGGTGCAGACTCCGGGCAGTGATCATTTTGATATTCTGTTGTTTGGTGCTGCGGCTTCGGTGTTCTTTGCCATGGTTGCGCAGATTGGCGAGCAGGTTGACTATCTGCGTTTTATGCCAGCCAAAACCCTCAAGAATCGTCGCCGCTGGTGGTTCTGGCTGATTCTGGCCGGACCCGGTTGGGTATTGGTTGGGATGATAAAAATGTTGTTAGGATCATTTTTGGCTTATCTGGCGGTGAGCCAGGGAGCAACATTGGCCGAAGCCAGTGATCCAACCCGCATGTATCAGCAGGTTTTCGGATATCTGATCCACTCCGAATATGGTGCGCTGGTACTGGCCGCGCTGATGGTGATCATCTCGCAAATGAAGATCAACCTGACTAACGCCTACGCCGGCTCGATTGCCTGGTCTAACTTTTTTTCCCGTCTGACGCACAGTCATCCCGGTCGGGTGGTCTGGCTGGTATTCAATGTTGCATTGTCACTGCTGTTGATGGAACTGGGGATGTATCGGGCATTGGAGGCTATTCTGGGAGTGTTTGCCATTGTGGCGGTCAGTTGGTTGGGATCATTGTCAGCAGATCTGTTGATCAACAAACCTCTGGGGCTGAGTCCGGCCACCGTCGAGTTCAAACGAGCGCACTTATACGATATTAATCCTGTTGGTACCGGCTCCATGCTTCTGGCAACCCTGACCGGCATGATCTGCTACCTTGGTGTTTTTGGCGAGATAGCAAAACAGTTGTGTCATTTCGCCAGCCTCGGAGTGTGCTTTATTTGTGTTCCGTTAATCGCCTGGCTGACACAAGGGCGCTACTATCTGGCTCGCCAGTCTCCGGAGTTGATACCCATCATTCGGTCAACATCATCGCCAGCCGAACCGGATATTGGCTGTGTGATTACCTGCGGCATCTGTCAGAATGAATTTGAATCTGAAGACATGAGTTTTTGTTCTGTTTATGCACAACCTATCTGCTCGTTATGTTGTTCTCTGGATGTTCGTTGTCTGGATAGTTGTAAACCGCACGCTCGGATCTCCCATCAAATGGTGGATTTTCTGGAACTGTTTCTGCCGGCAACCGCAGTACGATGGCTGAACTCCCGGCTGGGGCGTTTTGCCGGTCTGCTGATCGTTGTGAACCTGCTGAACATTTCTGTACTAGCCGTCATTTACCGGCATATGCAGCCCGATACGCCACAAGCTGCACAGTTACTGCAGCAAATGATCTGGATATTGTTTGTGGTGATGATGATCGTGACCGGTGTCGTCAGCTGGTTGTTTTTACTGGCTCATGAAAGCCGTCTCGTTGCCCAGCAGGAGTCCAATCGTCAGACCCAAAAACTGACCCGTGAAATTCAGGCCCATGAAAAAACCGACAGGGCATTGCAGCAGGCCAAGGAGCTGGCGGAGCAGGCTAGTATGGCAAAAAGCCGTTATTTGACTGGTATCAGTCATGAATTAAGAACCCCATTACAATCCATTCTGGGATATGCGCAGTTACTGGCTGACAAAAAAGATACCCCGATAGGACATCAACAGGGGCTTAAAATTATCCAGCGCAGTGGTCGTTATCTGGCTGACCTGATTGAGGGATTACTGGATATTTCCAAAATAGAGGCCGGCCGATTGGATCTGAATCTATCGCAGGTGGCGCTGCCGGAATTAATTGAGCAGCTCGAACATATGTTTGCGATGCAGGCCAGCAGTAAGCAGATCGGTTTTGTCTGCCGGATTCACAATCCGTTACCCACTCTGGTAAAAACGGACGAAAAACGTCTCCGTCAGATTCTCATTAATTTGTTATCCAACGCCATCAAATACACCACTCAGGGTCAGGTTGTCTTCGACATTCATTATCGCAACCAGGTGGCGGAGTTTTCCATCGTTGATAGTGGTCCTGGTATTTCACCGGAGCAACAGCAGCGCATATTTGAACCTTTCGAGCGGATACGGAATATCGAGACCCCTAATGTTCCGGGTACCGGGCTGGGGTTGACGATTGTGAAATTACTGACCGATATTATGGGCGGTGATGTCCAGCTTGAGAGTGAACCTGGAAAGGGCAGCTGTTTTAAAGTCAGCCTGATGTTGCCATGGCTTAACGCCCAGACAGTAGAGCCCGCCCGCCGTGTCATTCAGGGGTATCGTGGCCGGCGGCGATGTATCTGTCTGGTGGATGATGATCCGGTCGTGCGTGGTTTTTTGTCTGATTTATTGATGCCCTTCGGTTTCACTATCCTGGAAGCGCATAATGCCAGCAGTTGTTTGACCATGCTGGAGCAGCTGATTCCGGATTTGTTTATTCTCGATGTTTCGATGCCGGCTGTCGATGGACTGGAATTGGCCGGTATACTGCGCAACCGCAGTATTGCCGCACCCGTTATCATGTTATCTGCCAATGCCAGGATTCCCTCTGTGGCTGAAGCCGGTAAGCGGTTATATGATGCTTATCTGGTCAAGCCGATTGGCACCACGGAACTGTTGGATAAAATTGCTGAGTGTCTGGCATTGGAGTGGATATATCAGACAGATACCAGAGAAGAACAACCCAATCCAGCAGTGACAGGTATGATTCCGGACGAGATAGTGATTCCAGATAGCGAGCTGATTCGTCAGCTCAAGTCCTATGCTGAGCTGGGATACCCAAAGGGTGTCAATCAGGTCCTGGCTGAAATGGCGGAAAATGCTCTGGTTCCTGTCGAACTGCAACGTCACCTGGAACAGTTGAGCGCACATTTTCAGTTCGAACAGCTGATCAGAACTCTGGAGTAATGTATGAATGAAGTTGCCCGTAATGATGTTGTGCTGGTTGTCGATGACTCTGCGGATGCGCTGAGTCTGATCAATGAAGCACTCGAACCTCTTAATATGGACATTTTGGTGGCACTGGAAGGCAGACAGGCCATAAAAATTGCCCAGCGGATCAAACCGGACATCATTTTAATGGACGCAATCATGCCGAATATGGATGGTTTTGAAACCTGTCGTCAACTGAAGTCAGATGCGTCATTAGCCTCAGTACCTGTGCTGTTTATGACTGGGTTGTCCGAGACCGATGATATTGTCAGAGGACTCGAATGCGGTGGTGTCGATTATCTTGTCAAACCTATCGAGCCCAACGAGCTGATTGCCCGCATGAAGGTTCACCTTAACAATGCGCGACTGACCAGCAGTGCCCGTCATGCCCTGGACAGTACCGGTCAGCATTTGTTGACGGTTACCGGACAGGGGCAGATCCACTGGGCAACTCCAGAGTCATACGCCCTGCTCGCAAAGGCCGCTGTGACTGAATCCAGACAACAAAATGAATTTGCCGGACAATTAAGGCGTTGGCTGGAGCATGAGCCGCCGGCTGGTTTGCAATTATCCTTGCAGGGGATTGTGTATCCGTTATCGGTACGCATTATTGGCCGTCAGAGTAACGGACTTTGGCTGTTAAAGCTGTTGGATGGAAAGCGCCTCAGCGGCGCAGAGCTACTCAAAAAATTCCTTAACCTGACCCTGAGAGAAGCTGAGGTTCTGTATTGGATTGCTAACGGTAAAACCAATCGTGAAACCGGTGAAATACTTGCGGTCAGTCCACGTACTGTCAATAAACACCTGGAACAGATTTTTCCCAAACTTGGGGTGGAAAATCGTACCTCTGCCGCTGGTGTGGCATTGAGATTACTGGCAGCGGAAGGCGACGGATAAATGAGGGTTAGAACATCCACTTATATTGAGACTGTGGTAACTTTAAATTTGTTTATTGAACTTGTCGGAAAAATTAACACCATTCGTAAAATTTTGTCTTTTTTTTTTAAGTTTCCGGGCAAACCAATTGTCAGGCATTTACTTTTTCGTTTGATCGGCTTTATAGTGCAGCGCGCAAGATGTCTAGGAATCATGTTTTCTGGTTTGCTATTGGCCAATTTCAGATTTTGAAGTCGAAGGACGGCTTAAAATAATTATTGATACATCCAAATTGCTAAGGAAGGAGAGTGATCATGAAATACGTCTTGCCAAAGACTCCATTCATCCGCATTAATTTTGTTACTTTATGTGCGGTCATTTCTACACTGACGGTAACCAGTGCACAAGCCGTCGATGCTTCAGATGTCGATCTGGACGATGACGGGCTGATTGAAATCGAAACCCTCACAGAGCTGGATCAAATTCGCTACAACCTGAGTGGTACCGGTTATACGGATGCCAGTGGTATTACCAATGACACCGGTTGTCCAATTAACGGTTGCAACGGTTATGAACTGGCCAATGATCTTGACTTTGATACCGATGGAGACGGTGTATTGCACGACGAAACCGGTTTCTGGAATTTAGGTGAGGGCTGGATTCCCATTGGTAATGACAGTGCTCCCTTCAGTGCCAATTTCGAAGGTAATGGTTATTCCATTAAGAATTTATATATCAATCGACCCTATGAAAATGATGTCGGTTTTTTTGGGGTGGTAAAAAGCAGTGTCACTATAAAAAGGGTCCATTTGAATGGCGCATTGACCTCTGTTACTGGTGCAGATCAGGTAGGAGGATTATTGGGGCGTATTCAACTGGCCTCATATGCTGATACTAACACTGTGATCATCGACGATTGCTCTGTGACCGGTTCAATTAAGGGAGAAAAATTCGTTGGCGGACTATTGGGACGAGTGCATTCCTCGTGGGATGGTTATGTCGATATTGGTGACAGCTATACCAATACCACTCTAGAAGGAGAAAACTATGTTGGTGGCGTGATTGGTTATGCCAGTGTTGCCGCACTGGGAGCGATTGGTGTGTATAACAACTATGCGCAGGGGCTGACCAGTGGGGATTTTTATGTTGGAGGGTTGGTTGGAAAAATTTATTACGAGGGATATGAGGGTAGCATCATCGTTTCAGACAACACCGCCGACATGGACATATATGGCGACGATAGTGTCGGTGGAGCAGTTGGATCGACCTATGGTTATGGATATGAAAGTTATATGACTTTTGAAAAGACTCAAGCCAATGGCAAGGTCAGAGCACTGAATGGCAATGCTGGAGGTCTTGTTGGAAAAGTTTCGGTAGATAATGAAACCATTACCAATATATCCAAAGTTTCCGCTACCGGTAATGTTGATGGAATCTATAACGTGGGTGGACTTATAGGTTTCACACAAGCTGTGGATTGGGTCAGTCTTGCCGTTCATGATTCATACGCCCAGGGAGATGTCGATGGCGTCACTCAGGTGGGAGGTTTGATAGGTTTCGCTTATGCCGAAGGTGAGGCCGCATATGTTAGTGTCTTCAGAACTTATGCCAGTGGGGCAGTATCAGGTTCCGCCAATACCGGGGGGCTGATTGGTTTGAGTCAGGATGGTTATGATCCTGATGACCCGTACAGCAGCGCGATTGGAGTTGGCAGTAGTTATTGGGACAGTAACACGACCGGACAAACCCTGAGTGCGGGTGGTACCGGATTGAGCACGGTGGAAATGCAGTGTCCACAGACAGCGGGAGACAGCAATTGTGCCACCACTGTTTATAGCGGCTGGAGCAACAGTACCTGGGACTTTGGTTCTGACACAGCGTACCCAACGTTGAAGTAAACTCTGCTCATAACGGCAGCCATTACCAGTGTAATGGTTGCCCGAGTGATCAACGGCTGCGGCGCTTCAGTTGCCAATGAACCAGTAAGCCACCGATGAAGACGGTAAGGACAATGATCAAAATGATCTCTTCATATTTTTTCAGATCGCCCATTAAACGTTCGGCCAGATGACCGAAACTGTAACCGACCAGAGTAATCACTATGGACCAGACCAGTGCTCCCAGGAAGTTCAGCACCGAGTACTTCAGATAAGAGACTCTGGATAATCCGAGTGCGATCGGTGTGATGGTTCGGATGCCGTAAATAAAGCGAAAACCAACGATGAGCCAGTTTTCATGCTTTTGGATCAACCTGAATACTTTTTCCAGCTTGGACTGCATGGAGGGTGATTTGATTAGCGAGCGACCTTTTTTTCGACCGAGATAGAAGTAAAACTGATCGCCGGCAAATGAGCCAATCAGGGCGACTGTCATAACCCATGGGAGAGACAGATATCCCTGATGAGCCATCAGGCCGCCAATGACTAAAATTGCTTCTCCTTCGAGAAATGTTCCCAGTAGTAAGGCCAGATAGCCGTAATGAGTGACCAGGTTTTCCAACATATGCAGTACTGCTCTAATAGGATGTGGTGAAGATTTGCGGATTATAAGTAATGGTAGCTGGAAAAGAATGAAAGCATGATGAAAATCATGCCACAGATATTTGGCATGGGTAATCCTCAGGTTCATGCTGGAAAGAACCGGTACGCAAGTTCCATTACCCGATTTTGGGGTGGAAATGACTCTTTGGAGGGCTAGTCGACAATTAGCTGGTGATCAATTTTATTTTACGAGGTTGCTGGATAAATGAACGTATACAGCGACTATTTTGGTTTTTAATTGGCCAAATTCAGAAATGCAGTCGAAGGATGGTTCAAGTTTTTTGTATTTAATTATAAATAAATGAAGGAACGTCAAAATGAAACCTACTCTGATAAATAGTCTCATAAAACAACCCCCTGGAATGGTCTTATTACTAGGTACTACTCTGGCGGCCCCTCTGACTCAGGCAGTTGACCTAAATGATGTTGATATCAATGACAATGGGTTGATTGAGATTTCCACGATTGAAGAACTCAATCAAATTCGTTACAACCTGATTGGCACCAGCTTCATAGATGTTGACGGCAACAGCATAGATACCGGTTGTCCGGTCTCAGGTTGTATTGGTTATGAGCTGGTCAATGATCTCGACTTTGGCAGTAATAGTGCTAATCCGTTAGCTGCTCAGGGTCCTTTCTGGAATGA
The DNA here is from genome assembly GCF_000940805.1 of Gynuella sunshinyii YC6258. Lineage (GTDB taxonomy): Bacteria > Pseudomonadota > Gammaproteobacteria > Pseudomonadales > Natronospirillaceae > Gynuella > Gynuella sunshinyii. Next base: position 5,007,826 of record NZ_CP007142.1, on the reverse strand, counting down.
CGGTTATGGCTGGGAGCCTATTGGCAGCGAACTTGATCCGTTTGCTGCGGTGTTTGATGGCAATGGACATAGCATCAGTAATCTGTTTATCGATCGTGTGGAAGAAGATCATGTTGGCTTGTTTGGTGTGATCAGTAGCCAGCCCTACAAAGGCGCAGGGGTTACTAATCTGGTACTGCAGCGTGCCATCGTATATGGCAATAACAAAGTTGGCGGTATTGTCGGAGCGATTGAGAATAACTATGAAAATGAAGATGTCATTGTATCTGGTTGCGCTGTCAGTGGTGTGGTTTCCGGTGAAAAATATGTAGGAGGCATGGTCGGGCACCTTTATGCCCGATATGGCGCGCAGGTCCATTTATTTAACAACACCACGAATATTCTGGCAGTCGGAGCCGATTACACCGGTGGGATGGTTGGCTACAGTGGTGCTGGTATTGGTGGTGTTGATTCTACTACAACGGTAACGCTGACAGATAATCGCGTCACGGGCCAAGCGAGTGGAAATTCAAAGGTTGGTGGCCTTGTCGGTTTCCTGGCCAGCAATAATACTGGTGGTCCGGGTATCAGTTCTGATGTCTATCTGGAAAGAAGTCAGGCAGACGCTATCGTGAGTGGTGATAATAGTATCGGTGGGTTGATTGGCATGGCCTATGGCAGTGGTTTTGAGAACACTCTGTCAATCTCGGATAGCGAGGCAAATGGTATCGTGATGGCCAGAGAAAAAAATGCAGGTGGTTTGATTGGTCACTTGGAGGCCGGTGATTATGCCAGTGTCGGGGTTTCCGCTGTATCAGCAACAGGTTACACCCGAAGTAAACAGGCGGTGGGTGGTCTGATTGGTTCCGCAGTATCTGGATATGCTGACCTGGCGATCAGTAATGCTTATTCCTGGACCGGTGTGCGTGGTGACGATCAGGTTGGAGGATTGATTGGCTTTGCACGGCTTTACAGTGACGAGGCTTATTTTGGTATTTCCTATACCTACGCAACTGGTCCGGTAGCAGGACAGACCAATGTCGGTGGATTGATTGGTGAAGTCCAGGAAGGTGAGTATTTCTGGCAACAGGTAAATGTTAGAAGCAGTTACTGGGACACCAGTACCAGCGGTTTGAAAAAAAGCGCGAAAGGTGAAGGCTATACCAGTGAAGACCTGAAATGTCCGAAAAAAGGTGGTGATAGTGATTGTGAGATGCCTATCTACACAGGGTGGAGCAGCAATGTCTGGGACTTCGGCTCTGAAAATGATTATCCAACCCTGAAATAATCAGTTCCCATATAAACAAAGCAGCCAGATGGCTGCTTTTGGTTTCTCTGTCGTCATGATTGGTAAACACTCAGCACCCACGAAGTGTCTGTAACATTTATCTCCAGCCTATTGCAATGGCCTCCTGATTCAAACGATTCGCCTCTTAATGTCTGTTTGAGCAAAAGGTTTCTCGTCCCGTCATATTGGTAAGTTATTTGGGCCTTTGATCAAAAAGGGATGACAGATCAACGCTGATCTCAAACTCATAATCTGAACTATTAAAATTCATGAACTTCCAGTTTCGATACCTTCTGCTCCACAAAGGAAAGTACCTGATTGTTTCTATAGGGTATTGTCGGGTTAATAGCCTTTTCTTGTCATGCTTCATCTTTTATTCAAGTGTTGGAAAAACTGAATTTCCATGGCGGTCAATCCCTCGAGTTATGTTACTAAACCAATGCTTAAAAAAATGAAATGGCGTTTTTGAATCCCTGAGAATTCTCTCCGAAAGAATTTATGCGCCTGGTTAAATCGTCTTATAGAATATTAGGAAAATATTTTATATGTTTGTTCGGCAGGATTTTTAATTCTGTAGTTGTTTAATAAAATATTATTTGTTTTTCAGTCTTTGGTTGGCCAATTTCAGAATGTGTAGTCGAAGGATGGCTCTATAGATTTAAAATGTGAATTAACCTATGGCAAGGAAAGTAAAGATGAAATCTGTCTTGACAAGAAAATTAATCAATCAGTCTTCAAAAAATTTTGTGTTATTGGCCGCCACATTGATAGCTCCTTTAACACATGCTGTCAATCCTGAGGATGTTGATGTCGATAACAATGGCTTGATTGAGATCTCCACCATTGAAGAACTTAATCAGATTCGTTACAACCTGATTGGTAGCAGTTACATTGATATCGACGGCAACAGTCTGGATGCTGGGTGCCCGGTATCCGGTTGTATTGGTTATGAGCTGGTGAAGGATCTTGATTTTGATCCCGATGGGAGCGGCCTGTGGTCAGACAAAAATCCTTTCTGGAATGATGGCAAAGGCTGGGAACCTGTCGGTAGCAAGCTTGACCCGTTTGCTGCTCATTTTAATGGTAATGGCCATACCATTAACAAGCTGTATATCGACCGTACAGATAATGACTTCGTTGGATTGTTCGGTGTCGTCAGCAGTCAGCCTGACCAGGATGTCAAGATTTCTGACCTGGTTCTGCGGGAAGCCCTCATATACGGAAATAACTATGTAGGGGGGATCGTTGGTTCGATCGACCATGCCTATGAAGGTCGGCAGGTGGTTTTGTCCGATAGCAGAGTTAATGGTGTGATTTCCGGTGAAAAGTATGTAGGTGGATTGGTCGGATACGTCAATGCCGAAAATTGTGCCATCGTCAAACTGCATGGTAATACCTCCAATATTATGGTTGTCGGTGCTGACAACACTGGTGGTCTGGTCGGCTATGTTGGTCTTGATACTGGCTTCTCTGACTCAGATTCCACCTATGTGAGCTTGTTGGGTAATTCCATTAACGGGCAGGTCGCTGGACGCTCAAAGGTTGGCGGTCTTGTCGGATATCTGCTGACCAGCAACGGAGGTAGTATCGATTTTAGTGTATATGCTCGCGTCGACTCCAATCGGACCGAAGTAACCGTGACTGGAGAGAGCAAGGTTGGTGGCCTGATCGGCTCCGCGATTGGAAGTGGAGATAACACTGGCCTCTACATTGCCAACAGTGAGTCGAACAGCATGGTGATTGCTACAAAAGATTACGTCGGTGGGTTGATCGGTGAGCTGGATAGCGATGGCTATGCCTACGTACGGGCTACTCGTTTGTCAGCCAAAGGCTATGCCAGCGGTAAAAATGCTGTGGGTGGGTTGATTGGTTCTGCGACCGCCAGTTACTCCGTGATGGAAATTTATGACAGTTATGCCTGGACAGACGTTCGTGGTATCCAAGAGGTTGGGGGGTTGATTGGCTTTGTGGAAATGGGTGGTTCTGAAGTGTACCTGGATATTTATCGTACCTATTCAATTGGTCGGGTAAAGGGGCAGGAAAGTGTTGGTGGACTGGTTGGTGATTTTTCCGATGGAAATGGATTTTTTAAGAAAACAATAAGAGTTGAGAGCAGCTATTGGGATATCACTACCAGTGGCATAAAGGTCAGTGCGACCGGATATGGTTACAGCAGTGCTGATTTGAAATGTCGGACAAGAAATAGTGACGATGGTTGTAATCCGTCCATTTATAAAGGATGGGACAGCGACATCTGGGACTTCGGCTCTGAAAATGATTATCCAACCCTGAAATAATCAGTTCCCATATAAACAAAGCAGCCAGATGGCTGCTTTTTTTTGCTTTGTCGACGTTCAAATCTTTGGATGCTGCTGGGGAAAAATGCTGACAACGTCTGACTCCGGCAGGCATTTATACCGGGTGAGAAATCTCAACAACTTCTACTGAGTACGTCAAATGACGTAGCTTTCTGAGTCAATCAGCGCATACCTGAACGGTACTCCTCTCTGAATAATGTCATGGAACGCTTTGTTTCATTGTTGTCTTACGCATTAACCAAATTCTGGGGGAACCGGGAATCATGAAACCTGTTAAATTGCTGAAAGGGCTGGCACTCGGTGTGACGGCTGGTTTGTTGACGATGGGCGCTCTGGCGGCCGATACCATTAAAGTGGGTGTATTGCATTCGCTGTCGGGAACGATGGCCATCAGTGAAACCACCCTGAAAGATACTGTGCTGATGATGGTGGACGAGCAAAATAAAAAAGGCGGGTTGCTGGGTAAAAAACTGGAAGCCGTGGTGGTTGATCCGGCTTCTAACTGGCCGTTGTTTGCGGAGAAAACCCGGGAGTTACTGACCAAGGATCAGGTCGATGTCATTTTTGGCTGCTGGACATCCGTGTCCCGTAAATCTGTTTTGCCGGTGATCGAAGAGCTGAACGGGTTACTGTTTTATCCGGTGCAGTATGAAGGTGAAGAGTCCTCAAAAAATGTGTTTTATACCGGTGCGGCACCGAATCAACAGGCTATTCCGGCAGTGGATTATCTGATGAATGATCTCGGTGTTAAACGCTGGGTACTGGCGGGAACCGACTACGTGTATCCACGTACGACCAACAAGATCCTCGAAGCCTACCTTAAAGCCAAAGGTGTCGCGGATGCCGATATCATGATCAACTACACTCCTTTCGGTCATTCTGACTGGCAGTCCATCGTTTCCGATATCAAGAAATTTGGCAGTGAAGGTAAAAAGACGGCCGTGGTCTCCACCATCAACGGTGACGCCAATGTACCTTTTTATAAGGAACTCGGTAATCAGGGTGTTTCCGCAGAAGACATTCCCGTGGTTGCGTTTTCCGTTGGTGAGGAGGAATTGTCCGGTATCGATACCACGCCTCTGGTCGGCCATCTGGCAGCCTGGAATTATTTTGAAAGTGTGGATACACCCGAAAACCAGGCGTTTATCAAACAGTGGCATCAGTTTATTGGTAATAACGCCAGGGTCACCAATGATCCGATGGAAGCCACTTATATCGGTTTCAATATGTGGGTGAAAGCGGTTGAGAAAGCCGGCACGACCGATGTCGACAAGGTCGAACAGGCGATGATCGGCATACAGACTCCCAACCTGACCGGTGGTATGGCGGTCATGAACGAAAATCATCATCTGAGCAAACCGGTACTGATCGGTGAGATACAGGATGATGGCCAGTTTGAAGTGGTCTGGGAAACCGATGGTCTGGTGGCCGGCGATGCCTGGTCAGATTTCCTGCCTGGTTCGAAAGATCTGATTTCCGATTGGACCACTCCGATCAAATGCGGCAATTACAACACCAAAACCAAAACCTGCTCCGGGCAGAACTACGGCTCATAAGGCAAGTATCGGCACTGGCGGTCTCTGATGATGTGGATCGCCAGTGTTCAGCCACCGTCATACGTATCCATTCATTCAAATATCAATCTGCTGGAGTGTAGGGTGAAAAAACTGATGTTTTTTTGTGTCTTGTGTATCTGTCAGGCATGGCCGGCTTGGGCGCAGAACGAAGATGCCTCTGTTAATGAGTTGCTACAGCAACTGACAGAAGCCCGCCTGAAAGATATGGCACCTATCCTTGAACAGCTGGAAGTCGAAGGCGGAGAAGCATTACTACCGCTATTTCATGGCCTGTTGGCGGGTGATCTCTATTATCTGAAATCCGACCATACGCTGGTTTCGGTCACATCGGTCAACGGTATCGATCAATATCAGGAAATACTCAGCGGTCATCGTATCGAATCGTTGTCTAAGCAACAAATCAGCAAGGTCCGGGTGAACAATACCTTGCGCGGTCAGTTGCGACAGATCATTTCGCGGTTACAACTCAATGCACGTCAACCGGATCTGCGCTATACCGCAGTACGGTCGTTGCTGTCCGAACTGGATGCAGACACCATGGCCACTATTCGCGCATTGTACTCTGGTGAACAGGACCAACGGGTCAAAGCTATCATGGCGACGGCCATTGCTCTGTATAGCGCTGAATCCGCTCAGGATGATAACGAAAGAGTGGCGGCCATTGGTCAGCTTCGTAACAGTCTTGAAACCGATGTTCGTAACGCTTTAAACCGGTTGGCCAAAGACGATACCAGGCCAGCGGTTCAGTCCGCTGCCCGACGGGCGGTGGCGGATATCGAACAGCGGGTGGCCTGGTACGGCCGACTGGATCAGCTGTTTTTTGGTCTCAGTCTCGGATCGGTGTTATTGCTGGCGGCCATCGGTCTGGCCATCACCTTTGGCGTCATGGGGGTGATCAATATGGCTCATGGCGAAATGATTATGCTTGGGGCTTATACCACCTACGTTGTGCAACTGCTGATGCCCAATGCCATCGATTATTCCTTATGGGTGGCGGTGCCGGCAGCTTTCATGGTTTCAGGTTTGGCCGGCGTGTTGATTGAGCGTGGCATTATTCGATTTCTGCATGGCCGGCCGTTGGAAACTTTATTGGCGACTTTTGGGGTCAGCCTGATTTTGCAGCAGCTGGTCAGAACGGTTTTTTCACCGCTGAACCGGCAAGTGGCAACCCCTTCGTGGATGAGCGGTTCGATTGAACTCAATCCGGTGTTATCCCTGACCCTGAACCGCTTATACATCTTTGTGTTTGCGCTGCTGGTCTTTGGCTTACTGCTGCTTATTTTGAAGAAAACCTCATTGGGTCTTAATGTCCGGGCTGTTTCCCAGAATCGCGATATGGCCAGAGCCATGGGGGTTCATACCGAGCGGGTGGATGCTTTGACTTTTGGTCTGGGTTCCGGCATTGCCGGCATCGCCGGAGTGGCCCTGAGCCAGCTGACCAATGTCGGCCCGAACCTGGGGCAGAGCTATATCATCGACTCGTTCATGGTGGTGGTGTTTGGTGGTGTTGGCAATTTACTGGGCACCCTGGTTGCGGCGTTTACTTTGGGGGTTGCCAATAAGTTTCTGGAGCCGGTCACGGGTGCGGTGCTCGCGAGTATTCTGGTATTGGTCTTCATCATTCTGTTTATCCAGAAACGACCACGTGGACTGTTTCCGCAAAAAGGGAGGGCGGCGGAATGAGTCTGTTCAGTCTTTGGCGTCAGCGTGACGCTAAGTTGACCGCGACCTGGCCGGTTGTGGTGGCGGTATTTGCCATGGCACTGCTGGCGGCGCTGGGAAATCTGTTAATACCGGAATCTTCAGCACTGCATGTGAGTACCTACACCGTTACCTTGCTGGGTAAATATCTGTGCTACGCCATGCTGGCGCTGGCGGTTGATGTGATCTGGGGCTACTGTGGCATTCTGAGTCTTGGTCATGGTGTCTTTTTTGCCCTTGGCGGTTATGCCATGGGTATGTATCTGATGCGTCAGATCGGTGAACGCGGTGTTTACGGCAATGCCCTGTTGCCGGACTTCATGGTGTTTCTGAACTGGAAGGAACTGCCGTGGTACTGGCTCGGCATGGATCAGTTCTGGTTTGCCCTGCTCATGGTGATATTGATTCCGGGCGGTCTGGCGTTTCTGTTCGGCTGGCTGGCATTTCGTTCCCGGGTAACCGGCGTTTATCTGTCTATCATGACCCAGGCTCTGACCTATGCCTTCATGCTGAGTTTTTTTCGCAACGAAATGGGTTTTGGCGGTAATAACGGCCTGACTGATTTTAAAGATATGCTCGGTTTCAGCTTACAGGCCGACACCACCCGCGTGGTGTTGCTACTGCTGTCTGCGGTGTTATTGATCGTCGCGTTGTGGTCGAGTCAGGCGATTCTGCGTTCACGTTTTGGCAAGGTCATCATCGCTATTCGTGATGGTGAGGCCAGGGCCCGGTTTCTCGGTTACCAGACCGAACGTTACAAGGTCTGGCTGTTTGTGTATTCCGCTGTAGTTGCGGCGGTGGCCGGTGCTTTGTATGTGCCTCAGGTTGGCATCATTAATCCGGGTGAATTTGCTCCTATCAACTCCATCGAGATCGTGATCTGGGTAGCCATCGGTGGTCGTGGCACTTTGGCAGGTGCGGTGATCGGCGCGTTGTTGGTCAACTATGCCAAAACCCGTTTTACCGCCTTGCTGCCTGAAGCCTGGCTATTTGCTCTGGGTGGTTTGTTTGTGCTGGTGACACTGTTTTTGCCCAAAGGGCTGGTCGGATTGTCGTCAAAATTCCGTATGACCGCTAGAAAGTTATCATCTTACTCATCCGGTCAGAGGTCAGAATCATGAGCATACTGCAACGGGATCAGGTGTGGCCGTTTCTGGTGCCCCGGGAAGTAAAGGTCGATGTCTCCCATCAGGTCATTCTCTACATTGAAGATCTGAGTGTCAGCTTCGATGGCTTTAAAGCCCTGAATAATCTGAATCTCTACATCAACGATGGAGAACTGCGCTGCCTGATCGGCGCCAATGGCGCCGGCAAAACCACCCTGATGGATGTGATTACCGGCAAAACCCGCTGCGACAGCGGTTCCGTTTGGTTTGGTCAGACTCACAACCTGCTGGAAAAACGTGAGGCGGATATCGCCCGGCTGGGCATAGGCCGCAAGTTTCAAAAGCCGACGGTGTTTGAGGCACATACCGTATTGGACAATCTTGAACTGGCACTCAACACCCATAAAGGCATTCTGCCAGCGCTGGTGGCGCGCCTGTCGGCCGGGCAGCGGGAACGTATCGATGAGGTGATGGAAATCATTGGCCTGCAACAACAGCGACACATGCTGGCTGGAGCATTGTCTCATGGCCAGAAGCAATGGCTGGAAATCGGCATGCTGCTGGCGGCCGAACCGCGACTGTTGCTGATCGATGAACCGGTTGCCGGCATGACGGCACAGGAAACCGAACGGACCGCCGAACTGCTGACCTCGCTGGCGGGCCATCACACCGTCGTCGTGGTTGAGCATGATATGGAATTTGTCCGTAGCATCGCCCGTACTGTGACCGTGCTGCATCAGGGCTCGGTATTGGCCGAAGGCAGCATGGATGAAGTGCAGAACAATCGCGATGTCATCGATGTTTATCTCGGAGAAAGCGCATGATCGAACTCAGACAGGTGACGCAACATTACGGTAGCAGTCAGATCCTGTGGGGCGTGGATCTCAACATCACTCAGGGATCATGTGCCTGCATCATGGGGCGCAACGGCGTTGGTAAAACCACACTGCTGAAGTGTCTGATGGGGTTGCTGCCGGTCAGCAGTGGAGAAATCCGCATCAATGACTATCCATTACACAATCGTCCGGCAGAAAAAAGAGCACCGGCAGGTATCGGTTATGTTCCGCAGGGGCGGGAGATTTTTCCTCTGCTGACAGTGGAGGAAAATCTGCGCATCGGCCTGCCCATACGCAAGGATAAACGCAAGCACATTCCCGAACGGATATTCGAATTGTTTCCGGTGCTGGCAGATATGCTGCATCGCCGCGGCGGTGATCTCTCTGGTGGTCAGCAACAACAACTGGCCATCGGCCGGGCGCTGGTTATCGAGCCATCGGTGTTGATACTCGATGAACCCAACGAAGGCATACAGCCTAACATCGTGCAACAGATTGGCGATGTCATCCTGCGGCTGAATGAAGAGGATGGTCTGACGGTTATCCTGGTGGAACAGAAGCTGGGGTTTGCCCGTCGGGTTGGCAAACAATTTCACCTGATGGAAAAGGGCCGCATTGTTGCCAGTGACCACATGGAAAATCTCAGCGATGAACTGATACGCCAGCACCTGGCGGTATAGGGGGATACGTGAATCAACGGTTGGACGTATCACCCATATCTGCGAATGGTCATTGGGAGGCGGATATTTACCTGCAACTGGCGGCCACGGTTCGCGGTACCCGGCTACTCCGGAATGAACATCGCGGTCCGCTGTACGTGCAGAAGCCCTTCTATCCGGAAGGACATGAGTGCGCCCATGTTTATTTGCTGCATCCACCCGGTGGCCTGGTCTCCGGAGATCGATTGAATATTGAAATTGATCTTGCCGCCGGGGCGCAGACGCTGGTGACGACGCCGGGAGCCGGACGTGTCTATCGCGCCCGTGATGACGCCTCACTGCAACGACAGTCTCTGACGGTTCAGGTGGCGGACGATGCCATGCTGGAGTGGCTGCCGCTGGAAACCATCTTATTCCCGGCGGCACGGGTGCATTTGAACACTGAAGTACATCTTGAAGCCGGTGGCCGTTGTCTGCTGTGGGACATCATCAGTTTTGGTTTGCCGGCTAATCAACAACCCTTTGACCGTGGAGAACTGGATCAGCGTCTGCGTATTTATCAGGGCTCGAAACTGGTTATCAACGAACGGCTGTTGATCAATGAACAAAGTCTGCCACTGCTGGGCACCAATGTCGGTTTCCGTGGTGCACCGGTATATGCCCTGATGCTGGCCGGGCCTTTTGCTGAAGATATCCATGAGGATGTGATGCAACAGCTGCGATATCACTGCACTCAGATTGATGATGCGGATTTGGCCGCTATCAGTCGTTGCGGTGATTTTCTCAGTATTCGCTTTTGCGGCTGGAGTGCCGAACAGGCGCGCCGGCTGTTGACCCGATTATGGTGTGATATCCGGCCGTTATTGACCGGTCGTGACGCCTGTATGCCCAGAATCTGGGCGACCTGACTTGACGAGGTACTGTATGGAACTACTACCCAGAGAAAAAGACAAACTACTGGTATTCAGTGCCGCGTTACTGGCCGAACGGCGGCTGAAGCGCGGTTTAAAACTCAACTATCCCGAAGCGGTGGCCTATCTCACTATGGAAATTATCGAAGGGGCTCGTGATGGCCGAACGGTGGCCGATCTCATGGGCTACGGTAAAACACTGTTGACGGCCGATCAGGTCATGGAGGGCGTGGCGGAAATGATTGCCGAGGTACAGGTGGAGGCAACGTTCGCCGATGGCACCAAGCTTGTCACCGTCCATGAACCCATCGTTTGAGGAGGTTATATGATTCCAGGTGAAATACAGACGCGAGGTGATGACATTGTCCTGAATGCACAGCGCCCGACCGTCACAGTATATGTGGAAAACATCGCTGACCGGCCGATTCAGGTGGGTTCCCATTATCACTTTTATGAAACCAATCCGGGGCTGCGTTTTGAGCGCGAGCGGACTCGTGGTTTCCGCTTGAACATTCCCTCGGGTACGGCGATTCGGTTTGAACCCGGGCAGGGGCGTGAAGTGGAACTGGTCGCTTATGCCGGCAGTCGCCGGGTGTTTGGTTTTCGTGCCCGGATCATGGGCGCACTCGACAGCGGAGCTTCCTCATGAGCCGGACCATGGACAGACAAAGTTACGCACAAATGTTCGGGCCGACAGTCGGTGACCGGATGCGGCTGGCCGATACCGGGTTATGGATAGAAATCGAAAAGGATTTCACCCATTACGGCGACGAAGTGAAATTCGGTGGCGGCAAAGTGATTCGTGACGGTATGGGACAAAGCCAGCGACTGGATGATGATACGATGGATCTGGTCATCACCAATGCCGTTATCATCGATCACTGGGGTATCGTTAAAGCCGACGTCGGTATCAAACAGGGGCGCATCGCCGGCATCGGCAAGGCCGGTAATCCGGATATTCAGGACGCCGTGGATCTGATCATCGGTCCTGGTACCGAAGTGGTGGCCGGTGAGGGATCCATTCTGACGGCGGGCGCGGTGGATGCTCATATTCACTTTATCTGTCCGCAGCAGGTAGAAGAGGCATTGATGTCCGGTGTGACCACCATGATTGGCGGCGGTACCGGCCCGGCGACCGGGACCAATGCCACCACCTGTACCCCCGGACCCTGGTATCTTGGCAAAATGATGCAGGCCACCGATGACCTGCCGATGAATTTTGGTTTCCTGGGCAAAGGCAACGCCAGTCTGCCGGAGCCGTTGATTGCACAACTCCAGGCCGGCGCTTGCGGTTTGAAACTGCATGAAGACTGGGGGACGACGCCGGCTTCCATCGATAACTGTTTGACTGTGGCGGAACAATACGATGTGCAGGTGGCCATTCACACCGATACCCTGAACGAATCCGGTTTTGTTGACGACACCCTCGCTGCATTCAAACAACGGGTGATTCATACCTATCACACCGAAGGAGCCGGTGGCGGCCATGCGCCGGACATTATCCGTGCCTGTGCTCACGCCAATGTGCTGCCATCCTCGACCAATCCCACCCGGCCTTATACCGGCAATACCGTGGATGAACATCTCGACATGCTGATGGTCTGTCATCATCTCGACAGCAGCATCCCGGAGGATGTCGCTTTTGCCGATTCGCGCATCCGCAAGGAAACCATTGCCGCAGAAGACATTCTCCATGACCGCGGTGCATTCAGCATGATCGCGTCCGATTCCCAGGCCATGGGGCGGGTCGGCGAAGTGATCACCCGCACTTGGCAGACCGCCCACAAAATGAAGAGTCAGTTTGGTCTGCTGCCTGAAGATCGTGCTTTGGGAGCGGATAATTTCCGGGTCAGGCGTTACATCGCCAAATACACCATCAACCCGGCGATTACCCACGGCATTGCCCATGAAGTAGGCTCCATTGAGGCCGGTAAACTTGCTGATCTGGTGCTCTGGAAACCGGCGTTTTTCGGTATCAAACCATCGCTGATCATCAAAGGCGGCATGATTGCAGCCGCGCCAATGGGCGACCCCAATGCGTCCATTCCCACACCGCAACCGGTTCATTATCGCATGATGTTTGCGGGCTTCGGTGGCGCAGCAGCGGCCACATCCGTGACCTTCGTGGCGGCAGCGGCAATGCAGCGGAATCTTGCACAGGAACTCGGTTTGCGCCGCGCCCTGGTGGCCTGCCGTGGCACTCGCAACCTGAGTAAACAGGATATGCGCCTGAATGACTGGTTGCCGGATATCAGCGTGGACCCGCAGACCTATGAAGTACGGGCCGATGGCGAACTGCTGACCTGTGAGCCGGCCACTGAGCTGCCGTTGGCACAACGATACTGTCTGTTTTGAGGAAAACATCATGCTGGAAATACATCAACGACTGGGTTTGCACTGTCATGAGCCGGTGGCGGCAACCGTGATACTGACCCACGAACAGCGGCACAAAAACCGTCAGCGACTCCATACCGACAGCGGTGAAGAAGTGCATCTGATCATGCAGGAACGTGGGCGTCCGCTATTGGTCGGCGAATATCTGAAAAGCCGCTGTGGTCGCATCGTACAGATTCAGGGAGCCGAGGAAACGGTAGTCCGGGCCAGCTGTGAAGACTGGGAAACCTTTGCCAGGGCCTGTTATCACCTGGGTAATCGTCATGTCAAAGTCCAGGTGGGCGAACGTTGGCTGCGCATGACGCCTGATCACGTTCTCGAAGCCATGCTGATACAACAGGGCTTGCAGGTGTGTCGGGAACGAGCGGTATTCATGCCGGAAAACGGAGCCTACCATGGCCATCACCCTCACTGATACCGGGTTGTTGCGACTGCTGCAACTGAACAGCGCCGGCCTGCCAGTGGGGGCGTTTGCGTTTTCCCAGGGGCTGGAAAGTGCTGTGGAACTCGGCTGGATTCGTAACCAGCACGATACCCACGAGTGGTTATCGCAACAACTCAAATATGCCCTGCCAATGCTGGAACTGCCGGTACTGCGACAGGCCATGGAGGCGGCGCAGCGGGCCGATCTGCATGCCTGGCAGCAAGCCGGGGAGCTGCTGCTGGCCAGTCGTGAAAGCGCTGAACTGCGGTTAATGGACAGCGCCACCGGTGAAGCGCTCATGCGCTTGCTGAAACAACTGAATATTCCGTTACCGGCCAAAAACGAGTCTGTCACGTTTATCACCCTGTATGCCTGGGTGGCCGTGTATTGGCAGCTTGAATGGCCGGCTGCGGCACTCGGCATGACGTGGTCATGGCTGGAAAACCAGGTCATCGCCGCCACCAAGCTGGTGCCGCTGGGGCAGTCTCAGGCGCAGCAACTGTTGTTGCAGTTGCAACCAATGATTGCCGCTGCCGTGACCCAGGCGGAACATATTTCCACTGCTGAGACTGGATCATCTTTGCCGGCACTGGCAATTGCCAGTGCCCGACATGAAGTGCAATACAGCCGTTTATTTCGATCATAGGAAGCAAGCATATGAACAAACAGACTTTGCGTGTCGGTGTCGGTGGACCGGTAGGGTCCGGCAAAACCGCACTGTTACGCTCCCTGTGCAGTGCCATGCGCGAGCATTACAATATCGCCGTGGTGACCAACGATATTTACACTCAGGAAGATGCGCAGTTCCTGACCCGACATCAGGCTCTTGCGGCTGACCGTATCATCGGCGTGGAAACCGGTGGGTGTCCGCACACGGCGATTCGGGAGGATGCCTCCATGAATCTGGCCGCCATTGATGAACTGGCAAAAAGGCACCCTGATCTCGATGTTGTGTTTGTCGAGAGTGGTGGGGATAATCTCAGCGCGACGTTTAGCCCGGAGCTATCGGATCTGACGATTTACGTCATCGATGTTTCCGCCGGCGATAAAATTCCGCGCAAGGGTGGTCCGGGCATTACCCGCTCGGATCTGCTGGTGATCAATAAAACCGATCTCGCACCCATGGTGGGGGCATCGTTGGCCGTCATGGATCATGATGCCGGCAGAATGCGCGGGAACCGTCCATTTGTATTTTCCAATCTGAAAAAAGCCGAAGGTCTGGAACAGATCATCGAATTTATAATTACAGAAGGCATGCTGGAACCGAAGGTTTTGCCACCGGTTACTGCAGTCGTTTGAACGAGGATAGCGAACATGAGATTCACATTAAAAGCGATCATCACAACTCTGCTGCTGGCATTGCCGGTATTTGCGTCAGCACATACCGGAGTATCAACCGCCAATGGACTGAGTCACGGATTTGGCCATCCCCTGGGCGGGCTCGACCACCTGCTGGCCATGTTGGCCGTGGGATTGTGGGCGGCGCAAATGGGTGGTCGGGCCATCTGGGCAGTACCGTGTTCATTTGTGGGCGTGATGATCGTCGGCGGTGTACTCGGGTTTACCGGGGTAGCGCTACCCTGGGTTGAACAGGGCATCGCGTTGTCAGTTCTGCTGCTGGGAGTTCTGATTGCCGGTGCTTTTCGTCTGCCAGTACTTTTGAGTGCCATCGTGGTGGGTGTGTTTGCCTTGTTCCATGGTCATGCCCATGGCGCGGAAATGCCCTTAACGGCAGGTACCTTGTCCTACGTGACAGGTTTTGTTGCGGCTACGGTATTACTTCATTCTGCCGGTATTGCCAGTGGTCTGCTGATTCACAAAACCCGCAATGATCTTCTCAGCCGCGTGGCAGGTGGTGCCATCGCCATGGTGGGGGTTTATCTGTCTATTGCGTGATGACGGCTGCGGCGATGCGGTTTCAAACTGAATCTGTTTCGTCGCTGTACCTTGCGATCATTTATGGCAGAGCTGTTCGGAAGGTCTGAATATCCAGCTTTAGTATATAAACCCGGTTCTCCATCCCAGCGCTGATTTTCTTTCTGATGATCGGTCAGATTAAACAGTGGCTATGACAACCTGTTTAATTATTTTCATACCTGCGAATATTGCTCAGTGTTTCCTTTGGAGGGGTGGCAGGAATCATTCCTGGGTGCAGTGATTGCTTCTGCAGCATTTCCGGCGTGCGACATGTATTGTGAATTGAGTCACGAAAATATGGCCTGACTATGAGCTGTGTTTACTTGATATTTGCACTTTGTATAATCGTCTTGTTTTGCCGACTCCCTCGTTGACAAACTAAGGACTTTTCTTAAATCGGATGTACCAGGACCGTTGTAATGACAAAGATCGTCGCACTTCCCCTCTGTATCTTACTTTCCCTTGTTTCGCTTTCATCGATAGTATCCGCTCAGGATTTCGGTGTTGCCCAGCCCTATAACGCGCTGGTATTTGGTGATTTCACCGCCACGGCATCGGATGTCGAAGGCCGGCTGGCAGCCGGTGGCAACATTTCTTTGCTGTACTACAGCATCGGTCAGCAACTGAATACTACGTTACCGGATGGTGTGCTGATCGCCGGGGGAGATATCACCTTTCCCAACGGTCATGTCTATAACGGCGATATTCTCGCCGGTGGCAGTACGGATGGCGTTGACCAGACGGTGATTGATGGCATGGCCGAAGGTGCGACGGTCACGGCCGGTGCGGACTTACCGATTGATTTTATCGCAGTACAGAGCGAACTGACGCAATTGTCTGCCGACCTGGCCACCCTGGACGCCAACGGTACCGTGGTTTATCAATGGGGTGGCGTCTATATGACGGCTGCCTGCGATGCTAAGGCTCAGGTGTTTCAACTCGATGGCGGGCAGGTCCTGGCTGCCAATACCTTCAGTGTCGACCTCAGCTGTGCGCCTGTTGACGCAACCTACATCTTCAACATCGATGGTGCCGCCCCCGGCCTGACCAATATGGGCTTGCAGTCTCTGGAAAGCGTTCGTGATCATGTGGTTTACAACTTCTATCAGGCGACCTCGTTGACGCTGCAATCTGTCGGTGTCCAAGGTTCAGTACTGGCGCCATTGGCCGATCTGGACAATCCCACCGGTGTCATTTATGGCCAGCTGTTCGCCAACCACTGGAACGGCCCGATGCAGATCAATCAAGTGCCGTTTGTGGGTGATTTGCCTGAAGCCAATGAGCCACCGGTGATTACCAGTACCCCCACCGTCAAAATTACCAATGGCGAAGCGTATCTATACGATGTGGAAGCGACAGATCCTGATGACGATGAATTGCACTATACCTTATTACAAGCCCCAGAAGGAATGTTGATTAACCCGGACAGCGGGGCTATTTCCTGGCATGCCAGCAATGTTAATGGAGATACAGTGAGTGTCGAAGTAGCGGTCAGCGATCCTTACGACCATGCAGATACTCAAAGCTATGACATCACAATCATTGATGTCGAAAACAGTTGTGTGCCGGATGACGCGGTGGTCGTGAATTTCGATGACTTCATTGATGTGACGACGCTGCAAATAAATGGTGACGCTTCAACAGTAGCTTCTGGCGACAACCAAGTGTTGCGTTTGACTCCAAGCCAGGCCAGTCAAGCAGGTAGTGCATTTTTAAAACAAGCGATTCCTCTTGTTGACAACAATGGTTTTCAAGCGTCATTCAGCACCTTTTTCAGTTTCCGGATCAGTAACCCGAACGGTGTCAGCGATCCAGATGGTCAGGGAGCTGATGGCCTGACGTTTGTCGTGCAAACGGTCAGCAGTGAAGTGGGTAGCACGGGGGGTGGCATCGGCTATAAAGGGATACCGACCAGTTTGGGCATTGAGTTTGACACCTACTATAACCGTAGCGTTGATCCCGATGGTAATCATATTGGTATCGACCTCAACGGCGATATGGTTTCCAAAGACACCGTTCATATCGCTCAGCGAATGAATGATGGTGATATCTGGTATAGCTGGGTGGATTATGACGGCGCTACCCAGACATTAGAGGTACGCTTGTCACTGGAAAACACCCGCCCTGAACAGGCAATGCTGAGCTATCACGTTGATTTAACATCGGTCCTGGAAACGGAAAATGCCTACTTGGGCTTTACCTCTGGTACCGGTTCAGGTTATGGCGACCATGACATCCTCTCCTGGCAGTTTATCAACGCCTATACCCCGATTGGTACTTGTGCTCAGCCGTATTTTACTTCCGTGCCCCCACAGCAAATATCAGCTTACGATGACTACGGTTATCTGCCGAGAGTTGAAAACGGCAGCGACGGTACCTACACCTTGTTAAATGCTCCTTCAGACATGGAAATCGATTCAACCTATGGACTGGTTAGTTGGACGCCCACCAACGACAATATAGGTACTCATCGTATAACCCTGCAATACTCCACTGATGGTGGTTTAGTGACTGAACAATCTTTCCCGTTATTGGTCACAAATGCTTCCAGATCGGCTCCAGAGATTACAACAACGCCTGATCAGAGCTTAAAGCTGGGTGAGAGCTTTGCGTATACGCCAGAAGCCACTGATCCCAACGAAACAGGTTTGCAATGGCAGCTGATATATGGTCCAGAAGGAATGAGTTTTACCGGTGGAACCATGAGTTGGACACCTGTCGAAGATCAGATGGGTATCAATGCGGTTGCTGTTGAAACAATGGATGCGTTTTCGCTCAGAGACATTCAATACTTCAATATCGACGTAACGAGTACAAATCAAGTACCGCTGGTTGATCCAACTAACGATGAAATCTCCCTGCAAGCGGGAGATGTGCTGAGTTATCAGATAAATGCATCTGATCCCGATAATGATGAACTTAGCTACACATTGTTCACTCAGATTGATGGCTTGATTGTTTCAGGCTCTGGTTTGATGAGTTGGCAAAGTAGTGAGGATTTAGCTGAACAAGCATTGGTCATCAAGGTGGGAGTTTCTGATGGTCATGGTGGCAGTACCACTTTCCAGTTGATACTAAACATTGAAGCCGCTGAAGTTAACCATACTCCTTCAATCGTCAGCCAACCAACCTCCCCGGCCATTGTTGGTGAGGAATACCGCTACGATGTTGTCGCCCGTGATGCCGATGGTGATACGCTAACTTTCGCATTGATCACCGCACCTGATGGCATGACCCTGAGTGATGCCGGTGCCTTGCACTGGACAGCCACCAGTAATCAGGTTGGTAGCCATGCAATCAGCCTGAGCGTGAGCGATGGCCAGGCTACCGTGACCCAGAGTTATACTCTGGAAGTGGTTGAAGCCAGTCCCGATAACCATTATCCGGTCATCAACAGCCACCCTGGATCGACTGCCGTAGTCGATCAATCCTATCGCTATGAATTCTCAGCCACCGATGCCGATGGCGATGTATTGACCTATGGGATTCTGACGGGTCCTGACGGCATGACCATGGACGTGAGCGGTCTGCTGCAATGGACACCCACCACCGATCAGGTCGGCAGCCATGATGTCGTGCTCTATGCCGATGATGGTCAGGGACGTTCGCTGCAAAGCTATAGCATTGCTGTTTCCGCTGAAGCCTTACCGCTCAGTGCGACGATTTTGATTTCCCCGGAAGCAGTGAATCCGGGAGATACCGTTGTCATTAACGTCTTTACATCCGGTGGCACGGGTAGTCCCAGCAGTACGCTATGGGTCGATGATACGGAAGTGGCTCTGAATGCCTATGGTCAGGCTGAGATCGTCACGTCCGCCACTGATGCCGGTATCCACAGTGTTTCTGTCCAGGTTTCAGATGGTACCACTACGATTCTGGAAGCCAGTAGCTATAGCGTTCGGGTTCCACAGGACAACAATGCGCCGGTAGTCAGCCTCAATGCTCCAGACATCGACAGCATCATCAGCGCTCCTGCCGACGTGATTGGCAGTGTCAGCGATGACAATCTTTATCGCTACCGGGTCATGATTTCTCCGAAAGGACAGCAGGCCTGGCAGACCATTGCCGAAGGCAGTAGCAACGTCAGCGATGCCAAAGTGGCGACTCTGGATCCGACCATGCTGATAAATGGTCAGTACGATATTGTGTTGTATGCTGAAGACGTGAATGGGCATACCGCCAGCGACAGTACTGTCATTGGTGTGGAGGGTGACCTGAAAGTCGGTAACTTCAGCATCACGCTGGAAGACCTCAACATTCCGATGGCGGGTATTCCGATTCGCCTGACGCGTACTTACGATAGCCGCCGTCGTTTTGAAGATCTGGATTTTGGCTATGGCTGGAGCGTGGGTTACCAGGATGTCAAAGTTGAAGAAAGCCGGACCATTGGCAAGTTCTGGTCGGTGAATCAATACAAGCGCGGGCCATTCAACCTGATTGTCGACTTCTGCGTTGAACCTCAGGGCGCTCCTGTGGTCACCATCACACTGCCAACCGGTGAGGTGGAACGGTTTGAAGCGGCCGCGTCACCCAGTTGCAGCACCTATCAGGTGATCAATAATGTTGATCTGAAGTTCAATCCTGTTGGTGATACCCAATCCACCTTAACCGCTCTGGATGACAGCAGTGCTTATTATTCTGGTGGCCTGTTGCTTGAAACCGGGTATTTCAGCTCCCCCGTTGATCCTGACCGCTACAAGCTCACCACCCAGTCGGGCTATGAGTACTACCTGAATCAGGATTTCGGTATCGATAAAGTCGTCGACCCCAATGGCAATACCCTGACTTATACCAACAACGGTATTTTCCATTCCAGTGGCAAAGCCATCACCTTTAATCGTGATAGCAAAGGCCGGATTACCAGCATCACAGACCCCAATGGACACAGGTTGGACTATCGCTACGATAATAACGGCAACCTGACCGTCAGTGAGGATGCATTGGATGCGCAAACCACTTATGTGTACAACCGCAGCCACGGCTTGCTGGATTTGGTTGACCCATTGGGACGCACGCTGATCAAGAACATCTATGACGATAATGGTCGCCTGATTGCCCAGGAAGATAACGATGGTCAGCGTATCGATTTCAATCATGATATTGCGGGTCGTGAGTCAGTGGTTTCTGACCGCAACGGCCACACCACGTTCTACTACTACGATGACATGGGTAATGTTACTACCCGCATCGATGCCGCCGGTGAAACCTGGGAATATCGCTATGATGAACATGGCAACCAGCTCAGTGAAACCGACCCGTTGGGTAATGTCACCGAAGCCACTTTTGACGCAGACAACAACCAGCTGACCCAGACCGACGCCCTGGGTAATACCATTACCTATGCCTACAACAGCCGTGGTCAGGAAACCGAGATCACCGATGCCTTGGGTAATGTCTATAAAAATACCTACGACAGCATTGGTAACCTGTTGATGGTGACGGATCCACTAGGGAATATCGCTGGTAACAACATCAACAAAAAAGGGTTGGTCAGCAAAACCACGGATGCGTTGAAAAACGTGACCGAATACACCTACGACAGTGATGGCAACAAACTCACCGAAACCCATATATTGGCCACTGCTACGACCGCCACGGATGGCGGAAGTACTGGTAACGCAGGAGCAGTTACCACGTACACCTACGATGACAACGGTAATGTACTCACGGAAACCAATGCGGCAGGTAATACCACAACCTATGTCTACGATGCCCGTAACCGTGTGATCGAAACACACTATGCCGATGGTTCCGTCAGCCAGAACGAATACGATCTGGCCGGTCAGTTGATCGCGACGATCGATGCCTTGGGTCACCGGACAGAAATGGATTACGACGCCTATGGCCGGGTGACAGAAACCCGTTACCCCGATGGTACCTGGGAAGCTAACACCTACGATAGTGAAGGCAACCGCCTGAGTACCACGGATCGTCTGGGTCAAATGACCATCTATCACTATGATGCCCTGAACCGGGTCATCCAGACCGATCTGGCTGACGGTAGCAGTACCTACACCAGCTACGATGCTGTCGGACGAGTCATCAGCGAAACCGATGCCCTCGGTCACATCACTCAATACGAATACGATGCCGCCGGTCGCAGAACAGCGGTGATCAATGCCCTGGATCACCGCCACAGTTTTGCATACGACGCCAACGGCAACCTGATCAGTGAGACCGACGCCAATGGCCATACCACACGCTACGACTACAACGCTCTGGATCAGCGCACCCAAACCACCTATGCCGATGGCTCCAGTGAAAGCGATGAGTACGATGCGTTGGGTAGACGGACCCGCCATACCGATCAGGCAGGTATCACAACAGACTACAGTTATGATGCCTTGGGTCGACTGATCAGCGTGACTGATACTGAAGGCAACGTGACGACCTACGGTTATGACAACGCCGGCAACAAAACCCGCCAGACCGATGCCGAGGGTCGGGAAACCACCTGGACGTATGACAGTCAGGGCCGGATAACCAGTCGTACATTACCGATGGGTCAACAGGAACGCTTTACCTACGACCTCAACGGTAACATGGCCACGCATACCGACTTCAATGGTCAGGAAACCCGCTACAACTATGACGAAAACAACCAGCTGACCCGGATTGAATATGCCGATGATGAGATAGAAACCTTCAGCTACGATGTATTGGGCAATCGCACCAGCGCCACCGACAGCCAAGGCACCACCAAGTATCAATACGACAGCCAGAGCCGGTTGATTCAGGAAACCCAACCGAATGGTGCGGTACTGAGTTATCAATACGACGCCAATGGCAACAAAACCCGGTTCAGCGTGACCCGTAACGGACTGACAGACATCACCCGTTATGGTTATGACCAACTGAACCGACTGGAGAGCATCACCACAAACGATGGCACGACCACGTACGGGTATGACGACGTCGGCAACCGTACCAGCCTGAGCTATCCCAATGGCACCAGCCAGGTTTACAACTATGACAGCCTGAACCGTTTGACTGAGCTGAAAACCTACAATGGCAATGGCACCCTGGTAGAGCAGTACAGCTACACCCTGGATAAAACTGGGCGCAGGATCAAGATAGAAGAGCTGGATGGACGGAGTACTGAGTACAGCTATGACACGTTGTACCGGCTGACAGGAGAAACAATCACGGACGCCATCAACGGAGATTACACAGCCACTTATCAGTACGACAAAGTCGGTAACCGGACGTATGAGACCGTGGATGGGGTGCAGACGGCTTACACGTATGATGCCAATGATCGATTAACAGAAAGTGGTGGTATCAGTTATACCTATGATGACAATGGCAACACCCTGACACAGACAGAGGACGGGGTGACGACGAGTTACCAATACAACGCGAAGAATGAACTCATAGGCGTCAGCAAGGATGATGGCTCAACCACGGCTAGCTACCAATACAATATCGATGGTATCCGCAATCAAAAAACAGAGAGCGGAAGCACTACGGAATACGTGGTAGACAGCAATCAGGCGTATGCCCAGGTGGTTCAGGAAATCAGTAATGGCAGCACGATAGTTAGTTATGCCTATGGAGATGACTTAATCAGTCAGGTGAGATCAGGAAGTACCAGTTACTACCACGTTGATGGACTGGGTTCCACCCGCTCGCTCAGTGACAGTAATGGAGACATAACCGATACCTATGATTATGAAGCGTTCGGGGAGTTACTGAACCAGACGGGCGATACAGAGAACAGTCATCTCTATGCGGGTGAGGCCAAAGATGAAACTCTGGGTATGTATAACCTGCGGTTCCGCTGGTACAACCCTGAGATCGGTCGGTTCAACAAAATGGATGATTGGGCTGGTAATGCCGCAGATCCGATTACCTTGCATAAGTACCTGTACGCCGGTAACGATCCGGTGCAGAACATTGATCCAGGTGGTCACTTCTTTGGCCTGGCCGGGTTCGGAGCAGCCAGTAATATCCAGGTTGAACTGTCGAATCTACAGATAGATATCGGTATGAGTTTCCTGGATTCAGCGCTGAATCCGGATACTGCTGCTGCCAGTGTAGGCTCAAACTTTAAAATGTTGGGTCTGGCAGCTTTGGGCGGAACAGGCTTCAAATTGCTGTCGAAGTTCTCCCGCAAGTTCCGTAAAGCTTGCAATATGAACAGCTTCAATGGTGATACGTTAGTCGCTACAGAATTAGGATTGAAACCAATCCAGGATATTCGGATCGGGGACAAGGTCTGGGCGTATGACGAAGCGACCGGCGAAAAGAGCTTACAGACAGTGGTTCACCTGATTACCGGAGAAGGTGATAAAGAGATCGTAAATATCACCTTGGACAGTGGTGAAGTGATCGAAGCGACAGCCGGCCATCCGTTCTATGTACCAGGGTTGCATGACTGGGTGAATGCAGGAGAGCTGACGTTAGAACAGTCGTTAATGGACCTGGACGGCGAAAACGTTACTATCCTGAAGCTGGTGCAAACAACAGAAAAGACTAAAGTTTATAACCTGACGGTGGCGAATGATCATACTTACTATGTGGGTGAATATGGTGTATTAGCACATAATGCGGGAATTTGTACAAAGGTTGTTAATTGGAAAAGCGTTAAATCCTTTGGCCATACATTTAATACTCATGGTGCGGGAGTCAAAAATACTCAAAAGTTGATTGACCGTGCTCGTTCTACCGGTAACGCGCAAGGACAGTGGTTGGATAACCAAAGAGCTGCAGAATTTTTAGCAGTTATGAGCCATAGCGTGGATGTTCCAACAACAGTCAGGATAACGCCGGGGCTTGGGCAGGTAATTACAAAAGAAGGAGAAGTGTTGGATACGGTATGGGCAATTATTGTTCCATCGAAGAATGGAATAAAAACAGCATACCCAGTACTAAAATAGTAGGCTCATCATGAATATAAAATTGTATTGTAAAAGCATTTATGGCCAGGATATCGCCGGAAAATATGATCCGGATCTTGATGATATCAACTCATTATTAATGCGCATTTGTGAGTATATGGATGATCATGGTGAATGTGATTTTGAGTTTGGAGGGTTTGGCCAGCAAAGCTGGCCAGTGGATGTGAGAACTGATTTGCCAGTATTCTTAGAGCAGTTGCCCATAGTGTTGTCTTTGCTATCTCAACATGAGAATTTTGAAATAGATTTTTATGAACAGGGAATTGAGAGGACGATCACGTGTTCTTATCTTCCTGAAAAAAATGCATGGATCTCAACGTGTGTCAGTCAAACAGAGTGGCAGCCAAATCCATCTGAAGAAGTGATTAAAACAGAAGACCTATTTACTTCGTTGAATACTGCTTATTTTGTATTCCTTGAATCCATTCTGCCATTGAAAAATAGCGAATGGGGTAAAGAAATAACTCAATGGCAGAATGCCGGTTAAAAGTTCAGTCACTTAAACAGCCCCATTTGGGGCTGTTCTGTTGAGCTGTAGTAATTCAGACCTAATCTGACAGTTACCGGTTTTTCAGAGTGTCACTGTCAGATTAGGTCTGAATTACTACACCCAGTACGAATACGATGCCGCCGGTCGCAGAACAGCGGCGATCAATGCCCTGGATCAGCGCCATAGTTTCGCATACGACGCCAATGGCCATACCACACGCTACGACTACAACGCTCTGGATCAGCGCACCCAAACCACCTATGCCGATGGCTCCAGTGAAAGCGATGAGTACGATGCGTTGGGTAGACGGACCCGCCATACCGATCAGGCAGGTATCACAACAGACTACAGTTATGATGCCTTGGGTCGACTGATCAGCGTGACTGATACTGAAGGCAACGTGACGACCTACGGTTATGACAACGCCGGCAACAAAACCCGCCAGACCGATGCCGAGGGTCGGGAAACCACCTGGACGTATGACAGTCAGGGCCGGATAACCAGTCGTACATTACCGATGGGTCAACAGGAACGCTTTACCTACGACCTCAACGGTAACATGGCCACGCATACCGACTTCAATGGTCAGGAAACCCGCTACAACTATGACGAAAACAACCAGCTGACCCGGATTGAATATGCCGATGATGAGATAGAAACCTTCAGCTACGATGTATTGGGCAATCGCACCAGCGCCACCGACAGCCAAGGCACCACCAAGTATCAATACGACAGCCAGAGCCGGTTGATTCAGGAAACCCAACCGAATGGTGCGGTACTGAGTTATCAATACGACGCCAATGGCAACAAAACCCGGTTCAGCGTGACCCGTAACGGACTGACAGACATCACCCGTTATGGTTATGACCAACTGAACCGACTGGAGAGCATCACCACAAACGATGGCACGACCACGTACGGGTATGACGACGTCGGCAACCGTACCAGCCTGAGCTATCCCAATGGCACCAGCCAGGTTTACAACTATGACAGCCTGAACCGTTTGACTGAGCTGAAAACCTACAATGGCAATGGCACCCTGGTAGAGCAGTACAGCTACACCCTGGATAAAACTGGGCGCAGGATCAAGATAGAAGAGCTGGATGGACGGAGTACTGAGTACAGCTATGACACGTTGTACCGGCTGACAGGAGAAACAATCACGGACGCCATCAACGGAGATTACACAGCCACTTATCAGTACGACAAAGTCGGTAACCGGACGTATGAGACCGTGGATGGGGTGCAGACGGCTTACACGTATGATGCCAATGATCGATTAACAGAAAGTGGTGGTATCGTTATACCTATGATGACAATGGCAACACCCTGACACAGACAGAGGACGGGGTGACGACGAGTTACCAATACAACGCGAAGAATGAACTCATAGGCGTCAGCAAGGATGATGGCTCAACCACGGCTAGCTACCAATACAATATCGATGGTATCCGCAATCAAAAAACAGAGAGCGGAAATACCACGGAATACGTAGTAGACAGTAACCAGGCCTATGCTCAGGTGATCCAGGAAATTACCAACGGTACTACCCAGGTCAGCTATGCCTATGGGGACGACCTGATCAGTCAGGTGAGAGCTGGAAGTACAAGCTACTACCACGTTGATGGACTGGGCAGCACACGTTCGCTCAGCGATAGCAATGGGGACATCACCGATACCTATGATTATGAAGCGTTCGGGGAGTTGTTAAATAGTACTGGTACAACTGAAAACAGCTACCTCTATGGTGGTGAGCAGTATGACCAAAGTTTAGATCAGTATTATCTGAGAGCGAGATACTACAACCAGAATATTGGAAGATTTACGCAGCAGGATACGTGGATGGGAAATAACCATGATCCAATCACGCTGCATAAGTACCTGTATGCCAACGCCAGCCCGGCGATGTATACCGATCCAAGTGGTAATTTTAGCTTAGGCTCACTCATGGCCGGTATCAATACCATGGGCAACTTGGCGATGCGTGCTTATAACGTTTACTCAGCCTTTGATATGGGGATGAGTATCGCCAGTGGAGAAATGTCGGCGAAGGAGATTGGTACAGAAATATTGCTTAATATGCTCGGTGGTTCGGCTGGCAAGTTAATTAAAATGATGCCGAAGAAAACACAGGAGTTATTAAGGAAAGCATATGACGGTGTTGAGTGCTTCTTTAATAGTTTCCCGGCGGGAACCATGGTCCATACCGAAAACGGATTGATGTCCATCGAAGACGTAAAAATCGGAGATATGGTTCTGGCTTTCGATGAAGAAACTGGAGAGCTGGCATACAAGGAAGTAACGCATTTTATTCAGCATGAGAAGAGCTATAACTTTGTAGAGATTAAGCTGGAGACCGGTGAGGTACTGGAAGCTACAGCAGAACATCCTTTTTATGTTGCAGGCGAGTGGAAGCAGGCTAATGAGCTGGAGGCTGGAGACAAGCTGACACTGGCTTATGGACTGATATCTGTTCAACAAATCTCAAGAGAGATTCGTACTGAAAGGGTTTATAACTTTACGGTAGATACACTGCATACCTATTTTATAGGCTCGGACGGAATTTTGGTGCATAACCAGAATAAGAAAGCCTGTAAGTTTAGGGGTAGGAAGGCCAAAGGGTATGATTGGGACCACATATTTGATAATCATGCCGACTGGGGTAATGTGAATAAACAGAGAACAGGTTCTTACCATACATCGTTCTCAGGATTAACAGCCTCTCAAATAAAAGCGCGAGTTAAAGGTGCTTGGAAAAATAGAGAGCTTGTAAGGACTCAGGTAGGCACTTATGACAAGTATGGTGTGAAACAGGCCGACAGGTTGATCTATGATGGGATAGATCCCAAAAGCGGCCAAACAGTACGGATGTGGTTTAATCCAGAAACAGGGATTGTCGAAAGTGCAGCTCCGAGGATGTGACCTGATGGAAATCGAAATTTACACGAATGATGAGTTGAAATTAGTAAAGCCATTAAATATCGACCTTACACCGATGTTTATATATTTTAGGAATCAAGAGGAGTGTTATCCTGATCATGGATGGATTGACAATCCTCTTGTAATTCTTGGTTGGTGGACAAACTCATTGGTAGACCTTTTAAATGGAGGGAGTGGTCAAGATTTTTGCTTTATGGAAGGTGCGTTTGAACTTAATGCTGTTATGGATAATAACTGTATTTTGCTTAAGTCTAATGATGGCAGAATAACCTGGAAAGTTAATTGTCAGCAGTTTGCCGGTTCTTTGATCTCTGCTCTTAAAACAGCGTCTAGGTTATTTTATGAAATTGGCCATCCTGAATTAACAAATGGATTTAATGAGGGAATAAAACAAGTACGAGAGGCACTAACGAAAAGTTTCCCCCGGTAGAAAATTATATACTTAAGAGGACACTCGGCGTTCAAACAGCCCCATCCGGGGCTGTTCTGTCTGACTGATCCAGGTTCGTTATCGCCAGAGTCTGACCGGCACAGGGCAGATCTATCCTTAAACGTTTGTTGATACTTATTCCAAAATCGTCTTTCCCAATCGATATACTGCAAAAACGCCGTATGAAGCCGCAGCGAGCTCTGGTTTGAATCAGACGACTGTCATAATATGCAGATTGATATTGCCTTGCGTTTTATGAGATGACAGAAAAAGATAGTGCTCACCATGTTCTGGTTCCAGAGTTTGTGTTGTTAGCGCCATGGGTAACAGATGGACACCCATTCTATATTGCGGCCAATGATGACAAATGGGTTCAAGCTGGAAATTTAAGTGTAGGTGATGCACTTCTTAGCATTGATGGTGATGACGTATTAATCACTGGTCTTGAGTCGAGCGAATCTAAAGAAAAAGTTTATAACCTTACTATTGCAAATACTCATAACTATTATGTAGGCAGGCCCCTTGTGCTTGTTCACAATTCGACATGCAGACTGCCTCATAGGACTACGCCGAGAATTGAACAGGGAGACCTTAAAAAAGGATGGGAACATATCAAGGCGAGGCATATTGATGGTAATCATCCGACTAAAGGTGCTGGAGACTTATTTCCATCTGGTACAACACTTGACCAAGTAGAGCAAGCTGCTAAAGAAGTTGTAGCCAGTGGCAACCAGCTGTCTGACCCAAGTAAACAAGTTACTTACAGGAGCATGTTATGACGGATACATCCGGTATATGTTTTTTAAGTTACAAGCGTGAATGCAGTGATCAGGCTGCATTGATTGTGGATGCATTACGAGACCATGGTGTAGCTGTCTGGCAGGATGTATCTGATCTGCCGGCTGGAATCACCGAATCTGAAATCCGTACGAGATTGAATGATCAAGAGACTGCTTGTGCTGTCATACTGGTGACCCCGGAGGTTAGAAACTCTCCAATGATCCGCGATGTCGAAGTCGAAGGTATCTTTCGGCGTGTTAGTCAGCAAGATGGATTTTTCGCGCAATTGGTTCTGGCTGATGGTGTGGTTGATTACAAAGATGCCGATGAAATCTTGGGAACTCGCACGAGTGGTATTCTTCCATCATCTAAAAACTGTTTAAAGTTTAACGGGAAAGTAGATGCGGATATCGCCAGAAAAGTTGCAGAAGTTGTACTAAAAAACCGGCTCATAAAACTCAACGAAACATCACAGGATGCTGGTCCAATCAGGATTCGAGTCAATACACGTCAGCCGCCTCTGAGGAAGGAAGTGGGCTATGCTCTTAATCTGGACCTTTGTCATCATTATGATGGTCGGTTACTTAAACCGGATAGTTGGAAAGAATTCATCCAGCCGGCATTCTTGTGTATTAAAAACAAAATACATGAAAATTTTTCGACTAATCGCATATTGGAGCTTAGCGGTCAGCTGTCTTTGCCAATAGCTGTGTCCTTGGGAGTTACTTTCTCCAATGTGAGTGGTCTCAAGGCGAACTGGATTCAGGAAAATAGTAGAGCATGGGGGGAAAATGTTGACCGGGAAGATAGTGGGTTTAAGGAAACGATTTTACCAAGAGAGGTTAATGGAAATGAGTATGCACTGTTGGTCTCTGTTACAAGTGATGTCATAAATTTTTTTGGGGCGATTGCCAATACCTTACCTTTACGAGCGATGATAAATGTAAAACCAAATGGTGTTGATCCCAACCGCAATCTCAGACTAACCCCCGGGGAAGCTTTAGATGTTGCCAATGTGGCCACCTGCGCATTACGTAGAGCTATTGATCAATATGGTAGACGAGGAACGGTTCATTTAGTCATTGCGGGGCCAGCGGGGTTGGCTTTTTTGATTGGTCAGAAGCTGAATACTATTTCAAGCGTGCAAACTTATGAGTTTATAAATACTTCTGAATGTTCCTATGTGCCGGCGTTAACACTATTTCCCAATCAATAACCTGAGAAATCTCCGCAAAATGCTCTGTTACCATGTTTTTGGTTTGCAATTTGATCTGCCGTCAATACGTTTTGGTGATTTCCGAATACAGCCAGACTATAAAATGATTTGATGCAAGGCTGAGTCATTGTTATTCACAATGACATGTAATTCTAGTCTGGTAAAAATTGTTATTATGATAAAAAATTATGATTTTTATATGTTTTGGTCTTTGAGCCGGATGTCGCCGGTTCCAACTGTAATCGGCGTCCCCTGAACCCTCATTGACAACAGTAAGTTATGGTTTTGTAGCCCACATAAAAGTGATACCTGTATTGCAAATACGCTCTAAGAAAAATGTGTCCGACATTTTTGCCTCAGGTTCTGTTTTAATGATATGTCTCGTTAAACAGGTTCTTCAACCCTGTGATGCAGGGCGTAAGGACTGTCAAAGTCCTTGACGGTTTTACATGCTTTTTTGTTGTGAGGATGATTTCAATAGCCCAGCGTTGAATTTGATGTTCATATGTAGGATTCTCTCCATCTACACAGTCCAATATCCAGCCAGGGTACACTATGAAAAACAAATACTACGGTTCCTGTTTATGCGGCAAGGTCCGGTTTGAGGTTGAAGGCGAATTCGATCAGTTTTATCTGTGTCATTGTGAGCATTGTCGTAAAGATACCGGTTCGGCTCATTCCGCGAATCTGTTTTCGTCATCGGCCTGTTTGAAATGGGTTGTCGGTGAGGATAAGGTCAAGACGTTCAACCTGTTTCCCACGCAGCATGTGAAAAGTTTCTGTGTCGACTGTGGCTCGGCTCTGCCTAATCTGCAGATGGAGGGTAAGCTGTTGGTGGTTCCGGCAGGCAGTCTGAATGGTGACGTGGCGATGGCCCCGAATGCGCATATTTTTGTTTCCAGTAAAGCCGACTGGGACAACGATCTTGAAAATCTGCCGAAGTTGGAGCGGTTACCGGGGTAGGCATGCTCCCCTGATACTGAAAAGTGATTAGATATCATTATGGTTGCACGTCATCTTTGGATGGTGATATGTGTACAATTGTTGGCTTATGTAACGATGGTAATCATTCGTGTTCATCGGTGATGTGGGATGCTGTCTTTCCGGCAGCATTTTATTCACTCCTTCCTGATTCTGCGTAAATTCAACTACGTCTGGCATTGCTGGCCGATTGGTCAATTAACCATGGTAACCCGGTCAAACTCATCTATAGTTAATAGGCTTAAATGATAAAAAACTGCGTGGTTTCTGCGGTCCATGGATTGCTATCAATGACCGCGTTCAACAGATGTAACCTGGGGGATTCAATCTGATGGTGTGTCGATCAATACAGAGACTATCCAATGGCTGTACCGGGGTAGAGCATGACTGATCAAAATGAAAAACCAACACCAGGCACCCTGAAAGGATCGGTTGGGATGGAGATGTCTGGTGAATGGCATCTGGCATTGCTGGAACAATCTCTGGCGGGTATTTATCTGATTCAGGATGGTTTTTTCCATTACGTAAATCAGGAATTTGCGCGTATTTTTGGTTTTCAGTCTCCTGACGAGATTATTGGTAAAGTTCCCATTATCGAACTCATTGCCCCGGAAGACCGTGACAAAGTGGTCGCGAATGTTCGTCGTCGATCCGGTGGAGAAGTCACGGAAATGCGCTACTCCTTTATTGGCATCCAGCGCGATGGTAAACGCATAGATCTTGAGGTTCATGGTCGTGCCATGGAGTTCCGTGGCAAGCCCGCAGTGATTGGCGTGGCGCTGGATATTACCGCGCGCAAGTTGGCTGAAACCGCTGCCGACGCCAAACTCAGTGCCCTGTTTGAGCACTCTCCACTGGGTATCGCACTGGTGGATATGGACGGTCATCACCTTGAATACAATCGCGCCTATCAACAATTGCTGAACAGCTCTGAAGACACCTTGAAGACGACCGACATGTGGTCGTGTATTGCCGAAGAGTACGCCTCGGAAAAGGCTGCGATGCGCAAAGCATTGGAAACGGAAGGTCGTTACAGTGCGATAGAGCTCAATATGTATCGTGAAAATGGTCAGACCGTTCCGGTACAGGCTTTTGGGGTACGTATTGTAGGAGCTGACAATCGCCATTATGTCTGGTCCATTGTTGACGATATTACCCGTCGTAAAACGCTGGAACTGGAAACCAAAGAGCAGCTGAAGGCGCTGGAGTCGCTGTACCGGAGACTTCAGGATACCCATGCACAGCTGTTGCAGGCGGAGAAAATGTCAGCGGTCGGTATGCTGGCGGCTGGCGTTGCCCATGAAATCAATAATCCGGTGGGCTACGTGAAATCCAATATCAAAACCCTGACAAGCTATGTCTCTGATCTGCTGCAATTGATTTCCACACATAAAGAGATGCTGAATAGTTGTGCCGATGACGATAGTCCCGCCAGAGAAAAGATCAGGGCGGTGGAGGTATCCATCGACTTTGATTTCATCCATGAAGATGCCCCTAAACTGCTGCAGGAGTCTCTCGAAGGTATTGAGCGGGTTCGGCACATCGTTTCAGATCTGCGGGATTTTTCCAAAGTGGGAAGTGCAGAATGGCAGCTCGCCGACTTGAACAAATGCATTAACAGCACCCTGAATGTGCTGGATAACAACCTGAAACAGAAAGTGGATATTGACCGGCAATTTGGGCAATTGCCGAAGATTCACTGTAATCCATCACAACTGAATCAGGTGTTTATGAACTTACTGATCAACGCAGCTCAGGCGATTCCCGAAAGGGGGAGAATTACCATCCGTACCGGCCACAAAGGTGACTCTGTATGGGTTGAGATAGAGGATACCGGTGTTGGTATTGCCGAGGAAAATCTGTCGCGGATTTTTGAGCCGTTTTTTACCACCCGTTCAGTGGGTGATGGGACCGGGCTCGGGTTATCGGTATCTTACGGCATTATCAGAAACCATCAGGGTGATATTCAGGTCAGCAGTATCGTGGGGAGTGGCAGTACTTTTCATATTTCCCTGCCGATCAGTCCGGATGATGAACACACGGATAAATAGGATGCAGAGACCCAGTCTGCATGAGTTGTCAGTTAATATCCCTACATCTGTTATGTGGGGCAAATATCGGCCGTACAACACTGTGAGTCCGCCGTTTCACTGATCGATATAGTGCAGGTTATGACTTAGAATAAGTTGATATTTTCATCGAATTTTAACGGGAGTCATTCATGGCCACACCAATTGACCAGTATCTGAAGCTGTTGGCGACAAAAGATGGGTCTGATCTGTATCTCAGTACCGGCGCACCACCCTGTGCGAAGTTTCAGGGTTCCCTGAAGCCGGTCTCACAAACACCCCTGAAACCGGGTGAAATTGAAAATATTGCCAATCAGATCATGGATGAAGAGCAGCGCCGGGAATTCGCCCAGGAACTGGAAATGAATCTGGCCATCTCCATCTCCGGAGTTGGTCGTTTCCGTATTAACATCTTTAAACAACGTAACGAAGTCTCCATCGTCGCCCGAAATATCAATACCGAAATTCCCCAATTCGATCACCTGGGATTGCCGCCAGTGCTCAAGGATGTGGTAATGACCAAGCGCGGGCTGGTGTTGTTTGTCGGTGGTACCGGGTCTGGTAAATCCACCTCTCTGGCGGCATTGATAGATCATCGTAACTCCAACTCGGGTGGCCATATCATCACTATCGAGGAC
Organism: Gynuella sunshinyii YC6258; assembly: GCF_000940805.1. Taxonomy (GTDB): domain Bacteria; phylum Pseudomonadota; class Gammaproteobacteria; order Pseudomonadales; family Natronospirillaceae; genus Gynuella; species Gynuella sunshinyii. The sequence continues at coordinate 4,974,272 of NZ_CP007142.1, read as the reverse complement.
CCGGTTGAGTTTGTCCATAAACACAAAAAAAGCATCATCAATCAGCGTGAAGTGGGTGTGGATACCCGCAGTTTTCGCAATGCCTTGAAAAACACTTTGCGACAGGCACCGGACGTGATTCTGATTGGTGAGATTCGTGATCGGGAAACCATGGAACACGCGCTCGAGTTTGCCGAAACCGGTCACCTGGCCATTTCCACCCTGCATGCCAATAACGCGAACCAGGCGCTGGAGCGCATCATTAATATGTTTCCGGAAGAACGTCGGCCACAGTTGCTGTTGGGGTTGGCGCAGAATATTCGTGCGATTGTGTCACAGCGGTTGATTCCCACAGTGGATGGAAAACGCTGCGCAGCCGTCGAAGTGTTGCTGGGCACTAAAACCATTCAGGAACTGATCCTGAAAGCCCGGTTGGAAGACATTAAAGAAATCATGGAAAAATCTGAAAACCTTGGCATGCAGACATTCGATGCGGCCATTTTCAAGCTGTATCAGGCTGGTAAAATCACTCTGACCGAAGCATTGGCCAACGCCGATTCACCCAATAACCTGCGTTTGAAAATCAAACTCGCGAGTGAACAAAACAAGTCTCCGGAGATTGGTGAAAAAAATGCTGAACCGATCAGTTCCGGTTTTGGCGAACTGAAATTGGAAGTGTTGGGTGACACCGATGAAGAGGGGCTCTGAAATACCGAAGACTCTGATACCACGATGACAGACAGGAACAAAACAGACGGGAGTGAATAATGGCCGTTGGTTGGGCAAAAGACGGAGCGGTTCAGGATCAAATTGATGCCAGTGTTGAAGATGCCGTCAGTCTGGCGCGCAGTCGTTTGCATCAAGGCGAAAGCCTGACCCATTGCGAAGAGTGCGATTGTGAAATACCGGAAGCGCGGCGAAAGGCCATGCCCGGAATTCGCTATTGTGTGACGTGTCAGGCGGAGCTTGAGAGCCAGCAGACCTCGGCCACGACCTTTAATCGTCGTGGTAGTAAGGACAGCCAGTTGCGTTAATGCCCATCTCCATACAAGCCGGTGATACTGCGACCGGCTTGTATCTGAATAAGCGCTTGAGGGGTCAGTTTCTGGCGTGCAAAATTCTGCACCAGTAAGGATGGACCTCGGGGACATGAAGGTGACCATTGTCGGCCTGAAACACTTCTCCGCCATTCAACAGATCCACATATTTTCGGTTGCTGTGATCCGGCAGGACAATATTGAAGCCAGCGGTATGTGCGGCACTGTTTACCAGGACAACCATCTCATCCCCAAAGAAATTCCGGCGGAAGGAAAACTGCTCATGAGTGAGTGTCAGTTGCAAATAATCCCCGCGCTTCAACGCCTGTGAAGACTTTCGGATGGCAGCCAGACTGCAAAGGGTCTGACTCAGATCTTTATTTCGCGCATGTTCCCGGATGAATGCCAAATCCAGGCTGGGTCGCAATGGGGCGTCACTGTTATCGGTCTTTTCTCCGTATATGCCCCATTCGCTGCCGTAATAAATGGACGGTATTCCGGGAATGGTGAACAACAGGCAATACAAAGGATACAGATGCTCGGTCTTTTTCAATAACGACGCGACTCGATTGACATCGTGGTTGTCGACAAAATTGAACAGTGAGAGTTCCTTATAAATTCCTTCGCTGCCGAATAAACGATTCAGAGAATATGCAATTTCAAAATAGTTAATATCATTGTGACTGGAGTACAGTCCTTTAAAACATTCATAATTGGTACCGGAATGCAGCATGGCTTGATTGACCCATTGATTGTAATCGCCATGAATCATTTCCCCCATCAGCCAGAAATCCGTTTTCAGAGTAGTAGCGAAGCTGCGGATTTTTTTCAGAAAATGCTTATCCAGGCAATAGGCCACATCGAGTCTGAGACCATCGATATCGAGCTTCTCAACCCAGGTTTTGATCGCCGTGAACAGATGTTCACAGACCGCCTCGTTGTGCAGGTTCAGCTTGACCAGATTATAGTGACCTTCCCAGCCATCGTAGGAGAACGGATCACCATAAGGACTCGTTCCGGAAAAATCGACGTTCACAAACCAGTCTTTATAAGGGGAATTTTGCTGGTTTTTCTGTAGATCCCTGAACGCCCAAAAATCACGCCCGACATGATTGAATACCCCATCCAGAACCACCCTGATATGACGTTTGTGCATTTCCCGGAACAATGCAGCCAGAGATTCGAAATCGCCCAGACGCCGGTCGACCTGAAGAAAGTCAGCGGTGTCGTAACCATGATAACTTGATTCGAAAAGCGGACCAAAATAGATTGCGGTGATTCCAAGTTCCTGTAAATGATCCAGCCACTCATACACTTTCTCGATACGATGGACTGGTGGATCAGTAAAATTATTTGCCTGTGGAGCGTCACAAAATCCCAGCGGGTAAATATGATAAAACACCGAATCCACCCACCATTCTGAATTGGGTGTGGTCTGAACAAGGTTTTCCTGCATTATGAGTCCTTAACGTGGTTGTGGAACATAGTTTTCGCGGATGTTGGTCATCTTGAAACCTGTCTGCCTTAACAGGTTTATCCGATAAAGGTAGGCGGCGCCATCGACAATATGTCGGGCGACATCGGCAACCTGACGGTTTTCCGGTGATTCGAGGCAGCTGTCTTTGACCCAGGCATTAAATGCGCCCATGGCGGGTCCACACCATATTTGCATATCCATATGGCGGTCCGGAACATCGCCGATGGCCCAGCCGGAGGATTTGCCAAGATACCAACGGAAGATCAGCGCCATTTTATGTTTTGGGTCCAGCGCGGCTTTCTGTAACTGTTTGGGATCGAGGCGGCCAAAGAACGCCTGCACATCAACCCACACCTCGTCACAGGTTTTGCGAAGAATCCGTTTCTCCAGTTTTAATCGTTCTTCCGCCGGAATGGCATCGAGGGATGGATAACTCCGGTACAGTTCATACAGCTTCTGTGCATTCATCGGAAACATGGTACCTTTTTTGAGTACCTGAACTTTGACTCCCATTTCAAACATATCGGCGCTGGGAGCCATCACCACATCGGCCATATCCGCCTGTGCCAATAATTGCCGGACCCGTTCGCTGGTACCGGATTCCACGCAAGCCTGATTGATTGAACCGGTCACGATGTAGGCCGCGCCCATTTGAAAAGCCGCCAGGGCTGCCTGCGGAGTACTGATGCCACCACCGGCACCAATGCGGACCGTTTGCGGATAGCCGTACTGTTCCTGCAATCGGTCTCTTAACGCGATAATGGCCGGTAGCAACGCGATCAATGGGCGATTATCGGTATGACCGCCGGAATCCGCTTCCACGGTAATGTCATCAGCCACCGGAATATGTTTTGCCAACTGTGCCTGTTCGTGGTTTATGAGACCACTGGCCAGCAGTTCGGCAACCATTTTGGGATCTGCCGGCTGCATAAACAGGGTTGCCAGTTCTGGTCGCGATATTTTGGCGATGATCCTGTTTCTGACGATAGTCTTGCCCTCTGCCGAAGTGCCCAGACCCGACAGGCGATAATAAATGATTGCGGGTGAGAGTGTCAGAAATGCCGAAGCTTCGAGCACTCTCACTCCATACTTTAACAACAGCTCCACCAGTGCCAGTTCATTATCCGGGTTACCGGGCTGATGCAGCAGATTAACTGCGAACGGTTTGTCTCCAATGGCCTGTTGAATGGTTTTGATGGCGTCTTCGATGGCAGCCATTGACATGCCTCCTGACCCATAAGATCCGAGCGCACCGGCTCTAGTCAGTGCAATAACCATGGCTGGGCTGGAAATACCATTGGCCATGGCACCACCCATGTAGGCCAAATGGGTGCCATAACATTGTTTGAAACCGGCATCGCCCAAATCTTCGGCCTGGACCGCGGGAATGACTGCCCGGCACGGCTGACTGTCGGTACCTTCACTGGTTGAAACAGTACCGCTATTGGCAAGTGTTAATTTGCCCTCATGTTCGATGACGAACAACGGTTCGGTATTCCCGGTCAGAACCGCCTGTTCATTCTGACCGGCGATCAGTTCGGTGGGATAACCTGTCCAGAACAGGGTTGCTGCCTGTGAAAAGGTTTTTTTTTTGCTTCTCTGACATTCATGGATCGTTACTCACGTTGGCCGGTAGTTAAGGTGTAGTTTTCAGCTCGCAAAATGATTTTCCCGTTGCAGATGATGTCGGTGTCCACCGTCAGGGTGAAGCCGTCATTATCTTTAATATCCTTAATATGCATATGGTATTTTATGGTGGAAGGCATGCGTTTGATCTGTCCTCTGAAAGATGTTTTCACTTCCTGATGGTAGACCGTCCGAAGCTTCCGATGCTGGTATTTGGGATAAAGTCCTGAGTGAATTGCGAGAAATAAAAACAATTGGTTAATACCCAGAATCATCATACTGCCTGGGAAAACAGAATCATTTTTGAAATGGGCATCAAAGGCCCAGTGATCTGTGGATAGATCTTTTTCGGCAATGATTTCGCCAAGATCGTACTGACCGCCTTCAAAGCGACTGCTAAGAATCCGATCCAGCATCCAGGTTGCCGGGTCAGGTAGCGCCTGACTGAACGCGGGTATAGAGAAATACGTATTGCCGAAACAGCGGACCAGGTCACCGGTGTAGAAGTGCGTCATATCTTCTGTCGTGAATGCTGATTTTTCACAGTTATGGCAAGGCAGTGCCGCGTGTTTTGGTCTGGTTCCGGGGCTGTGTTGTCTGGGGGAAGCGATACCCTTGGAGTTCTCTATGTCCTCTTTAGTGAAGAAACCACCGACAGACTTGACGCTCAGGAACAGTCTGTTCTCATGGTAACAGTCAAAATCCGAAAACAGCAGCGTGGTGTCGCCATTACGGGCAAACGAAGTAATTTTATAAACACCGCGCATGGTTTCACCGATCCTGGGAGGGTGATCAATGAACGTGGTGAGGGTATCCGCAACCCGATAACGCAATTTGCCGTTTGAGGTGATGTCTATGCCAATCAGTCCAACCAGAAAAATGCCGATCTGACCGGATTCCGTAAACACAATGGACGCTATTTCATCACCGATACGAAACAGGTTGTCATGGTTCAGATCAAACTCAAACTCAATCTGGCAGGGCTGATAGCGACCAAATTCCACATTGGTATTTAGCACCCGTGTGACAAACAAAAACGGTGGTGATGGCATGCGCGCCCGTACCGGGTAAGCATCCACCGGTTCATATAACGGGCCGAGTACATTTGACATCCTGCCATCAGTCATCTCGACAATCTGCTCATAGTTCCACAAATAAAACTGCGGAGTTTCGCTGGCCGGAGCGGCAGATGGCTCATGAAGTAACGCCTGTTTGAAGGCCGCCAGCAGATTGGCTTCCGACTGTTGGTACAGCAGACTGGCTTCTGCATTCTGTCGCAATGCAGTAGAGATAAATCGCGTCAGCGCGTTGGAGTTACCGAGTGTGGGCAAGCTGCTCTCAAGTACTACCTCGGGAGAAGGCTGCGATTTTGTTGGCCGGCTAACGGGTGGTATTGGATTGCCGGTGCGAGGTTTTTCTCGAACCGGTTGGGATTCAACCGGCGAAGGTAAGGGGGCTGAGGAACTTGTGGCGGAAGACAAAGATGCGCCGGCATTCAAAATACGCTGACGGTTTTCGGGTGACCAGAACGCTTTGCCATACGGTGGCAGGCCGGTTGTGATTCTGCGTATCAAGGTTGCCTGATGAGTCACGGGAGTATCGGCAAAGAATTCCCCGAAATTAATGGGTTGTTTGTGCGAGATCAGCGCCGCTGCCATTTTGAACAAAGATTGTTCAAGGGGCTCGTTATTAACGGTAAATGAAAGCACCAGTGCATTTTTATCTTTCAGTGTTTCATTGGCCCAACGGGCGCACAATTCATTGGTACCGACGTTTATGAAAATACGGGCACCGTTTTGATAGGCATTTTCTGTAACTTGTCTGAAATCCACCCGTCGGGTCAGGATGTTGGCAAAATAGTGTTGAAAATCCGCAGGCTCCGGGCCCAGGGGCTGACCATCAAAACTGTTGTAAATGTTAAAACCATTGTCGGGGTTGACCTTGATGTTTGAGTCAGATTCCATCGCCAGAATCTGATCCCGGAATTGTTCCGCCACCGGGGTATGAACGAAGGCATCTTCATCCAGTGGTAAAGCAAAGCCATCGATCGTTTCGATCACCTGCTGACAACCTGCGCTTTCACCGGCAATGATGACATCGTTCGGTGAGCCGATGATGCTGATAAATACTTTGCGATGCTGATCAACCTGTGCCTGTACCTGTTCGAGCGGCGCTTTCACATACCAGCTTTCCCACTTGGTAATCGGTTCGTGGAAGTACCGCTCCAGGCTCGACGACTGTTTCAGCATGTGGGTATAACTGTCGAGCTGTGACAGAAAGGGCAGCTCATCAATCAGGATTGATGACTTGGGCGAGTCGACTACAAAGCCATCCAGGGCATTTGGCAGCACCAGTTCGCCGACGCTGGCACCAATGACGAGATCGGGTTTCAAAGACATGGACTTCAGAACCGAAACGGTCATTTTCGATAACTCAAACTCAAAGAAATAATCTCTGAAAGAGCTGTTCAGTACTGATCGGGTGAACTGGGTTTTGTCGCCGGATTCCGTGTCCAGCAATTCGGCAGTGGCCTCGCTGATTTTTCGTAAAAACGGAAAATGGTACAACAAGTCGCAACTGAACTGATGATTGATCATCCGTCCGGGAGGGCTCATCCAGGCACTTTTAACTTCAGCACCAAATGGCGTGGGAGAAAAGTAGCTGCCAGCTTTGGATTGCCAGTCCTGGCGGGTTTGGAAAATAACCGGCAGCCGGGCTTTGAGCTGTTCAATTTCAGAGATAAACTGCTGATAGCTGTTGCCGCATAAAACTGCGATGACGGTATTTTTCAAAGCCATTTCCCGAGTCAGCCGTTGCCTTTCCGGCTCGCCGTAAGCAGGAATGGTTTTGGTATCAGACAACTGTTGATGCAGTTGCATCAGCCCGTTAGTGATGGTCTGTTCATCGGTCCCGGTGACCGTCAGTAAATAGCGGTTGAAATTGCCCTGTCGGTTTTGACAGCTGGAAGTTGTCACCGGTGCTTCCGACAGTAACAGATGCGACATGTTGCCATCGTCACGAAATGCACTCATTGCGGCAACCCGTTTTTGTCCACCAGGCATCCAGGGCCTGAGGGTCGTCGTGCTATCGGCCGGGAATTTAACCCGATAAAACAGCTGCAAGGCATTTTTGATCAATGCCAGCGGCATCGATAACGTAAACGTGTAACCGGTGATCTGATCGAGACTGCCAGTCTCAAAATCGGTCGGGGAGATCAGTTCCGGGTGTCGTGTCGCATAGTGCTGTTCAACCTGTTTTGCAACCTCGAGTGAGTAGTGCAATGGTGCTTCCAGGTAACCAATTTCCCCTTTGCAGATACCCGCTTCCGAGATGGCCTGTTGCAGGCACTCTTCAGTAGCCTGTTCGGCGCTATGGTTATCTGACAAGCGGCTTCCGGATGTGGTTGCCATGCCATCAATAAACGCATAGATTTTATCGCCGCGTTTTATGGCATCTTCTGGTCGTCTTAGTACCACTGCTGTGGCACCTTCACCAATACCGGTGGTTAACATGCGCGGCAAATTGCCTTTCGCTTTTTGTACGTAGAGGTGTTCGAGTTCACCGGCAAAGTCCACAGAACCGATGACCACGGCATCCATTGACTTTTCACTCAATAGAAAGCGTGCTAACTCAAGGGCTCTGGTAAAACCGTTTTCGCGGTCTATGACGATGAAAGACGGGCCTTGAAACTTCCAATGAGAGGAGATGCGGTTGGCCCTGATATTGGGGATGATGCCCGGTACCGTGTTGGGTGTTTCACGATCAAGTTCAATCTCTCGGAGTACCTGCAGCAACTCTTTTTTTTGGGCTTCGGTCAGTGGTGGTGTTCCCTGGTCCAGCGCATGGAGAAGATCTGCCCGGTTTTCTTCCACACCCATGAAATGGCAGTCGGAAAAATCATGAGCGCAGTTGACGATGACCGCTGTTCGCGGTTCCTGGCCAACGTCGATTTGTGCCGTTTCCAGCGCCTGGGCGGCCACATCAAGTAATAACAAATCACGTCGTATCAGATAGGGATTGTCTTTGGGAGGCAGTTTGAATTTTAAAAAATCAAAATCGAAATCGTTGACATAGGCACCTTTCGGAAGCTCGGTAAAATCAATCTGTTGCAAAAAGTCTGAATCTTTTTCCAGACTACGCCAACGCTTTTCATCGACCTTGGTAAATGCCGGCCGACCAGCGGCCAGAGAATAGAAAAATTCTTTGGTTGATGCTATCGGTCCGATCCTGAGGCCCAAACCGGTAATGGCCAGCCGCTGGTGTTCGGGCGGTTCATGGCTGGTGTGGTGAATGTGCTCTTCAGGAATAAATTCCCGTAATACCAGATGGGCATTAATGCCACCAAAACCGAAGGCATTGATTCCGGCTCTTTTAGCCCGGTCTTTTGTTGGCCAGGGAGTATTGCTGCGCACATAATGGTGAGCGCTCAAGGTTCCATTGCCGGGAATAACCGGATCATCGATGCGCAAGGTGGCCGGAATGATTCCGTGTTGCATGGCCAGAATGACTTTGGTGATGGAGGCATTGGCGGAACCGGTGAAGAAGTGGCCGGTGGTGCCTTTGGTGGCACCGATCAGGGGCGTATCACTGGCGAAAAATGCGGCGATGGATTCCAGCTCTTCCAGATCCCCGGCACGTGTTCCGGTTGCGTGGCACTCGATATAGTCTATGTCATTCGCAACGCCGTCACGATAGGCGTCCTGAAAGGCCCAGGTCTGTCCTTCTCTGGAGGGCGCAAGAATGGCCTTGGTACCGCCGTCATTTGACCAGCCGATAGACTCGACGACTGCCAGAATTGGGTCATTATCGCGGATCGCATCATCCAGCCGTTTTAATACAAAGGCTCCTGCCCCGGAGCCGGCAATCAATCCTTTCGATGATTTATCCAGCGGGCGACTTTCACCGTCATCACACAAGACCCCGAGCAGATCGAATAAACCGCAATTGCCAATGACCAGCTCGTTATAACAATGGGAACCGGCAATCATGACATCGGCAAGTCGATTCTGCAGGTAATAGGATGCCAGTTTAAAACTGTACAAGGGGGTGGCGCAGGCGGCGTTAAAGGAAAACACCGGGCCGCCAAGTCCAAGTGCTTTGGCGGTGACACTCGGAGGGTCGCTGTCAGAGAAACCGGGAACCGGATCGATGACGCCGGATTTGTTGTTCAGCTGTAATGGTATGCAGCTATTTTCAACCAGACCTTCCATCTGGATGCGGCTACTGGCAGATATAAAATCTGCAATCATATCGGCATCTTCTTTCACCGGCATGCTCAGTGTGCCCATCACCATTCCGGTTTTCTGCAGTACTTCATGGTTATTCAGATAACCACAATCTTTCAGAGCATCACGGGCGACTGCGAGACTCCATTTGTATATTTCCCCCAGTGCATTTATTTCTTCCTGATCGATATTACAGTCATCAAAATCACCCTGGTAAGGCTTGAGCTGACCCCGTTCGATGACCCGGTCGGCATATTTGTCGGTGCCGGTTAAGGTCTGGTTTTCAAGCAGGCTTTGCCAGAATGCATCCTTGTCCGTATTTCCCGGAAACAGGCAGCCAATGCCCAGTATCGCAATCTTTTCCATCTCTCTCGTGCCCTTGATGCCGTTATGCCATATCGGCTTTTGCCTGAGTTTTAACTTCCGCCTGGGCCGGTCGCATGGTGTCGGTTCCGTTGATCACGATTTCATTGACCTGGGTACCGCTGTTCATGGTCAGTTCATCGAGCAGATACTGCACGCCGGTATCGATTGGTAGGATGTGAACGCCGCTGGTTTCCAGAATCAGTTTGAGGGTGTCGGTCACCATTCCTCCGGCCCAGGGTCCCCAGTTGATCGAGCACACCGCGCTGTCCGGGTATTGCCGTTGAAAGGCGAAGGCAAATTTGTTGAGTACTTCGTTAGCCATGGAGTAGTCACATTGTCCGCCACTGCCAAAGAAACCGGCAATGGAACTGAAAAACATTAAAAACCGGAGTTTTGCCGGGTCAAGAGCTTGCAGGACCGTTTGCAGGCCAACGACTTTGGTGTTGAAAACGCCTTCGTAATCCGCTTCTGTTTTACGTTGAATCTTTTTATCCGCCAGCACTCCGGCGCCATGGATAAAACCGGTGACCGGACCCCAGCCTGTCTGGGCTTTGGCGAGAATCGATTTGACCTCTGTTTCGTCGGTGATATCACCGCTGAAGTACATGGCATCACCACCGGCGTCCTTGATGAACTGTAATGTATCTTTAATTTCCTGTTGATTGAGAACATCCGTGATCAGAGCGTCCAGTTCGGCCGGTTTAACAGGCTCACCGCGCTCCTTGTATGCAGCCATCAGTTTCTGGCGCATCGTGGTTTTATCACTACTGTCCAGTGCCCATGCTGGCAACGTTGTGCTCAACTTTGTCCGGCCCATCAGCAGGAACCGACATTTGAATGTACGGGCCATGCCTTTAACACATTCCGCAGTGATACCTCTGCCGCCACCCGGTACAAAAAAGAAATCTTTTTCTGTGGGTGATAATGTGCCCGGTTGATGGCGATAGTGTTCGTTTAATCTCAGGGTGATACGTTGTCCGTTTTTCCAGCCGGTTTCATGGGTATTGCTTTCGATGGCGGCTAACTCTTTGAATACGATATCTGCCACATCGATTGCGGAACAATCCGGATCTATATCGACAGCATGGCAAAAAACCCGCTCCCACTCTTGTTTGATGGATTTCATCAAACCGAATAAACCACCCTGGGTGAAGCGTCCATTGAACTGGTCGCCGGCGCCGAGTTTTCCATCAATACGTGTCAGCGCCATGAAGAATCTTGAGTCATGTTCTTCAGGCGTCAGGTTTGCCAGCGCAGTATGGTAAAAATATTTGGCGGCAAAGAACGCACCTCGAACCATTGCAGCGATCTGGCGATCCCAGACGGATTCCCAGCGATTTTCCGGATTATGAACCGGCATCAGATACAGCATGCCATGTATCTCATGGGTCAATCCGCTCACAATTTTGAATGCCTCTTCAAAGTGCGTTTCGTTGCTGCCGGTCAGCTCTATAACGGCGCAGGATTCATTAATGTTTTGAAAGTCAAAGGTCTGTTCTTGCCAGGCGATGATGATCGGTTGACTGCCGAGTAGCAGGAGTTCTTGGGCAAGTATCTCGGTGAGTTCGGAGCCCTCAGAAAACAGGATGATGGTCGATCCCGGTTTGATACGTGAGACTCCGGTGCCGGCCAAGGGGCATTCCGATGGCACCACTTCGTAGCGTTTTATAAAACGCTCCTGCGGTATCGGTTGTTCGCTGTCAGTCGATGTTCCCGTAGCAAGATAACTGATAATGCCGTCGATATTGGAAATACCACTCAGCGCTTCCACGTCTTCACGCGATAATCCTGAAGGCAGTTGTTCGTTGAGCGCGGAGAAAATTTCCACCCGCTTGATGGAGTCGATTCCGAGATCCGATTCAAGATCCATATCAACACTCAGCATGTCACCGGGATAGCCGGTTTTATCGCTGATGATTTGCATGAACAGCGTTTTCAGGTGTCCGCTGTCGGATGGCAGTGGAGGTGTAGCTATTGGATTCACAGATGCCGGTGCCGGTGTCGTGACGGAAGACTGGGTGTCGCTGGTCTGAGTCAGATAAGCAATGATCTCTTCGATGGTTGTCAGGTTTGCCAGTGCTTCCACATCCTCTTTATGGATACCGGAAGCCATGGCGTCATTGAGAGCGGAAAAAATTTCCACCCGTTTAATCGAATCGATACCGAGATCAGACTCCAGATTCATGTCCGTTTCAAGCATGTCTTCCGGATAGCCGGTTTTATCACTGATGATGGTAAACAGTATTTTCCGGTAGTTCATCTGGCCGGCGGAGTGAGGTGATACTGAAGCATTTGTGCTCTGTGGCGCAGATGGGGCATGTCTTTCAGCCTGGGCACTACTTCGGTTAGCAAGATAACCGGTAATGTCCAGAATGGTGCTCAAACTGGCCAGGGCCTCGACATCTTCCTTATGAATGCCTCCTTCCAGTGCTTCATTTAAGGCGGAAAAAATTTCCACCCGCTTGATCGAATCAATACCCAGATCAGATTCCAGGTTCATATCCGCTTCCAGCATATCTTCCGGGTATCCGGTTTTATCACTGATAATGCTAAACAGTATCCGGCTGAGAACGTTGTTGTCAGGAACAGATGGAATTGTAGTGCTCACAGATACCGGGGTGACGTTACTGACCGGCTCAGCGGTTTTAAACGTGGTGGTGCTTGTTGAGCGATTGGCGACAGATGAAGACACGCTCTGCTCGGCAGGTGAGTGATTGATCGGTGCAGTACTGATATCTGGTTTGAGGATGTTGTCTGCGGTGTGATGGGATAGAGATGATGGTCGCGTGGTGGCATTTTGTAATGTCGGACGGCTGTCCGATGTACCCATCAACCTGCTTTGTTCGTTGAAGAATGCACTGTACGCCTGAAAACTGTTCTGTTGGAAACTTTCCATCAGTCCCAGTTGCCTGTCGAGTATCGGGTCCGCCGTTTTGTTGGCCAGAATTTTTAATATATCGATCTGTTCGCCCTGATTTTTTAAAAATTGCTGAAGTACTTTACCATTGAGCTGCTGGATGTTATCGATGACAGTTAAGTCGGATGTTGTTAGTGGTTTGTCCACAGAAACCTCCTTGATGTTGACCACATGGTTGGGCTCCGGGTGAACATGGTTATGCTCCCGGACTTTTTCCGGCGGGGTGTTTGCCGCAGTCACTAACACCAGATCATCTTTTTTCTCGACGGCCTCAGTGATCCTTGCGCGTGTCTCTTTGGTAAAAAAGACCGTGGGGTCAACGGTGAAAATGGCCGGACTTTGTTTTTTGGCGGGTGCAGGTGTGGTTTTAATCGCGTATGGATCGTCTGACAGGGCGACGCCCAGTACTTTTAATTTTATCAAAGCCTGTCGCAGTTGCAGTTCTGCAGAGATTTTAGGGGACGGATTCAGACTGATGGTCTGAAACTCTCTGTCGCCCAGTATTTTTTCGACCAATGTGGCCAGTACCCGTTTGGGGCCGATCTCCACAAACAACCGGCCACCCGCCTGATAAACGTTTTCGATGGTGCGGATAAATTCAACCGGTGAGGTTATCTGGGAAACGAAACGGTCTTTGATCTCTCGGGTTTTTTGCGGGTAGCACTGGCCATTGGCGTTAGCGAATACTTGCGCGGTTAATGGATGAAATGCCTTGTCAGCCAGAAAATGTTCCATTTCTGTTTGTGCGGGTTTCATGGCCGGAGAATGGAACGCTGCAGATACCGGCAGCCGACTGGTGGCAAATGCCTTTAACTGCTGTTCAGCCTGTTCGATGGCCGCTATCGAACCGGATAACACCGTCTGCTGTGGAGAATTCATATTGGCGATATGAAGATCCGGAATGGATGCCACGATCTCTTCGATGCTGCTTTTATCCGCAATCACTGCCAGCATGGCTCCAGGGTTATTCTGCCCGCCAGCCTGTTGCATGAGCTCGCCGCGTTTACCGGCAATTTCCAGAAAGTCGCGGTCAGTCATCGCACCTGCGGCCCAGAGTGCAGTCAGTTCTCCGAAACTATGACCGACAAAAAAGGCCGGATTCAGACCGCGTTTCCGGCATATGGAAAACAGACCGGCCGAAAGTGCGCCCAGGGCCGGCTGGGTGTTTTCAGTTTGATGAATGGATGATAACCATGCCTGTTCCCTGGATGGATCGTACATTGATATGGGGTACAGAATATCGGACAGCGCCGGCCGTTGATGGCTCAGGTTCAGATTATCGGCCAGTTCCAGAAAAGATCGAAGTTCCGGATAGTTTTCCACAAGGGACTTGAGCATGTGTGGATACTGCGATCCCTGACCCGGAAACAGCGCCACAATTTTATCTCGATGAGGATATGACGCCTCGCGAAAATAAATGCCGTCCGGAGTTTCCCACTCGCTGGTGGTACGCTGTTCCAGGTGTTTGAGTGCCTGGGTCAACAGCTCTTTTGCCTGTTGCAGGTGCTCCGCTACAAATCCCAGACGGGGAGATTCGTGACTGACCGGTGCGGTGGACAGAGTATCGAGCCAGTGGGCAAAAGAGGTGTCATCGGCGTCAGGTTCCAACCCAGTTCTGATCAGCGTCATTAAGTCTGTTTTGGTATCTGCAGATAACAGTATTTCCCTTGGAAGTTCAGTCAGTCGGTACGGTGCCTCATGGTCTTTTTGATATTCTTCCAACACGATATGGAAATTGGTACCACCAAAACCAAAAGCGCTGACGCCGGCCCGACGCGCCGGGGTGCGCTGATTAACGATCCACGGACGACTTTCAGAGATTACGTAAAAAGGTGAGTTATCCTGCGCCAGTTTATCCGCCGGTTGGGTGACGTTAATCATCGGCGGCAGAATTTTATGGTGTAGCGCCAGAATGGCTTTGATCATTCCAGCAGCACCGGCAGCCAGACGGGCATGACCGATCTGGCTTTTTACACTGCCCAGTGCAATCTGTCTGGCCGGCGTTTCATGAGTGGAAAAAAATTGGGTCAACGTTTCAACTTCGCATTTGTCGCCCGCGGGTGTTCCGGTACCGTGTGCTTCGATCAATCCGACAGAACACGGTTCGACCTGTGCATTTTCATAAGCCCGATGCAGTGCCTTCAACTGCCCTTGGGTGTTGGGCGCGTAAATACTCATGACCTTGCCGTCACTGGATGAGCCGATGCCCTTGAGCACTGCATAGACTCGATCGTTGTCCCGTTCGGCATCGTCAAGACGTTTCAGTACCATCATGCCGATGCCATCACCCAGTAGCATGCCATCAGAATCAGCGTCAAACGGGCGGCAATGGTTGGATTTGGAAATGGCCGGCGTTTTGCTGAAAGACACAAAAGAGAAATCAGAGCAGTCGAGGTTCACGCCGCCTGTCAGCACAATATCGCACTCGCCGGTAATGAGTTCCTGTACCGCGTATTTGATCGCTGAGAGACTGCTGGCACAGGCGGCATCCACCGTGGAATTGGTACCACCAAAATCAAACCGGTTGGCGATTCTGCCAGCGACAATGTTGGCCAGATAACCAGGATTCGAGGCTTCGCTCCAATCGAGTTCAGAGTCCTGAATGCGTTCTATGATGTGATTGGCAACAGCCTCTGGAACACCACTGTTGAGGATGATTTTTCGCAGTCGAGGTGCCTGCAAGCGGTGACTGAGACTGAAAGCCGTTTTACCAATCGCTGCTCCCAGAATGACGCCGGCTTTTTCCCGATTGAACGGTTTTGATTGACTGCCTAACAAATTGGCATCCATCAGTGCCTGTCTGGCGACCAGGAGCGCAAACAGCTGATCGACGGAAATGGACTCCATGAGTTTCGGTGGGATGCCAAATTCCAGTGAGTCGAATTCAACGGCGTCAACAACACCTGCTTTTTTGCCGTAGGTTTTGTCGCGCGCGGAAGGATCAGAATCATAAAAATCCTCCAGCTCCCAGTAGAGCTCGGGGATATCGATAATGCTATCTTTTTTGTTCAGGATGTTTGACCAGAAATGTCGGGTATCGGGCGCATCTGGAAAAAAGGAACCAATGCCAATGACCGCAATATCTTTTTTCATCTTGCCCTCACATAATTGGTATTACGACAAAGTGAGCTAAACCATATCTTCACTATGTTTCAAAAATTCGGCGAAAAGAACTCCCCCTTTAGTATGAAGTTTTTGGATGCCCTAAACTGTTGCGTTACTAATTACCTGTGTGCTCAAAACTTGAGCTGGATAGGATCATTACTTTTTCAGTTAAAAAATTTATGCACTGCTGTAGAGCAGTTAAAAATGATTGTTTTATTAAAAAATTCAGATCTGTCGTTCAAAAAAATATGATAATCAGAATCATTCATGAGAGAGATATTGTTAAGGAAATATTGATCTGAGTCGTATTGTTTGGAATGAATGAGTTAAGAGTAATATTGTATTGATGTCTATAAAAGGTATCGAATAAGCCGATTGTTTAAAGTTCGTTCTACGCAGTCAATATTTGGCGGATATCAACCTGTCTCTCTGACAGATGTTTCGTGGCAACTTTTAATCTATTGCGCTTCGGTCGAAGCTTGGGATCAGCTATTTGGGAGATTACGATTAGCGGACCAGAACGCAATGAAGACAATAATGTTGGGGTTTTCAGTTTGACACTCACTGCGCTGGATACTTCTGAATCAGCCGCCGCTGAAAACAAGGTTTTGAAAGTTGGCGTGAATATTGATGTTATTGATATCTCTCCTGAGTGGCATGTTATTCCGGGTTTTAATGATATTTATCTGCCGATTACTGGCGGGTTGGAAGTATTAAGTTCCGAGCAATAGTGCGGTGCCCTTTGTTTGCCAAATGTCAGGCAATCTCATTCTAAGGTTGCTCCAGAACTGTGCGGCTTTACGACTAATGACTGAAGTCCAGTCTCTGCGCGCGTGTAGTAGAGTAGCTGCCCACTCATATCATTTCTTGATATGTCAGCAGAATACTCAATCACAATGAGCGCTCAATGGAGAAGTTTATGTCCTCAGATTTACTCACACCGCGATTTTCAAGTTCCATTTTTCACAAGCTTCTACTCACAACCAGTGTGGCAGCGGTTTCGGTATTGGCCGTCAATGTTGTGGCTGACAATGACTTTGATCATGACGGTAAGACCGATATGGTGGTTTGGCGACCCAGTGATGGGGTCTGGTATGTCCAGACATCCTCTTCCGTCTGGACATACTCATTCAGTCGGCAATGGGGGCTTGTAAACGATGTGCCTATCAAGAATGCTGATTTTGATGGTGATGATATTAACGATATGGCGGTATGGCGGCCCAGTGATGGTGTCTGGTATGTCCGAACCTCAGCTTCGAACTGGAATGACTCTTTTTCTGTGCAGTGGGGTCAGGCGGGTGACATTACTTTGGGTAATTCCGATTTCGATGGTGATGGTCGCAGCGATATGGGTGTCTGGAGACCTGCAAATGGCATCTGGTATATCAAGACCTCTTCATCCGGCTGGAACACCAATGTATCCGTGGCGCATGGAATGGCGGGTGACACTCCGATTACACAATCTGATTTTGATGGTGATGGTATTGACGATATGGTGGTATGGCGTCCCAGTGACGGTAACTGGCTGGTTCGGACCTCATCCTCCGGTTGGGCATCTGCCTTCACTCGACAGTGGGGGCTGATAGGGGACGTTCCATTGATGAACAGTGACTTTGATGGTGACGGAAAAGCCGACATTGCGGTATGGCGTCCCAGTAATGGAACCTGGTATATCAGAACCTCCAGCTCCAATTGGAATGACAGTTTCAGTGTTCAGTGGGGCTTATACGGTGATACGCCAATCGTCAACACAGACTTCGATGGCGATGGCATTGATGACATGGCCGTCTGGCGTCCATCCAATGGCACCTGGTATGTAAAAACCTCATCCTCGGATTGGCAAGACAGCTTCAGTCGCCAATGGGGTCAGGTTAATGATGTGCCGCTGGCAAACACAGACTTTGATGGAGATAGCAAAGCAGATATGGCCGTGTGGCGCCCAGGTAATGGTACCTGGTACATCAAAACCTCCAGTTCAAGCTGGAACAATTCCTTCAGCCGGCAATGGGGCGTTGTGGGAGACGTGCTGATTAATAACTGATCTGACGGCTTGAGCTGAGGTAGGATTGGCAGTCATAAAAAATTTGTCATGCTAACTTACTGAAACAGATAACAACCGTATCGTTTTCTGATCTTGTAGCTGTGATAGACGCCATGGTCTGTCGCAGCCTTTGTAAAAGAAAGACTGAAGCCAGCCAGGTTCCTCAAGCTAAAGCACAAAACATACTCACCGGAGATGATCTATTTTTCAGAGGCCCCTTAGTTATCATTAAAGGAATATAAAACCTGTATTTAAGGTCAGTGAATAAAAAGCAAATGGAAGAATATTTAAACTTAGACATGCTCACTTTAAGTGACATCTCAATAAAAGCGGGCAAGCCCATAGACAGAGATGTATACCTTGACTCTCTTCGACAGGCCAAATCCGCGAATTGCCTGTTTGATGTCAGAAAGGATGGGGAGTTGCATGCTTATGCATCGTTGAAGGATTTGGGGCAGGGGAAGTGGTTCGTTTTGATGTTTGTGACGCATCCCGATAAACGAAACAGATACACGTTTGGGGTGTTGTTTGGACAGTTGATTGAGCATTTGGAGAAAGTCGGTGCGACCACTCTCATCAGCAATGTATTTAAATCCAATGAACTTTCGATCAGATTTCACCGGAAGCTTGGTTTTGAGGTTACCAGAGAAGCACCGCAGGGATATGAGTTTACGCTGACTGTCGACAGTTCAAAGGTCAGACCATTGTCGCGGGTGTTACGATCCATTCGACCAGATTGTAGGTGAAGTGCTGGCGAGCATGGCTGTGTTGGAAACCTTGAGTGACCCATTAAAAATATTGTTTGACTTTACTCTGGATAGGGCATAGATTGGCTTCAGCAAGAAAGTAAGCCTCATTTTTATATTCTCCATTTCGTTGCATTGTCATAAATCTTCGTCCTGTAGTTTTAAATTTTTGTCTGTTTTTCCAGCTATATCGGCCCCTTAAAAGGCTTCCTTATATTTCCTTACAGGATAATTATTATGTCTAATTCAACTACCGGCACTGTTAAATGGTTCAACGAGTCAAAAGGTTTTGGTTTTATTGAACAAAAATCCGGACCAGACGTATTTGCACACTTCAGTGCTATCGTAAGTTCTGGCTTCAAAACCCTGGCTGAAGGCCAAGCCGTTCAGTTTACAGTGACTCAGGGCCCTAAAGGTCCTCAAGCAGAGAATATTGTAGCGATTTAATTGCTCAGCATTTTTCTGAAAAAGGCAAGCCATAGCGGCTTGCCTTTTTTATGTCCGTCACTATCTCTTCATTCACATAACCTTCCCGTTAGCCAAAACGTAAGCTCCCACAGACCGTTAACATCCGTATACAAATTGATTCACAAGCTGTTTCATTGGTCAGTTATTTTACTGCGAATGGTTTCATCGTTTTTTCACGCTCGTCACATCCTTGTTTAGACAGGTATTCTTCTTCGAGTATTTTTCCCAGAATTGCGTTTTTTCCCCAGATATAATCTACTGGCAAAATGAAAGGTAATAATTTTGTCCGATATCACGGGGTCAGGGTTTAAGACGATTTAGGGGGAGACTATGAATCAAGATGAAATTAAAGAACTGTCTGATCAGCAGGCTAAAGGGTATGACTCTCAATGGTCGAAAACATCGCCGATTCAGAATTGTTTGCATTTATTGCTGCAATCGATGTTTGCCGGATTACCTGTTGATGCGCGAATTCTCTGTGTGGGTGTTGGTACGGGTGTAGAGCTGACGGGGCTGGCGGAAAAACATCCCCAGTGGCAGTTTACCCTGGTTGAACCTTCCGGTGCGATGCTGGATGTCTGTCGTGAACGGGTAACAAAAGAAGGTTTTCGGGATCGTTGTCATTTTCATGAAGGATTTCTGGAGTCGCTTCCGACATTAGAACCTCACGACGCGGCAACCTGTTTTCTGGTCTCTCAATTCATTCTGGAACCGGCGGCGCGATCAACCTTCTTTCGAGAGATTGCAGACCGGCTGAAATCCGGTGCGCTGCTGGCGAGTTCTGATTTGTCTTCAGATATCGAGTCGTCGGAGTACGCGATATTGTTGCCTGCCTGGATGAATATGATATCTGCAGTGGATATAACCCCTGAAAACCTGGAGCGAGTGCGTCATGCCTATGCTAACGATGTCGCAGTCCTCGCAGCGGAGAAAGTGGAGCAGATTATCAAATCAGGCGGGTTCGAGTCTCCTGTGCAGTTTTTTCAGGCTGGATTGATTCGTGCCTGGCTATCTAAGCGCATTTAGACCTTAGCGTTTTCAACAGGTTGTAGCTTCTTTCTGCGAATCCAGCTGAAGTCACATGATTAAAACGAGGGCTCTTAACTGATTGCTTGCTTGAATATGTCGTGAACTGTGATGACATTTTTGGCATGATTGTCAGCTTCTGGAGACGCCTTCTTTCTTTTACCTTCGAAGAAGATGGCATGCCTTTTGTGGCAGCGAAAATATTCCCTTCTCTTTGCCCAATCTTTTCCATTTTCTATCGTCAATAAAATCTATCGTTATCTACGATTATTTGGGTTGGTCAGTGATTGGCAGAATCATTATAAATAGGAACACAAAGCGGAAACATCGAAAAAACACAACCGGAGAGTCCCCTATGACAGACACAAGCAAATGCCCATTCAATCATTCAGCCGGTGGTGGTACTTCAAACCGCGACTGGTGGCCCAATCAATTACGTTTATCCATTCTGCACCAGCACACGGCTAAATCTAATCCAATGGATGCTGACTTTAACTACGCTGAAGAGTTTAACAAGCTCGATCTGGCAGCGGTTAAGAAAGATCTTGAGGCTTTGATGACGGATTCCCAGGACTGGTGGCCGGCAGATTTTGGTCATTATGGGCCGTTGTTCATTCGTATGGCCTGGCACAGCGCCGGCACTTACCGCACCAGTGATGGTCGCGGTGGCGGTGGTACCGGCTCACAGCGTTTCGCGCCTCTGAACAGTTGGCCGGATAACGTTAATCTCGATAAAGCCCGTCGTTTACTGTGGCCGGTTAAACAAAAGTATGGCAACAAAATTTCCTGGGCGGATCTGATGATTTTGACCGGAAATGTAGCGTTGGAGTCCATGGGTTTTGAAACATTTGGATTTGCCGGCGGTCGTGAGGATATTTGGGAACCTGAAGAGGATATTTACTGGGGTAACGAAAAAACCTGGTTGGATGATAAGCGTTATTCCGGTGACCGTGATCTGGAAGATCCTCTGGCCGCCGTTCAAATGGGGCTTATCTATGTGAATCCGGAAGGTCCGAATGGTAATCCTGACCCAGTGGCAGCCGCCCGGGATATCCGTGAAACCTTTGCCCGTATGGCGATGAATGATGAAGAAACCGTTGCTCTGATTGCCGGTGGTCATAGTTTTGGTAAGACCCACGGAGCCGGGGACGCCGCGTTGGTTGGCGCGGATCCGGAAGCAGCCAGTATTGAAGAGCAGGGACTGGGCTGGAAGAGCAGTTATGGCAGTGGCAAAGGCGGTGACACTATCACGAGTGGTTTGGAGGTAACCTGGACGACCACACCGACGCAGTGGAGCAATAATTTTTTTGAAAACCTGTTTGGCTATGAGTGGGAGTTGACCAAGAGCCCGGCAGGCGCCCACCAATGGGTGGCAAAAGACAGTGATAACACGATTCCGGATGCACACGATAGTTCTAAAAGTCATCGGCCAACCATGCTGACGACGGATCTTTCCCTGCGTTTTGATCCGGCTTATGAAAAAATTTCCCGGCGTTTTTATGAGCATCCGGAACAGTTCGCCGATGCATTTGCCCGAGCCTGGTTTAAGCTGACTCACCGTGACATGGGACCGCGCGCCCGTTACCTGGGTTCAGAAGTTCCAGCGGAAGAATTGATTTGGCAGGACCCGATTCCCGCGGTTGATCACGAGCTGGTGAACGACAGCGATGTTGCAGGTTTGAAAGCCAAAGTTCTGGCATCAGGGTTATCCGTATCAGAACTGGTCTCTACTGCCTGGGCTTCTGCATCCACGTTCCGTGGGTCTGATATGCGTGGCGGTGCTAATGGTGCCCGGATCCGCCTTGCGCCTCAAAAAGACTGGGAGGTCAATCAGCCAGAGCAGCTGGTCAGAGTCTTGAGCGTGTTGGAAGGCATACAGAGTGAATTTAACAGTGCCCAGACGGGCGGTAAAAAAATCTCTCTGGCGGATTTGATTGTGCTGGCCGGAGGTGCTGCCATCGAACAGGCTGCCAAGGCGGTTGGTCAGGATGTTACTGTTCCCTTTACGGCAGGCCGTATGGATGCCTCGGCTGAGCAGACGGATGTGGAGTCTTTTGCTCATCTGGAGCCGGTTGCCGACGGGTTCCGTAACTATCAGAAAGCCCGGTTTACGGTATCAGCTGAAGAGCTGCTGGTGGATCGCGCCCAGTTATTAACGCTGACCGCGCCGGAAATGACCGTATTGGTAGGAGGCATGCGAGTGCTGAACACCAATGTTGGACAGACCGTGCATGGTGTATTCACCGATCGTCCCGGAGTATTGAGCAATGACTTCTTTGTTAATCTGCTGGACATGAATACCAGCTGGAAACCGCTATCCAAAGAAGAGGACATCTTTGAGGGCACGGATCGCAACAGCGGTGTGTTGCAATGGACAGCCTCACGTGTTGATCTGCTATTCGGCTCAAACTCCCAGTTACGGGCCCTGGCGGAAGTCTATGCAACCGCTGATGCACAGGCGAAGTTTGTGAACGACTTTGTGGCAGCTTGGACCAAAGTCATGGAGCTTGATCGTTTCGATCTGCGTTAAGTCTAAACCACTATCCCTCTGAATCTGTGGATGTCCTTCAGGACATCCACTTAATTTGAAAGTTCCCCTCAGAACCCTATCCCAGCCACAGACTGATTCCATAAGTTACCAGCCCAACCAAAATAGTCAGAAACATATGTCTGGTCAGCAGTGAAGTTGCGAACGCACACAGAGCGGCAACCAGGTAGTGGTTGTCCAGATTGATGACAAGTATTCCATCCCGGTAAAGGGTTGCCTGTGTGATGATGGCTGTCAGTACGGCTACTGGTACGAACTCCAGCGCCTGTGTGACCAATGGTGGTAATTGAATTCGACCAGCGAGGGCGAAGGGCAGATAGCGTGGACCGAATGTCAGTGCCATCATGCCGGCAATCAATAATACCTCATACATGTTGCACCTCCGGGCGGGTTTTCCAGTTGATGGTGACACCTACGATAATTGCCAGAGCGCAGCTGAATAAAAATCCGAGTTGATATGGCCAGTGAAAAGTCAGGCCAGCACTGACGGCGGATGTCAGAGCACAGGCCCAGTGGCTTTTGGTTTTCAGTAACGGTGTGACGATACCTACAAATGCCACCACCATGGCAACATCCAACCCCCATTTACTCAGGTCTGGAATCTGTTCTCCAGCGTGAATACCGATCCAGGTAAAGAGTTGCCAGCTGAGATACATAAAGAGTGCAGACCCAAGGTAATACCAGAACAATCCCGGAGATTTGGGGTACTTCAGCCGGCGACTGGTCACCACGGCAAAGGTTTCATCCGTCATCCAGAAAGATAGTATCGGTTTTGCCCAGCCGGCCAGCGCGTGCATATCGTTCATCAATGACGCGGAATACAGCAAATGTCGTAAATTAACGATGAACACGGTAATCAGCACGACCGGAAATGCTGCCGCAGAAGCAAGCAGGGAGATGGCTATAAACTGTGATGCACCGGCGAATACAAATACCGACATGGCCATGGTAAAGGTGGCGGAAAAGCCGGAGCTGATGGCCAGTGCACCGAACACCAGACCGAAAGGCATGGCGGCGATGATTAACGGAATTGTGTCTCTGGCCCCGGACAGGGCAAGGGATAAACGGACTTTATGATTCATAAGGTGATGCTGTGCTGATATTGACCCGGAGTAATACCGGTGACAAATTTAAAATGGCGATTAAGGTGACTCTGATCGCTGAAGCCACAATCCAGGGCGATGGCTTTGAGCGGTTTTTTCTGCCTTAACATGGCTTTGGCGCGTTGGATGCGGACCTGAATCTGGTATCGGTGCGGCGGCAGTCCCATGGTTCGGGTAAACAGCCGGACCAGATAGAACGGATTCAAATGTACCAGGGCCGCCAGATGTACCAGAGAAATGTTTTCGGCAAAGTGTTGTTGCAGATAGTCGACAATAAAACGCACGGTCTTCGGCTGGTGTTGTAAATGAGTCAGCTCCGGGCGACGTTTGCCAAAGTTGCTCATCAGTTGGGTCATGGCGAGGTAAAAAGCGGTTTCCCGTTGCAACGTATTGGTGGATTCCCGAAGCGTATTAAACATCGTTCTGAGCAGTTCAGCCATGTGGTTATCATGCTCAACGGCATGTTCAAACCATGGTGCGTTTCCCGGGCCGGAAAACTCCTGGCTGAGTGTGGAAAATACTTCAACCGTCGGATAACAGGCCTGATACGCCCAGCCGTTTTCGGATGCCCGGTGGCCGTCATGTACCTGATCTGCATTCACCAGAATAATGCTGTTCCTGGCGGCGATGTGGTTGCTGCCTGAGCGCCAGAACTGCTGCGCGCCCTGTTCAATCACACCGATGCAATAACCCTCATGAACATGGCGATTAAAGCGCTGCTGATGGAACCGGGCGGTCAGTATTTCGGTATTGTGAAGATCTGTGGCGACCTGATAACTGGCTACTTCCACTTCTTGCATAGATAACACTCATTGTCACTTGCACTGAATCATAGCATGGCAATATGCAGGTGTTTTGAACAAAATTGACCTGTTGCCAGACCGTTCCAAAAGTCTGGCGGCAGGGTTCTATTTCAGGGCATGAGTTGCCAGACGTTCGTAGCAGGGCAGGGCCTGTTGAAGGATGGGCTGTAAGTGAGCAGGCAATATTGGCAGGTCTCCCTCCGGGGGGGCAAAACCCGTGCTTTTCCACACTTCCGGATACCAATGAGGCGCCCAGACTCCATCACAGGCGTGTCCGCCAGCAGGCCAGGACAGCATGGCCGGATCATATGGCAGATTGATTGCCTGGCAGAGTTTCTTCAGCATGCCTGCTGGATCACGACGAATATCACTGGAGTCAATGACGACTGGCGTGTGACCCTGACGTGTACGGATTTCTTCAAACAGACTGACCTGCATTTCAATACCGATGTCTTCGAGGGTTGGGTTTTCGCGTTTTTTGGCATAGCTGGCAATCACTCGTGCCGGATGGCGAATCAGAAACACATTTACCATGTCAGCAATCCATGCTCTGGGCATGGTCGCGATCATATGGTGAGGCATGTGTTTTTGATAAAACACGGTTTTACCGTGCGGAATTTCCCCCAGGCAACGAGCGGCGACGATATCCGGGTTGGTTTCCTCCTGTGCAAATATCTCTTCCAGCATCGGGTCCTGACGACCACTTTGCTTTAAAAAGGGAGCATAAAACGGTTCATCCCAAACGGCGCAGTCTGCCCGCGCAGCGAATGAGTACATCATGGCCGTTGAGAGGTTTCGTGGGCCAGACCACATGGCGATTCTCATGACTGGCACTCCTGTTCAATGAGTGTCTGATAAAGCTCACGGATTTTACGGGTCATTGGTCCTGCCTGACCGTTACCAATCTGTTTGCCATCGATGAAGGAGACCGGGGTTTGCGCACCGAAGGTGCCGGTCAGGAATGCCTCATCTGCACCATAGGTTTCAAACAGCGAGAAATTCTTCTGGTAGACAGGTATGCCATGGTGCTGGCACAGCTCGATGACTTTGGCGCGGGTGACGCCATTCATGCAATAGTCGCCGGTGGATGTCCAGAGCTCGCCTTTACGGACGATAAAAAAATTGCAGGAGTTGGTGGTGTTCACAAAACCGTGGGGGTCGAGCATCAATCCTTCGTCTGCGCCGGCCTGTTCCGCCTGCAGACAGGCAAGCACGCAATTCAGTTTGGAGTGTGAATTGTATTTGGCATCCTGAGACATCGGCAGTCCTCTTACCTGAGGTACCGTGGCAAGTTTGATACCTCGATCCAATAATTTGGTAGACGGTTTGGAATGCTCCAGAATAATGACGATGGTCGGGCCGGAACGCGACAGACCGGGATGCTGAAATGGTTTTACTTTTGTGCCACGGGTAATCATTAACCGGCAGTGGACATCGGTGTTCATCTGGTTGGCTTCGGCGGTTTTCGTCAGTGCCTCCAATATCTCTTCACGGCTCATGCCGATGTCCAGAGAGACGGCTTTGCAGCTGTCAAATAATCGATCCATGTGTTCTTCGAAGAAGGCCCATTTGCCGTTATACAGGCGCATACCCTCCCACATCCCGTCGCCCAGTAAAAAACCAGAGTCATATACAGAGACTTTGGCCTGGTCGCGATGGACTATCTCGCCATTGATGAATATTTTGATATCGCGGTTGCGGATATCTTCTTCTGAGTCATGTGCGGTGATTGCGTGTTGATCGTCTGAATACGTCATATTGGTGTTTATCCGTGGCTGAAGGTTAGGCCAGCATAAACAGCTCGTAGATGCGAGGCAAATAAAGGGAGTGGTGTGACATGAGCATTTTTCTGTTAAAGCAGAAAAGAGATATCTACAGGACGTTATAAGAAGCGTTGTAGTCGTTTTTCATTGTAGTGCATTACAGTGTATTCCCGCATGCCAAAAATAGCTTGTTGCCTTGTCCGATATTGATGCCAGTAAGCTCGATTCTGTATGAGCGTTCCCAAAGAAGTTCCCCGCAACTGTATTGACAATTGGTTTCAATAAAGGCTACTTGTATACGTAGGTGAATAAATATTTATGAGCTTTCCGCAGCAGTCAGTTTTGGTGCATAACGATTCAGAATCGATTTCAGTTCCTGCATCCGAATGGGCTTGTTGAGATATTCATTCATACCAACTGTCAGACATTCCTCGATATTCTCTGTCTCGGTATTCGCACTTAAAGCAAGAATTGGCAGTGTATCTTTTGAAAAAATTTTACGAATCTCACGGGTTGCTTCAATACCATCCATTTCCGGCATCATGATATCCATCAGAATCAGATCAAACTGATCATGTTTCATTTTTTCAAGGCGTTCAAGGCCGTTTTCAGCCAGAGTATACTCATGTCCTGCTTTGTTGATTAGCCGGCTAATCACCAGCTGATTGGTTTTATTGTCTTCCACCAGCAGGATGTTTAATGTGGTTTCAGGCTCGCTGGACTCCTCTTTGCCGATTGCTGGTTCGGGGGCGTTTGTGGATTCCATCGGAATGGTAATTTCAAACGTGGAGCCTTTGCCAACTTCACTCGTCAGTTTGATAGAACCCTCCATCCGCTCGACCAGTCTTTGCGTAATTGCCAGCCCCAGGCCTGCTCCCTCATGTCTGCGTTTGAGAGTACTATCGAGTTGCACAAACTCACTAAAGATCAGATTCTGCTGATGCTCGGGTATGCCAATACCTGTATCTGAAACAGTCAGTACCAGAGTTTTGGTATCAGCCTGCCAAAGACTGTTGATATTAACCTCACCGGCGTCGCAGAACTTAATGGCATTGGCAATCAGATTGTTCAGAATCTGCTTGATTTTCAGTGCATCTCCCAGGAAATAATGCTTGGGATCGATTTGGCAGGTCGAGTTGAGGGCGATATTTTTCTGCTGCGCAGCGGACAAAAATGCATCAAACGTTTCCGACTGCAACTCATAGAGATTGACGGGTTCCAGATTAATATCAAAATTACCTGACTCGATTTTGGAAAAGTTCAGAATTTCGTTTAACAGTTTCAGCAATACTTCGGAGGATTCATTGATGATTTTAAGGGAAGATAATTTTTCTTTGTCTCTTTCATCTTCAAGCAAGAGGCTGAGAGAACCGATAATTCCGTTCAGCGGTGTTCGGATTTCATGGGAGATATTGGCCAGGAACTGGGTCTTGGCTTTTGATGCTTCTTCTGCCTCTTTTTTGGCTTCTTTTAGAGCCTTTTGTGTTCTAACTAAACGTGTGTTTTCATCCTGTAATTTTACATTCGCTTCAAAGAGTTCTCTATTTGTTTTTACAACAGTTTCTGCCGCCGTTTTGGCCACGATTGGAAAGGTTAGAAATTTTCTTAAGTGTGAAAATATGCCACCCGTTTTGGGACAACGGAAATGGTATACACAGCCGTCATTTTGTTCATAAATTTTAACATCTACAGGAGGCAAACCATATATAGTTGGTAAAACCCTAATGACCCCTAGACTCGTATAATAGAACTGCCATATGGGTTGGTATCCTTCATCAAGTCGGAATTTAAGTCTATAGTTGTAACCAGCATCGGAGCTAATTTCGTATGTAATGCAGCTAATGGACTGTCTAGCAGGACTTTCATTGGATGGGCGGTGAAACCATTCATAGAATTCTGGAAGAGTAAAAAGCAAACGGAAAACAAATAATACTGATTTGTATAAAGGTGAATCTTTGAATTGTTCGCCAAGAACCACTAAATCTTCTTTAGAGAAACCAAGTTCATTGGTTAGGTTGTTCATAATTATCGATAACTGGTTCCAAGAAAACCTGTTCTGTGGATTGGAAATGTACTTGAGGTCAAGTCCGGTATCCTTGAGGAGTAATGATACATCAAGATTATGATTTTTTATTGCTGAAATAACAGGAAATATCATCCTGCACGATACTTCTTTGTCTTTTAAAACTGTGTTCATCATAATGAAAAATTTCTGCCTTTAGATAGAGACTCTAATGTTTCTATTTGATAGTTATTAGTGGTTCTAACAAATGCAACTAGTGGTTGAGATATAGCACCCATCCTCTTTTTTTCTAAAGATGCTGTTAATCCAAAATGTATCTTTGCTAAACCTAAATCTCTTGCATATTTTCCTGCATAGTACAGACATGCTCTGTATACACCCAATTTCTTAAATTCCGGATTTGTGCCTAAAAGCATGCAAAATAACTCTCCTTGGTCAACCATAACAAACATACAAGCAGCAGAACTGGTGTTGTGTTTTAATTCCAAACAAGTCCAGTACCCATTATTTGTCGAGTTCCATAATAGTTCAATAGGTAACGCGAAAGTAGAAATCTCTTTTGCCTTTTTTTGCTGATTTAGATACATGTTAAAAAAATTATTCAGGGTGTCTCTATCTATTGACTCCCTTTTATGACATGAGTATTTAGATATGAATGGTATGATGTTTTTTTTCCAGTGTTTTCTATAGTCTCGCTTCAGGTTGAAAATAAATTCTTCTGTAGCGAAATTTTTTGCTTGTTCTAGATAGTGGGTTTCTGGAAGTTGTTCGACCAGAAAGCCTTTGCTTGCAATATGCTCTGAAACCCAATGGTCTGGGGGGAAGTCTCGTAGACTAAGAACTTCTGCCTTTAAATTCAATTGCATATTTTTTGCTTGGTTCAGAAATAGACTAAGAACTTCACTACGCTGTATGTGTCTTTCATCGATATACATGTGCATTCCTTCGGTAACAGGTGAACCCAGCATTAGGCATCTGCTGGTGAATGCATCTGGATTCTCAAGCCTCTTAATACTTGCCAGATCACTTAGTTCTGGTCTTGAGAACATGTCGGTTTTTATGTCGCATATTGTAAAAAAAGCCATTAGTACAATTGTGTTATTTTGGTCTCTTATGGTGATATATCTGAACAACCAGTGGTTATGATCAACATCTTGTTGTTTTGAAACTCCAAAAACCTCTTCAAGTAGTCTCAAATTGGTCGTCCCAGTCGAGCCTTTGAAAGTAGAGATACTATCCCATTCTTTCTCTAATTCCTTAATGCTATAAGATATTTTTACCTTAAAATTCGGTTTCAGGATGTTTGGGTAACTTTTGAGAAAATTCTCCTTTTGAGGTGACCGTAACTTAAAAGCATTTGCAACGGTCACGCTGGTAACGTTTTCTTCTTCCAGCGCCAAGGGGTAATGTTTGGCTATAGCGCTGATCAGATTTTCGATATCTTCAAAGGTAACGTGGTTCGTAAGTGTAAATCTTACACCAGTATTCGTCAGAGGAACTGTAGGAAACAGACCTGTATTGACGTAAAACCCGTCATTGTGGAGGCGTTTGACCAGATTAATGCCTGCATTTAGCTCGCTGGTCCCTATATAAAAGATTGGAGAGCCAGAAAATGCGACGTCTGGGAGGTTATATTGCTCAATGAGCATCAGACAATACTTTATTCTTTCTTCAAGTTTTTGCTGTAAGACTTCAATTTCGCCAGACAAGTGTATGTTAGCCGAAGCAATAGCCGCACCTAGTAGGGGAGGCTGAATGGGACCAGAAAAGACTAAACCACCTCCGCAGCTGCGTACTCTTCTACGCATCTCTTGATTGGGAAACACCAGAAGCCCTCCAGCGCATCCAAAAGCTTTATTGAGACTGACTGCCAACACCATTTGTGGGTGGTGCTCTCTGGAACCGCGCACACTGCCTTTTCCATTCTGTCCACACCAGCTCATACCATGCGCATCGTCTGCATATAAATAGAATTCCGGATAACGGTCCATGAGTTGGTAGAGCTCATCAATGGGTGCCAGATCACCGTACATGCTGTAAACACCATCCACACAATACCAGATTTTTCCACGTGTCTGACGGTGTTGCTTAATGAGTTTTTCAAGATGGTTAAGGTCATTGTGACGTATCATTTCGATACGTTCACCTTGGGCTTTGAGTATCTTACATGCGGTTTGAATGGATGCATGTACTTGATGATCCAGGACGATCAAGTCGCCCGGTTTTACGAGCGTAGGGAATGTGGATATGTGCCCTAGACTGGTAGTCGGAGAAACAAGACAGGGTTGTCCGTACAGCTGATAAAATAATGACTCCAGCTCTTGATACTGGTTTGTAGACATATATGTGCGGGAGGAAGAGAATTGAGTACCATATCTTCTGGCCGCATCCACGCAGGCCTCAATCAGCCTTTCATCTTTTTCGAGACCTAAATAAGAACATGAACCAAAGTTGACCAACTGTTTTTGTTTGACGGTTAGAGTACGACCATTCAGTTGTTCATCTTCTGAGTATAAGTGCAGAATTTCTCTATTTCTTCCAACAGTGAAAACCTGATCTGCTAAATCTATCGCCTGTTGTCTTGCCATGATAACTAAATCTCCTACAACTTTTCTGTTACCTGGATGAGTGTATTAATTATTACTTATATGAGCGTGGTTTCTGAGTGAGATGGGGGTTTTTGGATATTTCTCACAGTGTTTCATAATTGTCTGATTCATTTCGTGCAGATTCATGTAATGCATTTTTCATGGGGTTTTCAATGGCTTTTATATGATCTTTTTACCCAATATCCAGTATAGGATATCCAACTATAGTAGGTATCCAGTGTGCCTACTACTTTAGTACTAAAATATGGCATATATGGTTTTAACATATTGTTACCTGGCCCGTAATTTTGTGTACTGAATTATTACGATATCTTTGGTTTTACGCCTTAATAGTGGCCAGGAAAGCGTCTTATCTGTCAGGTTTTTATGTTTTACAGAAGAATATCATGAAATGTTTTTCATCTGTGTTTGGATGTTTTTGGCGAGAGACCGGAGTACTTGGTGAAATTCAGTTTGTAGAGGTTGGAGTGTAGAGTGCACAGGGTTTTTAAGGATTTGCTTAAGTAGTTATTTTTCTGTATCTGCTGATCTTATACGCTTTGACTCGCTATTCGGCACTTGCGCTCATTTGTAGTCAATAGTGTATTTGCGCATTCTGATGCAACCTTTTTTACCATTGGCCGGGATGAAAAAACTGTATTTATTGGGTGGATATTTTCCGTTGGTATGGCGTGTGAGCTTTGATCTGATTGTTGTTATTCCACAATTATATTTCTGAAAGCGTTTTCAAATTTCTGACTCCCGGCAGGGACAGATGTGCCGGGAGGCCAGAGGGTTTGTCAGTGTACCGCTATACGAATGGCATGGTAGGAGAGGGGATTTAACCGACCTTTCAGATGCTCATCTTCGATGCCAAGATGTTTGCCGGCAGAAGGAGAAACCTTATCCGGCGTGGTGCCGCTATTGGTGGCTTTCAGGTCGTGACCCTCAAGACATTGATGCAGCAGGACTCGGTCAGCGGTATACCCTGTTAATGCAACGTCCAGATCCATGGTTTCGGTCGGATGACGGTTAATGACAAATAGGGTAATGGTGTCTTTGTCACGGGTTGCGGCAATATCCAGGTACGGCACATCATCAGCCACTTCGCAGTCGTAAGTCGGGCCACTGGTAACCACTTGCAGAGCCTGCCCCCGACCATAGAGCGAAGCGAACTGATAGGGCCAGTAGATGGTTTGTCGCCAGGCTGGGCCACCTTTGTCCGCCCGGATTGGCGCAATGACGTTCACCAATTGTGCGATACAGGCAATTTTGACCCGATCAGACCGGCGGATAAATTCATTTAGCAGACAACCCACGAACAGGGCGTCTTCAAAGTTATAGGTTTCTTCCAGCAGCTCCGGAGCTTCCGGCCAGTCCCACTGGCGTATTTTGGCATCGTCTTCAGAGCGGCGGTGATACCAGACATTCCATTCATCAAAACAGATATAAACGTCATTGCGGGCCCGTTTCTTGGCTTTGGTGAAATCGATAATGGAGCTGACCGCCTGTATGTAGCGTCCGGTGGCTTCGGTTTTAGCGAAGAAGTTCAAGCTGTTATTGGAGTTATTTCCAAAATATTTGTGCAGGGATATGTAGTCGACGTTTTCATAGCAGGCATCCAAAACTTCCCGTTCCCATTCGGGGTAGGTTGGCATTTCGTCGCTGGAGCTGCCACAGACAATGGTTTCGATGCTTGGGTCCAGACCTTTAAGCGCTTTGGAGGTTTCATCCGCCAGCCGGCCGTATTCTCTGGCATCTTTGTGACCTATCTGCCAGGGGCCGTCCATTTCGTTTCCGAGGCACCACATTTTGACGTTGTAGGGGTCTTCGACACCGTGACTGCGGCGCAGATCTGACCAGTAAGTACCGGATGCGTGATTGACGTACTCTGCGAATTCTCTGGCATCCTGCAAGTTGCCGGAACCGAGGTTGACCGCCAGGATCATCTCCAGCCCTGCCTGTTCTGCCCACCAGGCGAACTCATTGATGCCGACCTGATTGGTCTCCTTGGAGCGCCAGGCCAGATCCAGTCGAACGGGACGATTTTCCTTGGGGCCGATACCGTCTTTCCAGTCATAGGCAGAGACAAAATTACCACCGGGATAACGAACAGCCGGAATTTTCAGATCGCGCACCAGTTCGAGCACATCCTGGCGGAATCCTCTGGCGTCAGCTGATGGATGGCCGGGCTCATAAATGCCGGTGTAGATGGCCCGGCCCATGTGTTCGATAAAGGCGGAGTAGAGACGGTCATCAATGTCGGCGATGGTAAAATCGCGGTGCAGAGTCGCTTTCACTTGCATGAGGTTATCCTCTTATTCTTGGAAACTACGAAGGTTGGCAATGGTGGCATTCATGATGGTGACTGACCAGTCAGCAGAGGTGATCACAAAGGTTTTTGACATATAAAAAGCCGGATAACAATAACCCAATAAATACGAATTTATTTCTTTGAGCGATATAGGAATGACAGCACAGTATCCAGAGAATTTTGCGGGGTGGGTGTTTTGCCTGACTGCTCAGAAAAACATCAGGCTTTTTCAAACATACCTTTACTAAGCATATC
The DNA here is from genome assembly GCF_000940805.1 of Gynuella sunshinyii YC6258. Taxonomy (GTDB): domain Bacteria; phylum Pseudomonadota; class Gammaproteobacteria; order Pseudomonadales; family Natronospirillaceae; genus Gynuella; species Gynuella sunshinyii. The sequence goes on along the minus strand of NZ_CP007142.1, from coordinate 4,940,862 downwards.
TGCTGAAATAAATCCGCTAAATCGATGTTAGGGGAATGAGAACAACGAGACGGGTGTGAATTTCATCATAAAACTGTTTTTCTATGTTTGACGGCTGATGAGTTTATTGAGATAAGCCTTTTTATCTTTCCGCAGTTACAGAGTAGGCAATACGTCTACCCAGGATTCACCACAGAACAAGGACCGTTATCCCATGTCTCAGGACATCAGCACCCTGCCGCAAGCCATTAAAGACTTCATTCAACGTCACGGTTATTCCCTGAACCCCTTATGCTGGGTCGCCACTTATCAATATCCCAAAGACGCGAAGGCGTTTACCCCGGAACAGACCTCACTGCATATGTTTGTACTGGATAGTGGTGGGCAGTTGTCGTTATTGCGACATCATGAGTCCTTGAGACGGGGCACGGTGTACGAACTTGGACCGCGAGAGGTTCGTGGCACACCAACACCGGCCAAACCCAGAATCAATCTCGACAAACCGGCACCGATCTGGACCGATAACATCACCGACACCCAGCCTGAAGGTATACCCGGAGTTGATGCGTTTGATAACCCGGATTACTTTGCCTGGTTGCAATACCGCTACCCCGATCAAAAGACCGGTGTACTGACCGATTATCGGATCACCACCAACACTCAGGTTTTTCAAGGCAAACTGAGTGGTTCCACCGGTCAGTTATCGCTGACAGGTCCGGAGCAGATCTGTTATGACATCGGCACGCCGGTCACCGCAGAACAGTGGCAGCAAACGCGCGATGCTCTGCAACAGGTCTGTGATCAGCTCACTGAACAACGCCAGCACGCAACCCCCCTTGCTAGCTGGCCGGCAACGATGCAACCCCTGCATTTAATCAATACTGAAATACTGCTTCCGGGTGATCCCAAACAGATGGATGCTGCCTTGTTTAACGATCAGGGTGATCCGTTGGCATCGCTGTTTACAATGGGTCAGGATATCTGGGATTGTGGGTACCAGCGCCCGGATATTTTTGCCCGCCGCTTCAGCCAACAATGTAAAGCCGATAGCAAAACACTGTCCAGCCAATTGGGGCAGAGTCTGGGGATACTTGACCCGGATCTGCCGAGCGTCGGTTTGTGCCTGGTGGATCTGATCTACCTGCTGGACCATGAGTGCGAACTACAACCGCTCAAAACAATGGCCGGGCAATTGAACGCCGAGGATCCGGATGCCTGGGCCAAAGAAGCCGCATTGGCGGCACTGATCAGTTATCGTGGCAAACCAAGACCGGAAAGCCGTCCTGGAAATCAATCGCCGTATTTTGATTCTCTCAGCGACATTGGCAAACAGCTCTATCAACTCGCCGAACAGCAGCGTCAACAGGACAAAGTTTTCACCCAGACAGAGCAACACAACTGCTCGCTACAAAAAATCCTCAAAGTTCCCCAATTGGGATCACTGTGGTGTTACACGGCGCCGACCAACCGCTCCAGGCCGAAGCGTATTTTGAGATTGGGAGTGTTTTTTGATGGCACCAACCAGAACCGCTACAACGATGAACAACTGCCGGACCGGGATATTTCCAACGTGGCGAAGATGCAGGATTTGTATCTCGAACAGACCATTGATCGGGCCTATGAAATTATTACCTCCAGAGCTATTTATATCCCTGGGGTTGGTACCATTACGGGAGTACAAATCCTAAACGGCTATAAGGTCAAGGAGGATAAAATTGGGCTGGGATTTGGTATTGGTAAGGAGGGGGGGCAGGCGCGTATTGTTTATGCATTAGAGCAGATGCATATGCGCTTGTCCGAAAATAGTTATGACGAACTTATCTTTGATGTGTTCGGTTTTAGTCGCGGTGCGGCCCTGGCCCGACACTTTGTGAATATGATCAATCAATGGGCCGCTGAATATCAGCCTTATGGTGTGCTAAATGCAGTTGATGCTTTTCCTCAACAGATCAGTGGCAGAGTTGCTTTTGTCGGACTCTGGGATACCGTGGGCAGTTTCTATTGGCCCGGTAATGATAAGCAGGGTGAGTTCAATCTGAACCTGAATGAGGCCAGTGCTGAGCAGGTGGTGCATCTGGTCGCTGCCCATGAGGTTCGTCATAACTTTCCATCCACCCGGATCAGCGATGCCAAAGGTCGCTTGCCGGCAAACTTTACTGAGACCATTGTTCCCGGTGTCCATGCCGATGTTGGCGGCGGGTACGAAAATCCAACGCCCGGTGCCGCCACCAGTTTTGATGACTGGCGGGACTTTTATCGGGTTAAAAAGGTGTACGATGCCGGCTGGGAGGAATTCCGAGTGCGGCAGTTACAGCGGGATATTGAACGACGAGGCCATACCATAATGATGCAGGGGACTCAGGTATATGAGCTGATTCCGATCCGTAAGGAGCTATCTATCTACCCATTGCGACAGATGTACGACATGGCCAAAGTGGCCGGCTTACCTCTTTGGAATATCGATCCCCATAACGCAGCATATAATATCCCCGAAGACTTGGCTTGGTGTTATCAAAACTGGCGAAACAATGGCGCGGAACTCGATAACGCCAAAATCTATCTCGAAGATTATATTCATACTTCTGAGCGTGGCCTCAGTATTGTCAATACACCGGGTATTCTGTTTAAAAGCCGGGAGGTTTTCCCCAATCGTCCCAGGCTGGCCATAACACCAAGGAAACACCATGAACATGCTTAAAAATATATGTTGGATGATCTTATTGTCACTGTTGCTTAGTGCCTGCCGGGCAGATGATAGCTACTATGACTATGGGTTTGATACCGGTGGTTATGGTGGTACAGGTTGGCCTATTTGGGTGGAAAAGCTTGTGTTTAACGAGTCTTGGGGGGTACCAGTTGGTGGATTGTCTGGCGGCATTTCAAATGTTTCTGAGCGTCTTCCTGGCGGGAAGTCTTCCGCGATGGGACCAGTCCCTCTGCCACAAACTATACGGGCCCGCTGGTTCTCCTATCGTACACAGACCTTTTATGAAGCGACTTTGGAGATATCCGAAGAGGAGCGCTTGTATATTAAGCAGTGGTTTGAGCAATACCCCAGGAAAGGATATTTGCATACCCTGGTCACTGGTATTAGTGGTGAAGGGACAATACAAGCATGGTGGCTTGTAGTTTGTGTCAACTCTCTTGCTGGTTGTCCAAAGTATGAGCGTAATTACTTTGAGTTAGCCCCGCGTATTCAAGCAACGGTAGCAGAAGGGGATCCCAATCAATATTACAACACGACCCGTCAAAGCATTCGTGAAGGTATCATTCCGCCCGATGTGTTGGATTTGATTGTTCCGCCAGAAACGCCACCGCCAACTACGGAAGAATTGCTTGAGCAGGTTCGTCCAAAACCGCATGTCAGTCAGTAAAAAAACCTTTATAGGACAGGATTCAGGTAGCCCATAACCCCAAGGAAGCTTCATGAACATACTTAAGAATTTATATTGGTTGATCTTACTGTCGCTGATACTCAGCGGCTGTAGAGCGGATGATACTTATAATTATAGTTTTGATACTGGTGGCTATGGCGGAAAAGGTTGGCCCATTTGGGTGGAAAAACTGGTGTTTAACGAGACCTGGGGGGTGCCGGTTGGGGCATTGTCGGGTGGCGTATCCGATACATCCAAACGTCTTCCTGGCGGTAAGGCTGCTGGTGCGGGCTATGTACCATTACCACAAACTATCCGGGCTCGTTGGTTCTCCTATCGCACCCAAACTTTCTATGAAGCAACTTTAGAAATATCGGAAGAGAAAGGCGCACAGATTAAGGATTGGTTTGAGCGGTATCCCACCGAGTCAGGATTTTCACATGCCTTGGTAAGCGGTATCAGCGGGGAAGGCAGTATGCAGGTGTGGTGGTCGGTCATTTGTGTCAACTCTCGCGGTGGTTGTACGAAACACGATTCTTATGAATTTGAACTGGCCCCCCGTATTCAGGCGACCGTGGCTGAGGGAGATGCACGCATTCACAGTGCAGGGACCGAACAGGAGGTGGAAATGGGTAATCTGCCGCCAGAGGTGTTGGATCTGATTCCCCCTGGCTCTTAAAACTCGTTGCACAGGTTGAGCACGCATAACCTTTAGAAAAGTGATTAGCCTGCAAGTTTCTGATATGGAATTTATAGGGTGGCCTTACATTTTTCAGGCTGGCCGTAACATCAAGGAAGCTTCATGAACATACTTAAAAACTTATGCTGGTTGATCTTACTGTCGCTGATACTCAACGCTTGTCGGGCAGATGATACTTATAATTATGGTGCTGATACTGGTGGCTATGGTGGAAGAGGTTGGCCTATCTGGGTGGAGCAACTTGTGTTTAATGAGTCCTGGGGGGCTCCTGTAGGGGCGCTATCAGGTGGCAGGCCAGACGTTTCAGAACGTCTTCCGGGTGGAAAGGCTGCTGTTCTGGGGTATGTCCCGTTACCAGAGACCATACGGGCCCGTTGGTTTTCCTATCGCACACAAACCTTTTATGAAGCAACTCTGGTCATTTCGGAAGAAAAACGTTCGCAGATTAAAGAATGGTTTGAGCGGTATCCCAGAAAGAAATTCGTTCATAACCTGGTGACCGGTATCAGTGGTGAAGGCACCATGCAGGCGTGGTGGTTTGTAGGCTGCGTAAACTTTGGGTGCCCTGAGGAATATGAATCTCACTATTTTGAACTGGCCCCCCGCATTCAGGCGACTGTCGCCGAGGGAGATGCCCGCATTCACAGTGCAGGGACCGAACAGGAGGTGGAAATGGGTAATCTGCCGCCAGAGGTGTTGGATCTGATTCCTCCTGATTCTTGAAACTAATGCCGAGGTTGTCGCACATAATTGATCATCCCTGATCGTATTTATTGACAGATGCCAGTCGCGAATTTGCCGCTGGCATCTGCAAGTTTCATCACAGAGAGTTCAAAAACGCTAACAGGTCATCGCGCTCTTGAGTTGAAAGCTCATTGACGTAGCGATCCCGTGATGCCTGGCCTTCTCCAGCGTGCCATACAATGGCTTCTTCGATGGTACGGGCGCGGCTGTCGTGTAAGAAGCCGACTTCATAACCTGAGTCCGCAACCATTTTGGTATAGCCCAGACCCCACAGCGCCGGGGTGCGCCAGTAGTTCCCTTCCGCCAGGCCTTCAATCAGATCATCGCCAAGCTCATCACCCATGTCATGCAATAGCATGTCGGTATAAGGATGGATGGTTTGATTGCGCACTTCTGCAAATGCCGAGTTGGTACCCGTTTTAACTTCCATGACGTGGCAGGCGTTGCAGCGAATCTCCTCAAACACTGTCTTGCCGCGTGCGATTTTGTCTGGCTCGACATCCAGGTAGGACAATGGTGATACTCCTTTGGGGAAGCCGCTGACAACGCTGCGCTGTGCAGGGACGGCCAGTAAACTGAGGTACTGTGTCATCAGGGTGAGTGCGTCTTCTGACAGGCCTGCATCCTGATGTTGAGTGTTACAGTTGGCCGGCCCTGCCAAACATTCCCGGCTTGGAAATATCGGCGAAGTAACCGCCATATCCAACAGGGCTGCACCGGCAATCTGATGGCGTAAACTCACTTTAGCGGCCTTCCATCCATAACGACCAAGACGCACAACAGGTTCATCGAATTGATTTTTAACTTCCGGATCAAAAATCATGTTCGCGACGCCTTTGACACCATCGGGGTCATTGGTTTTAACGAAGGATAGAATGGTTTCATCCGGAATGGCTTCCAGCAATCCCATGCCAATCAGCGGTTGGGCGGTGCGAACAGAAAAAACCTCAGGGGTTGGGCCTTCGAAGGCAAAGGTTGGCTTGCTCAGTTTTACGACTTTCCCGTCATTGAGTACAACGTCTTGGTTCTCAAAGCCATCAACCCAGACGCCACCACCCCAGTTTTCAGGCTGACCCGTGGTGAGCGAACGTGCGTTCATTTGCATGGCCTGACCATAAATGGAATTAGGCGCCTGCTGGCCATTGGCGTCCAGTTCTGCACTGGCAACTCGTACTGCCATGGTATCCATTTTTTGATTAAGCACGACGGGTGCGAGACCGCGTCCGTTATTGATGTGGCATCCGAAACACGAGGATTGATTAAAGCGAGGCCCCTGCAAATGCATTCCGTCGTCATTGCGATCGTTATTGGCTTCGTTATGCTCACCCGTCCACAGGTTGGTATGTAACCAGCGACGTCCTTCCACAAAACGCTGCATGTTTTCCATGCCTATGTTGTTGTGGGGTTGCTGATAGATAAAGGAGGCGTTGTCGGCATAGTCATAAGAGACAGAACCCAGGCCGCCCTGCAGCGTTTCCAACGGCAATGGTTCATTCATCAAGCGCGGCTGTACGCCATACCAGGGGCGTAGTCCTTCACCCATGACGTAGGTGAGCTCATTGGTGTAATACCGTAATGCGCCGCTGTCACCAATGGCGTCCATGGCTTCACGGGTTGAGAAAAAGGAGCTGGTGAATTCAATGACGTCGCCTTCTTTCAGGGGACGGGAGGGGACTGTTTCGCCGCTATTGACTAACACGCCATTGGCGTCGGCCACCAGTTTTCCGTGTCGTGGATATTGATCAAAAACCACACTGCAACCATCGTTGGCACCTTTTACGCCGTTATAGCCTGAGTCGGGATTTTTCAGAGCGTCCTGAGGCGGTTTGGCGACCACTTTACAATCGGCCTCGCCAGAGGAATAGGTTGAATCATCCAGCAGATCGCCCGGGCTCATCCAACCAAAACCGGTAACTCCTGTGGTGTCGAAGCGACGAACAAAGGCATGCCCACCGCCGCGCTGGTCTTGCTGGAAATATTGGTTCACAACAATACTGGGCTCAGTCACTCCCGGTACGTGCGTGTTATCGATAAATTCAACGCCCCAGGTGCGGTTCTTGAAATAGTTCGCCACGAAATTGAGATGAGCGCCAGGACCTTTATCCTGTGGATTGCCGTTGGCATCAACGGTTTCGTTCTTGCCATAACCGATTTCATTCCACTCTTCACCGCGCTCACGTGCGTGGCGAGAGCGTCCCATCATGCCGAAACGTGTGACCAAACGACCATCCGGTAAGGTGAACTGGATCGTTTCGATTGGATCTTCTGAGTTTTCCAGCGGTACAGGTGTCAGGTTTTGGGCGTAATCCGGAAATGCCAGGCGTGAGGTTGCCAGTGCCGGCAGGGTATTTTCTTTGCTTGGGGATTGGAATTTTGCCTCAAAGATTGAATAACCGTATTGGGTTGAACGTTTAATGCCCTGGATTTTGATGTAGCGGGCGTCTGCCTTCAGGTTAAAGTATTTTTCGTTGCCACCCTTACTATCCACACGATAACGTAGTTGAAACCAATCCTCGTCATTATTCGAAATGTAAATCGCGTATTCATCAGCATGGGCATTTTCCCAGACCAGCTCCATTGAGCCGATGGCCGTTTTCTCGCCAAAGTCAAACGCAATCCATGCGTCATCAACCCGGGTACTTTCCCAGCGTGACTCCATATTATCGTCCAGGGTTTTATCGGCTGTGTTGTTATTGTTTTGTGTTTCGCTGGACGTTGCGGTCACAGGCACAATTCTACTGGAAGTATCTGGCAGGTCGTAATCGGGCGAAATCAGCATCGATAACGGCGGAGATGCCAATGAAGGAGCGTCTTTACTGGGTATCGCAATCACACCGTGAGCCGGTGCGGGTTCGAATTCCGGTTCGGGGTCAGGTTGAGAGGGGGTGATGCCTGTCGAGGGCTGTTGATCTGAATCTGAACCGGTATTTGTGTTTGGTGTAGTGGCTTCGTTGCAACCGAACAACAGCAAGGCTGTGATTGGTGTTAATACGAAGGTTGTTAAAAAGGGGCTAAACTTTTTAGGCCCTTTTTTTATGGCATACCCCATCTTTCTAAGCTCCTCTGTGATAAGTGTTTTTGGATAGAATCTGAATAATTACCTGTGTGCCGACATTATTCAGAGACTCCTTCGTTATAGTTTGTTGCCTGATAAACAGAACATTATTGTTCTGTCAGTTCTATCCAGTTAATTGCGTAGCCTTGACCACGCGTTTTTATCGTAAACGTGTGTTCGCCACTGGGTATCGACACTTGTGTTGTCACATTTTGCCAATGATCATCAGCACCGGTGTTGGGAATCGTTAAAGCGGCTTTTCGTTCATTATCGATCATGAGATCCAGAGTCTGCTGGTCACCACCGTTGGCCACGCGAATGACGACATCGACGATCTTGTCAGTACCATCGACCGTTTCATTGTTCATCTCAAAATCGACATAGCCATTGTCTGATGTCCAGACAATGTCGACATAACCACTGGTATCCGTAGTGGGCTGATGCACATAGCCTTCCCCTTGATGACCACCTTCGGCCTGAAAACGTTGGTTAACTAAGAAACGATAGCCGGTGGCTGGTATATGTGTGTAGAGTCCGCCCAGTGGCGTTAATTCGCCATCTCCATCGAGAATATCCAAAAAAGGGAAAACGTCTTTTCCATTGCCACGGCCGATAAACCAGGAATACCGATACACATTCGGATTGTTTTCCAGCCAGCGTGTGGTGGTGGCCAGATAGTTCATTTGCTCATTTACATTGGCTGGTCCACCGTCATCCCAGGAAGCCCATTCGGTAAGCCAGACAGGTCTTTCATAGCGTGATGCAAATTCACTGACAAACCATTGCACGGCAGGGGCGTTGTTCATGTAGCAGTGCACGGCGATATAGTCGACCTGGCAATCCGGGCAGGCTTCAAAAAAAGCATCTAAAAATTCAAAGGGGGAGCTGTCATCGTCTGTGCCTGGAATATCAACTTGACCGGGGCTGAAGTTCACTGCCGGACCGACGATCTTTAAATTAAAATCAGCGGCAATGGCTTCAAGTTTGGGCCAGTATTGTGCAACCTGAGCTGGCGTCAGATTGGCTTGCTCCCGGAAGTTTGGTTCATTGAAGCCCAGCAGGTACTTCACATCCGGATGTGTGCTCAGATATGTACGCAATCGAGTTTCATCGAAGTTTTCGTCCCACGCCATGGGAACAAATTCAATACCGACATCCTGGTAGGAGTCATATATGTCTGCTTCTGGTTGAGGGGACCAGTTATACCACCATTGAATGCCATTCTTGAGGGCCAACAAATCGTTGGTTGAATGTTCTCCGTAGGCGAGTCCTCTTTTGACGCTGAATTGGCCTTCCGTTAATTCTTGTTGAGAATCCGGTAAGCCAGATTCGTTACTTTGATTATCACCTGAGCCAGTGTCCGTCGTTGAAGGGCTGCATGCGGATAAGCAAAGTGCGGCACATAATGGCAGCAGCTTATGTGGAAGAACATTTAGGGTTGTGAGTGAACAGCTGTTTTTCATAACGTATAAGTACTGAATGCAACATCGGCTATCAAAAGCAACAAATAAACCAGGAATTAGAATAATTCTTATTATTGAGAGGCAAGTCTCATAACCTTGTATTTAGCGGTTACTGATTAATCAATTTAAAAAGTACTTGGAAAAATTTGCAGGATTCGTCGAAATTCTATGCTTACTTATTGGGCAGCTAAAAATTATGGTGCTAATGACTCATGACATTTTTTGTCATTAGTTGACATATATATAAAAATTTTTCTGCAATATTGGAGAGGGTGATAAAACAAACTAAAGGCTGACAGTATAAACAGAAAAAAACATGAGCTTTGATCATAAAAAATAAAGTTTGATGAATTAATTTGTGTTTGTTTATTTATTTGTCGGTTACTGAAAATAAAAAGCATGTCATTTTGTATCTAATTAGCCGTTTTGAAGCATATTCGAACTCTCCAACCGGTTCTGGTCACACACTTTTTTGTTAGGGTCCCAAATAAGTGCTTGTGAATTTTTTTAGTTCGGTAAGCAGATAAAAAAAATATGCGAAATGACGCATATTTGCTGTTTTACAGAAAAGCACAGGCATATCTTTGATATGCGCTGGTGGTGCTTACTCAAATCTGAAGCTTGGAAGCTCTATCAAGCGATAGTCTGATTGATCATTTCCGTATCCCATACTTTTTAAAGATGAAGTCGCGAATAACCTTTGCTCAGGAGTCACAGTTTCATAGGCGATGCGCTCAGACACTTTCGAGCCCTTTGCTCGATATCGAAATGTATCTGAGGGTGATTTTGATCGGGTTTGTCGTTCTGATCCTTTGCGAGTGTGGGGCCGGAAAATAGTGATCAAGCAAATCACTTATCCCTTTTTTGCAAAAAAGCCGCTATAAACGCGACTTTTTAAAATGTGGTAGCGGCGGTGCGACGTTTCGCGGCCAGATATGAGTTGGCGACCTTCAGCGGCTGCGCCGGATCAAGAGCTGAGCCCGACTGTTTTGTATGAGTTGAGCCCGACTGTTCTGGTTTTTTTCCGGGCATAAAAAAAGCCGCTTTAAAAGCGACTTTTTAAAATATGGTAGCGGCGGCGCGACGTTTCGCGGCCGGATTTGATCGGGCCGGCCATCCAGTGACGACCTTCAGCGGCTGCGCCGGATCAAGAGTTGAGTCCGACTGTTTTGTATGAGTTGAGCCCGACTGTTCTGGTTTTATTCCGGGCATAAAAAAAGCCGCTTTAAAAGCGACTTTTTAAAATGTGGTAGCGGGGGCCAGATTTGAACTGACGACCTTCGGGTTATGAGCCCGACGAGCTACCAGGCTGCTCCACCCCGCATCATCGTTGTTGCTGTCTTGGCAACGGCTGCGAACTATACGGACCGGGGTGGATCTTGTCAACACTAACTTATTGAAAAAAAAGAATTTTTTATTTGATCTTTAAGTAAGTGTTACGGGCAGCCAGAAATCTCCTCTGGAAAGTAGGATCAATGGGGTGAATCGCATACCACTGAGCCAATAGTTTGGAAAAGTCTTCCTGGTTAGTGTGATTTTGTGTCATGCCCTGCTGCAGACGTTCTACCTGTATTTGCATTCTCAGGCTGGCATCACTTTCCGGGGAGTCGAGCCCGGCCATGATTTCCATCAGTATCAACAAGGATTGCGTTGTCTTGGTATCTGCAGTCTGACGGTTGGATACGGCTTTTACTATGGGGTCGGGTACATGACGCCAGGTGTGTGCAGTCAATTGATCAATCGCATCCTCTGTCTGGACAAGCTGATCAAACAGTGACCATTCATCCACTCGCACACTTTTGTTTTTGCTGTCAATCAGGTGATGCACGGCTTGCTCGGCGGTATCCCAGCTTTTTTGCAGTGATGACTGGTGCTGACGTGGCAAGCGACCCAGCGCTGTAAATTCGTGGGAAAGGTGATTGATTTGTTGTTTCAGTTCCTGAGCTGAGAGCTGCTCGTTGCTCAGTAGCTGTTCTGCCTGTTGTATCAGCGCCTGTGCCTGTTCACCGACTTTGTCGAACTCGGCCTGCATCTGACGGTTATGTTCGTCACGGCGGCCAAACAGCTCGTCACAGACAGCACGGAATTCTTTCCACAACTTTTGTTCTTCTTTGCGCCAGGTTTTACCGGTTTCCTGCCATTCTTTTTGCAGGTCTTTGGCTTTATTGGTTGCTGCTTTGAAGTTGTCCATTTCGAGCAGTTCGCGGGCTTTTTCAACAATATCCTTTTTCTGTTCTTTCACGGCCTGGTACTGTTGATTCAATACCCCCTGAATGTCGCCCATCACTTTATCGAATGCCTGTTGTACGGGCTTGTTGGCCTGCCGCTCTACCGGAGAGTAGGTACGCCATTGTTGTTTGGCCACATTGATGGCTTTTTCGATGGCACTGAAGTCGGGTTGTTCCGGTATGGCTTGCAAAAAGATGTTAAGTTCTGAGACCAGTTTTTGTCTTGATGTCAGATTCCGGCGGCGCATTTCTGCCTGTTCTTCAAACCATTTTTTGCAGGGTTGATAAGCCTCCTGAGCGGCGGCATGGAATTTTTCCCACAATTCCTGATGATGTCCCTGGCTGCCTTTGCTGAGCAGTTTCCATTCATCCTGGAAGCGTTTGATCAGGTTGGCGATGGCTTCCGGATGTTGATCTGATCCCACCAATGCCTGCATTTTATCCAGCAGGTCTTTTTTCTTCGGTAATACCGCAAAGTCCTGCCAATCCAACAGTTTTTCCAGGTCTTCGCTCAGCTGGGTGATCTGTTGTTTCAAAGACTGTGGAATTCGTTCCAGATGACCGGCTTTTTCTTCGATGGCATGGGTGATACCGGCTGCCTGGCGCAGATGTCCCTGATTAATGGCCCAGTGGCCTTTGCGTATGAGTCCGCGAATATGACCGATCTGTTGGTGCTGCTCTTTTTTGTATTGTTCCTGTCTGGCTTCGATATCTTTAAGAATGGTTTGTGCGTGTTGTACTACGACGGGTTGATTATCCGATGCCAGAAAATCGAGGTGATGGATTATTTGATCCAGTATTTCCACGGCTGAAGATTCTGGATCCTGCTCGCATTGGTCCACCAGATCGGCAAAACTGTCCAGACTGCGGAATGCCAGCAACAGCTGTTCGTATTCGGTACAGAGATGGCTGAAAGCACGGAACTCTTCTTTACTGGCTTTTTGTTCTTCTTCGGTCGTGCGCCATTCATTCTGACTTTCGGTTAACACTTCGTCCGCATGGTTCAACATTGCCTCGGTAATTTCCTCGCTTTCAATCATGGCGAGAATCTGATCCGTCAGCACCTGGTGCAATGTTTTGCGGATTTCGATAAAGCGACCGGGTTCAACAATCGGTTCTGGAGTCTCTTCCACGGGTTCCGGTTCAACCGGTGTTTTGGCCAGTTCCTCCTCGGCAGCCAACTGTTCCATGTGCTCGTCATAGGTTTTCTGAGCGCTGGTTAAAGCTTTATCAAACTGTTGCTGTTGGGCTTCGGTGGGCTCGGCTTCGAGTTCCTGCCATTGCAGTTGCAGGTTTTTGATTTTGCCGTTGAGTAATGGATCAAACGGCGTATTTGCCAGTTTTCCGGCACTGTCGAGCAGTTGCTGGAGCGCAGCACGGCGGGTGGCCTCAGCGGTCAGACACTCCTGAATTTCGTTGAGCTTGTCTTTGGCAATCCGGTAGACGGTTTTATCTTTGCCTTTTGTGGCTTTGGTCAGTTGTTCCAGAACATCTGCTTCAGTCAGTAGTCCGGCCGCCGTTTTACGAAGTTCCGCGGTACCGCCCTTTATAGCCTGTTCGCACAATTGCGGCTGGCTGAGACTGGTCAGTTGTTGTTCCAGCAGGTTCTTTTGTTTGGAAAAGGCGAGGATGCTGAGGATCAGGCCGGTATCTGTTGTCAGCGCAGACAGTTGTTGCGGAGTCAGCTGTCCTTCGTCAATCAATGCCGCGAAACGGTTCTTGGCGGCCTTCTGCAAAGCTTCGTCAGACTGCTGGGCTGTGGTTAACAGTTCTGATGGGTCGGTGACTGTCTTTATCTTCGCAATAAGCATGTCCGTCGAGGATGGGGCTGGCTGAGAAGGTTTGATTTCAGGCTGGGTTTGCTTTTTTTGTTTCTTAAAAAACTTGCTGATTACCATGCTGTTATGCTCCGTGTGTCCCAAGAAATAAAGGTATTTCTGGAAGTGGTCAGTTTGGGTTGATGATTTGTTTATGAGTCCGGGTTGTGGCTGTTTCCATGTTATTTGTGGTTCTTGTTATGGTTTGTCGAAGGAGATCCTGGCGATAGTGCGCTTATTTTGCAATAGTTCGCTAAGCACAGATTTGGATGCCAGCCGTTAATCTGTGGCATAGTGTACAACGACTGTTTGAAGAAAGGAGTACCCGATTGAGCGCAACTTTGCTTTGGTATGACTATGAGACCTGGGGCAGCGATCCCCGGCGGGACCGGGCAGCTCAGTTTGCGGCTGTGCGTACCGATATGGAGTTGAATCAGATCGGTGAGCCGATCGATCTATTGTGCAAGCCTGCCCTGGATACTGTCATTGATCCGGGTGCCTGTCAGATTACCCATATTTCCCCCAAAACCGCACTGGCGCGGGGAGTGAGCGAGCTGGAATTTGCCAATTTGATTCACGCGCAGATGAGTCAGCCGCAAACCTGTACGCTGGGCTACAACAGTATTCGTTTCGATGATGAGCTGACCCGGTTTCTGTTTTACCGGAATTTACTCGATCCCTATGAGCGCGAATGGAAGCATGGTAATTCACGCTGGGATTTATTGGATGTTGCGCGTCTGACTTATGCACTGCGCCCTGAAGGTATTCACTGGCCGACCGGTCTGGACGGAAAAACCAGTTTTCGCCTGGAACTGTTGACCCAGGCTAATGGTATTCAGCATGAGTCTGCTCATGATGCCGTCAGTGATGTGAAGGCCACGATTGCGTTTGCCCGGCTGATCCGGTCGGTGCAGCCCAGATTGTTCGATTTTGCTTTTTCGTTAAGACAGAAGCAGACAGTGCAAGAGCAGTTTGACTTTATCCAACGTAAACCGGTGCTGCATATTTCTGGAATGTTTCCGGTGGAGCAGGGCTGTATGGCGGTGGTTGCGCCCATTGGTGTTCATCCGCTCAATCGTAATGAAATCATCTGTTTTAACCTGGATCAGGACCCGGAACTATTGCTGCAATTAAGTGCTGAGGAAATCAGCCAGCGCTTGTTCACCGCTACGGCGGATTTGCCGGAAGGGGTCGAACGTATTGGTCTTAAGAGCATTCATGCCAATAAGAGTCCGATGGTGGTTCCGGTGAAAATGTTGGATCAGGATGTAGCCAGGCGGTTCGGTTTTGATCTGGAACGTTTGCGTCAGCATGCAGCCAAGTTACAGCAGATGCCGCATATTGATCAGAAAATCGCTGAAATCTATAGCCGTGAGCCAATGCCGGAGGTCGATCCGGATGAGGCGTTATATGCCGGGTTTATCAACGATGCCGACAAGAGTCTGATGTCCACGTTTCGTAGCCTTTCTCCAGAGCAAATGGCGGAATTTAGCGGACATTTCAGCGATTCCCGGCTGAATGCGCTGGCGTTTCGCCTGCGGGCCAGAAATTATCCCAATACGTTGCAGGGAGAAGAAAAACAGCGCTGGCTTGAACGTTGTCGGGAAGTGTTTACTCAACAGACCAGTGGTTGCCCACGTACCGGTGAGCAGGCTTTGGATCAACTGCAGCAGTATCGCCTGGAAAGCCCGGAAGACGAAGTGCTCTGGAATGATATTGAACAGCACCTGCTGTTACAGCGACAGGCACTGCTCGGTTCCTGATTATGATTTCTGGGTAAAAAAGCTGGCGAGTATCTGGCGGACTTCTTCGCTTTGCAGTCGCCGGCTGAATAATTCCCCTTCCCGTTCAATCGCTTCAAGTGCCTGATGGATAAACTGGTGTTTGAGTAGTGCCTTGCTTTGTTTGACGGCCTCGACCGGCAGTTTGGCCAGCTTCATGGCCTTTTGCTTGGCGGCTGTCAGATAGTGCTCATCTCCGAAGACTGCATTGACAATGCCGAGTTGTCTGGCGGTCTCTGCATCGAATGCTTCACCGAGAACCAGTAGCTCAAAGGCTTTTACATGACCCAGCATTGCCGGTAGCAGATAAGTGGAAGCGAATTCCGGCACCAGGCCCAGTTTGACAAACGGCAACTGAAATTCGGCACTCTCACCGCAATACACCAGATCTGCATGCAGACAGATGGTCGTGCCGATGCCCACCGCAGGGCCGTTGACGGCGCAGATCAATGGCTTGGGAAATTCCGTGACTGTTCTGAGGAATTGAAACACCGGGGCATCGGTGTTCAGGTCAGACTGCTCCAGAAAATCGGTCAGGTCATTGCCGGCGGTAAAGCAAAATGGCTGGCCGTTAAGGAGTACTACGTGGATTCCATCGTCCTGCTTGGCCTCAATCAGGGCATCCGTTAACTGCTGATACATGGCAGTCGTCAGCGCATTACGCTTCTCCGGACGGTTTAATTCGATCTCAAGCAGAGTCTCCTGCCGGGTAATATGAATATGGCTCATCGCTAATGGCTCCCGTTTATTATTGTGGATTCGGGGGAAATACCGCTCCCCGGAGCATGACATCTTTATAGCATGCGCGTTCAGCTGACAAAATTAAATGAGTCAGGTCGGAGGAACCAGTCACTTTTTTCATTAGTGAGGCGTTGTTAATGGTGGAGACAAAACTCTCTATGCCTGTGCGTTCGCTGATGACAATCGCAACAGACATTTAATGTAGTTGCCTGTGCTATTGATGTATGGCGGTTTATACTAGCCCCGAATTTGCTACCGTTGCATGGTTTACCGGGACACCTCGATTGAAACTGGTCCTTCCCCGATTTATCAGGCCCAGGCAACCGGCAATGTCTAATATTGGCACTTCCAGACAGGAGTTATCCATGACCACTATCCAGCAGGATGATTTGATTCAAAGCGTCTGTGATGCTTTGCAATTTATTTCCTACTATCACCCCAAAGATTTTATTCAGGCTGTTCATCAGGCCTATGAACGAGAAGAATCCCAGGCGGCCAAGGACGCCATGGCACAGATTCTGATCAACTCCCGTATGTGTGCAGAAGGACATCGACCGATCTGTCAGGATACCGGAATTGTAACGGTATTCCTGAAAGTCGGTATGAATGTCCGTTTTGAAGGGGATATGAGTCTGGCAGATATGGTGAACGAAGGTGTTCGCAGGGCATATTTGCTACCGGATAATGTGTTGCGTGCATCTGTCCTGGCTGATCCCGACGGTGCCCGTAAAAACACCCGGGACAATACCCCCGCAGTGATTCATACCGAAATTGTACCCGGCGATAAGTTGGAGGTTCATGTGGCAGCGAAAGGAGGTGGTAGTGAGGCCAAATCCAAGTTTGCCATGTTGAACCCATCTGACTCGGTTGTGGACTGGGTATTGAAAATGATTCCACAAATGGGGGCCGGTTGGTGTCCACCCGGTATGCTTGGTATCGGTATTGGCGGAACAGCAGAGAAAGCCATGTTGATGGCGAAGGAATCGTTACTTGAACCGATTGATATTCAGGAGTTGATTGCCAGAGGCCCAAGTACTCGTGCTGAAGAGTTGCGAATTGAGCTGTATGAAAAAGTGAACCAACTGGGAATTGGAGCTCAAGGGCTGGGCGGATTGACGACCGTGCTGGACGTTAAAGTGATGGATTGTCCGACTCATGCTGCCAACAAGCCGGTGGCCATTATTCCAAACTGCGCGGCGACCCGGCATACACATTTCACTCTGGATGGTTCAGGTGTGGCAGAACTGACACCTCCAGACCTGGATGACTGGCCCAACATCACCTGGGATGCCGGTCCAACGGCATTGTCTGTGAATGTTGATGAGCTGACGCCTGAAAAAGTGGCTGAATTCAAACCCGGACAGACACTGTTGCTGAATGGCACTATCCTGACGGGACGTGATGCCGCACATAAACGTCTAGTGGATATGATTTCCAGGGGCGAAGAATTACCGGTGGATTTCACCAACAAGCTGATCTACTACGTGGGACCGGTTGATCCGGTTGCTGATGAAGTGGTGGGTCCGGCCGGTCCAACGACGGCAACCCGAATGGATAAGTTTACTGAAACCGTGCTGGAAAAAACCGGTCTGATCGGCATGATTGGTAAAGCTGAGCGCGGCGATATTGCCATTGATGCCATTAAGAAACATAAATCAGTCTATCTCATGGCCGTGGGTGGAGCCGCCTACCTGGTTTCCAAAGCCATTAAGAAAGCCAAAGTGGTTGCGTTTGAAGATCTCGGCATGGAAGCGATTTATGAGTTCGAGGTGAAAGATATGCCAGTAACTGTGGCGGTGGATTCCCAGGGAACATCCGTACATAAAACCGGACCTCAGGAATGGTCCGCCAGGATTCAGGCCAAAAGTATCTGATCGTCAGTGAAGACTAACCCGGTGATCTGATCATCGGGTTTTCTTCTTTCTACAACGGTTGTTTCTGTTCTCAAAACCCTTTCAATTTCACATTCTCTGCTATCCTGAGTCTGTTTACTGGGCTACTCTTAAGCACGCTACCAAATTAATTTTGTTTGATAATAAATAAGGAATGCCATGTCCAGACAGCATTGGGTGAGACTGTGTTTTGCTTTTTCAGGTGTATTGTTGCTGGGGCTGATCGTCTTTTACATCACGTTGATGACTCGTCAGAACAGCGTTCTGATGGCAAGCACTTTAGTCATTCTGGTATTGGTTCTGTTGTCTGGCCTGATGGCAGCGGCCGGCAGCCGGACGTTAGGGGACCAACTGCGTAAAGAGCAGACCCGTCTGAAGCGGATTCTGGAAGAGAATCATCTGACTGCCGAAAAACTTGAGTATGACGCATCCACAGCGATTGCCCAACGCCGGATGATGATGAAAGAGGTGGAAAACAAAGACCGTTTACTGGTGCGTATGGCTGAAATTCTTGAGACCGCAATGAACGAGCAACAGCAAGAGGTTTCACTATTGGCCGGAGTGGTCAGTGATGAATTTGTGAATCGAACTGAACTTCTCAGTAAGTATGCAAAAGATCTTGGCGTGCTGGGATTGTTTCATCTCAATGAACTTAAAGGTGCAAAGGAGTCCGTCCGGTTTGAGTATCTGCTAGAGAAAGAAATTGTCCGTCTTGAACCATTGTCTCAAACGTTTGGGGTAAAGGTCATGGTTGAAAACGAAGAAGAGCAGATTAGCGTTTATGCTCACCGTGAGCAGCTTGAAAACTTTACTCACCGTCTACTGGAAACGGCGATACGGATCAGTGCCGGCACGCAAATTAATATTCACTTGATTTCGTATCACGATGCAGAGATGGGTGAAGTGGTGCGGATACAACTGCGAATGAATAGTCGGGAACTGGATACTTCGCAACGTCAGCAACTATTCTTGCAATATCTCCAGCTCCGGGACTCTGATGGCAGGGATATCAGTCCTGGTCTGTCACCAGTCATCGTGCAGGCTCTGGTCAACTCAATGGGTGGGCAAATCTCTCATGATATTCGGGATGATGGACAGTTTGAGTTCCTGGTGTTGCTGCCATTGTTATCCGAAACATCTGACCGTCGTTCGGAAGAAGTTTACTGAGTCTACTGAATCGAGTTTGCGGACGGAGCGGACTGACCGTCCGCGTGATCCCCGATGATCAAGCATACCAGGGATGATGTACTGAAAATGGATTCAAGCTGTTCGTACACTGAATCCATTTTCATCTGATATAGATTGTTTACAGCTTGCCATCGGTAAAACTGAACGTCGCCTTACCTTTCTGGAAACCTTCCGTTGATCTGATGATCTTTTCACCGGCATGAATGACCCGGTGCTGTTTGTAGTCCTGTTCATGTCCTTTGCCGATGTGGTACACAATCAGTCGTTTGGCATTGTCATTCAGGATGCTGATTTCCATAAATTTCAACACCCCATCCAGCGTAATGGCATTCATTTCCCGAGCGATACGACGTTGTTCATTGAAGTTATAATTGTGGTAGTGCAGGTTATGCCAATAGCGGGTGCCGGCTTCCAGCAGGTTTTTGTCCGGTTCGGTCAGGTTGCTGATTAATCCTTGTTTGTTTTTGTTGAACTCATCCTCGGAGAGCTTTTGCAACCATTGTGGAGCCTCATTCAGGAATTTTTCAATATGTAGTTGCAACAGACCAGGATCCGTTTCCGGAGATTGAATGACAAACGCAAGACCAGGCACTTTCTCAAAATTCAGGTTGCGGGTATATACCGCATAACCCAATTGTTTTTCCGTTCTCAATTGAGTGAAGAACTGATTCTGCAACAACTGGTTGAGCAACATGAACATGGCCAGATCACGATAACCACTGTCTTCGCCCTGATAGTAAATCATGATGGCAGAGTCTGATTCATCAGAATCCACATTCAGATAAGAAGTCTCGTTATTAAGTTTGATAACTTCGTCGGCATTGGTTTCGGTGGCCACTGTCTTGAAGTTAGCGGCGATACGATTACTGAGATTTATCGCCTGGCTTTCTGTCATGTTGCCATGAATCAGGTCCAGCAGTTTGGTTTTGCCGTTAAATTGCTCCCGCACCACTTCCAGATCTTTCGGAGTCAGTTTCTTGAGTTCCGGAATAATCTCTTCACTGGTCAGAAAATTGGGGTCTATCAGGTCATATACCTGCAAATACAACTGATTGAGCAGACGTTCTTTTTTCTGATTATCGAATTTTCTGAGCAGTTCGGCTTTGAGTGCTTCAAACCGGTCTGGTCTGATTTTCAGTGTAACCAGTTCGTTGATAATGTTATCTACAAATAAAGGTAGCTTGTCGTTATAGCCATACACTCTGATGACGACGCCTTGTTGTTCCTGCCATAACTTATATCCCAGCCCTGCCAGTGAGGCTTCGTCGGCGATATCCAGCAATGAATCCTTAACCAGCTCCAGGTATAACAGTGTTTTGATCTGGTTGCTGACATTGGCGCTGAACCAGGCATTTTGCAGTCTGGCTCTCAGGTCCACTTTTGGGGTGTTAAATTTGTTGCTCTGCATGAACCACAGCGTCTGCCCTGGTTCGTCCACATACAGATCCGGTGCGAACTCATACAATGTGCTTGTGGGGTTGGTGCCGGGTAGAACATTGAGGTTAGCCGGGATAAAAGCATTTGGTTCAGGATTGGCGAGATCGGGATCGATACTGGGGTCATTCCAGCGTTTAATGCGCTCATCGCTGATTTTGGTCAGAGAATATGGGGTCTTGTAATAAGATGATTCACGGGTGGTTTTTATGTCCGGCGTCATCAGGCTCAGTGCCATTTGTTCTGGCTTGAGGTATTGCAGCCATTGCTGGATGGCATTTTCGTTGAATTCACCAAAACGGTACGGACCACTGAGCACCTGTGTTTCAGGATAATACTTTAGATTGTTGGACAGGCTCATGGCATAGGAAACCGGCTGATAACTTTCCTGGAAGCGGAAACGAAGATCCTGCAGCTTTTGCATTTCCTCGTATAACCAGGGTTTAACCTGTTGGTCCCTGATCAACTGTATTTCGTCAAATACCAGATTAATAACCTGATCAGTTTGTTTCAATCCCAATGGGGTTAGCTGGATATTCACATTGAACAGAGTCGGATCATCACGATTGTCAGCAAAGTTAACACCAAGACTTTCAATCAATCCCCTGGATTTCAGTACATCGCTGAGACTGCCTTTGGTATCTCGATTCAACAACCAGCTGATGAAAAATGGAGCCCGGGTATTCAAATCGGTTTTGGGGCCAGGTACTGGAAAGGATAAAGTCAGTTTGTGCGTTTGCTTGATGGCTTTGACATTGAGCTGCAGTGGCAACTGGGCATCGGTGAAATAAGGCAGTGTTGGTCCGGTATCTTCGGTGCGATGTTGTGGCACCAATGAAAACAATTCCCTGGCCAGTTGCGCGCTCTGTTGCACCGGAGCCGGGCCGTATATGACCAGCGACATGCGATCAGCCGAATAATGCTGCTGATAGAAGTTGATCAGATCCTGACGCAGACCTTCAGGCTTCAGGGTGTCCAGGCTTCCGACAGTAAATTTACTCGCAGGATGATTGGGACTGACAGACTCTCTGAGAGCGTCGAAGTAACGTCGGTTGTCATCCAGCAGCCCGGTATGAAATTCTGCATCAACGGCATTACGTTCGCGTTCCACATACTCTTCATTAAAGAGTGGTGCGGTAAAAAACTGAGCGAAACGATCCAGTGCCGGTTGGAACTGGTCGGCATTGATATCAAAGAAATATATGGTGTTTTCTGCCATGGTCATGGCGTTCTGGCTGCCGCCATTGCCGCTGATGAATTCACTGAATTCGTCAGCATCCGGGTACTTTTCTGTACCGAGAAACAGCATGTGTTCGAGAAAGTGCGCCAGCCCGGGACGGTCGTCAGGGTTAGCCCAGGATCCTGTGGCAACATTCATAACCGCAGCGGCTGTTTCAACATTGGGGTCGGAGACAACCAAAATGGTTAGCCCGTTATCTAATTGTAGCCATTGGTAATCCCGATTATCGGTGACGGGTTTTTCAATACCAGAGTTTGTGTCTGCTTTTTCGAGTTTTGCCCAGGCCAGACTGCCTGCGGCGAGAGTCAACACGATAACCGTGCTGACAGACCAGAGAAATTTTCGAGAGAGTCGCATTAACAATAAAAACCTTATTTTGTTCCAGATAAGCAAAATACCAGTTAGTAGTGTATCTGTGTGCCACAAATTTGGCGAGTTACGTTGCAATCTCTTGATATGCCCCCAGATTCAGCGTCAGCTTATTGATAAATGACGATTTCAGGCATCTATATGAACGAACATGTAACTCATCTGACGGGTGAAAATATTCAGCAAATTTTAGGGGAAGAATCGTTTGAGCGTCCGGTTCTGGTGGATTTCTGGGCCGACTGGTGCGCTCCCTGCAAGGCTTTGATGCCCGTGCTGGAGCGACTCGCTGCTGAATATGGTGGACAGTTTCTGTTGGCGAAACTGGATACCGAGGCTGAACCACAACTGGCGGCCCAGTTTGGAGTGCGTAATCTTCCAACCGTTGCGTTATTTAAGGATGGACAGGGGGTGGATGCATTTTCCGGAGCATTGCCGGAATCAGAAGTGCGCCAGTTTCTGGATCGCCATTTGCCCAAGGTCTGGGATGAGGACGTCAATCTGGCCAAAAACCTGATGGCAGAAGAGAACTATCTTGAGGCCCTGCCGCTGCTGAAATCTGCCTATGAGATGTCTGGCCATGAAGCAGGTATCGAGCGGCTGTTAATTGAAGTCTATATCCGGACCAAGCGACTGGAAGAGGGAAGAGCACTGCTGGAAGCGATTCCATTTCAGTTTCAGGATGACGATTTTCGTCGTCTTCAGGGGCTTCTGGATCTGGCTGAGAAGGCTAGCGAGACCCCGGAGATCAAAGAGTTACAGGACAAGCTGGACAGTGATCCCGATAATCAGGATCTGAAATACGAGCTGGCTTTACAATATCACTCCGACGGTCGTATCCGCGAAGCGCTGGAACATCTTTATCAGGTGCTGTTGAAAAACAAAGGGTTTCGCGATGGTGCCGCCAGAACCAGTATGGTTGAAATCATTCAGTCGCTTGGGAAAGGGGATTCTCTGGCAGTTGAATATCAACGCAAGCTGTTCACCCTGCTGTACTAGCCAATGATCATGTTATCCGGGAAATCATGTTTCCTGGATAACAATGCCTTCCAGATTTTCCATACAGTTTTCGCGGGCACTGCTGATAAAGTCCTGTACATAACTGCTGCTCAGTTGTTCCGTTCTCACGGCAGCATACAAAGTTGCCCAGACTCCATCTCCCAGGCCCAGTGCGTGAATCAGGTCTTTGTGCAGATATTCTGCCAGCGCCCAATTAGGCAGACAGCAGACGCCGCGTCCGCTGGCAACCAGCTGGATCATCATGACGGTAAGCTCTGCCGTTCGGGTGGCTCTGGGTTTTATCCCGGCTGGCAGTAAAAACTCGCGATAGATATCCAGACGCCCTTTTTCCACGGGATAGGTGATCAGAGTCTCATCCACCAGTTGTTCGGGCCATACCTGCGATTGATTTGCCAGAGGGTGACGAATGGAAACCGCCAGTTTGCTTTCGTACTGGAATAATGGCTCGTAACTCACCCCTTCTAGTGGAATGGGATCAGAAGTGACCACCAGATCCAGCAGGCCCTGTTGCAGAGCTGGCAGTGGTTCAAAGTTGAAGCCACTGGAGAAATCCAGTTCAACCTCGGGCCAACTCTCTCGATACTGATTGATACTTGGAATCAGCCATTGAAAACAGCTGTGACATTCAATGGCAATGTGCAGGCGACCGGCGGTTCCTCCTACCATTTGCTGTATTTCGTCCAGCGTGTTGCTGATTCGAGGCAGGATTTCGTCTGCCAGTGCCAGCAGTTTCTGACCGGCAGGGGTAAAGCTGACCGGGCGTGACTTACGGTTCAGGATGGCTGTATTGAGCCTGTTTTCGAGTTCCCGCACTTGATGCGACACCGCAGACTGGGTCAAATAAATACGTTCAGCTGCTTCTACCAGACTACCGGTATCGCGTATGGCCCGCAGGGTTTTCAGGTGTTTTATATCCATCGCAGTTATCTGTTAAATGCCTGGAGAATTTTAAAACCTTTGGCCTGAGCCAACGTATTGCAATGACCGAAAGCCTGCTCGAACACGGGTTCATATTTCAGAAAGCCATTGGCAACGATGGTGAGTGAACCGCCGCTGGCCAGTCGTGTTTTGGCCTGTCTGATAAACGTTTCGGTGACCGAATACTCGGTTTTGGTGCCCTCATGGAACGGTGGGTTTGAGACAATGTGATTAAACCGTTGATCAAGCTGGTTGAAACCGTCCGAATGCCATAATGTCGCACTTGGCAGGTCGTTGGTTTTCAGTGTCAGTGCCGTTGCCTGAAGCGCGTTATAGGAGATGTCACTGGCATGCATGTTGATATTGGGGTGACGTTGCAGCAAAGTGGCACTGATCAGGCCGCTACCGCAGCCAAAGTCCAGAACTTTGCCACTCAACCTCGGTAGATTTTCCAGCAACAGCAAGCTGCCTTGATCCAGTTTTGTATGTCCAAATACACCAGGAAAGCTGCAGATGGTCAGGCCGCCGGCGGTTTGGACGCGGCTGACCGGTATGTCAGGTGCGGTTTCCGGTGTTGTCGTATCGTTGATCACTTCAAATAAAGAACAGTGACGCGCAGCATCGATTTTCCGCGCAGTCAGGCCCATGGCACTGAAATATTTTGGAACCGTTTTTATGCCGCCTTTGTTTTCGCCGGTCAGCCACAGTTTGCCTCCGGGCGTTAGTTTTGATAATGCCAGCCGGGAGAGGATATCGGCCTCCGATTTGGATTTGGGAAAAAACAAAATGATGTGTTCGACGGCCTCCTCCGGAGCAGTGAGTCCAGCTTGAATCGTTCCATCTGGATGCTGATGGACTACGGCTGCATTGTCGCTGCTGGCAAATTTGAATGGCAGATTCGGCAATGGACCTGCGCCTTTGGGAATGGCGAGATACCAAATGTTGTCAGAAATCTGATCGCGGTGTCGGTCGAGTAAATGGTTGGTTGCGTGCAAAACGGGCATGTCCTAACGATGAATCGGCGCTATTCTATGGCTTGTAGTGTGCTTTTTCATCTCCCATCATGGATGTTGCGGAGTGATGAGGTGAATAAAGCTGATCGGGAGAAGGAAGAGATATCGTTTTGAATAGGGGCAGTGATGTTTCCACTACTGCAATACTGCAGACAAAAAAAAGCCGGAATCGGGGGAGAGTCCGGCAAGGTCATGTGGCATTTGCCAACATGGGAGTAGTCACCATCTGTTGCTGCTACGATCAACAGTGTTACTAATATAGCATTTGCAGTAATTGACAGGAGCGGCCACTACTATTTTTTTTTCATATATATATGCTCAGTTATATCCCCGTTTGAAAATGGCTTAACTATCAGTAGGTTATAAAATGCGAGTAATGAGAGCAAAAGCATGGCATGCAGGGAATTTACTTTTTTTTTCGATACTGGTCTCAATTATCTGCTGCACTCATGTCCTGGCTCAGGACAACCGGCCGCTGGTGACGACTGCTCAGCATCAGAAAATGTGGCTAATTTCACAAAACCGATTGAAGGCAAGGATCAACTCTCAAGTTCGTTATTGGTTGCCGATTTCCATGCCGGTCACAGTTGATACCCGGAAATATCAGCTGTTGGAAAAACTGGATGTTCTGTATCAGGAAGGTTTTTTGACCCGCACAGGTAAGTCTATGGAAATTACCGCGCCGGAATATCTGGTGGTTCCGGCATATGAGTTTAATTTAGCTGCTAAAGGTAAAACTGTATTTGATCCGGATCTTGGTTTTGTTGTTGCGGAACTACGCTTCGTAAAACTGGAACAGATAACCTGGCCTGTCGATGGAGATATGCGGCTTTTAAAGGGTGTTTTCCGGTATCGTTATGCATCCGTACCAGAATGGATATGGGCACCGGCATTTGATCATTATCTGGATGCCGGACACATGCGGGAAAATCTGCCAGCAGGTTACCATGCTGAGTTTTCGATGAGATATGACAATCAGGTCTGGGTTATTGAACAGGTAAAATTTTAGGAGCCTTTAAGTAACTACCTGTATTGCCCATGCGGCGTAACATCCGTTTAAATCGGTCATTGATGTCTTATTAAGCTCGCATTTTTTGATTCAGCATCCACGATGCCTCGGTCGCTGACCTGTGGAGCAGTACAAATAAGCTCTCTATGGAGCGGTCACAGTTTTCTGTCTTGTGTTCCTTGCTGACTTTATCCAGAGATTTTTTCCAAAATAACAGGATTCCGATGCGATTTTTCAGCCTGCTTTGCTATTATTTTTAATTCCAAATTTTATTACTACGCGTTGACTTATATTATTTAATTATTCTCATATATTTCCCTTGCAGTAAGGCTGCAAACATTGCAGCTTATATCTACTTTAATAATAACAATAATAATTAAATAACCTTCGAGCGAGGAGAGTCCAATGGAAACCATTCTGAAATTTTTGTTTAAGCCAGGGTATTACCTGCATGCGGTTTATATTTTATTTACCGGACAGGTCCACAAATCATCCGACGGCAGTTATGTTCATATGAACCAATGGATTGTTTCAACCATGTTTTGGGCGTTACTGTTATTCGGTGTCTGTTGGATGGTGGTGACAGGTATCGTATAAGCCGGTTTTGTGAAAAAACTTATTTATTATATGGATAATATTGCCTCTGCGAGCATTTATGTTGGGTCAGTCATGTGATGCCGGAAGGCATCACCACCGGCAATGCAAACTCAAATAAATCAAGACGCTTCGGGCAACATTGTCAGATAGACCATCAGGGTAACCAGGATTATCTGTTTAATTGCCCCGTGTATGATAAGGGGGGATCGGGGACCGGCCGGATTGTCTTTCCCCTTTGTTTCTGGCCTTCCCAAGGTTTCGGTCTGGAAGGGATTGAATTTCTCTGTCCTTGGCGGAAACAATTCTGTTATCTTTTTGTCATGTGAGTGTTACATAGCCCAAATATAGTGAAAGTTGTCGTCACAGATATGTAATGCTTATATGGCTCAACTAAAACTCAGTGGATTTCAGCTAAAACCCCGGAAAATATCTCTTCCCAGAGTTCAGCTTTTCCGTAAAGGAAAAGTTATCCAGCTCAGATTTCTACAAAAACTTATTGAACCTCAGCCCAATGACGTAATTGCAGGTGAAATTGGTGCGTTTCCGTGTTTGGGAAAAACGCGTGATGGGAAACAGATTTATCTCTGCCAGTTCTCTTCGCAAACCGCATTACTAAAAGAACTGGGGCGTTTGCGGGAAGTTGCTTTTCGTGCGGTTGGAGAGGGCTCAGGCAAGTCCTACGATATCGATCAGTTTGATTTTTATTATGAACATCTCATTTTGTGGGATGAGCGACAGCAGGAAATCGTCGGGGCATACCGGCTGGGTAATGTACAAAAGTTGCTTAAGCGATCAGAGTACAGCCGCCTTTACACTGAGACTTTATTTCAATTCAATCCATCCTTTGACGAGGTTTTGTCTTCAGGCCTGGAACTGGGACGCAGTTTTGTTCAGCCAAAATACTGGGGTAATCGCAGCCTGGATTATTTATGGTATGGCATTGGTGCGTACCTTAAATATAATCCTGACATTCGCTATTTGTTTGGTCCGGTATCCATCAGCGGACAATTGCCAGGAAGAGCAAAAGCGCTGATTGTTTCATTTTATGCCAGCCACTTTGATAATGGTCAAAATTGGGTATCCCCAAAAAATGCTTATAAGATCCCCAAAAAATACCACGAAATATGTCACTTTGGTGCAGATTATCGTGAGGAGTTCAAGCAGCTTCAGGAGCGTTTGAAACGTCTGAGATTAACCGTACCCACGCTCTATAAACAATACGCAGAAGTTGCAGAGGTTGGTGGTGTTACTTTCTGTGCGTTTAATATAGATGTTGATTTTGGATATTGTCTGGACGGTTTTGTAGTAGTGGATTTGACCGCTCTAAAAGAGAATAAACGCAAGCGCTATTTGGGAGAATAATTCTTCGAGTCGTCCGGTTGGACCGATGTGATTGACAAAACGCTTCGATAAAAAAAAGCCCTTGAGTATGCTCAAGGGCTTTTTTGTTGTGATCTCTATCTTAGTTGATAGTGATGGTTTTGGGTGTCAGAGTTGCACCGGTATAGTTACTGGTGCTGGTGTTGCTGCCACCAGAGAAATCAACCACTAACGTATCACCAGCAACAGCTGCTGCATCCAGAGTGAAAGTGAAGGTGTATTCAA
This sequence comes from Gynuella sunshinyii YC6258, assembly GCF_000940805.1. Taxonomy (GTDB): domain Bacteria; phylum Pseudomonadota; class Gammaproteobacteria; order Pseudomonadales; family Natronospirillaceae; genus Gynuella; species Gynuella sunshinyii. The sequence continues at coordinate 4,912,698 of NZ_CP007142.1, read as the reverse complement.
CGCCACCATTGCTCAGTTTGTTCTCAGAGAATGCTGCATCAGTGATGTCTCCAGTACCAGATGTTGTCCAGGTAACCATGTTGTTCAGGATATCTGTTTCATCAATGGTTCCAGAGCTGGCATTGTAGTCAACGTTTGACAGATCCAGTTCGTGTGTAAACGAATAGGTTACGCTGATGCTGGTATTTCCAGCAGCTGACAGAGTTGATCCAGTCGTATCTTCAAAGTCTTCTACAATGTTGACTGCGGCAAAGGTTGGTTGTTCGAAATAACCTTCGTTGCTGGCACCCAGATCATTGTAATAAGCCCATGATGCACCGTTAGCGTTGGTAATGTTGCTGAAGTCCAGTTTACCATGACGGTATTTGATGCCGTCACCGCTGACAGATGAGCTCAGGTTTGGAGTCACATCGTTGTATTTTTTCAGATCGAAAACAGAAGCGATGGCGAATTGTCCATAAGCATCCAGTTTAACTGTCAGAGTGTTTGTACTGCTGTCCCAGTCGTAGTTGTCTTCAGAAGACAGGTCAATGACAACACCATTCAACTCCATGGCATTAGAAAGATCTTCTACCTGAGTCAGGTCGATGGCTTTGTCGAAGGTAATGACAAATTCGCGACCATTGTAAATGGCAGAGGTAACCAGGGCAGGGATTTCATCACGGAAGATAACAGACGGGCTGCCAATAATGGATCCACCGTTATTTGCTGCTGAAGCTGCGACATTACCGCTGTTGTCCTGGACTGCATCGGTGAAGTCGAGCTGTGTACCGTTTTCAGCCAGCGCAAAGGCATAGATATCGCCGACTTCGAATTGAACCAGGTCTGCATTAACCGTGCTGCCATTGTCATCGATGATAACGTCGTTGTTTACTGTGAAGTTGCTCAGTGTAGCTGCGCCAGAGAATGCCGGGTCTTGCAGTAATGCGACATCTTCAGAGAATGCAACGCCAACCTTGCGTCCAAAATCATAACCACCGACAAAACCTGAATAAGCGATAGTGTCATAGATGTTGGTATCAGGTTCGATGAAGTATTCACCAGCAGCAACTTCGTTGTTATTGGTGGTCAGGTTGTTGGTGGCGTTGAACTCATAGAGACGCGCCAGGTTGTCTTCATAATCACCGGTACCGGTACCGTTCACTTCACCCAGCAGGCGAGGAGTCAGATCGAAGTAAGGCAGACCAACAACAGCATCTTCCAGAGAAGACTGCTCACCACCATCACCGTATTGCAGGCTGACTACCCGGCCGCTGTCTGCATTACCGGTACCATAAGCTGTTTGCAGAATGGTTGTTGGTGGTACGTTATCTGTCAATTCAAGGGATTTTGCTGTACCAGCATAACCGAAGTCGTCATATGGTGTAATGGTGACTACGTCTCCTGGTACCACACCAGTGACAACCATGGCGATATCGCCATTTACTTCGTCAGCGGTAAATTCTGTTCCGGTACCCCAGGTGGCGTTATCCAAAACGTTGAACGTGACAGAAGATGTTTTGTCAGCTCCGTTGGCACCAGCAACAGCAACGGTGTAGTAACTGGCGTTGGTGGCGGTAAATTCCACACGCGCGACGTTAGTGGTGACAGTGGCTGTTTCGCTCAATCCGGCAGTAGCGGCCAGTGTTGCGACCAGGTCGGTCAAACGTTCTGCAGTATCATAACTACCGTTGGTGTTGTCATCAGAAGCATCGTTCAGTTGTTGGATACCTGGATTGCTGTCATCGATATCAGCAAATGCTGGAGATTTTGCTTGTACCAGTTCCAGATCATCAATACCGCTGTCATCGGTTGTCGGCTGGCTGAGATCCGGGGCAGTGGCATTCTGATTGGCTTCGGCATATGCCTTCATAACCAGTTTGAGGTATTCAGAACCGGTAGCAGTGGTCGTGTCTGAGTCATAGCCAATATCACTACCGGTTTCAACAGCATTACCTGCCAGGTCAAGCAGATCAGCTTTCAACAACAGGATGTTATAAGTGTTACCGGCGATAACATTTTCAGCCAGTGTTACGGTCAATACATCGCCGGAAAGCTCAGCGGAGGTGACAGCAACGTAGGCGGCATCGTTGACATTGCGAACGACAATGGAGTTGTCGGCAGTATCGAAATAGTTACTGTCAATCTCTTCGCTGAACTTGATGGTCAACGTATTGGTCACATCGTCATTCAGCATACCGGTTGATGCAGACTGGGCAACCACTTCAGTGACTTTGGTGACGAATGGTGCAATCGTGTCAGAGGTGTCTGCTTTGGTGACATAGAGGTTTCTGGAAGGCAGATCAACAGAGTCGTTGTAGTTGCTGGTGTCCAGAGTTGAGTCAGACATGGTGGTATCAATGTCATAACCGCTGACTACCAGTTTAAGTTCTGCATCTTCAGGCAGGTTTGACAGAGTAAATTCGCCATCAGTACCAGTTATGGCCGTAATCAGATTGGAAGAGTAAGAGGTGAAGACGCCATTTTGCGGTTGTTCTGTTGCGATGCCATTTACAGCTGTAACTCTGGCACCAATAGTGGCAGCAGCGATCTGGCTGCCAGTTTCAGAGTGACGTAGGAAACCGGGTGCTTCAACGGTTAGTGCTGGCAGAACTGCAGTACCAGCCTGGGCCAAATAGCCATCTACGAACGTCGTTGTAGAGGTCGTGTCATCAGCATCGTCATTGCTGGTAGTTTCAAGAATCTGTGCAGTCGGTAATACGGTAACTGTAGCGCTTAAGTAGTTAGAGCCGGCAGAAATGGAAATGCTCAGAGCCTGGCTGTAAATATTCTCTTCATCCAGTTCGACGGTCTGGGTAACGGGGATATCGGTGAATACATATTGACCGTTGCTGTCTGTGGTCGTGGATTGACCGGCAACTGCAACTGTGACGCCAGAGAGGAAATTACCCCTGGTATCCATCACTGTCCCGGTAATAGTCCCTTTAGGAGCAGTAACGTTGATGAAATTGCCTGATGAGCTGGAAACTGTGTTGCTGCTGTCGTAGCTGAGACCAGATGATTTATCTGAACTATCTTCACTGTTACAACCAGATATAGCCAGTGCTGCAGAAGCAATGGATATGGCCAGAAGTGTTTTCCTATATGGTAAATTTGGCATGCTTTCTCTTCCTATGAACTACTTTTTTTTGAGATTAGATAGGTTCTAGAGAATGCAGCGAGACAAGTCGATAGATGGAAACGGTGTGCATGAATCCTTTCAAACTTTCGTACATTCCCTAGTACGCGAACGATTCTATTCGTTTACAAATTGTTTAATCAAGTTTTGGTGATGGTTTTTTTTATGAATGTGTTTTTTGTCACATTTTGCTGATCAGAAAAGCAGCAGATACACTGCTTTTCTATGGAAAAAATAGTTCGGCTGTTAATTAAACAAATAGCAGGTTGAGGTAATGTTTTGAATTTATCGAATCAACGTGACCGCGACAGGGAAACCGAAACTGAATCTGCAAATCTAAGTGCATGTGGTTTATCGATCTCAACTTCTGCATGTTTCACTTCAGAATACTTCATGACCATTTCAAGAACATCGTTGGTCAGTTTCTCCAGCAGAGCGAAGTGATTGTTTTCAACAAAGCTGATGATTTCCTTAGTAATGGTTCGATAGTTCAGAGTCGTTTCGATGTCAGTTGAACAGATGGCCTGGGTGGCATCGAACAGGATGACGACATTAAGGACAATATCCTGCTTGTTCCTGATTTCCTCATCTTTAATTCCGATAAACGTTCGCAGACGCAGATTTTTGATTCTGATCCTTGCTTCGGTGTTCATGGCTTACGTTGTCCAATCAGAGTCAGAAACTCGCTTCGGGTGGCTTGTGACTTACGGAAAGAACCCAGCATCATGGACGTACTCATTACCGAGTTCTGCTTTTGCACGCCGCGCATCATCATACACATATGTTTTGCTTCGAGTACCACGCCAACGCCTTTGCATTGGGTAATATCACTGATGGCATGAGCAATCTGTCTGGTCAGGTTTTCCTGAATCTGCAGGCGACGGGCAAACATGTCGACGATACGAGCGAACTTACTCAGTCCCAGTACTTTACCATCGGGGATGTAAGCAATACTGGCAGTTCCGATAAATGGCAGCAGATGGTGTTCACACAAGGAGTAGAACTCAATGCCTTCTACCACCACCATTTCATCCATTTCACTTTCGAAAATGGCACCATTCACAATTTCTTCCAGAGACTGATTGTACCCTTCAGTCAAAAAAGCCATGGCTTTTGCTGCTCGCTGAGGGGTATCCAGAAGCCCTTCTCTGTCAGGGTTTTCACCCAGTTGGACGATGATATCCCGATAATTTTCGGTCAGTTTGTCGATCATTCGATGTTCCTGTTTATGACTTATAAGCTTCTGATGACGGCCAGTACATCATCGTGGTGGGTTTTGGTTGTTACTTTGGGCATGACGGAAGCGACTTTGCCGTCTTCATCAATAATAAAGGTGATCCGGTGGATACCGTCATATTCACGGCCCATAAATTTTTTCAGGCCCCAGACTCCATATTTTTCTGCAATGCTGTGGTCTTCATCGCTGAGCAGGTCAAAGTTCAACGACTCTTTTTCAATAAATTTGATCAGCCGTTTTGGCGCATCAGGTGAAATACCCAGAACAACGGTATTGAGTTGCTGGAATTCTTCCTGATGATCGCGAATACCGCAGGCCTGAGTGGTACAGCCAGGTGTCATGGCCTTTGGATAAAAATACAGAACCACTTTTCGGCCCTTGAAATCTTTCAGGGAGACCTTTTGGCCATGTTGGTTTTCTGTCGTGAATGCAGGCGCTTTGCTTCCAACTTTAGCTAGATTTAGTGTGCTCATAAGACCTCGCTTGAAACCGATTTGTCATAATAGGGGACATTCTCAATTATCCAACCCCCGCTGTCACCCATACTGTTCGATTTGTCTGCCAGGGATAAATGCATTTTTAAATTAGAAAAATCTAATGTAATATTTAGAGCATCAAAATGTGAGTCGAGGTGATTTATGAGTATGTTTAGCTGGCTATCATCGCAACGCGAGCCTTTGCAGTTGCCAGAGGGTGCGGTATTGATCGATGTTCGTTCACCGATGGAATTTCGGAATGGTCATATTGTTGGCGCAGTAAACTGGCCCTTGGATCAGTTACCGGAAATTCTGGAGAAGCAGAAACCGGATGTCAGTAAGCCCTGTATCGTTTATTGCGCCCATGGCCCCAGGGCTGGAATGGCCAAAACAGTCTTGATGCGTACTGGTTTTAAAGAAGTCATTAACGCTGGTGGAATTAACGGACTGATACATCTGGGTGTTGAGTAATTTATCGATACCTGATTCTCAAATGGTTGTATTAGGGGAATAAAAACCTTATTTAGGAAGCTTCAACAACAGGAGATTCTTAATGAGTATGTTATTTCCCAGCCGCTGGCCGGCAACACGGCCTGATATCATCCAGTTGTATTCATTGGCCACTCCCAATGGCCAAAAAGTCGGCATTATGCTGGAGGAGACGGGGCTGGAATATGAGGCCCATAAGATTGATATCATGGCCGGTGATCAGTTTGATGAAGAATTCAAGCAGCTCAATCCGAACTCAAAAATACCTGCTTTGATTGATCCGAATGGTCCCAGTGGTCAATCGATCACGTTTATGGAGTCGGGTGCAATATTGATGTATCTGGCGGAGAAAACCGGGCGTTTTCTGCCTTCTGATCCTGCAAGACGCTGGGAAACCATTCAATGGCTGTTCCTGCAGGTGGCTCATGTCGGTCCGATGTTTGGACAGTTTGGTCACTTCTTTAAATTTGCCCGCGAAAAAACCTCTGATAGCTATGCGCTGGAGCGTTATACCGCTGAAGCGAAGCGTATATTGACGGTCCTGGATCAGCGGTTGCAGACACGGGAATGGATTATGGGTGATGACGAGATGACCATTGCAGATATTGCCATTGCACCTTGGATCAAAGCGCTCGACTTTTATGAAGGACACGAGACTTTGGGCACTGAGTCCTTTACTCAGGTGATTCGTTATCGGGATCAGTTCTATGCCCGGCCCAATGTTCAAAAAGGTGCAGCCGTTTGCAGCTTGTAGCTGTTCTTATCGGCAACCGGATTCTCAATCACCGGTTGTGTCAGTAACCGGTATGTTTATTAACACCTCCGGGGATGATGCCATCAGTCAGGTAATTACGTATGTTTGTTTGCACGATCAGGCTTGCGGTTTCAGGACTGGTCGGGCCTGATATGTGTGGAAGTACGGTAATGCTGGGATGTTCCCATAGTGGATCGTCTGAGTTCAGAGGTTCCTGGTCAAAAACATCGAGCACTGCATGCTGCAGCTGGTGCTGTTCCAGCAATAGCATCAACGCCTGATAGTCAAAGATTCGCGAGCGGGAAAAGTTGATCACACTGGCTCCGCTTTTTAATTGTGCCAGTCTTTCCTGATTCATGAGTCCGGTGGTGGAGGGCGTTAGTGGCAGCAGGCTGACGAGAATATCCGTTTGGGCCAGCAGCTCGGGCAATTGCCCAACGCCATGAAAGTGATGAATGCCGGCGATATTTTTAGCGCTGCGGCTCCAGGCCAGTACTTTAAATCCCATAATCTGCAGGCGGTGAATGGCTGCCGTTCCGAGAGCGCCGGTACCCAGAACGCTGACGGTTCGGTCCCGGGCGGCGACATACTCCATTGGTCGCCAGAGATGCTGCTGCTGCAGCTGCCGGTATAGCGGGATGTTCCTGTGTAAATAGAGCGTCCAGGTCAGCACTGCTTCGGCCATCGTAGCGGCCAGCTCCGGATCAGCCATTTTAACGATGGTTACATCTTTGAGTAATGGAAGTTCAACCATTTGTTCGACTCCAGCCCAAAGGCTCTGCACCCAGATCAGCCGGGTGAAGCGTTGTAACTCTGTTGGAGCGGGGTTGGCAACGATGGCCACACGGGCTGTTTCGCATTGGTCGTCGTCCAGTTCGTCAGAGGCGATAACAGATACTTCCGGCAGAACGTTATTCAATCGTTCCAGCCAATGATTCTTCTCCTGCGGACTGATGTTGGCAATAAAAGGGATCATGGACATGTTTGTATCATCTGTTTAAGTTCAGTGACCATTCTCGACTTTTAAGGGTTACTTAACAACACTGGCTAGCCGGCTTTCAATCAGCTAAAGTAGGCAATCTTTTAATTTTCCCTAAATCCTTGATTTTCAAATCTTTTCGGATCTGACTGGATGTTTTTCGAACAACCGAGAGCGCAGTTTTTCAAACCTTTGACCAGCAAATATCGTGAACAGGTGGTTGAATGCCTGAGAGAACTGTACTTGCGCCTCTACAGTGCCAGCCACGCAGACTATGGTCAGGCGTTGCAGCGCGACAACCTGATAGAAATTTTCCAGGAGGCGCTTGAGCGTGCCCCGGTGCTGGCTGATGATTCCGATGAATCCACCGGTGAGCAGCGTTTTCGTAACAGTCGTGAACAGGCCGGCTGGATTTTGAACAGTCTGCTCGAATATGGTTGGCTTGAACGTCAGGTGGATGAAGCCACGTTACAAAGCACTTATGCCTTCAGTCGTTTTGGCCGTCAGTTTACCGAGCCGTTTATTGCGTCTGAACGCAGTGCCCGAACCCGCCATCGCAATACTCGCGGCACTTATAACTCCCTGAGCGCCTTTCTCAGCAACGGTGAAGTCTATGATCTGCTGGATGCGTTTGAGTATTCCGAACGCATCATCGCTGACTTTACCGATGTCATCACAGAGCTTGATGATCGACGCAGGGAGTTGGTCAAGGATATGGAAACCCAGATGCTGGTGCAAAAAGCCAGTGATGAATTTTTCGATTTTATGGAAAAGCGTTTTCAGCCCGACCTCTCTATTCGCTTATCAGCTGACAGCGTCGAAAAATTTCGTGACCGTATCGAAGCGTTAATTCAGAAAATCCGCAAAAAAGATCGAGCCTTTAAAACCCGGACGGAACAGCGATTGCGGGAACTGTTACCTGATCAGATCGTGGCTGGGCAATCGTTATTGTGGTCACTGTTGGATGGCATCGAATATCGCATCCGAGCTGCCAGTGATGTCATGGTGCCGCAATTGCGGCGGGCTTTGCAGAGTTTTACCAAACGGGCAGATATCATCATCCGACAGATGAGCTATTTGTCCAGCCAGCAGCATAATGATCTGGTGAGTATCTGTAAGCGCCTGTCCGAACTGCCTGCACAGGAACAGGGGCAGGCCTTGTTGCATGCCGGTGAAATCATGGCAGTACCGCGACTCGGGTATGTTGACCCGCAACAGGTGCGTCTGGCAGCGCCGCGCAGGCGTCTGGTATTGGCGATGGATATCGACAGCAGTGAGAGTTTTGATGTCGAGGCCCGCAAAGACATTTATATCCAGCAGCTGCTGGATCAGGCCTTTTTTATCAGCGATCAGACCATCCGTGATTATCTGTATCGGAATCTGTTAGCCGGCCATAAAGTGGATACCCGGCAATTACCGGTTGAAACCGCCAGGGATCTGTTATCTGTTTCCCATGCTATCGAAGTCGGTGCGGCCAGCAACCTGTCCACGGAATTCCGGTTTCAGGTGACACCGGTCGAAAACGAAACCCACGAAAATGAATATTTTGCCAGACAGGATGTGTTCGAAATTTGTCTGGTTACGAATAATCAGGAATAAGTTCTTATGTTGAATGCACTGGAAAACCAGCTTGAAAAACAGGGCCTGCAGTTACGTGATTTTACCGAGCTGATGATCCGGCTGATGGATTATGGTGTGATCTGTCGTGATGAAAGTCAGGTTGAACAGGTTTTGTACGACCGTTTTGTACGCCTTGAAGGTCTGGTTGAGGATTACCTCACCGTGCTCAGCATTCGCATGCAGCACGATCGTAAGTTTCAGTTTGTACGATTGTTTCCGCCAGGAGCGGAAGTGCCGGGTATGGATGCCGAAGAAGATACTCCCTTCAATGGTGGTTTTCGGGTGCGTTTGAATCAACACGAAGTCGCCCTGGTGCTGGTATTGCGAAGCTTATATGACAAAGCGCTCAGAGAAGGGCAGGTTGATGAACATGGTAATGTTCTGGCGTCATTGGAAAACATAAACATCGCCATGAAAAACCTGTTGAAGCGGACCCTTCCGGAAAACGTGACCGAACGTAAAGCTCTGTTTCGTCGTACCCGGCAATTGCGATTGATCAGTCTGAATCCTGAAGCATCATTTGAAGATGTCGAATTGTGGTTGCGTATCCGGCCAATGATCATGAGCTATGTCAGTGGTGATGTTCTCGCTTCCCTGGTAGAGGGAATGGATCAGGACGTCACTGGTGGAGTCGAACCGATTGCCGAACCAGATAGCGGTGAAGAAGAGGAAGAGTTGATCGTCAATCAACACGCTTCTGTTTTTGATCAGGACGAGGCAGAGTAAGTCATGTATCTGAAGAAATTTATTTATGTTAATTGGGGTAATATTCCGGCTTTGGAATTTGATTTTGGCCCAATCAACCTGCTCAGTGGTGGTAATGGCTCCGGTAAGACGACCGCAGCGGATGCCATTCAGACCATCATGACAGCAGCACATGATACCTTGTTCATGTTTAACCCCGGTCAGGATGAGGCTACCCAGCGTGGCCGTAACAAACAGGTCAGAACCCTGGCCAGTTATGTGCTCGGATGTGACGATGGCAGTTATGCCAGACCGGAAGGCGCAGTGGGCTATCTGGGAGCGGTCTTTTATCCGACGGAGGGCGAAACCGCGTCGCCGTTCACCGCACTGATTGGTGTATCTGCCTCCCTCGACCGTGCCGGTACCCAGGCTGTGGCGCGTCAGAATGATATGCAGTTTTTTATCAGCCCGGCGGAAGAGCTGGCACTTGACGATCTGGTGAAAACCGATGCCTCCGGTGGCAAGCAGGTTGTCTCCATGGACGTGCTGACCAAGCAGGTGCGTAAGCGTTTTGGTGCTGACGCGATTGAAAAATACGATACCAAACGGCAGTATCTGCGGCGTCTTTATGGTGCTCTGCGGGGGCGTCGCGATGGTGTTTCCGAAGCAGAAGCGCTGAATGCGGCTCGCGCCTTCAGCCGTTTTATGGCCTACAAACCTGTCAAAAGCATCAATGGTTTTGTGGCTCACGAGATTCTGGAGCCGAAAAATCTGGGCGAAGCCATTCGCAGTATTTCAGAACTGATGAAAACCATTTATGCGATGGAAAGCGAAGCCACCCGGCTGAAGGAAACGGCAGGTATTCTGGAGAACACTCGGGCCAAATCCGATGCCTATATCGAACAGTGGATTGAGCATCATGTGCTGGAATATCTCGCTGCCAGAAGTCGTTATCTCAAAGAACAAAAAGCGTACCTGGATACCAAAGAACAGCAAAAAAATATACGTGAAGCCATTGAACAGTCCAAAAAAGACCGTGAACTGGCCGCCCGCCGGCGTGAACAGTTGCATGAGCAACTGGTCAATATCGAGGCACAGCGCAAAGGCATTGGTGCGTTACAGGCCAAAGATGATTACGAGAAACTGATTCGCAACAATACCGACAAACTACACGAGTTGGTGCCGAAGCTGTTGGAACAGGCCAACAATCTTGAAGGTGCCGCTCAGGCCAATCGCTCCATTCAGCAATTATTGTCGCAGTCTTCATTGTCAGCGGATATCCCTGAACTTGGGCAGCGGTCGCTGTTAACTCAGGCCAAGGCAGTGATTGCCAAATCCGAACAGGAACAGATCGATTTCCCGCGCTTGCTGGGTAAGGATCTGGCGGGCTTGGCTGCACTCGAAGATCATCTGGACAGCGCCCTGGCCAGTCAAAAACAACTGAATCAGTGGCGTGACACCTGGTTCAGCTCTGAGCAGAGCCGTTCCGGTATGAGTCTGCGTGATCAGGTGGCGCGGCTGGTGGAACAGCGTGATCAAAAGCTACAGGCAATTCGACGCCAAATTGCCATGAAACAGGTGGATATCGACAGCTTGTCTACCTTGCAAGTGAATTATCCCGGTTATACCCGCGCGGCCATAGAAGCAATTCGGCGGGAGTGCCCACAGGCTGACCCCAGAGTATTGTGTGACTACATTGAGGTCATTGACCCTGACTGGCAATCGGCGCTGGAAGGTTATATCGGTGGTGCGCGGTTCTCGATCATTGTGGAGCCGGAGTTTGAAGCGGAAGCCATTCAGATCGTTCGTAACATGCCGGGACGGGATAACCGTGCCCGTGTGGTTCAGGGATCTAAAGCCCGCAGTGATGCTGAGCGGATGAAAGTCCCGGCCAACTCGATCATTCATCTGATGGAATTCAACCACGCGGTGGTGAAAGGCTACATTACCGCGACTTATGGCAGCGTCGAGCAGGTTCGCGATGCTCAAACCCTGACCCAGACTCGCCGTGGTGTAACGGCAACAGGTATGGGCAGTGGAGGTTATTCCATGTTTCGCTGTGATTTACCTGACTCCGAGCTGGTGTTTGGCAAAGGTGCACGTGAGCGGGCGCTGGCGGCTAAAAAGGCTGAGCTGAACCAACTGGCTGTTCAGGCCAACGAGGCAGATCAGAGTATTGGTGAAGCCCGTAACCTGTTAAATGCCGTTAATCAGTTGCCACATCTGGTGTATGCCGACTACATGCAAGCCATGCTGGAATGCCATCGCAGCATACAGACCAGCGAACAGGCGTTGGACATGCTGGACTTATCGGATTTTGAGTCACTGGAAATCGAGTTCAACCGATTGCGGCAACAGCAGCAGGAGCTGGATCAGTCCATTTCCTCCCTGGATAAAGAAACCGGCGAGCAGGAAAACCGCCTGAAAACAGTCAGCAAACGTTGTGAAGATCTTGCCGACCAACAGGACGAAACATTAACGGTGGTGGAAACCCGGGAAGAGGATCTGCGTAATATCAAAACGGTCTGGCCGGAGTTCGATGCCGATGCACGCTTGGCTTCGGCCGATGAAGAGGCCAAAGATGTTACCCAGGAATTCGTTGATAACCAGGTGATGGCAATTGCCGCGGAACTGAACAGCAAAGCCCATGAAATCGAACGCAATATCCTCGAACACAATCAACGTTGTACTCCGGGTGATGCCATTGTTTATCAGCCTGACTATGCGCTGGGCCATAATCAGACCTTTTTCAAAGGCATTTGCATGGTGCGCCGGGAAGCTGACCAGGTTCACAATCGCCTGAAAAATAATATTCTGGTTGATAAGCTCGATAAGCTGGTGGGATTGAAAGAGGATTTCAACAACGCTTTCGTCACCAACCTGTGTCATTCCATCTATCAGTCCATCAATGATGGCAAACGGATTCTGGAAAATCTCAATAAAGAACTTGAGCATCATCGGTTTGGGGCTGACCGCGAAAGCTATCGGTTTGGCTGGGAATGGGTTCCGGAATACAAAGAATACTGGAGCTTCTTCAAAGAGATCATCAACGACCCGAGTCTCGGTGAGAGCAATACGCTGTTCAGCAGCAGTCTTTCGGATAAATCCAAAAAAATCCGTGACCAGCTGATGTCCATGCTACTTGATGAAGATGAACAAAAAGCCATGCGTGAACTGGAACGGATTTCCGATTACCGTAACTATCGTAACTACGAAATCTACAAACAGCCCGAAGGCAAAGAACCTATCGCGCTGAGCCAATACGGTACCGGTTCCGGGGGCCAGCTGGAAACACCTGCATATATTATTCGCAGTGCCGCAATTACCAGTGCGTTCCGCTTCAGCGAGGGGGACAGCCATCTGCGTATGGTGCTGGTTGACGAGGCTTTCTCGAAGATGGACGAAACCCGCTCTAAAGAAGTGATCAACTATCTGACCGAAACTTTGGGATTGCAGCTTCTGTTTATCATGCCAACCAGTAAATCCGGGCCGTTTATGGATCTCATTTCCAATCAGTTCGTATTCACCAAAGTGCCGTTGCCGGCGGGTCAGAAAACCGGGGAGCTGGCTACCCGGGTACTGGTTGACCGGCAAAAATGTAACCAGGACAGAATCAAAGAACTATGGGCCAACCATCGCCGTGTCGTGATGCACCAGGGTGAACTGGACTTTATGGAAGAGTTCGCCTGATGGCACTGCCGCTTCCCCGGTTATCAAAGCCACTGGAAGCGGCATTCTTTTGTTTGTTTAAAGCAGTTGTCAGCAAACATCTCAAGGGAAACAAGCGGCTGTATATAAAGTTCAGCGAAAGAAACTGCGCCAGGATTCGTGACCTCAAATACCTTGGCAACGATCAACTCGGACTGTTCTTTGAATACTTAAACGATCTCGATCACCACCATCAGTTGTTTATCAACTGGTCACCCCAGCGCGAAGAAGATATCGAAAAAGAAGACATGTCTGATTGTTTTGTGGAATTCAGGCCCGACAGTATTGAGCAGATCAGGCAGTGGTTTCCAGAACTTGATCAGCTGTATGAACGTCATTCCTGGTCTGATCGGGTCCTTCAATCAGAGTTTTCGGGTAATAAGGACGTGCTGGCCCGAAGGCCATTGGAGATCACGGGTTATGATTCACAGGAAGTGATCACCAGGCTCAGTCGTATTCCGGAATTACTGCAGCAAAACGCCATGACAACCACTGAGTTGAGCGCGGTATTGTTTGACGGACATGCAAAACACCTGACTCATCGCGACTGGCTGTGTCGTTTATTCCCCGAGTACGAAGAACGGATATTGCCACGAAAGATCATAATGAATGTCTGGCTGCCGGATGACCTTGACTATGTGCTGCTGATCGAAAACCAGGATGCGTTTTTTAAGCTGGTCGATCTGAATCCTCCCTGTGCCCTGGTGTTCAGCGCCGGATACAAAGGTGCTTCACAACGGTTGTGGGAACCATCACTCTGTCAGTTCTTTTTTGCCGGTCAGTTGGAACAACGCAATCGTTTCATAAGCTCGTGGTTTGAGCAGTGCATGACGCTTTATTTCTGGGGAGATCTGGATTTCGCCGGGCTTGATATGCTGGCATTGATGAATCAGAAATATCGCGCCAAAGTCAATGCCTGGCAACCAGGCTATCAATTGTTACGGGATCAGATTGAAGCAGGCAAAGGCATAGCTGCCGACGTTTATCAACAAATTACCGGCAAGGCCCAGAACCGGAAAATATCCGCGACCGGTGACCCATGGGCGGATGAACAATTACTGCAGTACTTACAATCACATCAGAGTTTTGTGCAACAGGAAACAGTGTTGAGCCTGCTGAATTTGAGTCACTTTGATAAAACGGGGGAAGGTCGCTGAGCGCAACGTCTGACTCGTCGGTCAGCGGCAGCCAGGGTTTTCGCTGAACGATCAAAAAATAGTGCTGAGGCCTCAGCGTGTCTGGCCTTGACTGCCCTCTGCACAGGGTTGTTAGCTTAGCCGATGATAAGAAAATATCTTGCCTTGATGGGTAGAAGTCAGCGCTTCTTCATATAGCTTTGCTATTTCTTTCGCTGGAATACCGCCCTGCCATCCTAATTTTTCAGCAGTTTCTTTCGCCATTGGAGGGCTCACTGCATGTAGCTTTTGCATATTGGGCATATCCAATGACGCCGCTTCAACAAATCCTTCTATACCTCGGTTAATCATTGTGGCCATAGAGGAAAGAGGATTCGGATTCTGAGCCAACATCCCTGTTGTTAAGACAATAACTCCCCCTTCCTTCATCTTTCTTCGTGCTATTCTAACAAGCTGAATTTGCCCCTGGAGTTTATTGTCGATTCCCAGATTAATTTCTTCGTCCGTCAAACTGTCCAATTGACCGAATGCTGAGCGACCTGCGGTACATAAAATTGCATCGACATCTGGATGTTGATCAAAAATATTGTGCAGTGTCTCTGGTTGTTTTAAGTCAACGATTAACTCACTTGAGCGGGATGCCTTAATGACATGGTGGTGTTCGGTAAGCCGGGTGCATACAGCGTTACCGATTGTGCCTGTCGCACCTATTATGACTATTTTCATTATATCTCCTGTTCGTCATTTTCCTGATAGAGTGTTAATGCCTGTAGCGCGCGATTATTATTAATCCGGCGAGTATGCATGTCGGGTTAATAGTGTGATGCAGGGATGCACTGAGATGTCGGACCACACCATTGGCCATAGCCAATGCGAGGTTAATAGTAAATCGCTGGGCCTACAATTGTTTGATACCAAGAGACTTGTGCCAAGCAATTGAAGCTGTGCTTTTTCTGGCGTAATAATATACTCAACATAACGACTGGGCCACCACAATCTGATAACGTAAACGACACTGACGATGCACGGAATTTTTGCGTATTGTTCGTGTAAATTGCAGAGGGTCAACGAATTACAAACAGAGCCTGTCTCAAAATATATTCTCGTGCGTCAATAAGTGAAAACAGGGGACCTCTGAAAAACAGGAATAGTTTTGATGCAGGTGAGGAAGCACCACTCGCAACACCGCAGTTTACTGGCGTAAATGAGGATGTGAGACTGGGGCACCATGTACAGATCTGCCCAAACGATATCATCCTTATCAAACGTGTTATTGCAGGGTTCAAGACGGCGTATTCGAGAATGTTCTGAGAGAGCTTATTCAGAACTTGGAGATTAGGGGAAGATTATCTTAAAGAAGCCTTTACAGACGGATCGTTTGCATCGGCCAAAAAAGGGGTGTTGGCAAAACCAAGCGAGGAAAAGAGACCAAGGTTATGGCAATTGCAGATGGTATCGGAATATCCGTTGGAAGTGCTTCACCGTATAAAATCAAGCTCGTTGAGGAACGAAAACTTGGTCAAGTCAATCATTTTGATATCGCTAAACGAGCAGCCAGACCAACAAAGATTAACCCTAACAGACCATCAGAATGACGGCCAATATTAAGCTTGCTACCCAAATAACTGCCAACAGAGCTAAATGAAAAGGCAAGCATAACATTAACCAATAATGCAAAGACGCTTAATATCAGACCAAGGATCATTATTTGACCTGAAAGGCTGGAGGCTTCATTTGTAAACTGTGGCAGGAACATGCTGAAAAACAACAGGGCTTTGGGATTAAGAAGGTTATTCAGGCACCCTCTATAAACAAGATTTATCGTTGGCAATGTCCGTGGTTTTTCCTTTGCCACTTGTTCCCGTTTGTTACCAAACCACGAGCGAATCAAATTGATACCCAGCCAGAATAAATACAACGCTCCGACCATTTTGACTCCAAAAGCAACCACCGGCATCGCCTGCATGAGTTGCCCTAATCCTAATGCAACCAGCATCGTTTGAATGATACCTGCTATGAAAATACCAACTGAAATTGCCAGTCCTGACTTAAAGCCGTTTGTGGATGAATAGCTGGAGATAAGTAGTAAATCCGGACCGGGTGAGATCACCAGAAAAAATATACTGGCAAAGAAAAAAGGCAATACCGCTAAATCTATCATGAATACGTCCGTTCGTGATTTGGTTTGTTGCTGCCAGCATGCGTGGCGAAAGCAAGGAATAACTGAACGGACGTCATTTTTATCTCAGCCACTTGTTAATTGTCAATATGTTATCAGTAGATCATACTCTTCTTCTGTTGGCTCTTCATACATGGAATCAAACAGTGCAACATCGTGAGGCTCTATTTTGAAAGATGCCACATCGCCCCCGGCGTTTCTTTTTGAATTCCACTCCAAACGTTTTTCGGCTGATACCTTAAAATAAACAATAACCACTTCAAACCCGTGTTTTTGAAGTTGTTCTTTATATTTCAGACGTTCGGTTTTTTTCCAGAGCCCCCAATCGAAAAAGACATCGATCCCGTTTTCCAAAAATTTTAAAGCTTCTTTAAATTGATATTCGCGGGCCCCATCGTATGAATTATCAAGTTGCTCACGTGTCGGTGAACTACCAAAAATACAAAGCTGTAATTCATCAATCGAAAGAAAAACAGCCTTTTTTTCGGCCTCCATTTTACGAGCGTAAGTGGTTTTTCCACTGGCCACCTTGCCAGTTAATAAATAAGCGCAACCCTTATTCAAATTTATACCTCAGAAAATCAGTGTTGGTTTTTGTTGGGAAAAATGCACAGTGAGCATGGCGAGTAATAAAAGTTTTTTGCGTATTATTCAGAACAGATTTTATTGAAGGCTGAAATCATATCCAAATTGTTTGGTTTTGAACAATATAAACTGTGTGTTGTTAGCCCCCTCTGATCTCACTTTTAGTTTAATTTTTGCAGTGACAGCTATCCTGACAAAGAGGGATTTCCGGATTCCTCTACTTCCTTATTGTTGGAAATTCACGCCCGATATTTTTTCTGGAAGAGAAAGAAAAGTTCTTATAGAGGTCTCAACTGAATTGTCCACGCCAATGAAAGCAATTCTGCTATCAAAAGCGATATCAAGCCGAATGTGCGAATCGCCATGTCTTAATAGTTCTAGTGAGCCAGACGCTCAGGTTTCTTCCATATTCGCTCTCTGATTCGTGATTACTTAGTTAAGCATCACAAAACAGCCTGATTGAGCCGAATAATGGTTTGCATGATCATTTATCTACCAATTATCTGGATATAACGCCTTAAACCGTTCTTTGTAAAACACTTCAAGTTTACCGCCAGTCCCGACGTTTGTGGGTCTATCTATACGGCATTATAAAATTGCTTGGTTTGCCTTTCCCTCCTACAAAATCCTGCCAGGTGAAGCCATTCAGAGGGCGGAGGTCGCTGAGTCTTTAGGATTTGAGTCAATCGATTCAGCGAGGATCATATGATCCCAGGTCCAGATTAAACACGTCATGGCCCTGTCGCCGGAGCTGTAGCGGGGCCTGAGTGTCAGATTTGGTGCAGTATTTGGGGGTGATGAACACTGAAAGTCTCTTTTGGGGTCAATCCTTCAAATGAATGATAGGTGTTTAATTTGCGATATAGCTCCCATGTTCGTGTAACCGGAGCTTAATTGTCCGCTCTTTAGCTTGTATGATCGGCGGCTGTTTCAACGATAAGCTGAGTCCTGTTCGATGCCAAACTATATCCCTGTATTGGAAACTGAGCGCCTGATCCTGAGAGGTTTTGATGAGCGGGATGTGGACACTTTTGCCGAGATGAATGCTGACCCGCGTTTTACCCGGTTTATCGGTGATGGGCGGCCCCTGAATCGTACTGAGTCCTGGCGGTTAATGGCGACATTGATTGGTCACTGGCAACTGCGTGGTTTTGGTATCTGGGCGGTCGAACTGAAAGCAACCGGTGAGTTGATTGGTCGCACCGGATTATTTTATCCGGAAGGTTGGCCGGGTATAGAACTCGCCTGGGCCTTTCACCCCGATGCCTGGGGGCAGGGGTATGCCACGGAATCTGCGCTGGCGGCTCGTGACTGGGCGTTCAAAATTGCCGGGCTTGGCCATTTGGTGAGTATTATTCAGCCCAATAATGAACGTTCCAAACGGGTTGCCCAGCGTATTGGTGAGCGCTACAGCCATCGGGATATTATCAATGGCATACCGGTAGTGATTTTCAGCGTTAATCAGCATGAACTGGAAAGGGAGCCGCTGACCCTGACTCATGCTGTTGCTAAGTCGGCATAAATGTAACGGTTAGCGGTTTTTTTAACGGTAATCTGTTAAATGTCCTCCCTGCAGCGGGAGGACTTAAGAGTAATCCGTTATCTCATCGTAGTTTGGGATACTCGCTGGAGGTACCAAAGTCCCAGATGCTGGAACTCCAGCCATGATAGAGTATGGTCATGCAGGTTGGGTCTTCCGGTTGTTGTGGGCATTTGAGTTCGGCGCTGGTGTAGCCATCACCGATTGCGCTGTCACTTTGTCTGGTAGTTTCGGTGTCCCAGTAGTTTTCATATGCACGCATGAAGCCTCTTTCCTCGTCAGGATACCAATCAGTGATTTCTCTGATTTTTACGCTGCCAACGAGCCCTCCGGTATCATTGTTGCCTCTTACCGTTCCAAGTGCGTAATTATTCGCGAACGTATTCTTTTCGCGTTCGCTTGTACCGATATGACCTATCAGGCCACCAACAGATTGGTTCCCAATAACTTTTCCGGTGGCATAGGTATTTTTCTGTTCTATGGTGTCACCCGCGTACAATCCACCAATAAGGCCACCGACTTCATCTACGCCTTCCACCATGCCAGAGGCCCAGCTGGTGCTGATAGACAGTCGGGTAATGTCTTTTTCTCCGGTAATTGCAACTAGTCCTATGAGTCCACCTGCACGATTACCCTTTGCAATAACTCGGGCACTGGAGGAAGAGTTTGTTAGCTGGGCAATATTTCGTGAGACGTATGAATGCAAACTTACTTCTCCAATCAAACCGCCAACATTTTTAACTCCTGTTACACGGCCTTCGACAGTTCCGTAGGTGACTGTAGATATGCCCCCAATATCGGTCACATGGTACCCTATCAAGCCTCCTACATTGGTATCCCCATAGGTGGGACCGGATCTGAAGTTATTTGTTATGACCAGGAATGAAAACTCAGTAAACACCTCTGTGTCGCCGATCAGGCCACCGACAGCAAAACTCCCCTGAACCACACCTGAGGCACTGTTATTAAGAATATAAGTGTTTGCATAACTGGTAGATATTTGACCAATCAGTCCGCCAATATTATTTTTGCCGGAGATGCTAACGTTGCTATGGTTGTTTTTAATGATATTGTCCTTAAGGTCAGTATCGAAAGTGTTCAGGACAATGCACCCAACCAGGCTTCCTGCTCCGGTTCCGGCATAGATTTTAGCTAACGGTCCTGTCAAGGTCAGGTTCTTAATTGCAATTCCCGTCATGGCTCCAAACAAACCAGTACAGGTTTCGTCGGTGCGATGAATATATAAATTTCTGATCTCATGATTATTGCCTTCAAACATTGCCTGAAATGGAAATTGTTCAGTGCCAACCGGTTCCCAGCCACGGCGGTTGTTCCAGAATGGATCATCAAACAGTTTTCCATTGCCATTGGTATCAAAGTCCAGATCATTCACCAGTTCATAGCCAAAACAACCGGATGCGGGACAGCCTTCGCTGTTGCTGTCGCCATACTCATCGGTAAGGCTGGTACCGAAAAGGTTATAGCGCATCTGGTTGAGTTCTTCTAAGGTTTCGATTTCGATCAGACCGTCATTGTCGAGATCCACATCTCCAGAGTTGGCTGCTGAGGCAAACGTGGGTGTGAGAATCAACGACAGTAGTATGCTTGATAGGGGGAGTAGAGCTGTCAGGAGTTGAAGAAACTGCTGAAACACTTTCATGGAAATCTCCTTGGTACGAATACCCTTATTGTTTTCGTGAGTAAGAAAACTTCAAAGACCGCCAAAGAATATGGCAATAGACTGCGAAAACAGGTCCTTTTTCTTGTCAGTTAATGTAGAGCATATAGTGGTATATGTTAAATGCTAAGTTTGCATATTAACATTGATGGCAAAAGGTCTATGGGATGGATTGGTCAGGCCGGTTGTCATCATAAGTATTTGAGCATTGTCGGGCCCGGATCGATGAAAATAGAGGAACTCATATGCCGGTACATAGTATTTATGAGTCCCACAATGTTCTGTTCGTAGAAGGCACAAAAAATTTTATTTTTCAATAACCCGAACTGCTCTGCTGTGCCCATAAATGAGCGGCCATCAGCGCCCGCCAGGGAGAAAACGGTTGCAACCACTGTTCGGTATAACGTGCATCCACAGCTGTCTCCATCTTGAGTAGATATTGCAGGTTTCGACGTACGGCGACATCGCCATGCAGTGATCCATCCAGCCAGTTAAATCCTCTCAGTAATGCATAACTCACGGTCCATGGGCCGATGCCTTTGATACTCAGGAGTTGTTCGTTGAGTTGTTTGGCGGTTTCTGTTGTCAATGTGTTGGGAAGTGTCGGTGTTGCCTGAATCCATTCGTTCAGTCTCATCAATGCCTGAATTTTGGCATTGGAAAAACCACAGCCTTTGATATCTGCCGGATCCATCCGGCTGACACTGTCGGGGTCGGGGAAACAGTATAAGCCGTTGAGGGTGAGCTGACCGGCTGCCTGAATAAACCGGCGACGAATTGAAATGGCCGCTGTCAGGCTGATCTGCTGGCCGATAATTGCCCAAACCAGAGCCTCGTAAGCAGAGGCTGCCTGAGGAATTCTGAGTCCTTTATTCTGACGCAGCAAAGAGCCAACTTGTGGGTGATCGCTGAACATCTGTTCAAACTGCTGGATCGGTTGAGACAGACCCAGCATATGGGCTGCCAGTGCCGATAATGAATTGCTTTGCGGGTCGGGTTCTTTGGCAGCAGTCAGTTGCACGTTGATCTGATCTGCATTGAATCCGATCTCCAGCTGACAGGGAACGCCTGACAGCATAAGTCCTTTGGTCAGGCTATTTGTGCTGACGCGTTCGGCCAGCGCTTGCTGGTCGCGACGATGAAAATCCAGAAAGTCCTGAATCCGAAAATGATCAGGCAGTTCGAGTGTGAGTTGTTGGCGATATTCAGTTGGCATCGTGAAAAATAATTCCCAGCATGTAACGTTGTCCGGAATGAATACGGCTGACGCCATGACGCATCTGCACACGGTGATAACCTCTTGACCCCCGGGCCGGGCGATATTGTACCGGAAATATCACCGCATCCCCCTGAGCCAATGGCACGACTTCAATACGCGATTGCATGCGCGGCCGTTGCTCGGTCAAAGCGAATTCGCCGCCCTGAAAATCAGTACCGGGCTGTGACAGCATGATGGCCATTTGCAGCGGAAATACATGCTCGCCATAAAGGTCCTGATGCAGGCAGTTGTAATCACCGGCCTGATAGCGCAGTAGCAGCGGAGTCGGGCGAACCTGGCCATGTTGATGGCAGCGTTGCAGGAAATCATCAAGCTGCTCTGGAAAATGCCGGTCGAGCTGTAATGCGTCCGCCCAGGCATTGGCAATGGGAGACAAAGCCGCATAACCCCAATAGCGCAACTGATCGATAGGCGCAGGTAGCGGGTAGGCGAAATACTGATATTCGCCAGCCCCAAAATTGTAACGCTGCATCACGATTCGGCTGCGGAATAGCGACGCCTGTCCATAGCTCTGGCTGATGTGCTGGCATTGTTCCGGAGTCAGCACTCTGCTGATTCGGGCGTATCCATATTGCTCCAATGACTGTTGAATCAGTTTGCTGTCCAGAATTGGCAGGGTCATCTTGGCTGCTCCCTGGTCAGCAAAGTCTGCTTGCGCTCAATGCCCCAGCGGTAGCCGGAGAGACTGCCATCACTGCGAACTACCCGGTGGCAGGGAATGGCCACTGCCAGGGCGTTGGTCGCGCAGGCACGCGCCACGGCCCTGGCTGCTTTCGGGGCGTTGATACGGGCGGCGACTTCGGAATAGCTCTGGGTTTGCCCGGCCGGGATGTCTTGCAGCGCCTGCCATACCCGATGTTGAAAAGCCGTGCCGTGCATATCCAGCGGCAGGGTGCAGGGAGCCGTTGGATGCTCAATCAGGTCGATTACCTGGGTGACAATCTGTTCAAGTGTGTGATCGGCCCGAATCAGAGCTGTATCCGGGAAACGGTTGTTAAGGTCTTCTAGCAAAGTTTCGGCATCATCTGCCATCAAAATGGCACGCAGACCTTCTAAACTTTGTGCCACCAGGACCATACCAAGACTACATTGGCCGATGCTGAAACTGAGTCTGGTGGAGTGTCGGGAGGTCGGTTGTTGATTCGGTCGGCAACGCTTACAAGGTCGATAACCTGCTTGCTCAGCTGCTTCCGGGCTGGCATGAAATGCCACATTTTCCGGTTTTGCGCGTCTTGACGGGCAGGAGGGCCGGCAATAGACACCAGTGGTCCTGACGCTGTAGACAAACTGTCCGTCGGCCTGAGGATCTCTGGCCATGACCTGTGCCCAGCGTGGGTCATCGGCTGTCAAACGAGTGTGAGTGTTCATAATCTGCTTTCCAGTTGATGGTGATAAGCCTCAATTTAATGACCTGGACAGAGAAAACACTTCGTATCTTGCGCTTGAATTCAAATAATGAAAGTTGAATTGGTCATGTTCAGTATCGAATTTCGGTAAATAATAAATATTTACTTGCGGTATCTTGGGGATGTCAACATAATGGCATATACCCTAAGTATATGTTTTTTATTTACCGGGAGTAACGATTGTGGAAAATCCCTTTCAGTTTGAAAAACTGCCCTCTCCAGAGAATTTTTTTGGCCGCGAACAGGAAGCAGAAAGGCTTAGGCAGCTCATTCTGGATGGCAAGAATGTGCTGTTGTTTGGTGATCGACGTTACGGCAAGACCAGCCTGATATATCACGTATTCCAGTCTCTGCCGGATACCAAATTGCATGCCTTTGCTGATTTGTTTTCCTGTGTTGAATCCTATGATGTTGCGGTTGCCATGTATAAGGCTGTTTACAAAGCTCTGCCGTTTTCCATTGAGCGCAAAACCAAGGAACTGATGTCGGCATTTAAGCGATTAAGCTTTGAAATGCAGCCAACTGCCAGTGGTTCTCTGAAGTTCTCTCCCAAACCCCTGAGTCGTGATTTTGATGAATTGATAGAAGATGCTTTGTTGGGGGCGGAACGTATCTGTGAGAAGCATAATAAATCCCTGGTCATCGCTTTGGATGAATTTCAACAGGTGGCGGAAATCAAAGACAAACGGATTGACGCCATACTCAGAACCCACCTGCAAAAGCTGAAGTATATTTCGTTTGTCTTCTCCGGCTCGAAAAAAAGCATACTCAGTAACCTGTTTATCAATCGACAAAAGCCTTTGTATGGCATGTCTTCGTCCATCTCGATTGCCGGTATAGAGATGGAGGAATTTAAACAGTATTGCGAGCAGCGCCTTGAGGCTGAGTTTGAGCCGGGGGTGTTTGAGCACTTGTACGAGCGCACTCGTGGTCAGACCAAATTAATTCTGCAAACGGGTTATTGGCTGTATGCCAATCAGCTGGCACTGACGTTTGAGTCAGTCGATCAGGTGATCGATCTGATCATCGCGGAGAAAGATGAAGAGTTCCGATTATTGTTCAGCAGCTATTCTGCCTTACAACGAAAAGTGCTGAAAATGGTCGGAGTGTTCAATGGCAGAAATTTGTTTACTAAAGAAAGTCTGGAACGTTTCGATATTACTAAACAATCTCTTAATCAGGTACTGACAAAACTGATCGATGTTGGCGACTTGCAGAAACAGGAAGATGACACTTATGTTGTGTCTGATGTGCATTTCCATTTATGGATTGTAAAGTCATTAGGTGGAATATAAGGTCTGTTTGATAAAAATGACGGGTTTGGCCGGAAAGCCGAAGATGAAAATTTGGCTACACTGATAGAGTGATCGGCTGGCGGAGGTGGCGGTGAAAATTATAAATAAAAACAATCTCCAGGTCTTTATACCTGCACTTGGAGTGTCTGTTATCTGTGCAGTGGTACTATCGGCGGCTATTTCACCGGGGTGGTTGCTGGCATCTCTGAGTGCATTATGTAGTGTTCTGTTGACTTTTCTGATCAGTTATTTCCGGCTTCTGGCTCCGTTTCAGGACGATGCTGTCCAATATGATCAAATAATGACAAACGGGTCTGACGCTCATAAACACACCACAGAGAACATGCGTTCTCCACAGTTTCGGCACGCGGCGGGGCAGTTGAAAATGTATCACGACATAACCCGCAAAGTGGCTGAAAAAGGTGGTGTGATTGCTATTTCGGCAGCGGAGGTTTCGTTCGCGGCAGATATGCTTTCGAAAAAATTCCATGATGAAGCCAACGATGTCTCGGAGATTGCGGAGAATTCCAAAGATATCGAAGCCACGCTGAATGATATTGTTGAGCGAACCCGCCAGGCCGTTGCCAGTGCGTCAAAGGCAAAAGACGTTAATGAAGCCGGTTATCAGTCGGTACAAAAAATCGTGCCACAGATGCATGCTACCCGGGAGCAGGTTTCACAAAATGCCAATATGATTGTGAATCTGGAGAAAAAAGGCGCGGAGATTTCTCAGGTCACCAATATGATTCGGGAGATTGCCGAACAAACCAATCTGCTGGCGCTGAATGCCGCGATTGAAGCCGCGCGGGCTGGAGAGCAGGGGCGCGGATTTGCCGTTGTGGCGGATGAAGTCAGAAACTTGGCCCATAAAACCAGTAGCGCTACCGCCCAGATCAGCACCACCGTGAATGAAATCAATCAGGCTGTTAAAGACTCAGTGGGTAATACCCATCTGTTAATGAAATCGATTGATGAAAGTGTGAGTATGTCGAATCTCATCGGTGATCAGTTACGGGCAATGGCGCAGTATTCTGATCAGGTGGGCAACGAAATCGAACAGATTGATGGCAGCCTGCAGAGCAACCGCGATAATCTGCACCGGATCATCAGTATTATTCAATCCACCCGCGACCGGCTGGTTCATACAGAGCAGGATATCAGCCGAATTTCCTCACAGGCGCTGTCATTGTCTGATACCTCGGAGGACATATACGGTGCGTTCGCCAAAGTGAATATCGGCTCTATTCATGATGATATCCGGGCAGAAGCGAATGCTACCGCTGTGGCTGTCGGGCATTTGTTTGAACAGGCCATCGCCAGAGGAGACATTAGCGAGCAGGACTTGTTTGACCGTCACTATCAACCGATCAAAAACACCAATCCACAAAAATTCAATACCCGATTTGATGCCTTTACTGATCGTTGTCTGCCAGATATTCAGGAGGCGGTTCTTAAGCGCAATCCGGAAGTATTGTATGCCGGCGCGGTGGATAACAACGGCTATTTTCCAACTCACAACAAGGTGTATTCACAGCCGTTGACGGGGGATTACAAACACGATCTGGTGCATAACCGAACCAAACGTATTTTCGATGATCGCACCGGCTCACGCTGTGGCAGCCATACCCAATCGTTTTTGTTGCAAACCTATAAGCGTGATACCGGTGAAATCATGCATGATTTGTCGGTACCGATTTATGTCAAAGGCCGTCATTGGGGCGGCTTCAGGATAGGCTATAAATCGACAGCGTCAAAATCCCGAGTCGTCAGATGAAGACTTTGCAGCATCTCCGCCTGAATCCATTTCTGCAGCAGGCCAATGGCAACCTGGGCGGTTTGTTCACCATGCTGATCTGACAATAGCTCACACAGCCCGGCAAAGTGATTGCCCTGCTGAACCTGTTGGATCAGTTCTGCTTCCTCAGAACTGACAGACTGATAAGACGTTTGCAGACCAGAGCGCCAGATCAACCAATATTCACTATCGGCCAGGGCCTCAATCTCAGGAGGCGGACTGTCTTCTTTCAGCGCCTGCCACACAGCAACGGTATTGAACCGGTGTTCGCAAAGTCTGAAGGTTGGGACAAATACGAAACGTAAATGCGGCCAATGCTCTGCCGCCACAGTCTGTAAGCTATCCGGCCGCAAAGGAACCGCATCAGCGCCGTCAAACGCTGCCCGCAGATGCCTTTCCCATTCTCCCAGCTCAGCCAGAATAGCGTGTTGCCGATACGGCTCCGCCTGCCCCAGGAAGGCCGGTAACTGCTCTGCGAACCAGCGGATCGATGTGTAGGTGGACGGATATGCCAGGGTGTAGTCTTTGGCCAGTTGATGAAACATATCATCGCCAATCAGGCTGTGTACCGTCGGGTAATCCTGCTGTAACACCTCGTGCAACCGTTGAAAATAAGCATTATGGTAAATGGCCATACGCTGTGCGGCAGTCAGAGTGGCAGTATCCAACACTGCATCAATCGGTGTACTTTGTACCCCACTGATGGCGCTTAGAAAATTCTGCTGCAGAGTGGCGAGTGTCGAAGCCATAAGATCAACCTGCTTTGATGAATGACAGTGAGGCATGTTCGCCGATTTCGCGCAGAGTACTCAGTTCGAACATCAGTTCAGTCAGAGGTGGCATATTATCGTCCCGCTCGATCATTGCAGAGACTTTTCCGAACCGTTGAACGGCCTGATGGTACAGCTGCCAGACAGGATCGCTGACCGGCGCATCGTGGGTATCAATGACATAATCGCCATAGTCGGAATGGCCGGCTACATGAAACTGCGCCACTCTGTCGGTAGGAATACCATTGAGATAAGCCACAGGATCAAAGCCATGGTTACGGGCGCTGACGTAAATGTTGTTCACATCCAGCAGCAACCAGCAATCTGCCTCTTCAGCCACGGTGGACACGAATGACCATTCATCCATATCCGAGGTGTTAAAATTGACATAACTGGATAAATTTTCCAGCAGTATTCTCCGTCCCAGAATATCCTGTACCTGACGAACCCGTTCTGCCACATGACGAACACTTTCTTCATTGTAGGGAATGGGTAACAGATCATGGGAGTTGTGGGCACTGAGTCCGGTCCAGCACAAATGATCAGATACCCATAGCGGATTGACCCGGTCAATCAGTCTCTGCAGTCTGGCCAGGTAATCGTAATTCAGTGGCGAAGTTGAAGCGATGGACAGTGACACACCATGCATCGCAATCGGATACAGTTCGCTGATGCGATCCAGAAAGTGTAATGGTTTGCCGCCTTCCACCATAAAATTTTCGCTGATGATTTCGAACCAGTCCACCGGTGGCCGGGTATCGAGTATCTCGGAGTAATAGTCGGGGCGTAAACCAAGACCATAGCCCGCGAATTCTGGACGTTCATGCATGATGCTGTACTCTCGCCATATTGGTTTTCATGGTATGAAACCGACGCACTCATGCCTTATTAAAGCGGACATGAATGCGTTATCGATATTCCAAATAACAAAAAAGTTCGTTACTTAACCGTTCCGCCAAGGTTTGCACAAAGATCTTTATCCATTTTCAGGAAGCCCTGACCTTTGCAACTGCCCATGCCTTTGCAGTCGTTACTGGCTGTTTTGCAGTCATTATGACCTTTGCAGGTATTTACGCCCCAACACTGTACTTCCGCACTTTTGGCCGAGACCAGACCAGACGTCAGTGCAGTTGTGGTAAACAGAGAAGCAGCAGCGATCGCCAGAGCAGCACCGGTCAGTTTGTTACGAGAATTGTTCATGTTGAAATCCTTAATATGTTAACGATGGAGTCAGTTATTATTTCGTTCCACAGATGTGGCAACACAAACTTTGACTGCGGTGCAATCTTAAAGTTCCCAAAAAATATAATTTTTTTTTCAACCGATATTGGCGGGGCAGTGAAATAGCATTCCGTTTCTGGAAGGATGGAAACAAACGGAGGGCTGACAAGGAAGTTCCCCGGGTACGATGTCTCCGGGGATCTGTAGGTCTTTCTGAAGTGAAGCTGTTTTTCCTATTTATTTATAGTAACAGGACTTCCACTCACCACTGACAGGATCGCCAAAGGCGCTGTTGCTGCAGCTGATACCATCACTGTGCTGACCATAAAAATAGTGGCCATTAGCGCCGTAACGAACTGTACGGATACCCTGAAACTGACAGGTTTGGTTCTCACCGGCACAATAAATCCATGGTAGTGCACTTTCATCCTGGTTTAGCTGGATTTCGCAGGTTTTTTCAACTCCGCGAATCGGATCTCCGAACACACTGTTGTTGCACTCTGTAGCATTCGTAAACGTACCGCTGTTATAGGTTCCATCATAACCATAGCGAACCTCACGGGTACCGCTGAATTCACATTGCTGACCTTCATTGGCACACAGAGACCAACCTTGGAATGGACGGCCATTGAGTTGATATTTGAGAATGGCAATGTCGCCGGATGTCTGTTTGACGGTGCCTTTCTGAGCGTACACGTACAATTCATCCCGACCTTGTTTGAGGCCATAAAAATCGATCAGAGGTTCTGAATGGGTATAGCGGCTGTTGTCATCCAGATTGACGACGGTCCAGTCAGTATAGTGCTTGTTTGCGGAGGCGGAAGCGATCTGAATATTCGGCATGATGGCATAGAGGTTGCCATCCTTATCATACGCAAGCTTGGAGCGGTTATCCCAGATCTTGGTTTTGATGCCGGTGTCCATTTGCGACCACTGACCGCGGGTGTCGCGCCAGTAATGAACCTGTCTGTTGCTACCGTCGATATCTCTGCGGGCTAAAACGTGTACGCGCCCCTGCAGATCCACGACCATGGCTTCCTGGTTGATCAGCCCGGAATTGGTGGGAATGGTCCATATTTTTACATCAGAATCCCGGGTGATAAAAGACTGACCCGTGACCGCTACCAGCCTCCCGGCATTATTACGCCAGGTTCGACCGTAATCATCGCTGTAGGCGTACATGATGTCATGGTTGGAGTTGCCGCCAAAATTTTCCCGCCATACCCAGGCAGCATGCAAACGGTTGTGGGTATCAAACTGAATGCCAAAAAAGTAGGCATTGGCATCACCGCCGTTGTAGCTGTTTTCGATAAACTTGCCGAGTTCTGTCCAATGACCGTCATTGTTATAGCGCCACAACCAGCTTTCACCATTGCCGCTCTGGCCGATGCGACCTTCAAATATCATGGTGCCATCACCGGCGGTGATAAAACGCGGATAAGTTAATGGGTTGATAGTGCCGTTATCCAGGTGACTCTGAACACTGGAAAACAAGGCGTTGTTCCAGCTGTAGCTGTTCGGGTAATTGGCAACACCGGCCACTGACAGACGATAGTGCAGGTTGCTGTCATGATGATCAAAAGACACATGAATACGACCATCCAGGGGCGATATGCCCAGCGAAATGTTGTTGTGATTATCGTTTTCGGTCTGTGTGTAATCACTCAGAGTCAGGCTATCCCAGTTGCCGCCGGGAAGCTGTCGACGCCTGATCACCACCTGGCGGTTGTGGTTGTAATACGCAGCATATTGCCATCCACCGTAACTGATCACGGAATCCTGAGAATAGGACATGCTACTCAGATAACCATCACCATAGCGATCATCCCACCAGGTTGTGGCATCGGTGGTCATGATGGATTCTTCGGTTTTACCAACACTGGGAGCAGACTGTACCGGCATGGTCACCAGGGTCGTTGACAGTGTTATAAACAGGGTTGGAATTGAGACAAATATTTTCATGATATTGATGACTCTGATTGTGGGTTATTGTTGTGCCAGAGATACTGGCATGATTAACGACCCGGTAACGGGTTAATCACAAACAATAAAACTCCTCCAGATCAGTGAGATGTGGTACCGCAGGGAGATATTGTTATTCTTATGTTACTGACAGTATACCGTCTGCCTGTGACCAGCAGGCAGACACGATGAGATTAACGGCTAAATGATCCCGGAACCGGTAGCGTGTTTGTCGGTTGGTCGTTGTCGGGCACATTGCTGTCGGTAGGCACTGGCCCGATAACAGGCAATCGGGTCAATCGCGCCGCCGCTTTGCATACGAGCCATTTGTAAGATCGGTTCGACATCCAGATTATACGCCGCCTTCAGTGTTGCCTGTGCCATAAGAGGATCATTATTGTCCTGGTACTGCGATAAGGCTGTGCGGTCCACCAGCAGTGCCTTGATGTAGGCGCGCTGTACTTCGGCGGCACTGTAGATCAGGCTTTCAATCGGGTCGGTCACATTGTGGGATTGATCGAGCATGTAGAATGGTGAAAATGACGGCATATTGCCTTGAATATCAACCAGTTCATTAAACACCAGAAACAGTTGATAAGGATTAATCGAACCGCTGTCGAGATCATCATCGCCATATTTGCTGTCATTGAAATGAAAACCACCCAGTTTGCCAAACTGCGCCAGACGGGAAACAATCATCTCGATATTAACATTGGGGGCATGATGGCCGAGATCGACAAGACACCGGCAACGTTCACCGGTTTCTTTGGCCGCGAGGTAGCTGCTGCCCCAGTCCTGGATGACAGTGGAATAAAAAGCCGGCTCAAACATTTTGTGTTCCAGCAGCATATTCCAGTCGGATGGCAGCGCCTGATAAATCTGTCCGGCGCTTTCCAGGTAGCGGCCAAAGGCGAGACTGAAATGCTGTTGACCGGGGAAATTGGAACCATCACCAATCCATACCGTTAATGCTTTGGAGCCGAGCTGTCGGCCCAGTTCAATCACTTCGATATTGTGAGCAATCGCCAGTTGCCGCACCTCAGCACGGGTATGCGTCAGGCTGCCGTATTTGTACGACAGACCCTGGTTGGCCTGATCCTGAAAGGTATTGGAATTCATGGCATCGAATCCAAGACCCAGAGCTTCGGCATATTGTTTTAATTCCGTGGGATCGTCAGGTTTATCCCAGGGAATATGCAAAGAAATATTGGGTGTCATACGTCCCAGTTGCTGTATCACCGAACAATCGTCCAGCTTTTCAAAAATATTGCGTGGTTCTCCGATACCGGGAAAGCGGGCAAAGCGAGTGCCGCCTGTGCCCACACCCCAGGACGGCAATGCCACCTGCAGCGTCTGCGCCTGAGCGGTCACTGTTGTAATATCGATATGCTGGCGCTGCAGTTTTTCCGCCAGCGCCTGATAATCCTGTTGTAGCCAGTCCTGGCGACGATGGTTTTCCTGCTGGATGAGATCTGTTGAGATTTTTGTGGTTGTCATCAGTCCTTCCTCCAATCGGTTAGCGGGTAAACGATGGGGCATGACCCGCATCAACGTTCAAAATATTACCAGTGGATTTGGCTGACGCATCTGAGGCGAAAAAGTAAATGGCCTCGGCGATGTCCTCGGGCAACACATTCAACTTCAGCAGACTACGCTGACGATAATGCTCTTCGAGTTCGTCAACAGACATGTTATAGGCACTGGCGCGTTCCTCCCGCCATTTTCCGGTCCATATTTTGGATCCCCGCAAGACTGCGTCCGGGTTTACCACATTGGCGCGGATGCCCAGCGGTGCACCTTCCAGAGCGACACTGCGGGCCAGTTGAATTTCCGCGGCTTTGGCGGTGCAGTAAGCGCTGGCATTGGCCGAAGCCACCAGACCATTTTTGCTTGATACGAAAATAATGTTGCCGGCTATATTCTGTTGCTTCATGACTTTAAAGGTTTCCCTGGTAACCAGAAAGTAGCCAGTCGACAGAATATCCTGATTTCGCTGCCATAGCTCCAGCGTGGTTTCGTCCAGTGGGGCTGAAGAGGCGATGCCCGCATTGGAAACGAGAATGTCCACCCCGCCGAACGTCAGGCAGCAATGTTGCAGTGCGGCTGCCACTTCCTGCTCCTGAGTCACATCCATGGTGAAGCTGCTGATATTGTCTGCGCCGAAAGTGTCGCGAAAGTGAGATTCGGTACGTGCCAGGCCTTCAGCGTCAATGTCCAGCAATAACACGCAGGCACCTTCGCGGATCAACCGTGCGGCCGTCGCCTGACCGATACCACCGGCACCACCGGTTACCACAGCAACTCTGCCAGCAAGGGATTTGGGTTTGGGCTGGCGCTGTAATTTGGCTTCCTCCAGCAGCCAGTATTCAATGTTGAACGCCTGCTGTTCCGGTAACCCCATATAGTCACTCACGCCCGCTGCACCGCGCATAACGTTGATGGCATTCAGATAGAATTCGCCGGCAATGCGGGCGGTAGCCTTATCTTTGGCAAACGACAACATGCCGACTCCTGGCACCAGATAAATGACCGGATTGGAGTCGCGCATGGCCGGGCTGTTTGGGTGCTTACAGCGCTCGTAATAGGCGGCGTAATCCTGATTATAGGCTTGCAGCTGGGCGTCCAGACTGTCTATGACCTGGGCGAGATTGTCCTGTTCTGGGTTGTACTCCAGCACCAGTGGTTTGATTTTGGTTCGCAGGAAGTGATCCGGACAGGAAGTGCCCAGTTCCGCCAGTGATATCAGGGCCTGGGAATTCACAAATTCCAGCACCTCCGGCGCATCATTGAAATGACCGATCTGACGCTGATGATGGCTGGTTTTGCCACGAATAATCGGCATCAGCTGACTGGCAATCTGCTGTCGTTTGG
The DNA here is from genome assembly GCF_000940805.1 of Gynuella sunshinyii YC6258. Taxonomy (GTDB): domain Bacteria; phylum Pseudomonadota; class Gammaproteobacteria; order Pseudomonadales; family Natronospirillaceae; genus Gynuella; species Gynuella sunshinyii. The sequence goes on along the minus strand of NZ_CP007142.1, from coordinate 4,879,916 downwards.
TGGCACTCAGACTCTCGTGGCGCTGGCCGTTGAAGGCTGGTTGATTCTGCAGCTTCTGATCGAGCCATTGCTGCGCCCGGTTGATCATGGCCAGTGATGTTTCATAACAGCTTTTGGCATCGTTCGCCCAAGTGAACAGACCATGGGCCTCCAGCACGACGCCTTTCAGGTGTGGGTTTTCACGGGCAATCTGTTCCAGTTCCAGTCCCAGTTGAAAGCCTGGCCGACGCCAGGGTAACCAGCCGATATCCTGACCAAAAATCACTTCGGTCAGTTCCCGACTGTTTTGGGAGGCTGCAACAGCAATCACCGCATCCGGATGCAAATGGTCCACATGGGTGAACGGCACATAGGCGTGTAATGGTGTATCGATACTGGCTGCCCGGTTGTTCAGGTTGAAGGTGCAATGGGGCAGATAGCCAACCATTTCATCCTCGTACTCTTCGCCCCGGTAAAGTGTTTTCAGGGTGTTGAGTTTGTCCAGGTATAAGGTGGCGAAACCATCCAGCGCCATGCTGCCGATATCCCCGCCGGAGCCTTTAACCCAGAGTACGGTCACGGTTTCACCGCTGAGCGGATCTGATTGCTGGATTTTGGCAGAAGTATTGCCGCCGCCATAGTTGGTTACCCGTTTATCGCTACCCAGCAGGTTTGAACGATATAGCAGCAATTCCGCTTCTGACAGAGAGGCGGCTCTGGTGTCATCCCACAGGTTGGGAATTTGATTGTTATTGTTTGTTGGCATTCGGCACCTCGGTTTGACACAGCCCGCGTCATTTGCAATCCCGCTGACGGACCGTTGTTCATGGTTGCTTCCCTCCAAAGACCGCGTTGTCTGGTTTTCTGGAGTTGAATGGAAATGATCGTTGTTATGTTTATTGTTTCATCAGTCTCGACCTTGACCGGGAATGACGGTTTTGACGCGTGTGTTAGCACAAAACAGCCGTTAGAATAGCCGGGATGATCGATAGTGATTGAAAATTATTGGTTTAATTATTTTTATTGTCAATATCGATCATAACATTGCAAAAAATGCTTGCAAATGAAAGATTGTGAAATATAGTGACGCAAGAGGATGCCTAATGCATGAAGTTGAACGTCATCGAATCATTCTGGCGGAAGTGGAAGAAAAACCGATTGCCACATTAAGTTATCTCGTGGATCTGCTCGGTGCATCGGAAGCGACCATTCGGCGTGATATCAATGATTTACATAAAAAGGGAAAGTTAAAAAAGGTGAGGGGAGGGGCAGAAGCCCTGCATCCACCGACCAATGTCAGTCTGGTTGGAAGGCCATATTCCGTTAACCAGACAATTAATGCCCGAGCCAAACGGCAAATTGCCCAGGCAGCGGTGGAATTGCTGGAGGATGGCATGTCCATTTCCATCAGCGGTGGGACCACCACCTACTTCATGTCAGAGTTCATGCGTACGCGCAAGCTGCAAGTGTTGACCAATTCGTTTGTCATTGCCGAGCAGCTGGTCAAGCGCAGTAAATGTGTGGTGACGCTGCCGGGTGGCAGTATCTACCGGGATCAGAACATCATTTTGAGTCCATTCCCGGATGATATTTCCAGTCGATATTATGCTTCTCTGCTGTTTATTGGCGCTCATGGTGTGGGGCCTCAGGGCGTTATGGAAGCGGATCCTCAAATCGTGCAGGCGGTCATGAAACTGATGGATCAGGCCGAGTGCCGAGTGTTGCTGGTGGATAGCAGTAAATTTCAAAACCGCAGTAATCTGCTGGTATGTCCACTGAGCAAAATTGATATCGTCATTACTGATGATGGTATCGATGCGAAAAGCCGAAAAATGATCGAGGCGGCGGGAAGCCAGCTGGTGATCGCAAAAAATGATGTTGATAGTGTTGAGCCCGCTGGTTAAGCAATGCCGGTCGTCGTGGGTGCAACGCCTGGCCGGCCGGGGGCAACCGTAACCTGCTGATAAAACCAGGAATTTTTTATTGGCAGGCTAATAAAACAAAAATAAAAATCGGAGAGTACAATGCGAATTAACCTGTTGTCAGTCCTGCTGACGGTTCTGTCTTTGCTGCTGGTAAACCCGGCACATGCCGAAAATGTCCGTATTGCCCTGGTGGTCAAAGCTCTGGGGATCGGCTTCTTTGAAGCTGCTAATAAAGGAGCTCAGGAAGCTGCCAAAGAACTTGGCGATGTAGAAGTGATTTATACCGGCCCGACATCCACGACGGCCGAAGGCCAGATTGAAGTGATCAGTTCTCTGATTGCCCAGAAAGTCGATGCCATTGCGGTATCAGCCAATGATCAGGATGCATTGGTCCCCATTCTTCAGCGGGCACAGAAACGCGGGATTAAAGTCATTTCCTGGGATTCAGGTGTGGCTCCGGCCGGTCGTTCAATTCATCTTAACCCCTCCAGCAATGAACTCATCGGCCGTATGAATGTTAAGCTGGCTGCCGATGCGTTAAAAGCCAAAGGCGAAAGCAAGGGCGAGTGGGCCATTCTCAGCGCCTCGCCGACGGCGACCAATCAGAATATCTGGATTGAGGAAATGAAAAAAGCTGCGCCGGAATTTCCACAATTGACGCTGGTGGATACGGTTTATGGTGATGACCTGGCCGATAAAAGTTATCGTGAGGCGGTGGCTTTGATCCGTAATCATCCGGATCTGGATGTGATTGTCGCGCCAACGACCGTTGGTATTCTGGCTGCGGCTCAGGCGGTCAGTGATCAGAATCTGATTGGCAAAGTCTATGTCACCGGTTTAGGACTGCCATCAGAACTGGCCGGGCACGTTGAATCTGGTGCCATTCACAGTTTCGCCATCTGGAATCCGATCGATCTTGGTTATTCTGCTACCTATATCGCCTACAATCTGGTCAAGGGTAAGGCGACTAAAAGCGAAGTGGGTATGGGACGCATGGGTACTGCCAAACTGGACAAAGATGGCAACGCTGCCATGTCAGACCCTTTTGTATATGACGTGACTAATGTGAAGGAATTTGCGTCGATTTTTTGATCCGGTATTTTGAAGGCTGCTGTGTTGGAGCAGCAGTCTTCTGTCACGATGTTGTGATCATAACAACGACTCGAAAGCGGGCGGGTCAGAGCGATGGCTCCGATTCACAAACCAACAACAATAAAAACAACAACTTATGCAACGAGATCAGGCAGTTTTGTCACTGCGGAATCTCACCAAAACTTTTCCGGGGGTCAAAGCCCTGGATGGTGTCAAACTGGATTTATATCCTGGTGAGGTGACCGCGCTGGTCGGTGAAAACGGTGCCGGCAAGTCCACTCTGGTGAAAACCATTACCGGAATTTATCAACCTGATGGCGGCGATATCTACGTTTGCGGTCAACCGGTTGTGATCCAAACACCCGAACAGGCCCGGCAACTGGGCATTACAGTGATTCATCAGGAAACCGTGTTGTTTGATGAATTAAGTGTCGCTGAAAATATTTTTGCCGGAAATTATCTGACCAAGGGTCTGCTGAAACGCCTGGACTGGCCGCAGATGTATCAGCGTAGTGGTGAAATTCTGGCCCAGATCGATGCGCCGATTGATCCGCAAACGCCACTTAAAGAACTGAGTATCGCCCAGAAACATATGGTGGCTATTGCCCGGGCTTTGTCCGTGGATGCCCGAGTGGTGATTCTGGATGAGCCCACGGCCGCGTTGTCTTATCACGAAATTGAAGAGCTGTATCGCATCATTGAACGCCTGAAGCAATCTTCCAAGGCGGTCATGTTTATCACCCATAAATTCGATGAAATTTTTGCTGTGGCTGATCGTTATGTGGTTTACCGTGACGGTAGTTTTGTGGGTGAAGGGTTGATCAGCAATGTCCGTGAGGAAGAACTGGTGGAAATGATGGTGGCCCGCAGTATCAAAGATACTTATCCCAAGCAAACCGTCGATATTGGTGCCCCGGTCATGGAGGTGGAAAATTTCTGTCATCCAAGTGAATTTACCAATATCAGTTTCGACGTTCATGCCGGAGAAATTCTTGGTTTCTACGGACTGGTCGGCTCGGGTCGTACCGAAGTCATGCAGGCTTTATATGGCCTTTCCAAAGCCGCTACCGGGCGGATTATGATTGACGGCAGCCAAACCCGGTTTCATTCACCCGCAGAAGCCATAGCGGCCGGACTGGTATATGTGCCGGAAGAACGGCAGCAGCAGGGAGTGGTATTGAATTTGCCGATTTTTCAGAATATCAGTCTGCCGCAGTTGAGTCGTTTGAACCGTTGGGGCTTTTTGAATGAGCAGTCTGAATATGAACTGGCCCGGGAATATGGTGAGCGCTTAAATGTTAAAGCCGCGAGCTGGAGTCAGGAGGTGGGTAATCTTTCCGGCGGCAATCAGCAAAAGGTGGTGATCGGCAAATGGCTGGCCACTCAGCCGAAAGTCATCATCCTCGATGAACCGACCAAGGGTATCGACATCGCTTCCAAGGCAGCGGTGCATCGGTTTATGTCTGAACTGGTTGCCGAAGGACTGGCGGTGATCATGGTCAGTTCTGAATTACCTGAAATTCTCGGTATGGCGGACCGGATAATTGTCATGCATGAAGGTGTCATGGTGAAACATTTTCACCGAAGTGAAGCAAACGCACAGAAAATTGTCAGCGCCGCAACGGGAGGGAAAGCCGCATGAAACCGTTATCGCTGATACGTCGTCGTGAAAGCTTTCTGGGAGTCGTTATCCTGGTATTGATTCTGGCAGTAGGGTTGATTACCCCAGAGTTTTTATCCGCCGGAAGCTTGCTCGGAGCCTTTAATGATACGTCTATTCTGATCATTCTGGCATTGGGGCAAATGCTGGTGATCGTCACCCGCTGCATTGATTTGTCCGTTGCTGCCAATGTGGCCCTGACGGGCATGGTGGTTGCCATGCTGAATGCCAGTTATCCGTTTATTGCCGTACCGTGGCTGTTGCTGCTGGCAATGACTTTGGGGGCATTACTGGGAATGATCAACGGCTTGTTGGTCTGGCGTTTGGGAGTCCCGGCAATTGTCGTGACTCTGGGCACCATGAGTATTTATCGGGGGGCTGTATTTCTGCTCTCTCATGGAGCCTGGGTGAATGCCCATCAGATGAGTGCCGGATTTATTGAGTTTCCACGCACTACCATCGCGTGGTTGCCAGTGATGAGTTGGATTGCGCTGACGGTGGTGCTGGTGTTTTTCCTGCTCACCCGCTATTGGCGCTTCGGGCGTGATTTTTTCAGTGCCGGCGGTAATCCCACCGCGGCGTTTTATACCGGTATCGATGTTGGCTGGGTGCAGTTTCGGGCTTTTGTCATCTCCGGTCTGCTGGCCGGGCTGTGTGGTTACCTGTGGGTGTCCCGTTATGCGGTTGCCTATGTCGATGTGGCCAACGGCTTTGAGCTTCAGGTCGTCGCGGCCTGTGTGATTGGGGGAGTCAGTATTATGGGAGGAATCGGAACTGTTGTCGGTTGTGTACTTGGGGCTCTGTTTCTTGGGGTTATCAATAATGCCTTGCCCGTCATAGGCGTGTCACCGTTCTGGCAGATGGCCATATCCGGTGCTGTGATTATTGTCGCCGTGATCGCCAACTCCAGAGCTGAGCGTCGTAAAGGCCGGGTGATTTTACGGACTCCAACCTTAAACATGGCCAGAGGATAATCAGATATGGACCAGGTTATGAAACATCATCCCGTCCCCGACAGTTTGTCTACACCGGTACGTCGTTATCTGTTTCGTTGGGAAATTTTCCTGCTATTGGTCATTGCCATGGTATTTATCCTGAACAGCCTGGCATCGCCTTACTTTCTTGATCCGTGGAATCTGTCGGATGCCACGTTTAATTTTACTGAAAAAGCGTTGATCGCACTGCCCATGGCCATGTTGATCATCTGTCGCGAAATTGACCTGTCGGTGGCATCGACGATGGCGCTGGCATCGGTCTGTATGGGGCTGGCGGCACAGGCCGGGTTTGGCACCGAAACGCTGGTTGGTATTGCGTTGCTGGTTGGCCTGCTTTGCGGTTTGTTTAATGGCTTGGTCGTTACCGGGTTCGGTATTCCATCGATCGTTGTCACCATTGGCACGATGAGTCTTTATCGGGGTATCACCTATGTCATTCTGGGAGACAGCGCGTTTACAGAATATCCGGACGGTTTTGAATACTTTGGTCAGGGCTATGTGGTCTGGGTGTTTTCGTTTGAATTTATCCTGTTTTTGGGACTGGCGCTGGTATTTTATGTGTTGCTGCATCATACCAACTTTGGGCGTCGCACCTATGCGATTGGTCATAATCCAGTGGCGGCACTCTACTCCGGCATACAGGTGAATCGTCACAAAGTGATCCTGTTTATGCTGGTCGGCATGTTATCAGGTCTGGCGTCTATTTTGCTGACGTCGCGACTGGGCAGTACCCGCCCTTCCATCGCCATTGGCTGGGAGCTGAGCATTGTGACCATGGTCGTACTGGGCGGTGTCAGTATTGCAGGTGGGGCTGGCAGCATGACCGGGGTGGTGCTCGCGGTGTTGCTGATGGGACTGGTCACTTTCGGTTTGGGCTTGTTGAATGTACCCGGCATAGTGATGACCATTATTATTGGTGCCATGTTAATCAGTGTGATCAGTGTTCCGGTCGTATTGAATAAACTGAAACAGCGTCGAAAGGTGAGGTAAAGCGATGAAATTTGCTTCAGTAATGCAGCTGTTTCCCGGCTGCGAAGCCGAATATCGCCGCCGCCATGACGAACTCTGGCCGGAGCTGGCTGAACACCTGGACCAGTGCGGTATTTCAGATTATTACATCTTTCTGGAGCCTGACAGCTTGCAGTTGTTTGCGATTTTTGAAGCGGGCGATGATTTTGATCCGGAGCGTGTTCGCAGTCACCCGGTCATGCAACGCTGGTGGAACCACATGGCGGACATTATGGAAACCCTGCCAGATTCCAATGAACCCCTGGCCAGACCGCTGACAGAAATGTTTTATCTGGCCGGGAGTTGCACATGAAAACTGCGGTCATTGCTGTCTTTGATATCGGTAAAACCCATATCAAACTGTCTGCCGTGGACCTTCAGACCGGGATGCTTTTGGCCTTACAACGGTCCACCAATATTGTCCGCCAGGATGGTCTTTACCCACATGTGGACAGTGACGCTATCTGGGCCTGGTTGAAAATCATGCTAACGACTCTGGCGGCGCGGTTTGACATTCGATCCATTGCCGTGACGACCCATGGTGCCACTATTGCCTGTGTGGACGATACCGGCCTGGTACTGCCGATTGCCGATTATGAATACGATGGCTTTGCGCAGACCCGCTCCTTGTACCGGCCATTAAGACCGGCGTTTGAACAGAGTTATAGCCCGGAGCTATCAGCCGGACTCAACCTTGGCGCACAATTATTCTGGCAGCAGCACTGTTTTCCCGAGCAGTTTGCACGTGTGACTGCGTTGCTGACGTATCCCCAGTACTGGGGCTGGCGTTTGACCGGTGTAAAGGCATCAGAAAGAACGTCACTGGGTTGTCATACTGATCTTTGGGCTCCGGACAAAGATGATTTTTCGACCCTGGTAGATCAGCAAAACTGGCGGAAGTTATTTCCACCCGTGCGGGCCGCCGGCGAGTCTCTGGGGACAATCCTGCCGGAACTGGCACGGGAATTGGGATTGGCTGAAGATTGTATTGTGGTTAATGGAATTCATGACAGCAACGCATCGTTGGTGCCGCATCTGCTGAGTCGATCAGCGCCGTTTGGTGTTATTTCCAGCGGCACCTGGACGATAATTACCGCTGTTGGCGCGTCACTGTCCGGTTTAAATGAACAATTGGATATGCTGGCCAATGTCTCTGTGTTTGCTCAACCGGTCCCCTCGATTCGATTTATGGGAGGGCGGGAATGGCAGCAGCTGGCTACGGATCAACCGGCCACACAGGATGATTTGCAGGCAGTGCTGGCGCAGCAGGTATATGCGATCCCAGCATTTTCGAACCAGGGTGGGCCTTTTCAACATCACCAGGGCTATATTTGCGGACCGTATGAGCAATTGACTGCCGCGCAAAAGACTGCATTGGCGACTCTGTATGTGGCGTTGATGAGCGATGAATGTCTGACGTTGCAACAGCAGCGCGGAGACCTGATTATCGAAGGGGCGTTTGCCGGTAACGAGTTGTACCTGTGGATACTGGCGACATTACGCCCTCAACAGGCGGTCTTTTTCAGTCGGGATGAAACCGGCACAACCGTCGGTATGGCCATGCTGGCCTATCAGCAGAATCCCTGGCGGATCAACTACCAACAGGTGGCCATGCATCAAGAATTGTATAGCCAGTTACAAACATATCGGCATCAATGGCGGCAACGCTGTGAGGGCCTGAGTGACAGGCGAGTGTCCGCAAATTAAGTAATGCCTGTCGGCTTCCGATATTCTGCCGCGACAATGACAGGAGGCATATTTCCCATATCAGCCTGACTGGGCGATTTGTACGCAGGGGCCTCTGAATATCTGACCCTGACTGGGGTCATTACCCGTTGCGATGATCAGCTCAGAACTGTTTTTAAGTGCGGCCCACTGGGATTTCTCCATCAACATCGGCCGGGAAATATCACCGATGCGGCCAAGATTGGTGATGGCACCACTGTCTTTATCAATGGCGAACAGTGTCAGTCCTTCAATATTGGTCCTTGGGGTCCGGTCGTTCCATTCAAATTGTAGACGTGAAGGTTGCTGACCGTTACTAAGATAAGCGCTGATCAGCAGTTCCGGATTGGCATCAGCATCGTCGGAATCCATCAGGGCAATATAATCTGCGCCGACCTGGATTTCAGCAGGTTTGATATATAACAACGTTGCCACCAGAACTACCAGTACCGCAGTAGTGAGTTGCCAGATGGAAAATAATCCGGACCAGCGCTGGGTAGGTGATGGTGACGGCTGAGAAGGTGCAGGATCGATTTGCGCAGAGAGATTTTTCCATACCTGTTCGGGAGCTTTTTTAGGGGGAATGGTATCTGCCAGACCCGTCAATACCTGTTGCCATTTATATACTTCTGCCAGCAGTTCAGTATCTTCCTGCATTAGCCGTTCAAAGCGCCTGCGTACCCGTGCTGATTGGGAGCCCAGAACGTATTGACTGGCCAGATGACGGCGAACAACCGGGTGTTGGTACCTCAAACTTTCATGCATTTACGCAACTCCAATAACCCTCTTCGAACCCATGCTTTCAGCGTGCCCAGCGGTGCATCCATGTATTGGGTCAACTCACTATGACTCAAGCCATATACGTAAGACAGAATCAGTGCTTTTTGAGTATCCTGCTTGATTCTTTTCAGACACCGGTTCAGGTCTGATACGTCCACCAGATCAGGATGATCGGCTTCAAGAGTATTCAATATGCTGTCGAATTCTTCCAGATCCACCTCAATAGAGCGCTGTTTTTTGCGAACCCGGTCCAGCGCGGTATTGCGGGCAATCTGGCATAACCATCCCCAGGCACTGCCGAGATCCGCCCGGTAGTGATCGGTATGGCGCCATACTTTCAGGTAAGTTTCCTGCAGCGCATCGGCAGCCTCATCCTGGTCGGACACAATTCTCAGTATCAGAGCATACAAGCGAGAGCTTGTTGCACGATACAGCTTTTCAAATGCCGGTCTGTGGTTGAGTTGAATCTGTCCAAGCAGAAACTCCACATTCCGTTCTATGTCCAGTGTGCTCAAAGTGAGGCTCTCCATTATCGGCGCATTTCTTTCCGAAAGAGGGTGGATAGTGACCGGTGCTACCATAGTGATATCTGTCCTGCATTGCCAGTATTAACATATTGCTGGCCGTAGATTCCTGTATATCAATTCCGGCGGCCAAAGAAGAGCCAAAATTATGGGGCTGGTGTTACAGCAGGAACAACCCGACAAATGTCAGGAATTTATCCCATGAGTTGCGTAGAGTGTGCGTGCTTGGTGATTTGAACACCGTGCCATCCTCATAACAAGCACGGTGAGAACGCCGGCGTCATATAGTTTACTAGCGGAGACGGGGCTGGTGTGTTGATCATTTCATTGACTGTATCAGTACTTATCGGTTGTTTGCTACAAAGGTGAACAATGATCAGACAGATTAGATTCAATAAACTGACGGATGCTCAGATAATAAATCCTGCAGCTGTCTCCATTAATACCATAACCATCTTCCATGCGCTGCCATCCAAATTTTTCATAAAAACCGTCATGATCTGTAGTGAGGTAAAGTTTTTCGTAACCCAATGACCCGACAATTTCCCTTGCATGAATAAATATCATGTCAGACAGCCGGTTGCCTCTGTAATCCGGTTCAATATAAAGGCTGCACAACCACGGGTAAATATCATGGCGGCTGATAAAATCATTGATAATGAGTCCGTAACAACCAATGATGGTTTGATCGCACAGCAACACATAAAACTGCGGGATAGATGTGGCCGTTGCGTCGGAGTGAGATATGGCATCCACATAATACGGATAATTTTGGGCCGTTCCCCATTGCGTATGAATATAATCAATCGCCTTGGTTAACCCACCTTGAAACTCATGAACATTCACTAACGTAAACACGAATTATTCCTTATTAGAGTTTAAAACCCTGCGAACACATTGCAGGATTTGTTGAGAGGTTAGTATTGTAAGGAGCCTCTGAAAAATAGGAATAGTTTTGATGCAGGCGAGGAAGCGCCACTCGCAACACCACAGTTTACTGACGTAAATGAGGATGTGAGACTGGAGCTGACAACGTCCTATGCGAAAATAGGCCGATTTTTAGAGGTCCCGTAAGTTAATCCCACGAAATCTATCTGTAAAATAGGGACAGATATTTACCAGCCTGATCCGGAATACCTGAGATTGACGCTAAAGTAAATCACTCAGTAGACGAAACTTATAAGCTCGGCAAGTATACAAGCCGGATTAATAGTATACGTTTTTTCCATTCAGGATTTTTCCATCGTTAAGTACATAAATTGTTCGATCAACTCTATCAAATTCATTTTATTAGCTATTCTTATAATTACCTTGTTTGAAAAAAATAGAGTGAATCTATGAAATCAATACGTATATCCGTAATGGCATTTGGACTACTTTTTTTAGCCTTACCGAGTGTCTCTTATAGTGAAACCGTTTATCTGACTTCTTTGGAATGGCCGCCTTATTCAGGGAACAGTTTGCCGAATCAAGGTGCTTCGACTGCGGTGGTCAAGGCCGCGTTTGAAGCGATGGGTCATACACTGGTGGTGGATTTCTACCCCTGGAGCAGGGCCGTGGCAGAGGTCAAAGACAGTGGTAAATACGCAGGGTATTTCCCTGAGTATTATTACGATTCAGATGAATTTGTTTTTTCTGATTCAACGGGTAAAGGCCCGTTGGGTTTTGTGGAAGCCAAAGCAAAACCAATCAGCTGGAGTACCTTAAAAGACTTAACACCGTATACCATTGGTGTGGTCCAGGATTATGTTAATACCGAAGAGCTGGATAACATGATTGCCAAAGGTGAACTCAAATCATCAACGGTGACATCAGACAGCCAGAATATTCTCAAAGTTTCCACCGGTCGGGTTGATCTTGCGGTCATTGACAGCAATGTCTTGAAATATCTCCAGAGTAATGACCCAAAACTTAAATCCGCCGCAGGCAGTGTTCAGATGAACAGCAAATTACTCATTGAAAAAGATCTGTTTGTTGCATTTAAGAACGATGCTAACGGTCGCAAGTGGCAGGGTATTCTGAACGAAGGGCTGAAGAAGATAGATATCCAGGCCATTATGCATCAGTACATTCAATAATAACGCACCGGCAGGATAACGTTCGTTCATCAGGTTGATGAGTTATCGTGACAATCAGACGAAACGGGATAATTCGTCTGGTTGTCAGAACATTGGGAATAGGTTGAACAAATATCAAACAAAACTTTCTCAACCGGATAAAGTTCTGGTGATAAGCGCGAGTGTCTCGGGTAGAGGGTTGGTGGAGTCGGGGCATGAGTGAACGGCCAAACACGCAACGAAGGGTCAAAAACTCAAAGTTGCTCTCGCTCTGGTAAATCACGTACCATATCCGCGCGCTGGCAAAATCCAGCGCCGGGATTGGAACCCCGCAAGCTACATAGAGGCATTAAAGACGCGCCCGGCGTCTTTTTTGTGCCTGCGCATCCGCGCACCTGACCATTTTGTATGGCAGGTCGGCGGGCCAGCTTCGGCTGGGCCGCGTCTATGTAGGCGGTAGTTCCAACCCGTTCGACCTGCCCCCAGAATATGAATCCCTGTGAGGGGGCAAACGCCAGACAATCACAGAGGAGTCATATTGTATGACAACAGAATCCACTCCCAATTCCTGCAATGCGGCAGGTAACCCTCAATTGGAACTGATCAAACGGGACCTCTGCGCCACCATAACCATGGTGAACGGCGGTCAGGCCATAGCGCTCATGCTTGCTGAATCCGATGATGAAAATGCCGCCAGTATTGCCAGAATGGCATCCGGTTTCCTGGAACATCTGAGCCTGAAAATGGACGGTATCCACGCAGCATTAAGCGATATTAAATAAGCGCCTGGTGAAGTGGTTGTAAAGGGTGGCCATCAGCTAAGGTAAGAAAAAAGCCTGGTGTGAGCATCTGCTGTTAAACCTGATGACCAATGCCGATCGCCGGGCTCATGGTATCCAGGGGTTGAGGTATCGGGGTGAGTGATGGTGAGTGGAGGGCAGAGCTGGCTGTCGCTTCAGCTCAGAACCTCTATGTCATGTGATTTCAAATTTAAGCGCTTGGTAACTACATTGTTGTTGTCGGTACAAACATTAAAACGCACATGAACGACATCATCTATTGCATTCTGGTAAACCCCCTCAGTCCATTCAGTTGAATCAGGCTCATCAAAAAGATATACGATCTCAGCGGTTCTGATATTGTAAATGACAATCCCACAGCCAGCGATTACAACATATTCTCCATCAAGCGTTATGATGGCGGAATCAGGTTCGCCATAAATCCACGCGATATTTTCGTCTGATTCCTCATAATCAGTTTGGCTTTTACAGATGGTTTTATCTTTCAAATATACATAGTCTGCGTGAGAGTAAACCTTGTGAGTAGGAGATTCTGCTAAATACCTGAGTTCCATAGAATGACCCTGTGTTGCATCGCGTCCTGAACTGAAAATATATGGTTAAATGGCGTGTTATGAGTAGGGCCACTTTGGATTGTTTCCATCATCATATAAGTTGCCGATACATATCCGGCTTAGGCAACCAAACTCGAACTGTAATTCTACCCAGTTTTCTTCATATGTGACGGATAAAAACGAACCATAATCTTCGATTTTTCCAGGTTCTTTCAGAAATTGGTCAACGAACATCTACTTGTTACGTTTTGCCTTTTTGATCAATCTAAACTCGTGAGGGAATAAGTATAAGCCTCCCCACAAGCAACCGTGTTGATAGCTAACACTTATTTGAGTGTTGTCATTTACTAAATCTTCTATTTCGAAGTCATTTCCCAGCATCTCCATGGTAGGTTCTCTTTCTTCCTCGGAAAGAATCCTTCTTATATTTTCACGAATCACAAGGACTTTAACCGTATCCCCGATGTCCACTTGATTGCCGTCGATATCCTGCATAATTTTCGAAACTCAATGTCTGTAAAAAAATATACGTGTCAACGAGCCATAATGCCTACAATTATTATTAACTCTGGCCAAATTTTGAAAGGTGCTCTTGCGCTTTTTCAAAGTAATTTTATTCGCCAAAAATGATAACGAATAAATATCCTTTATATTTTTTCTAAAAACAGAGGGTTTTGTGCTCTCTTTTTTTAGTGAGTATTTCGGTGTTGGAAGGAAAAAAATGCCTAAGTACAATGCTTTACTCATGATGATAATTAGTACTTTACTAAGGGACATCCGAAACAGTGTGTAGAGTGTCCCTTAGTAAATTTGATCAATTTGTCAGGCGCTGCTTGGGGCGGTGCTGATACCACCGATAATATGGCCCCGCCAGAGGAGCCAGGCAGCAACATAAGCCCATACGCCGAAGATGCGTTCGACCAGCGTTACAAAGGATGTATCGCTCGGTGCAGCACCATATGTTGCTTCAAGTAGACTACCAACCCCAAAAACTGCACCGACTCCGACGACGACGTGGCCAACCACGATGACTAGAACAGGCCCTGCGGCAGCAAGCAAACCGACCGCACCCACGACTTTGAGTTCCCGTTGCCGATGAAGAAACGCAACGGACCAAAAGAGAACGGCCAGCAATAAAAATGCCGAATAGAGTAAAAGATAGCGTCCAATAAGATGCGGGTCGACGCCAAGCGATACCTGAACTTTGGTTGTCACCGCAATACAGAAAAAAATGAAACCTGCACGGTTTAAAGGCTTGCGTATGCCCATCTCATCTGAAAATGACCAGACAGCAAATGCAGCAATCGCTAGCGTGATTATGCGCAATGGTGCGAGTGACATAGACGTATGGGACAGCACTAACGTCATGAAAGCACCCACCACTAGAGTAACTGCTCCAACCCTGGCATTGAGCGTTTGTGCCCGGCTGGTTAAGAGAGATAATGCACTCATAATTCCTCCAATGTGGTAGAAGTGCCTGACAGTTTTCAACATTTCATCATAATCTGTTCAGTAGACGTTTTTGCCTATGGTGAGTTGTCCCGGAGAACCGGAGCCACTCTAATGGTCATCATGCTTCCTGTGCTAAAAGCTGTCAATTCATGGGTTGGAAATACCTACTCTTTTTCTTAACTTGGCAGATGTCCGTCTCGGTGAGGGTTGGTGGATAGATTTTGCAACTAAGTACAATCTATGCCGGCGTAGCAAATATATGAGAGTGTTATATAGAACCAGATAAACATCGCCAGACCGGATTGGAATAGCATTAATAATAGTTTTGAAGGCCAGTCCAGTCGTTTACTGCCTGTCCACCATAGATATACGACGATTAAAATGATGGGACATTGAATCAGCCAGTACACGGTTTCATCGAGTTCTCCCGTTTTTATGTGGCCGTCTTTGCGTCGGGCTAAATAGTCGGTTCCATTGAGGACGATGATTGAAGACAGTAGTAGTAACCAGCCAATAAGGATTTTTTTCATGAATTCCGGGTCCTTTTTGCTGTTCGGTTATGTGCTTTAATCTTAATGCAGAAGAGTATGAATGAATCATCAAAGATGATCAGTATGATCGATTTGATTTACCAGGCCATTTATCTGATGACCGGTATTGATCCGCACATTATAGCTCTATCGATCTGTGGAGGCGTAGAGAGAAAGAACGAGAACAATCTGCCATTTTCCCTGACACAACCGCAGATCATACTCTTACTGTCTGTCTACCCCCAGTGTCGAACCCCGGCAGTATCAATATGTACAAAGCGGCTGCTGAGATAACGACCGACACCACCCTGGCGGTAGCTGCAACATACGTCAAACAGTTCCTGTGTATCCACTTTAGGAATGCGAAAATCCACCGCCTGACCGAAGGTGTGCTGGCTGACTTTGGCCACGCCGTCACTGTTTTTCTGCAGCCATTGATTGGTCGCCTGACTGCGATAACCAGAGATAATCTGGATCGGCTTCTGCTGGCCATAACGTTGTTGCAGGGAGAACAGCAGGTGGTAAAGCTTAGGATCCATACCGCCCACTTCGTTGCGACGATGATCTCTAAGCAACCAGGCAAGCCGGTCAAGTCCATCGGCAAGGTAGTAACCCTGATCGTAAAACAGTACCCGATCAGTTTCACCGGTGTGCAGGTTGGTTATAAAAATTTCCTGAGTGTTCGTGTGCGCCTGAGCGAACAACCGGGGAGCAATCAGGCTGGTACCGGCTATTAATCCAAGTTTTAAAAGGTTTCGTCGGGTTACTACAGAATTCATGGAGTCCACTATTAAAAAACGTCAGGTTGTTGGCAGATACGGTTGAATTGTATCTGCCGTGTTGTGATTTTCGCCGGTAGTAAACAGCCGGCCGAGTCTAACAGTCCATTTGTGCTTTGTTGCAAAAAAATGTCATTGAATTGTTAATCTATATTGATATTCTGACCATTGTTACTGGGAGTTTTTAAAGCGCATAACCGGCATATTATGTTCGCATCAGAACAATAAATCTGTTGACCCATTCTCGTGAGGAGTAATTGAATGAATTTTGATATGGAACAAATTTGGAATACGTATATCCTGCCTTGGGGTACCAATATTGCACTGGCGATTCTGGTGTTTATTATCGGTCGCATTCTGGTGGGCGTGGTGATGGCCGGGCTGGTCCGGATGATGAAAGTTGGTAAGCTGGATCAGATTCTGATTAATTTTATGTCAACGGTTTGCCATTCAGCATTAATATTGCTGGTCATTATTGTATCGTTGTCTCAGTTGGGTGTGGATACCACCTCTCTGGTTGCCTTGTTGGGTGCTGCCGGCCTGGCCATTGGCCTGGCACTGAAAGATTCTTTAGGGCATTTTGCTGCTGGTGTTATGTTGATTTTATTTCGCCCGTTTAAGGTGGGTGATTTTGTCGAAGTGGCAGGTGTTGCCGGTTCGGTTTCTGAGATTACTATTTTCAGCACGCGATTGAAAACACCGGATTCGAAAATGGTAACTGTACCGAACGCCTCTGTGTTTGGTAATACCATGATCAATTATTCCTATGAACTCACTCGTCGGGTGGATATGGTTGTGGGTATTTCCTACGGTAGTGATTTGCTGAAGGCCAAGAGAATTCTGGAAGAGATTTTGACGAATCATGAAAAGGTATTAAAAGATCCTGCCTATACCGTGGCAGTTTTGGAGCTGGCAGATTCATCGGTGAATCTGGTGGTTCGGCCGTGGGTGTTGTCGGCGGATTACTGGGCGGTTCGGTTTGAGCTGACGGAAACGATCAAGCTTAAATTCGATGAACACGGCATTGGTATTCCATTCCCGCAAATGGATGTGCATATCAATCAGGTGGCCCAGTGATGGTGAAAAAAGGCTCCTTCCGGAGCCTTTTTTATTCGTAGGTACAAAAGTATGCGGTTTCTTCATTGACCTTGAGTTGGAAAACCTTGTTCGCATCAACCATAAACTTGGCGCCGTTGGTATAGGTGCCCCATTCCTCGGTATCTGGCAGTTTGACCAGCAGTTCGCCACTGACAACGGTGATGGTTTCTTTTTTGCTGGTGGAAAACTCATATTCTCCGACTGCCATCACGCCGATGGTCGCGGGTAATGTTCGGGTCTGTAGTGAAATGGATTTTACGTTTCCATCAAAATAGCTGTTTACTTCAAGCATAAAGACTCCTCAGGTGGGGTATTAGATGACGCCGGTATACGAACGGCGTGGCAAGCTTAGCAGGTTGTTGAAAATCATGGAATTTCAACGATCAGCCGGCGTTGAACCGGGCCATGAAATGCCGGTCTATTTGGTCTTTCCAGCGCCATACCCAATGACCGGAAACGGTGAGGCCGAATTTACAACCAATGGCGTAGTGATCGCCCATTGCCAGCAGGCTCAGAAAGTCACGCTGTGGCTGATAGGGTTTCAGGGCGTGAGTGCCCTGACAGGCGGCCTGCAAGTTATGAAACAGGATATCAGCTTCTCTGACAGCATAGACTCCGGCTTTGGGTAATGGCTCTGACTGGAAGTGGGCACAGTCACCGGCGGCAAACAGGTTTCCGGCGGTGGTAGTCTGCAGGTAGTTGTTAACGGTAATAAAGCCACGTTGGTCAGTGGCCAGGCCAGATTGTCTGAACCAGTTGGCCGCAGCGGCCTGAGTGCAGAGAAAAATATGTTCGTATGAGTATTTTTGTCCGCTGCAGCTAAGACCGTCCGCATGAATTTCATCCACATTCATATTGGTAAGCACTTCGATACCATGAAGTGCCAGTCGTTCTTTGCTTAATCGCCGGGCCTTGCGTGGATATTCTGAGAGGATGTCCCCGGCACGGGTGATCAGGCTGAGCTGGGTTCCCCAGGGTTTGAGAGCATGGGCCATGGCCAATGCCACTTCTACGCTACCGGCACCACCACCGATAATGGCAATGCGTTGATTGGGCTGTTGCCTGATCTCTGTTTGCAGACGTTGCCAGTGTTGCAGAAATTCAGCAATCGGCTTCACGGGTGTGGCATGTTGCTGGCTGCCGGGAATTTCGGGATTGGGTGTAGAGCCGACATTGATTGAGGCGATGTCATATTGATGTTGCTGACCATCGGCCAGATAAATGCACTGGCGCAAGTGATCGATGGCGGTTACGGGTTGTTGAATAAACTCGATATTGGCTTCGTGGGCCAATTGTTGCAGGTCGATATGGGTCTGGGAAAATGTGTAGTAACCGGCCAGCAACCCCGGAAGCATACCTGAATAGGGACTATGGGAATGAGGTGAAATCAATGTGATCTGTACATTGTCGATAGGGTGTGCCATCCAATGTTTTAACACCAGTGCGTGGGTATGTCCGCCTCCCACCAAGATCAGGTTCAGGTTGTTGCTCATGTCAAATCCTGCCAAATGATTCAGCGACAATCATGCGTATATTTTCAGGATCAGGGAAGGGGCAAGATGTTTGGGCAGGCTGACCTGCCCAATAAGGTGGTTTATTGTTCAAATACCAGTGTGACGGAAACCGGGACCATCTGAGCAATGCTGTTGAGTTTGGCAATGTCTTTGAGCTGATTAATCCCGCCATCCAGACCAAAGTCTGCAGCGTTCAGTAATACCGGCTCGACCGAGCTGACCTGGATGGTCTTGCCGGTTTTCAATACCGCGAGTTTCAGAGAAATCGTCTTTTCCATGCCATGCAGTGACAATTGAGCGTCCATCGTCTTGATGGTGACGGTTCCTTCCGGGTAGTCGCTTAGATTAACAGTTTGCTGGATGCTGGCCAGCGGGAACGTTGTCGTTTGAAACAGGATTTCCCGGAGTCTTTCATTACGAATGTCGATGCCAGTCTGTACGCTGTCCAGGGCGATGTTGACGGTCACTTCTCCAGTGGCAGAGATACTGCCGTTACTCGGTTTCAATGTATGGTTTTCAACCACTGCGCCGTTTTTGGTACTTTGAAATGAAATAGTGGAAAGCTCCTTATCGAGCGTCCATGATTCTGCTGCAAACGTGGTGGTGCTGATCAGCAGGCCTGTTGCCAGGCATAATTTGTTTATTAAATTCACTCCATATTCTCCATAATGAATTGATGATATCTGCACGTTTATTTGTCTGGCTGACAATAATTCCCGCATGGTGCACAAGGTCTTTGCTGAAAGTGAAGATTGCGGATGTTTGTTATAAGTGGGTTTCGGTAATGCCGATGTATCCACATCCTCTCAACAGCCGGTCATTATAGGGAAATGTCAGGCGGTAATAACTGATGCGATGGTGCAGGTTGTGTATTTTGTGATCGATTGCCGTTTTAAAAACTAATGAGATGGTTGAAATGTTCAGGCTGTATGCAGCATGGAAGCTGCATTCGAGTTTACAGGGATATATTTGCGACAACGTGTATTCTTATTTCTTTCCCAGTAGCAAGTATAGGAAGGGTGTAAATCCAATAAAAATTACTTCGATAACCACCCGGGGAATAAATTGAGCCACTATTAAAATGTCTGAGGTCATACATTTGTATGACCCCAAATTGTGGAATGATTTCTTTTCAAATTACCCTAGTAACTAAGGATCCAGTTTGATGCGGAAGTCTGCCTGATTTCCCCATACCGGGCGATATCTGCAATGCGTGGCCGGTGTTGCCCATGACAATAGCGCCCTCGCTTTCAGGGTTTGTCCTTTTTGTATCTGGCGTTGCAGTTTCTCATTACCCTGAATCACCACACCATAATACCAGTAGGGCGAATTACCGTATTGTTCATCGTGTACATGTACCGAGGCGGTATCCACCAGCTCCATGCCGCTGCCGTAATCGACACAGATGGTGACCCATTCATTAGAGCCGGCACCAATAGCCGGATAACCGGAAAAGCCAAAGCGCTGACGGACAGAAACGGAGCATACAAACTCTTCCCGTTGGGGATGGTAAGCGCAGGATTCCAGGCCTTCATAGCGGGTATTGCCGGTATTAATGATGACCTGTTTATATGGATATTTGGATACTATTTCATCGAGATATCCATCTTTGATCGTGGTCATTGGACAGCCGTAATTTTCAATCAGATAGCTATTGAGTTTATCTGTATTGTCAAATTCCAGCGCCAGTTTATCCAGCTCATCGTGGTCGGGCGTGATCGAGCAGTTTTGCAGTTGATAATTCTCTTCGGCAATAGACAGCGCTGAGGCTTGTGAGACCATAAACGCAGAAAGGGTTAGCGGGATCAAGTATTTGAGTGCTTTAAAAATCTCCATAATTGTGTCTTCCATTAATGTGTTAATTGTTATTGATTTACTTCCAGGTACATCATTGTCCAGACAACCAGTTTGGACGGAAGAAACTCTAAAGGTATGATTGATTTCAGGCAAAGAAGTGTTTTTCATATTTTGAACGGGTGTTATGCAAAGATATTCTTATGTTTTTTTGTTTCTGTAATTTTGCAGTTGTTAAGGTTTAAAAAATGATTTCCATGTTAATAAATGTGTTTTTTTGTGGGTGTTTTTTAGATTTGTTTTTGTCATTGAAAAATAAGTTCCGGTCCATTGATAAAGGATTTTTACGGCTTGTATTTACAAAAAAACCGGACACGTATGCTCACAGTTTTATTTTCGTCACCCTGTTGCTCGTGACGATTGGTTAAAGTTGATGTTTTGTATGATTGGTCAGACATGGTTTACCAATCCCGGCATATTGGATTATTGCTGACCAAGACAAAGAGTAATAAGGCCACAGTGTGGAAACCCGGTAAACGAGTGGCGGGCGAAATATGGCTATACCAATAGGAGCGGGTGAGTATAGGGAACCTGAAAAATGGCCTGTTTTCGCGCAGGACGTTGTCAGCTCCGTCCGAAGGTGGCACCCTCTCTCATCCTCATTTGCACCAATAAACTGCGGTGTTGCGAGCGGTTTACTGGCTTGCATCAAAACTATTCCTATTTTTTCAGAGGCCCCATAGCATTAATGCAAGATGATACCTTGTAACAAAGAAAGGTCTGGGATAATTTGGGCTGTGTCAGTTGTCTCATTGAGGCTTGAACAGTTAGCAGAGAAAAATATGAATCGGTGTCCTTATTGCAAAGAAGAAACAATCAGTACTTGGCAAAAGTTTAAAGCCAGTGACTTATATCCTGCCATATGCTCGTCTTGCGGTCAGGGTTCGCGCATGTCTGTAAGTTTGAACACTATTGAAGGAATAGCTGGAACAATGTTATTTCCAGCCGTCTGTATCTTACTCAATCATACAAAAATCATGGCTAATGGTGTTCGTGTTTTTCTCGGTCATGGCATTAAGTTCTATTTTAAAGTTAGCCTATCTACCAATGATTGCTGTAAATGAAAGGGCAGTTGCCAAAAAGTATTGGTTTGCTTTCGGCGCATTGGTTATGCTTTTTGTATGGCTTGTATACGATGGGTTTATTAGGTAAAAGTGCTAGAGCCTATTCAAACGCAGTTCGCCGAGCCTGTTATTGGCTAAAAAGGCCGCAGCCAAGTGATGCGGTATTCTGACGGTTAACGTGAAGCTTAGTCATGCTAAGCGAATGTTGGACAACGCAGAGTGTGGTCTTTTTAGTTATGACCCTTGGTACTCCAAGGGTATTAAGGTTGAGGCCGGTTTCACTCTTCTCGGCGTTGTTCGTCGTTCATTTAGGCCGCTATTATCGTTCCTTGCGCCTGGATTTGGGTCTTAGCTGGCTGATGAAATTAGTGTGAACAGGCCATGGTGTAGCAGGCAGTATTGCTCTATTCCGGTGTTGGATCTTGTTAAGCTATTCTGCTATTGACGATTTTACACGCAAAATACGAGGGAGATATTATGAAGCGTTTAGAGTTGCTGGATTATGGAAGATTTTTCGCTGCACTCATGGTTGTTGCATTTCACTATACTTTTAACGGCATTGTGAATGGAAAGATTAATTCAATTAACCATATTCCTTCAGTCATTGAAGTCACTAAATATGGCTACCTGGGGGTTGAGTTATTCTTCATGATCAGTGGTTACGTTATATTCTTTTCTGCCAAAAACAGAACAGCAGCCATGTTTGCAGAAAGTCGCGCTATCAGGCTTTATCCCGCATATTGGTTTGCAATACTGTTTACCTCTTTCTTCGCGCTTCAATGGGGAGGAGATTTAATGTCAGTATACCCAGGCCAGATAGTTGCCAATTTCACCATGGTGCAATCGCTGGTGGGTATAGATAACGTTGATGGTGTCTACTGGACATTGGTTTACGAAATTTCATTCTATTTTGCTGTGTTCATATTATTGTTCTTTGGTCTTCAAAAACATCTCGAAACCATTTTTGTTTATTGGCCTTTTTTGTTTTGTATCGCGCTTGTCTTCGGTCTTCAATCAAAACCATATTTAGGTGGCTATTATTACTATTTCGCTGCAGGAGCTCTTTTTGCTTCAATCGCGAACAGGTTTAATCGCAAAGCTGTTGTCAGTCTCATGGTCACCTATGCATTTTGTATCAATTTTTCTGCTGGTAAAGCTGCTCATTTGAGCGATGTGAAAGGGGTCGAGTATTCAGGCTTGGTTATTGCGCTTATTGTGACATCCTTTTTCGCTATTTTTATATATCAAAACTCAAAAAATGGGCGTCTGGTAAGTCTTCCAATGTCACGAATAGCTGGAGCTCTTACTTATCCTGTTTACCTGATTCATGCTCATTTTGGATATATGTTTATAAATCGATTTGCGACAGAAGAAAATAAAATAGTTATTTATGCCGTCACTGTCTCTATCGTGTTAATAGCTGCGCTATCCCTCCATCTGATTGTCGAGAAGCATTTTCATTTCGTATGGAAGAAGTTGTTTTACTATACAGTCAGTTGCCCTATAAACTACTTTCAGAGATTTCAAAAAAAATTCCAGGTGCGATATCAAAACCCTATGAGTTAAGCCTCTCGCGAGCCAGGGTCTGTTTATCGTGGTGGTGCTAAAACTGCCAGTGGTGCCTGCCGAACCGCTTAAGAGTAACCAGTTGTTGTGGTGGAATATGCCATGAGGTATACAGGAATCGCGGCGCAGTAGAGCCTTTATTTGTCCACTGAAAGGCTTTCAAGGAATCTTTAGCCGTTTTGAGAAACTGGATGTTGTATTTCTGTTTTTTTTAACGTTTTGCTATTACTAACCAGCTGGTTTAAATGAATACACCTGAAATCAAACACGCCGTGAAAACATCCCTGTTGGCTCGACAGCAGCATCCATGCTGCTGACGGTCTGATGTCAGGTGTATTCATTACTTCTATTCTTATTAGTAACTATCCATTTGAAATAAATATAGAGCGATGTGATGACATTCGTTGATTGGCCGCTGTTTATGGCAGCAGCCGTTCCCGCTTTCTTAGCGTTACTTGCTGAATTACCACATCACCATACTTTACGATGCTGAATCTCATTTGGGGATTTAATCCATTGACAGCCATAAGCTTCCAGCCGGGTATGAAAGTCGACCCGTTTACCGGAAATCATGTCGCGGCCAACAAAATCAACGGTGAGTTCAATGACATCATTGGACAGATTGCATAAACACAATACGTGCCCTCCAGTCTGGGAGTTGTAGCGTTCTACCGCAAAGATCCGTGGATCCATCAGCAGGATTTTCTGATCGGCCTGTGGTGCCAGGGCTGACATCCGTTTGCGTTTTTGTATCAGCTGGGTGATGCCTTTGAAGATCTGGCTGCGGATGCCGTCGGGATTGCTCAATTCTTCTTTCAGGGTTTGGGCGCTCAGTTTGCTGCGGTTGATCCGGCGGTTAATACCGGTGTTCTCTACTGCTTTGACATCATTGGTGGTACCAAACAGGCTGTGTATGTAGATTGCTGGAACGCCGGCCAGACTGAGTAGAATAAAATGTGCAGTAATGAGTTTCTGGGCTTTCTGTTGCTCAGTTTCACCTTCCAGTCCAAGAGCATCAAAATAGGTGATGTTCAGTTCGTAGGGGCTGCGGGTACCGTCACCGTTATCACGATAAGAAACCCGGCCATTCTGCTCAATACAGTGATCCACCAGGGCATTGATTTGCTCCTGATTAAGTAGCCCTTCTGCCGGGCGCATACCGATGCCGTCGTGAGAGGCGAGGAAGTTGAAAAAGGTGGTGGCCTTGGAAATAGGGGCCAGGCTGCCAGCCCAACGACTCAGAACATCAGAATTACGGGTCAGAAACGAATGCATGACCAGTGGTGGCAGCGGAAACTGGTAGACCATTTTGGCTTCGTTGTAGCCGTTACCAAAGTAACTGATGTTGTCCTTGTGAGGGACATTGGTTTCGGTGATCAGAATAGTACCGGGCGCAATGTTATCCATTACCACACGCATAAGCTGAATGGCCGCATGGGTTTCTGGTAGATGCATGCAGGAGGTACCGAGTTGTTTCCATAGGAAACCGATGGCGTCCAGACGGATAAAACGGGCGCCCTGTTCGGCATAGAGGCAGAGCACATCAAGAATGGCCAGCATGACTTTGGGGTTGCGGTAGTTCAGGTCAATCTGATCATCACTGAAGGTGGTCCACAGGTGTTTGATGCCGTTGCTGGTATCCACCGGTGTCAGTAATGGCAGTGCCCGTGGTCGGGTGACACTGGAATAATCCTGTTTCGGATCGGCTTCGATAAAGAAATCCTGATAATCCGGATCTCCGGCCACATAGCGACGAAACCAGTAACTCCAACGTGAAATATGGTTGATGACGGCATCGAACATCAGGTCATATTCACTGGCCAGCACGGCAATATCATCCCAGTCACCCAGTTCCGGGTTGATCTGTTTGTAGTCGGCGACTGAGAAGCCATCGTCAGAGGTGTACGGAAAACATGGCAGGATGTGCACCGAGTTGATGGTGTCACCCAGAAATTCAGTTAAAAAATAATACAGCGTTCGCAGCGGTTTCTGACCTTCCCGCAATAATGTATCGCCGTAAGTGATCAATACGGCATCGCGTTGATTGACCCAGCGTTGCGTGGGCAAATGACGAGCCTGATAGCTGACGATGAGATTGATAATTGCCTGGCAGACTTCTTCTGCTCGGTTGGGGTACAGCAGCTTGACCAGTGGATGAAGCTGTTCGGCCAAGGGATTACGCATAATTATGATTTTCCTGTGTCGTGTGCCAGAGTCCACCAGCGGGCGAGATTCCTGGCGCAGTTGATCATGTTGGTTTTGCCATCCTGCATGGCTTTTTCAAGAGTCTGGACGGCCTGGGTGATACCGAACACCGCAGTAAAACCAGCATCATAAAGCGGTTCGAGGTTGTTGGTAATGGAACCGGCCACGGCGATAACCGGAATATTGGCGGCAACCGCTCTTCGTAATACCCCTTGTGGGGTTTTACCCATGAGTGATTGGTAATCCAGACTGCCTTCACCAGTCACGACCAGATCGCAGTCGCTGATTTTCCGGTCAAACTCCATCAGATCCAGAATCAGATCGATACCGGCTTTGAATTCGGCGTTTAAGACACTGAGCAATGCTGTACCGGCACCTCCGGCAGCACCGGTTCCCGGCAGGTGACGAATTTGCCGGCCGATTGTCTGTTCCAGAACCGTCACGTAGCGTTCCAGCGCCTGATCCAGCATGACAACCTGTTCAGGCGTGGCACCTTTTTGTGGGCCAAATACAGCACTTGCACCGTTTTGACCCAGTAGCGGATTGGTGACATCGCTGGCCACCTGGATGTGAATGTCGTGAATTCTCGGATCGAGGGTGGACAGGTCGATGCGGGCCAGATCGCGTAAATGAATTCCACCGGGAGGTAGTTGTTGATCATTTTTGTCCAGCAGCTGAACACCCAGGGCCTGTAATAAACCCGCACCACCATCGTTGGTGGCACTGCCGCCGAGACCAATGACCAGTTCTTTTATTCCCTGATCCAGGGCATAACGGATCAGTTCTCCGGTGCCATAACTGGTGGCCAGAAGAGGATTGCGCTCATCCCGTTTGAGCAGATCCAGGCCGCTGGCTGCAGCTATTTCAATCACGGCATTATGTCTGTTGTTCCAGAGGCCGATGAAACCATTGACCTCCTGATCCAGCGGGCCACGAACTTTTTTATGCTGAATAACGCCATTGACTGCATTGCAGATGGCCACAGTGGTGCCTTCTCCGCCGTCGGCCAGTGGCAAAAAAATAAATTCATCCTGACTGCGCTGGCTTAGCCAGCCTTCGGCAAAGGTGGCACAGGCTTCGCCGGCGGTCATACTTTCTTTGAATGAATCGGGGGCAATCGCTATTTTCATGGTCAGAACCTGTTGAGTCTCTCCACTTGCTCAACATAGAGTCTAGCAACTACCAGACCTGAATGAAAAACCGGTCTGATCAGGCAACTGATTTTTCCAGGTGTTTGCATCAGCTCGATGTATGTGGGTGTTGGGTCGCTGGCTTGCAACGGTTAAATTAATTTGACCATAATGGTAAGTGCAGGCGGATCCAGGTTCCGCCTGTTTTGTTTCTGGCCAATGTTGATTGATCGTATATGAAGATAGCGCTTATTTTGAATCCGTATGCGGGTTTGGGTGGTTCGGTTGCACTGAAAGGCAGCGATGGTGTTGCTCAGCAGGCTATGGAGCAGGGGGCTGTGTCGAAAGTCGCTGAACGGGTAAAACTGGCATTGCAGGATCACCTGGCTGTGTTGAGGCAACATCATTGGTTAACGTGTCCGGGAAATATGGGCGCAACCGTATTGGCGGATCTGGGCATTGAGGCTGACACGCTGGCGCTGGATATTGCTGATCCCAGCACTGCTGAAAACACCCGGGAGGCTGCCAGGCTGGCATTGCAACAAAGGGCCGAGTTGATTGTGTTTGCGGGTGGGGATGGTACCGCGCGCGACATCTGCGCCGTGGTGGAACAACAGGTTCCGGTGTTGGGAATTCCAGCCGGGGTCAAGATTCATTCCTCGGTGTATGCTGTCACGCCTCATGCGGCCGGAGAAGTGCTGATGGCAGTGACCGCAGGCGGATTGATTGACATCCGTGAACAGGAGGTGCGGGATATTGATGAAGTTGCGTTTCGCGATAACCGGGTCAGAGCCCGTCATTATGGTGATATGAAAGTACCGCAGTTAGGCCAGTTTATTCAGCACACCAAGAGTGGTGGGGTGGAGGTGGAAGAGCTGGTGCTACAGGAAATTGCGGAGTTCGTGGTCGAGCAAATGGAACCGGAAACGGTTTATTTGATCGGTTCGGGAAAATCGACAGCCTTCATCATGGATTGCCTGGGTTTGCCCAATACTTTGCTGGGAATCGATGCGGTGCTGGATCGGCAGTTGTTGCAGTCTGATCTGACCGAGCAGGATATTCTCAGTTTGTGCCAGCAATATCCGGTGCGTGTCGTCATCAGTGTGATCGGCGGGCAGGGTCATATTCTGGGCCGTGGCAATCAGCAGCTGAGTGAGCAGGTGATCCGGCAATTAGGTAAGGTCAATATTCAGGTTATTGCCACCAAAACCAAATTAAAAAACCTACAGCAACGGCCTCTGATCGTGGATACCGGTAATCGTGAGCTGGATCTCTCACTGCAGGGGCAATGGGAAGTGCTCACCGGCTATGATGATTATGCCTGGTATCCCGTCGAGACCTATTAACCCGCATACATAACTTGCCGGGTTAACAGAGCAATAATAATCGGGTGCGGAAAAAGGGGATTGAACTGCCAGTCAACCGGTGCTATGGTTTTCGAGGTTCAAAAACTGATTTACAAAAGTTATGACATTTACGGGTTTTTCTTATAAACGCAAGGCTTATAAACGGAAGGCATTCCGGGCCTGGGCGCATCTGAAAAATCTTTGAAATAATCGAATTTTTAGAAACCCGGTCGCGGAAACGCCACCGGGTTTTTTGTTTATGGACAGACTCCATTCCGCGAAATACCAGTGTACTTGCGGAAACAGATCAAAACCGGTGGCCTCCCGATCTCTAATGGAGAGAAATGATGTTTACTGGTTCATTGGTTGCCATGATTACCCCATTCCAGAATGGTGAGATTGATTACCCGGCCGTTCATCGATGTCTGGACCTGCATTTGCAGCACGGTACGCAGGGATTGGTGATTGCCGGCACAACCGGCGAAGCGCCAACGCTATCCAAGTATGAATACCGGAAATTGTTGAATGTGGTGTGTGCCTACGTCAAAGGCCGAATACCGGTTATTGCCGGAGCCACCTCCTATAATCCGGTGGAGGCTGCCAGTCTGATCGACATTGCGGAGGCCGCTGGTGCAGATGCGGTATTGTGTGCCGCCGGTTATTACAATCGACCCAATCAGGATGGCTTGTATCAGCATTTTGAATACCTTCATACACACAGTTCCCTGCCCATCATAATCTATAATATTCCGTCCAGAACGATTGTCGATGTAGAACCGCAGACCATGGCCCGGCTGGCTGAGCTGGAGCGGGTTGTTGGCGTAAAAGATGCGACCGGACAAATGCAGCGCCCCCTGGCTGAGCGGAGTTTGGTTGACCGGCCGTTTGCCTGGTTGTCTGGTGACGATTTTTCTGCACCAGCCTATAACGCTGTGGGTGGCATGGGGGTGATCAGTGTGGTCGCCAATGTTTTACCGGCCCTGAGTCGCTCTCAGCAGGACGCCTGTGCTGTCAATGATTTTCATCGCGCCGGTGAGATCCAGCAGCAACTGTTACCGTTGATGCAGTCGCTCATGCGGGAGCCGAGTCCGGCAGGTGTCAAATATGCCTGTTCGTTACTGGATTTATGCACCGAAGAGTGCCGTTTGCCAATCATGCCATTGAGCCCGGAAAGTAAAACCGCTATCGCAGCGGCGATGAAAACGCTGCTGGATCAGTAATCTTGCTAACCAGTGGTTGTGATGGGCTGTCTGGAATGATGCAATCAGTGTGATGTCAGAGATTGGGTGTTGAAGGGATATGACAGTCCCCGCAGCAAGGCGGGGACTGGCTCACTGGATCAGTCCTGATGGTCTTTTTTGGCCTGAGGCAGTGCGTTGGTGACAGTTTTGGACAGCAGTCCGCTTTTGGCATACAAGCCAAGTTTGCCACGGGTATCGGTGATATCCAGGTTACGCATGGTCAACTGGCCGATACGGTCACTGGCGGTGAACATGGAGTCGCCTTTTTCCATGGTCAGGCGTTCGGCTTCATACGTCAGGTTGGGGGATTCGGTATTAAGCAGCGAATAATCGTTACCACGGCGCAGTTCTACAGTGACTTCACCGGTCACGGCGCTGGCAACCCAACGTTGGGTGGATTCACGCAGCATCAGTGCCTGAGGGTCAAACCAACGGCCCTGATACAGTAAACGACCCAGACGCAAGCCATTGATACGGTATTGTTCGATGGTGTCTTCGTTGTGAATACCGGTGACCAGGCGTTCATAGGCAATGAACAGTAACGCCATCCCCGGAGCTTCATAAATGCCACGGCTTTTGGCTTCGATGATACGGTTTTCGATCTGGTCACACATGCCCAGGCCATGACGGCCACCAATACGGTTGGCTTCAAGCACCAGGGCTACTTCGTCACTGAATGTCTGGCCATTCAGTGCTACCGGACGGCCTTCTTCAAAGCGAATGGTGACCACCTCTGGTTTGATTTCCACGCTCTCATCCCAGAATTTTACGCCCATGATCGGATTGACGATCTTAATGCCAGTGGACAGTTCTTCCAGATCTTTGGCTTCGTGCGTGGCTCCGAGCATATTGGAATCGGTGGAATACGCTTTTTCGGCAGACATTTTGTAGGCAAAGCCGGCTTTGTTCATAAACTCGGACATTTCTGCACGGCCGCCAAGCTCGTCGATAAATGTGGCATCCAACCAGGGTTTATAGATTTTCAGATTGGGATTGGCGAGCAGGCCATAACGGTAGAAGCGTTCAATGTCATTACCCTTATAAGTGCTGCCATCCCCCCAGATGTTGATGCCGTCTTCGCGCATGGCGGTGACCAGCATCGTACCGGTGACGGCACGGCCAATGGGGGTGGTGTTGAAATAGGTCATACCGGCAGTGGTTACGTGGAAAGCACCGCATTGCAGGGCGGCAATACCTTCGGCAACCAGTTGCGAACGGCAATCCACCAGACGGGCACCTTCTGCGCCATACTCTTTGGCTTTCTTGGGAATCACGTCGTAGTCAGGTTCATCGGGTTGACCAAGGTTGGCGGTATAGGCATACGGTACCGCGCCTTTTTGACGCATCCAGTGAAGTGCAGCGCTGGTATCCAGGCCGCCAGAGAAGGCGATGCCGACCCGCTCGCCGACGGGCAGATCTTTTAGAATGGTTGTCATTGACTGTTAATCCGTAGTGAGAAATGAATGCTTCAGGAACTTTGTGGCCTGGATTCTACCAGCGGTGCAGAAATGGTGAAAGGGCAGGGGTGACGGCAGCTGCCGCTCACCCGAAGGTGCCGGCGGATCAGAGTCTGTCGCCCAAAAACCTGTCGATGGCTTCCTGTACCACCCCGATGTGATGGTCATTAATCAGCTCAAGATGATCTGCCGGAATGTCCACCACTGACAGTTTGCCCTCCACCGCTTCGCCAAAACCGTAATCCGGTTTGGCAACTTTACCGAAACGGATATAGCGGTTCAGGGCCCGGAACAACAGTACTTCGAAGGGATAGTGTTTGCCGTCGATATGGTACAGCTCAGCCAATTGGCTGAATGCTTTGACCTGTTGCTCGGAGCCACTGACAGCGGCAGGGGTTCCGGCGGCAGTTTTCAGACGCCGACGATATTGTTTCCAGAGTTCCAGCAGTTTCTGGCTGGAGTAGCTGAAAAAGCCGTGTTGCTGGATTCTGTCCAGATAATCCAGCAGGAACTTACGGACCGATAGTTGGTGGCTGGAATCAATAAAGGAATCAAACATGATGACTTTACGGATATCGAAACCATTCCGATTCAGCTGATTGGCCACATCCAGGGCCATCAGTCCTCCGAATGACAAACCGGCAATGATGATGTCGGAGCGATTGGTCTGCCTCTGAATCGCTCCTGCGTAGGCGTCTATCAATGTTTGCAGGGTGAAATCGATGGGGTGCTTATGATGCACCACAGCAATTTCTTTGTGGGTGAATATGGCATAGACCGGATGGCGACCGCTGAGACTGTCGGCCAATGGCTGATAGTATTTGACGCCACCCAGACAGAACACCGGTGTGCCGGTTTCGGTCTGATTCAACCGGACCACAATCGCGTTGTGCTCGGTTTTTTCGCCCAGATGATCCACCAGGTGGCGAATGGTGTGATGTTCAAAAATGGCTGAGTGCCGAAACTCCAGTCCGGTAGCCCGACTCATCTGATCGATCAGCAGCAGTGCCGAAACCGAATCACCGCCAAGGTTGAAAAAGTCGTCATCAATGGAAATCTGTTGTTTGCCCAGTACTTTTTCCCATACTGCGACGATGCTGTGATCCAGATCGTTGCGCGCATCTTTCGGCATTAATCTATGTTGGCTGACCTGGGCTTCTGCCAGTTTGGTTGCCTGAATGCGTCGACCGATAGCTTTGGCCTTCCAGAATTCCCGTTGTTCAAATGCGTAACCAGGTAAGGTGATTTTATGACCGCCAGTTATCAGCCCGGCGGCCTGAAAATCCACCGCCAGACCACGGCACCAGAGTCTGGCCAGTGCCCTGGCAAAATGGGGCCAGCTTTGTTGCTGGTGTTTTTCCGATGGAACGGTAGTAATGGCTGTCATGGTGCCATTAAATTCAGACTGTTTGATCAGGGATGCAATACTGCTACCCGGACCAACTTCCAGCACGGTGCTGATGTTCTGGTCGCGCAGCTCCTGGATGACGGAATAAAAGTGCACAGTATTGCGCAGGTGATATACCCAGTAGTCTGCGGAGATAAATGGTTCGCCTTCAAAGCCGCTTGTCGCTGAGATCAGGGAAATAGTCGGCGCATTGAAGTGCACATGTTCTATGCCTGCCCTGAACTGGTCCAACACGCTGTCCATGGCGGCAGAATGAAAGGCGTGGTGATTGGTCAGCCGGATGCATTTGATCTGATCCTGTTCCAGCTGATTGATCAGCGCGGTGACATCCGCTTCAGTACCGGATACCACATAGTTGCCGGCAGTGTTTTCGACCGCTATGGTCAGCGAGCCGGTTAACAGCTTGCTCAACGTCGTGCGGTCCGTCAGAACAATTACCATGGCACCGGGTGCCGCACCGGCCATTACCTGGCCACGAGTGACCACCATGGCCAGGGTATCTTCCAGACTCATCACCCCGGCGAGGCAGGCGGCTGCATATTCTCCGAGGCTGTGACCGATCATGTAGTCGGGTTGAATGCCGGATGCCATCAGAGTGCGGGCCAGAACATACTCTGCCACGAACAGGGTGACCTGCACATCAGCAGTATCGGTGATGTCCTGAGTGCCAAAAATCACCGCTTTGAAATCGCGGCCGGTCAGTTGTTGCAGAATTTTCATGCAGTGGTCGAAAGCGGTTCGACAGTCATTCTGACGCTGATATAGTTCTGCCAGCATGCCGGGGTACTGAACACCCTGACCCGGAAACGCAAATGCGAGTCTGCCGTCAGTTTGCACCGAATCCTGATCCCGCTCCTGCAGGGCGGTGCCTTTTTCGAACAGTGAAAATGTCCGGTGCAGATAATGAGGTCTGTGACGCCAGAGGGTAAATGCCATATCAGCCAGTTGCTCTGGATGGCGGGCCGCGAACTCCTGAATCCTGTTACAGCCTTCAATCAACGCTTCAGTGGACCGGGCACTGTGCAGCAACAGGGTCAGGTCGGTCGCCTGGGTGGCTGGAGGCTGCGGCTGCGATGGCGGACTGGACAGCACCACGTGAGCATTGGTACCACCCACACCAAACGAGCTGACACCGGCGTAGAGGGTTTGGTCCGGTTGGTGATTGATCACTTCATGGTTGAAAAAGAAAGGCGAATGTTTGTCTTCAATACTGGGAGTGGCATTTTCCCAACAGACGGACGGTGGAATTTGTCGATGATGAACGATCAGTATGGTTTTGATCAGTGCGGCAATTCCGGCGGCGGCATCGAGATGTCCGATATTGGATTTTAATGCACCGAGGGCACAGAATGGCTGCTCATGTTCAGCGGCATCACTGAAGGCCATTTTCAGTCCGGCCAGTTCAATCGGATCGCCCATTTTTGTACCGGTGCCATGGGTTTCAATAAAATGAAGCTGTTGTGGCTGAATGCCGGCCAGTTCCGTGGCCAGGCTGATCACTTCTGCCTGCCCGCCGGCACTTGGTGCGGTGAATCCCACTTTGTCACGGCCGTCGTTATTGACCGCTGCACCTTTGATCACTGCCCAGATACGATCATTGGCGGCCATGGCATCTTCAAGGCGTTTTAGTACCACGACGCCTACACCATCACCAAACATGGTGCCGTTGGCATCGGTACCAAATGGACGACAATGGCCATCGGGGGAGTAGATCAGTCCATCGCAGTACATATAACCCGCTGCATGGGGGACATGAATAGTGACCCCACCGCAGATTGCCACATCACACTGATAGGTTTGCAGTGACAGGGCCGCCAGTTGCGTCGCCACCAGTGACGTTGAACAGGCGGATTGTACGTTGATTGCGGGTCCCCGAAGGTTCAGTTTGTAGGCCACCCGGGTTGTCAGATAGTCTTTTTCGCTGGCCAGCATTTTCTGAAATTCAACAACATCGAATGTCTCTGTATTGATTTCCAGGCTGTTGAGCATATAGCGATTCAGTGAACAGCCGGCGTAGATACCTACCGCATCTTCAATTTGATCAGGGATATAGCCGGCATTTTCCAGGGCCCACCAGACGTGCTGCATAAATACCCGGTGTTGCGGGTCCATGAGTTCTGCTTCGGCATCGGAATAGCCGAAAAAGGCAGGATCAAAATATTTCGCACCGGCCATTGGCGCAGCTCGTTTGACGTAATTCGGTTGCTGATATAGTTCTTTGCTGATACCGGCCTGTTGTAATTCGTCGTCACTCAGGTCCCGGATACCACTGCCGCCCTTGAGTAGCATATTCCAAAACTCGTCAATATTTTCGGCACCGGGAAATGCGCCGGACATGCCTATGACGGCGATATCATTTTGATCGAATCCTTCGGGCAGGTTCATGCGTATGCTTCCTTATGTTCAGTGATTCACTAACCAGCGATAAAGGTCTGTAGTGTAACTCAGGCCACTGATGTTATGTCCGGCTTCAAGGACATTGAGTGTCACCAGTGGGTTAATTGGTTTCAGTGCCTGATACATGGCTAAAGAGTTTTCAAGAGGAGCTGTTTTGTCCTCTTTACCATGAAAGATGGCAATCGGTATGTCTTTAAGGGTCTCTGCGATGGCCGGGTCAGATCGTCCACTCAGGATCGCGGCGGCGGAAAAAATCTGTGGATAGTGATACAGCATTTCCCAGCTGCCAGTTGCGCCCATGGAAAAACCGGTTAAATAGATTCGCGTGGTATCAATGGGATATTCAACGGTTAACTGATGAATCAGTTGAATCAGCAGGTGTTGTTTCCAGTTTGGTTTGGATGACCGTATATCATAGTTGACCGCCGGCAAGGCAATAACCTGATTATCCGTCCACTCCTGTCCGGGCGGACTTTGCGGTGCCAGGATGAAGGCCGGTTGTATGCTCTGAAATTCAGAGGATACCAGTTGTTTGATCGTGTAATTCAGTTGCCGGATATTATCCGTTCCACGTTCGCCGGCACCATGCAGTACGAGTATCAGTGGTAACGATTGTTGAGTATCGGTATCGGGTTGATACAAGCGATAAGGCAGAACATGTTGATCATCCTTGATCTGGTCGGCCTCCATTTTTAACGCCAGCAGCACAGACGTGCGCGACCAGCCTTTCATTTTCATGAAGCTTATTCCTGCCACCAACGCCAGCACTATAACGCCTGCCAGAACTGCACTGGTAATCATGACAACTTTACTCATGAGCGACGCCGGTTCAGGTTGGGTCTGGCTTTGACCGCACGCTGCATGGCAGCGGCCCGTGAGCGCGTGTCGCTGCGTGTCGGTTGTGTTTCACTGGCGAGAAAACGGGCCAGAGTCCGGATGGTTGGATAGGTAAACATATCCACGCTTTCCAGTGGCCGTTGCTGTCGATCTTTGAGAATGTCAAAGACTTTCAACAGTTGAAAAGAATCTCCTCCGGCGTCGAAAAAGCTCTCATCCAGACCGATGTTGCCGGTTCCCAATACCTGGCTCCAGGCAGCCATGACCAGTGCCTGTGTTTCATCCAGATTCTGCAGCTGTGTGACGGCTACAGGTTCGTGTTGCAGTTGTACCGCTGGCAGTTGTTTGCGGTCCAGCTTGCCGCTGGTTGTCAGGGCAAATTGTTTCAGCCACTGAAAACGGGCCGGGATCATGTATTGTGGCAGACGGGTTTTCAGGTGTTGGATCAGCTCTGATTTATCAAGCTCGGTATGACCATTACGGGTGCTGTAACAGGCATATAAAAATGCGTGACCCTGATGATCGTGGCCGACACTGACAGCACAGAGATCAACAGCTTCGTGAGCGGCCAGGGCATTTTCGATTTCTGCCAGCTCCATACGTACGCCGTTGAGTTTGATCTGAAAGTCCTTGCGGCCCAGGTATTCCAATTGTCCCTGTTCGTTCCAGCGGGCATAGTCGCCGGTACGGTAAACCATGCCATAAGCAAACGGATTGGCAGTGAACTGTCTGGCGGTCAGCTCTGGTTGCTGGATATATCCCTGAGCTACCTGAACGCCGCCAATGAGCAGTTCACCCATGACGCCGATGGGTTGTTGCCGGTCCTGGTCGTCCACCACATACAGTTGGGTATTGGCAATTGGGGCTCCGATGGGTGTTGGCGCGGACAAATGATCTGGTCGGCATTGCCAGCAGGTGACATCGACAGCTGCTTCGGTGGGGCCATAAAGGTTGTAGAGAGCGGTATCGGGAAAGTGATTGAAAAAGTCCTGTTGATGGGAAACCAGAAGTTCCTCACCACTACATACTACGGTTCGAAGTGCTTCACTGGCGTGAGGTTTGATGGCCAGGTACGCTGACAGCATCGACGGCACAAAATGCATCAGGGAGACATTGAAGTGCTGAATTTGCCTGTCCAGCTGATAAGGATCTTTATGGCTATCGGCAGCAGCCAGCGCAAGTGTGGCTCCAGTCTGCAGCGGCCAGAACAGTTCCCAGACTGATACGTCGAAACTGTAAACGGTTTTCTGCAACACCACATCCTGTGCATTCAAACGA
Source organism: Gynuella sunshinyii YC6258 (assembly GCF_000940805.1). Lineage (GTDB taxonomy): Bacteria > Pseudomonadota > Gammaproteobacteria > Pseudomonadales > Natronospirillaceae > Gynuella > Gynuella sunshinyii. The sequence continues at coordinate 4,843,661 of NZ_CP007142.1, read as the reverse complement.
AACTGTTCCTGCATCCATAACAGGCGGTTGCATATGCCTTTATGGCTGTTCATGACGCCTTTGGGAGTGCCAGTTGAGCCTGATGTGAAAATCACGTAGGCAGTATTGTCTTCGTGAATCGTGGCTTCCGGGTTTTCAACGGGCTGGTGTTCATATTCGCTGCTATCCACATTGACTCGTGTGCGCTGCTGTAACCATGGCTCTGCCGGACAATGGGTTGTGGTCAGTACGGTACTGACTCCGGCCTGCTCCAGCATCAGCTCAATACGTGCGGCAGGGAGTGTGGTATCGAGGGGTAGATAGGCCGCACCGGTTTTGATGGTGGCATAGATGGCTACCGTCATCTCTACAGAGCGTTCGATACTGACAGCAACAACGGTTCCTGCCTTAACGCCATTGTTCAACAGGAGATGCGCCAGTTGATTACAGCGGTGGTTAAACTGCTGGTAGCTGAGTTGGCTGTTTTCTGTGATCAATGCCACTTGATCCGGCGTTCTGCTGACCTGACGTTCGAACAGTGCTTTTAAAGTATGCGGTTCGTCGTATTGTCTGGCGGTCTGATTGAATGCGGCAATTTGTTGCAGATCAGCAGCAGATGTCATCGTATGCGATGTGAGTGGCAGATCCGGGTTTTGGGCAATCTGTTGCAGCAGCAGGATCAAAGAGTCGCGGAAACGCCGTACGACTGAATCACTGAGTACTTTTCGATGGTATTCCAGCTGACCTTCGAAACGACCATTTTCGTTGAGCCAGCCTCGTAGAAACAGATCCAGCTGAGGTTGATCCGGGTGAATATTGAGGATCTCGGTTTCGACTCCTGGTAGCGCAAGGTGCATTGGATGTTCAAATGTGAACCCCTGGCGATAGAGTGGCCCATTGTGGCTGCGGGCCAGGTTCAGAATCGTTACCGAGGGCAGTTGCTGATGCCGGTGAGTCAACAGGAATGATTTCCGGATCTTTCCGAGCAAGGTGACAAAGCTGTCTTCCGGTTGACAGTCGACCGACAGGGGCAGGGTATTCACAAAGCAACCCAGGGTTTGGTCAAACAGCTCGGCTTTGCGATTGGACAATGGTATGGCCAGGCAGAAATTATTAACCCCGCTGAATTTATGCAGCATGTAGTAATAGGCGCTCAACAAAATGAGATACAAGGTGGAACGTTGCTGCTGAGCCAGCTGCTGCAGTGCTGATTGCAGTGATGCGTCCAGATTGATGGGCAGATAGCCGGCTTTGTCTTCAGGTTGAACAGGTGGGCTGGCAATGTGGACGTTACGTGAGGCAGCTTGAGTATTGCTAAGCCAGTAGTCTTTGGCAGTTTGCGAATCTAAGGAGGCAACCCAGTCTCGTTGCTGTGCGGTGAATTCTGAATAACGAAACAGCTCCGGCTGATCGAGAACTTCGTTGCTATCGGGTGATTCATATAGTGCTGAAATCAGTCGGGCAATGATGTCTTTGGATTTCAGATCGATAACAATGTGGTGAACACATAGGGACACCAGTGTGTATTCGTCACTTTCTTCTGCAAACAGCAATCGGACCAGTGGGCCTTCCGCCAGATTAAAAGGTTTGGATGATTGTGTGTTTAACCAGGCCAGCGCCCGGGTATCCATATCTGCACCGGAAAAAGACTCTGTGATCACTTCTGCCGACTGAGTTGTTTCGATTCGCCATAATTCACCATCCTGCATGCGGTACACAGAACGCAAAACAGGTGTTGCCAACATGATGCATTCAATGGCTGACAGCAGCTTCTGGCGATCAAGGCGACGGAACCGGAACGCGGAAATGACATTGTATGCAGACCCGGCTCCCTGTTGATCCAGTAACCAGAACTGCTGCTCTGTGATTGAGGCCGGCGTATTGTTATTTGTCGGCATATTTTTCTCTGGCCTGCAGCAAGTCGTCCTCGGTAATGCTTAATTCATTCATCAAAGGAATAATCTGGCCTTCCGGTCGTTCTGCAATTTTGTCCAGTGCTTCACTACGGGTCATCAGGCCTTTTCGAATCAAATGACTCAGTTCCATTTCATAAGGGTTGAAACCAAAAATGCTTTCATGCGCATAGTTGTTGAAAGTATTGAGGCGACAGTTTGATGAACAGCCGTCTACATCCTTGGGTGCAACCCATCCCAGCGGTGCGATGGCATCTTTGATCTGTTGTTCGTTCAGATCTTCCACGCACAAAATGTTGACGTTATGGGGGTAGTTGTCGGTGCGTTGTAGCAATGATTCACTCAGGCCCAGGTATTCATCCACAGAACTGCCTGCGGCCTGTCTCAGTTTATCTGTGCTTTGTTGCCTGGATTCGGCCAGAAACTGGTAATGGTTTTTGTAGATAATGCCATTGATAGGGATTTGTCCGAGTGTGAATCCCGCCAGAATAAAGGGAATATTTTTTTCCAGTGCCAGTTTCAGCGCTGTGGTATTGACGATGGAAATGCAGCTGTTACATCCGGCTGAAATACGGGCCAGGGAATGTTTTGGATAAACAGCCTGGGTAATGCTGGCGCGGGTAATGGCATTGAAATTGTTGCGACCGGGTCTGAATACCCAGTGGTCGACATTGAGCGCGTCTACTACTTTGTTGATATTCTTAAAGGCAACCCGCGAAATAAAACCGTTGTCCAGAGTGAAGGCAAGTACTTTGAGACCGTATTTTTCCACCGCCAGTTGCAGTGTGTAGGTGCTGTCTTTGCCTCCGCTGTAGCAGACAATAGCATCATATTCGCTGTTGCGTGGACGTTCGCTAAATAATGTCTCGATACGTTGCCGTGCTTCGGCAATGAACTGGTCGTTTTGATAACTGTCTTTATCTTCTTTGCGGCAGTAATTGCAAACACCCTGTTCATCGAATTTAATCTTGGGGAAGTTGGCAGACAGAATACACTGTGTGCAGCGTTGGATTGCGGCTGTCATGACTGTTGCTTCCTCTCTGCAAAGTCGATCATTTTTATAACCGAACCAAAATTTTCCCGAATCATGTCTTCGTCTTTGATCTGAATACCAAAAGTGGACTCCAGAAATCCGGCTATTTCAATAAGACCAAAGGAGTCTATAATGCCTTCGTCAATCAGTGATCGATCCAGTGGTACCTCGTCACGTTCTACCATGTAATTCTCGGTAATGAATGTCACCAGTTTTTCGATGCTATGTGTCTTTTCCATATTCTTCTCTCCATTAGCGAAGGGCGTTACCATCATCCGTAATATCGACGGTACACTTTTGATAATCCGGATATACGTTTTCTGTGTGCTTGATCCAGTACTGACATAACTGTGATGTCAGCATGAAAATAAAAATCATATTGTCACGGTATCCGGTATTTTCCGGAACACCCTTACTGAACTTGCGCAGGAAGCGACTGACCATGGTCGGGTCGAACAGGCCATAATCTGAGATGGTTTGAGGCGATAACAATGACTCAGCCATTTCGGTCAGATGGCCGTTCGCATCGAAAAATGCTACCAGGTCTGGCGCCATATAAGGTCTTTTCGGGCGACGGGTAATTTCTTCCGGGATGGAATGTTTGTAGCACTCCTTGAGCAGGTGTTTCTGGTCAAAACCGTTCAACTTGAACTCGTCCGGTAAAGCAAAAGCCATTTCAATAACGCGATGGTCCAGAAAAGGGAAACGACCTTCGATACTATGACTCATAGCCATGCGGTCGCCCTGGGATGATAACAGGTAACCCTGTAACAACGTTTTGATTTCCAGGAATGAGTTCTTCTGCAACAGGCTCCAGTTATCATAGTCTGCCGGCAATGTGCTTTTCAGTTTTTCTAACAGTGCTTCTTTGTCGAAACTCAATTCCCAGTCTTTATTAAAATAATTGGCGATGATTTTATTATTGTTTAATCGAATATTAAGGCCGACCAGCTCGTTATCGTATTCGTTTAAAAATCCTTCGTAATACATTTTCATCAGGCCGAACTGTTTGGGGTCGGCGTAGTGTGCCAGATGAGGATACAGTTCTTTAATATGTTGCGCCGCCTGCCCGGAATCGCCACTGCGACGCCATTGGTCGAGTATTTTTAGTTCTTTGAAGGTGTCGTAGCCAAACAGAATTTCATCGGCACCTTCACCGGTCAGTACCACTTTGATGCCATTTTGCTGTACGGTTTTGGAAAGCAGATGCAAAGGAACCGGTGCCGTTCTGAAAATTGGCCGTTCCGTATGTTGTATCGTTTTTGCCAGATTGGCTTCTATGTCTGCGCGGGTAACCTTTATGGCTTTATGAGAGGAACCGATTTCCCGGCTGGCCAGTTGCTGATAGTAGGATTCATCAAGTTCATCATCAGCAAATGCAACTGAGAATGTACTGAATTCATGACCGGTCTGCTGTTGAACGATATGGGCAATGACTGTCGAGTCAATACCACCACTGAGATAGGCTCCAACGGGTACATCACTGCGCAGTCGCAGCCTGACTGAGTCGGCCAGCAGTTCCTGAAAGTCCCGTTTGGCACTGTCGAAATCAGTGTGACGAAACTGGCTCTGCCATTGTTCGCCAATCTGGTAGTAACGCTGAACATGTTGCCGGCCGTCGGCAAAGTATTCTTCAAATGTCCCTGATTCCACACTGTGGATGGAATCGTATATGGTGCCGTTGGAAAGTGTGTTCCATAGTAACGCGTGTTCAAATAATTGTGATGGAGATAACTGTCTGGTGAAACCGTCTATTCCGTCAAATGCCTTCATTTCTGAACTGACAAATAATGTGTCCTGCCATGACAGGACATACAGAGGGCGAATGCCCAGACGGTCGCGTGCAAGTATCAGTTTCTGCTGTTGTTTATCCCAAAGAATAATACTGAATTGACCGTTTAATTGCGCGAAGGCGGCTGTGCCCTTGTGTTCATACAGCCGTAAAATGACTTCAGTGTCGCAACGTGTATTGAATTGAACACCCAGACTCTGTAATTCTTCACGTAATTCTATATGGTTATAAATTTCCCCATTATAAGAAATAACTGTGTGATCAGTTGTCATGGGTTGGTGGCCGTAAGTAACGTCGACGATGGACAATCGGGTATGTCCTAATGTAACTAACGGAGCGCTATAAATACCCCATGCATCCGGGCCTCGATGATCGAGTCGGGCGATTGCTCTGAGAGCGATTTCGCGTTTATGAGATTGGTTAAACCGATTTCCGAAAACTCCAAAAATGCCACACATGCTCTCATCCTTTGTTCCGTCAGCATAGCCTTAACTCGCCTGGAGTAATGGGACATCTAATACAGGCGGTACCACACCGCCAGTATAGCGTTTTGGAACTAGTCTGCCTATTGAGGTGGAACAGCTTTTAACAAAAAATTAGCAGAGGCTTAAATAAGGAAGAGGCCAGACATTTGTCTGGCCCTTTTGTGTGCGGAATTACTCAAGAATATCAACGATCAGGTCGTCAGATAATTGTTCCAGAGCGTCTACCACCGTTTGTACTTCCATCGATTCTGGAAGGGTGGCAACAATTTCCGCCGTAAATACCAGGCCGGAAAACATGGGAGCGCTTTCGACTAAGGTCTCAAGGTCTTCCATATTGACACCCAGGCCTGCCAGCACGTTGGATACTTCCTTAACAATCCCCGTTCGGTCATTGGCCGTCACCGTAAAACGAATGTGTTCATAGGCAGAGATTTCGGTGATATCGCTGTAGTCGATGATGACTCTGATTCCAGCACTGATCAGTTTATCCAGTTGAGTATGCAGAGATTTCAGTTTGTCATCATGGCAGTCAATACGAATGATGCCTGCAAATTTGCCGGCCATCCTTGTCATTCTGCTTTCAAGCCAGTTGCCGTCATGCATGGCAACGCATTCGGAAAGTTTTTTGACAATTCCGGGCTGGTCATCAGCCATGACTGTCAGGATCAGTTGTGTGCTCATCAGGCTTCCTCATAGTCAGAAACGGGTGGACAGGTACAGATCAGATTTCTATCGCCATACACATCGTCGATACGGTTGACACTTGGCCAGAATTTGAAAACCTTGCTGTGCGTACTTGGAAAGGCAGCCTGCTCTCGACTATAGCTGTGGGACCAGTTTTGATCCATCAGATCCGCCTGGCTGTGTGGAGCATTGACCAGCGGATTATCTGTCAGTGTCCAGACTCCATTTTTAACCTGATTGATCTCTTTCTTTATTGCAATCATGGCATCGGCAAAGCGGTCAATTTCCTTCTTCGATTCACTTTCTGTCGGTTCAATCATGAAGGTTCCTGCGACAGGAAAGCTCATCGTCGGGGCGTGAAAGCCATAGTCCATCAGCCGCTTTGCTATGTCTACTTCAGTAATACCTGTTTCGTTTTTTAATGGGCGCAGATCAACAATACATTCGTGGGCAACCCGATCATTACGACCGGTGTAAAGGATAGGGTAGTGCTCTTTCAGTCTGTCTTTGAGGTAGTTGGCATTTAGCAATGCCATTTGAGTGGAGACTTTCAGCCCCTGTTTTCCCAGCATTCTGATATACATCCAGCTGATTGGCAGAATACTGGCGCTACCATAAGGTGCTGCTGAGACTGCTCCGCCATGGATGCCAACGTTATGTACCGGATTGACACTGTGGCCTGGCAAAAATGGGGCCAGGTGAGTGCGTACTCCAATCGGGCCCATACCCGGACCGCCGCCACCGTGTGGAATGGCAAAGGTTTTGTGCAGGTTCATGTGAGAAACGTCAGCGCCGATGTCTGCTGGCCGTGTCAGACCCACCTGGGCATTGAGGTTGGCACCATCCATATAAACCTGGGCACCGACAGAATGGATCAGTTCGCAAATCTCTTTGACGCCGTCTTCATACACTCCGTGTGTTGATGGATAGGTCATCATCAGGCAGCTGATTTGATCTTTGAGCTGATCCACTTTTTGATCCAGGTCTGCCCGGTCGACGTTACCATTTTCATCACATTTAACCACGACCACTTTGAGGCCGGCCATTTGTGCAGAAGCCGGATTGGTGCCGTGGGCAGAACTGGGTATCAGACAGATATTTCGATGGAAATCCCCACGGCTCTGGTGATATTTCTGAATGGCCAGCAGCCCGGTGTATTCTCCCTGGGCACCGGAATTAGGTTGTATGCTAACTGCATCAAAACCGGTAATGGCCTTGAGCATATCTTCCAGGCTGGTGATCATGGCCAAATAGCCGCGTGTTTGTTCTGCTGGTGCGAACGGATGAATATCAGCAAATTCAGGCCAGCTAACCGGCATCATTTCTGCTGCAGCGTTCAATTTCATGGTACAGGAACCAAGGCTGATCATTGCCTGGTTAAGAGCCAGATCTTTGCCTTCCAGCAACCGCAGATATCGCATCATTTCTGTTTCTGAATGGTGGCTGTTGAATACTGGATGGGTCATGAATAATGACGTTCGTATCATGGACTCAGGTATCAAATTTGCCGTAACAGATTGATCTGACTGGTAAATATCCCAGTCATTTTGGTCATTGGTGAGAACAGTGACGATTTCTTTTACATCTTCTGCAGTGGTTTTTTCGTGCAGGGAAATGCCAATTTGTTGGTTGTCCGGGTTAACACGGAAGTTGATTTGAGCTGCCTTGGCACGCTCTACAGCAGCTTCGAACGTGGCGTCCATTTGAACCGTCAGGGTATCGAAGCTGGACTGGTTAAGAACGGTCAGACCCGAAGTCCGTAATTTGTTCGCCAGCAAGGTTGTCAGGCGGTGGATACGGGCAGCAATGTCCTTGATACCATCAGGACCGTGATAAATACCGTAAAAGACAGCCATGTTGGCCAGCAAAACCTGCGCGGTACATATGTTGGAGTTGGCTTTTTCGCGACGGATATGCTGTTCCCTGGTCTGTAACGCCATTCGAAGCGCACGATTGCCGCGGCTGTCGATAGAAACACCGATAATTCTGCCTGGGATAGAGCGTTTGTATTTATCCAAAGTGGCAAAAAAGGCGGCATGAGGTCCGCCAAATCCCATCGGTACGCCAAAGCGCTGAGCATTACCCAATACTATATCTGCACCCATTTCCCCAGGTGATTTCAGTAGTGTCAGAGACAGCAGGTCGGCCGCCACAATGGCAATTGCATCACGATCATGCAGTTGTTGGATAAATGGGCCCAGATCCGGAACTTCACCATTCAGTCCGGGATATTGAAACAATGCACCAAACACATCGTGTTGGTGTAATTCAGCCAATGGAGCACTGACAACATCAAAACCGAAGAATTCTGCCCGTGTTTTTACGACGTCCAACGTCTGTGGCAGCACATTTTCATCCACAAAGAACAGCTGGCTCTTGTTTTTCCGAACGGAACGTTTGGCCATTGCCATGGCTTCTGCTGCTGCGGTGGCTTCATCGAGCAGAGAGGCGTTGGCCATTTCCATACCGGTCAGATCAATGATCATCTGTTGGAAGTTGAGCAGAGCTTCCAGGCGGCCTTGGGCAATTTCTGGCTGATAAGGTGTATAGGCAGTGTACCAGCCCGGATTTTCCAGAACATTTCTGAGAATAACATTGGGAACCTTGGTGTCGTGATATCCCATACCAATGTAGTTTTTACAGATAATGTTCTGCCGGGCCATGGCATGTAATTCATTCAGGGCGACACTTTCCGGAACACCCTCCGCCAAAGCCAGCTCCTCTTTCAGGCGAATCGAATCCGGTACGATCTGCTGTACCAGGTCTTCCAGAGATTCAGCACCTGAAGTCGTCAGCATTGCCTGTATATCTGCTTCTTTAGAGCCGATATGGCGATACAGAAATTCATCATGATTTTGCAGTTGCAGTAACGTTTTTGAGCCTGTGGTCATGGGACACCTGAAAGGACGAAAATATTAGGAGACTGGCCTGTGGTGGGCAGGCAAAATTATAGATTGGGTTTTGGGGGGCCGGTTGAGCCGGCTTCCCCAGGATTGAAGGTCAGTCTGAGCACTGATCCTGATAGGATTCAGCATCCATCAAGTCTTCAGCAGCTTCGCCTTCAGCCAGCTGTATTTTGAAGAACCAGCCGTTTTCATACGGATCTTCATTCACCAGTTCAGGTGAATCAACCAGGGTTTCGTTGATTTCAATAACAGTTCCGGTTGCGGGGGCATAAATATCCGAAGCCGCTTTCACAGATTCAACCACAGCGATGGAATCTCCGGCAGTCACCTCGGTGCCTTCTTCAGGCAGATCGACGAAAACGACATCCCCCAATTGTTCCTGGGCAAAGTCTGTGATCCCAATCGTAATGATATTCTCAGATTCTTCACGGACCCATTCGTGAGACGAGGTATATTTCAAATCACCGGGAATGTTGCTCATCTTTAGTAATCCTAGTTGCGTTGCTTTTTTGGATTTCAGCCGGAGAATGGCTGAAATCCCGAATAAATGCTGTTGAGTTTACAGGCAGAGCCTATGATATTGATTCGATCTGGCTACTCAAATACTTTTTTGCCTGCTCTTACAAACGGCAGTTTGACGATACGGGCCTGAATGCGCTTGCCGCGTATGTCAACATGGCATGTTCCGGCAGCATCAGCGGGTACCCGGGCAAAGGCGATGGAAATGCCCAGAGTTGGGGAAAATGAACCGGATGTAATTTCACCAGTTACCTCAGTATGACTGAAGTGAACGGTCTGGTGAGGACGCATAATGCCTCTCTCTTCTAGCACCAGTCCAGTCAGTTTATAAGATACACCGGCTTGTTTTTGCTGTTCCAGTGCGCTTCGACCAATGAAATCGCGCCCGACAGGTTCCCAGGCGATGGTCCATCCCATGCCGCTTTCAAGCGGGGAAACGGATTCATCCATGTCGTTGCCATAGAGATTCATGCCGGCTTCCAACCTTAGGGTATCACGTGCGCCCAGGCCGCAGGGATGTACTCCAGCGTTTTTAAGTTTTGACCAGAATTCTGCTGCTTGTGTATCGGGTAGCATGATTTCCAGGCCGTCTTCACCGGTATAACCGGTTCTGGCAATGTACCAGTCCTGACAGAATTTTCCCTGGAAAATGGCGAGAGATTTTATGGTGTCAGCCATTTCGAGTACGACTGAACAGCATTTTTCGATGGCTTCCGGTCCTTGTATGGCAATCATTGCCAGTTGAGGGCGCTCAGAAATGGTAACGGAATAATCGGCGGCTTGCTGATTGATCCAGTTCAGATCTTTCTCGCGGGTAGCACAATTGACCACCAGACGGTAGCCATAATCGGTGAGGTAACAGATAAGATCATCAATGACCCCTCCCTGTGGGTTCAGCATTCCGGAATAAAGTGCTTTTCCTTCGATTTTCAGTTTATCAACGTCATTGGCCAGCAGTTTTTGCAGGAATGCCTTGCTGTCTTTGCCTTCAACGTCTACAACCGTCATGTGTGAGACATCGAACATACCTGCACCGGCCCTTACGGCTTCGTGTTCTTTCACTTGCGAACCGTAATGAATGGGCATTTCCCAGCCGCCAAAATCGACCATTTTGGCCTGACTGTCGATGTGGGATGAGTACAAAGGCGTACGTTTCAGAGTCAATGACATTAGTTCTGGCCTCGCTTGGGATTTGAATCAATCATTGGGCGGGGCAGGTTAATCGATTCCCTTGCGTATGTGAATCTGGGCTGATTCGAATTATTTTATGGCATCCCATTAGAAAAACTAAGGTGTATGAAATTTAACCAGCTTAATGCCGGTTAAGATTTTTAAAAGGATATGGGTGGGTGTCTTGTTTACACAGTCTGATCATGATTAGAGAACTGAGCAAAGCAGCATCTGTCGCTATTTTTTGCAATTCTGACAACGACAACTGACGGACATTTTCTGGACCACGGCAGTACCAGATGATTTCAGTATCGGACAACAATCGCTTACCGAGTATAACTTGATTCATAGTAGCTTCCTTCAGTGACGAATACTGTTGTTATCGGCGTGTTGATGAGTTTCTAAACTAAAAAAAATCATCAGCTAGCAAAATATGCTGAGTGAGAGTGGTGTTTACTGCCACCAAAACAGGGTCATATCACTGACTATAATAGAATCAAAAAGGATAGCCATTATGTTGCTGCGTTTGCTGGTAGTCTGTGTGTGGGTGATGGTACCGATTGTTTCGAATGCTGAAACCAATCTGCATTACCGGATATATGAAATGCCCACAGAAGTGGTCAGTGTTCAGACTGAGGGGCAATGGCAACAGGGAACTCGACAGGGGTACTTTCGGCTGATTATTACAGCACACCAAAGTCGTTATCTGACTCACCAGTTATGGATACAATGGATATGTGACTGCGAGGAGGGCAGGGTGTCGATGGTAAATGTTACCGAGATCAGTCACGAAGGGCCATTCCGAATTGTCGGGTTACCGGAATTCGGCTCCAGGGGAAAGGTTGTTTTTTTAAATCTGACTCTGGAAAATGCTCATACCCATGAAAAATTCCGAGCCCAGGTGCAGATCATCGGACCAGGCAGTTACCGCTTTGTCAGTGAGCGGCTTCGACAATAGTACAGAGCTGTTATAATCCGGCCAGTTTTATTTAAGTATCTATATATATGAGTGAACCTGTCAGAGTTTTAGTATTTGATTCCGGTGTTGGTGGTTTATCTATCGTTGCAGAAATAAAAAAACTGGTCTCAGGGGTTGATATTTTCTTTGCGGCCGATAACGCAGCTTTTCCTTATGGGATCCGGGAAGAAAGTTTTCTGGTGTCACGTATTCAACAGGTCATGATGCGGTTACAGTCATACTGCCATGCCGATATGATTGTGGTAGCTTGTAATACCGCCAGTACCGCTGCTCTTGGTATGCTCAGATCTCATTTTGATATTCCTGTCGTTGGGGTGGTTCCGGCTATCAAACCGGCGGCTGAACAGTCGCAGACAGGTAAAATAGGACTGCTGGCAACTCCGGCGACGATTGCCAGACCCTATACTCGAAAATTGATCCATGATTTTGCCAGTCATTGTGAGTTGCGCATGATCGGTAGTTCCCGATTAGTGGAGATTGCTGAGCAAAAGTTGCGTGCTGAAACGGTCAATCTTGCCGAAATTGCTGACATCCTGTCACCGTTCAGTGATTTTCAGGATATGGATCGTATGGTGCTGGCTTGCACTCATTTCCCTTTGTTGCGTGAGGAGATCCAGGAGGTTTTGGGTGCGGGTGTGGTTTGTGTTGATTCTGGAGGAGCCATTGCCCGCCGGGTATTGAGTCTCATTCAGCGTCAATCTTTATCGGACCGAAAAGGCCATGATCCTGCATCTTTGGCGAGGGTGATTTTTACCCGTGAGGATCACATGCAGCCATATCTGGAATGCTGCGACCATTGGCCGGCAAAGCATTATGTCGTTATTGATACGCCATTGGTAATTTGAGAACGAACGTTGTGCCGGCGCCAGGCGTTGATTTTGCCTCCATGGTGCCGTGATGATGTGAGGTAATAATAAAATAAGAGACGGACAGTCCAAGACCGGTACCAACACCAATATCCTTAGTGGTAAAAAACGGCTCAAAAATTCGTTTGCGCGTTTCTTCTTCCATTCCCAGGCCATTGTCGTGAATTTCAATGACACAACAGTCTCCATCGTTATGACAGCTAATGGAGATCAGGCCTTGGTAATTGTCTGGGTGGGTGTCATATTTTTCCCTGATGGTTTGGGCAGCATTCTTCAGAAGGTTAATAATTACTTGTTCAATTTCTTGTTTTGCACAAGAGATAATATGTTGATTTGCTTCACAGGTATTCAGAATGGAAATTTGCTGTGATTCAAAGCCTTGTTTCAGGTCAAAGTCACTGCTGGCAATCTCCAGTGCTTCGGTAACGATGGTATAGACATCTTGAGGACTTAGATCGCGACCGGACTTGCGACTGAACTGCAGCATGTTTGTGACGATGTGGGCGGCCCTGTCCCCGGCCTGATAAATGTTGTCGATAAAGGCCAGGATATTTCGTTGTTCCAGATATTGTCGTATGGCTACGATATCGACGGACAACTGTTCGGCAACTTCACGGTTTTTTTCCATCTCCGGATCAAGTCGCCTCATAATATTTTGGGCACCCTGGATGATGGCACTTAGAGGGTTGTTGATTTCATGCGCCATACCGGCTGCCAGCCCGCCTACGGACATCATTTTTTCCGTCTGCACAATCACTTCCTGGAGCTGCATTTTTTCGGTGACGTCGTCTATGCGGATCACAGATCCGCTGGTATCAGATTGCATGAGTGGGTAAATCGTCAGATTCAATAGTAACTGCTTGCCATTGTGGTGTCTGAAACTGACTTTTTCGATCACTCTTGTCTCCCTCTCAATTACAGCATGGCTGATATCGTCCATATAATCTGCCAGTAGCGGGAAAGCCTGCTCCAGACTGTCACCCAATGCTACTTCCAGGGAAGTACCGCTGAGGCTGGTTGCTTCCGTATTCCACAGAGTGACAAAAAAATGATCATCCATTGCAATTAACGCTGACGGCATGGAGTTAATAATGGAGTTCAAATATGTTTGAAATTCAGTGAGCTTTCGTTCGATCTTGGTTCTGACATGTACCTCAAACTCCAGCTTACGATTGGCTTCTTTGGTTTCCGTGGCTAGCTTTTGTGCATTCAGTTCGCTGAGTTCAGCTTTTTCTTTTTCTTCATGTAGTTGCAGGTCCCGTATCTCGATACGACTGAGCATGCCATTGAATGCATCTACCAATGCACCAATTTCATCATTGTTTATCTTTTGGGCTCGAACGTGAAAGTCTTCCTTGGAATATACGATATGTGAAATCTTCATCAAGTGAGCGATAGGGTTGGTAATACTTCTCTGAACAACCGTGGTACCAATAAACGTTAGGACAATGGCAACCAGCTGAACCAGGCAAAACGTTGCCAGTCCGGTCAGAAAAATATCCTTTAGCAGACGGTCCTGACCTATCAGGGCCAGTTCAAATAAATGTTCCTGACTGTTAAGTACCGAGAACGATAGCTGCTGGTCAATGTGAAACATTGATTCAATTGCGTGGATGTCTATACCGGAAAAGGCGTATCCGGCTGGATATTGGGCATATAACGCTCCATCCCGATAAATGGCTGCAGCAGTGATTAATGGAAATTCATCAATCCAGGCAAGTGCGGATACGGCCTGTTCTTGCGAGTCCAGAATCCTGGCAAGGTATGGGTCTGTATTCAGCAGGTGTGCGACTGATCTGAGTGATTCTGACGTAATGCGGTCACTTGATAGGTTGTAGGTAATGCTGATCAAAGTGATGAGTGCAAGAAGACTGAGCATGGTCATTATCGAAAATGCCAGAAACAGTATTTTTCTGCGAATAGGCAGTCCTGAATACCATCGTTTAATAAACATAAGCGTTCTTTACTTTTGTATAAGTTTGGACACCGCTGTCAGCATTTGGCGATTGGCAGGCGTCGCCACACCGAGTCGTGTTCCTTCGGTGACAATGTAGCCATTGATATATTCAAGCTCCAGACTTTTACCATTCAGGTAGTCCTGTCGTGTCGAAGAGCTGTTGTCGGCGGTGTTTTTCAGCACCTGATGAACTACCTGGCGGGTGTCAGGTAAGGATATGCCTTGTCTAAGTGCAATCTGTTCAACTTCAGAACAGATGGAATCCACGATAGTCTGTGTGTCGGAATAACTCAGCAGTTCGCCATTTTTGCAATTGTTTATGACCGTCAAAGGGTTAATCGCGCAGTTTACTGCCAGTTTCAACCATAGTTTTGTGATGATGTTTTCTGACCAGAGAAAACAATTTGGCAGTGTGGGGATGGATTCGGGTCTTTGGCCATTAGGGTGGCCAATGTGAATTTCGCCTTCTCCTGCATATATCAGCTTTCCATTAGCCCAGTATGCGCCATGACTGACTGAACCATAGAGAACCGGGTTGTGGGGGTAGGTTGTAGACAGTTCCTGTTGATGTCCCATCCCATTGGCCAGATCAATAATTATGGTATCGCTACTAATCAGATGTTCGATTGAGCGGGTTGCAGTAATGACATGTTGGGCTTTGGTACAAAGCAGTAAATGGGAAGCTGGTCTGTTTTCGTCCAGGCCCTTAAAACGATAATGCGCCACGGTATCATGTCGATTCCTTGTGACATCGAACTTTGGCGTACGAGCCCTGTCGATCAGAATGGCTTGGTGAGTATTGTCTGCAAGCAGAGTGGCTAATAATGTGCCAATGGCTCCTGCCCCTAATATATGAAATACCAAAATATGCACCAACTTGATTGGATATCAGGGTATTGTGTAGAAACGCCCGGACTGGCGCAATCATGGAAGTGAATCCGGCAGATAGGTGAGAGACAGGATGGGTGGACGTTATTTACTGCACGACGGTAATTTCTGTTGATCCGCGTGACCCCTTGCTGTCAAACCAGCTTTCAACCCGTTTAGATTCTTTCGACTTGGCCAATAAATTGATGCCTTTTTGAATCAGTTCCTTCGAATCCTGGATTGGGTGGTTGTGGTTAACCTGGATAAATGACACGCTCAGATCAATGGTCAGATAGCCTGCTGAGGTAAGATAGCTGCGTTTTTCCAGGCCTTCATAAACACGCTTGAAGGAGTGGGGGTTGCAGGTCTCTCCATCCTGCAGCATGAATAATACAGCCAGGGTATTGCCATTGACTCTGGCTGTCAGATCCATGGGGCGGACGAATTGACGAAGGCGTTCTGCAACAATCTTTTGCAATTCCCTGTATATGTGGTGCCCATGTGTTGTCTGAATATCATTCGCATTTTCCACTCTCACCGTCAACAGCCCTATTGCTCCGCCGCGTTGAGCCACTTGTTTGGTGCCTTTGGATATCTGGCTTAACAATAAAGCGGGTGTTCCAATTCCGCTTTCTGTATCCCACAAAGTGTTTTTGCGCAGCTGTAGAACCTGATGTTCAAGGGCTTTGTGGCGGATAATAGCGTTATTCTGTTGTACCGAGGAACGAGTGGCAGCGAGGGTTCTGGGCAATAATTGTTGTTTAATGTCTGTCTTGCTGATGAAATCGTCCACCCCTTTGTTGAATGCTTCCTCTATAGCATCGTTCGAGTCCTTGGCGGTCAAAAGCATAACGTATGTAAAGAACCCTTGTTCCTGGTTCAGTTTGCGCACTGCTTTGGTTAGTTTAAGACCATCAATTTCCGGCATAATCCAGTCGGCCATCAGAATGTGAGCGGGGCGGGCTTTTAGTGCCTCGATTGCTTCAAAAGCAGAGGATGTCACACGGATGTCAGTGTAATTTGCAGATAACAGCACTTTCTTGATCAGGGCACTACTGAACTTGGCATCGTCGACGATAACAATCGATATATCTGACTTTTTCAAAAGAGCCTTCCTTGACTGGCCTGGGAAATTGCCACATTGTACCCCATTATTCTATGAGTTATCAGTATTTGTTCGCATATTAAGGAGTTAATAATGCCATCTTTTGATGTCGTTTCTGAAGTAGATAAACATGAATTGACCAATGCTGTAGACCAAGCCAGA
Organism: Gynuella sunshinyii YC6258; assembly: GCF_000940805.1. Taxonomy (GTDB): domain Bacteria; phylum Pseudomonadota; class Gammaproteobacteria; order Pseudomonadales; family Natronospirillaceae; genus Gynuella; species Gynuella sunshinyii. The sequence continues at coordinate 4,827,244 of NZ_CP007142.1, read as the reverse complement.
AGAGTTGTAGAGACCCGTTTTGACTTTAAGGGAGTGGAAGCTGAATTTGAATTGCAGGATGGACAGGTAATTCTCATTAGTGAGGCCGACATCCAGATCAGACAAATGAGGGAAATTATAGAGCAGGCATTCATTAAGCGGGGAATCGATATGAAATGCCTGGACTGGGCAGAACCTATAGTTTCAGGGCAGCGTATAAGGCTTGTTGCCACGGTTAAGCAAGGAATAGATAAGGAGCTTGGTAAGAAAATCGTGAAGTTGATCAAAGACTCCAAGATAAAAGTGCAGGCAGCCATTCAGGGAGATCAAGTCAGGGTGACCGGAAAGAAACGAGACGATTTGCAGCAAGCTATATCCTTGCTGAGGGAATCAGAGCTCGAGTTGCCTCTTCAGTTCAATAATTTTCGGGATTAGCCGTTAGTCTGTTTTCCGCTACACGGTTGAATATCCCGGAACCATGACAATATAGTGGGTTATCCTTTCTGTATAGAGTGACGTGAATGCCGTTAATATTTGTTTTGTTACTTGCTTTTATCATTGAATTAATCGTTTTGATTAAAGTGGGGGCGCTTATTGGTGCGATTAATACAGTGCTGCTGGTGTTTTTGACAGCGACAATAGGCATAGCGATTATTTTCAGGCAGGGTTTTACTGTACTGCAACGCGCTCAGGTGTTGTCACAGGAAGGAAAGGTTCCAGCACTTGAGCTGGTGGAGGCGTTGCTGTTGCTGGTGGCGGCTGTTTTGTTGTTTACCCCGGGCTTTATTTCGGATTTTATGGGGTTTATGCTCTTGGTCCCTCCGTTGAGGGCTCATCTGGCGAAAACGACAATTGGTAAGGCGATTGCCCGCAAGACTTATTTCAGAGGCCCTGCTGGCGGTGGCAATCGCTCCAGTCAGAGAGGGCAGATTATCGAAGGTGAGTACACCGATCTGGAAAAAAAAGAATAAAAATAAATCTTTTACCTATTGAAATCCTGAACCTGATCCCCAACTTCGGGGAAGTCAAAATTAACATGACTCTCCGTAGGGAGTCTCTTAAATAACTTTATTACAAATCATATTTGACAGGAGAAACGGTCAATGAATATCCGTCCTTTGCATGATCGCGTTGTGGTACGCCGTATGGAAGAAGAAACCACTACAGCAGGCGGCATCGTACTACCAGGGTCCGCCAAGGAAAAACCGCAGCAGGGTGAAGTTCTTGCTGTGGGTAATGGTCGCATACTGGAAAATGGAGAGGTGAGACCTCTGGACGTAAAAGTGGGTGACACAGTGGTATTTGGCCAGTATGCCGGGCAGGTTGTAAAAATTGACGGCGAAGAGCTTCTTATGATGAGCGAGTCCGACATTTTTGGTGTGTTGGAAAAGTAAAGTTCGGCTCCTAGTGTAAAGTTAATTGGTTAATTGAATTCTTTGAAAGGAAAAAAATAATGGCAGCTAAAGACGTTAAGTTCGGTAATTCTGCTCGTGCAAAAATGTTAACAGGTGTAAACCTGCTGGCAGACGCAGTTAAAGTGACCTTGGGACCTAAAGGCCGTAACGTTGTCCTGGACAAGTCGTTTGGTGCTCCTGCGGTTACTAAAGACGGTGTTTCCGTTGCGAAAGAAATTGAGCTGAAAGACAAGTTCGAAAACATGGGTGCGCAGATGGTTAAAGAAGTAGCATCCAAAGCCAATGATGAAGCCGGTGATGGTACCACTACGGCAACCGTTCTTGCCCAGGCTTTCGTAACTGAGGGTCTTAAGGCAGTAGCGGCGGGCATGAACCCTATGGATCTCAAAAGAGGGATCGATAAAGCATCTGCGGCAGTTGTTGAAGAATTAAAGAAAATTGCTGTGCCATGTACTGATTCCAAAGCGATTGCTCAGGTTGGAACTATTTCCGCTAACTCTGATGCAACAATTGGTGACTTGATTGCCAAAGCAATGGAAAAAGTTGGTCAGGAAGGTGTGATCACTGTTGAAGAAGGCAGTGGTTTCGCTGACGAGCTGGATGTTGTGGAAGGTATGCAGTTTGACCGCGGTTATCTGTCTCCGTATTTCATTACGAACCAGGAATCCATGAGTGCAGAACTGGAAAATCCTTACATCCTGTTGGTTGATAAGAAGATTTCCAACATTCGTGATCTGATCCCTGTGCTTGAAGGCGTAGCCAAAGCCAGCCGTCCGTTGATGATCATTGCTGAAGACGTTGAAGGCGAGGCCCTGGCGACTCTGGTTGTGAACAATATGCGAGGTATTGTTAAAGTTGCAGCAGCTAAGGCTCCTGGGTTCGGTGATCGTCGTAAGGCAATGCTGCAAGATCTGGCGATTCTGACTGGTGGTACCGTAATTTCTGAAGAAGTTGGCCTGAGCCTCGAAAGTGCCACTCTTGAACACCTGGGATCAGCAAAACGTATTACTCTGACCAAAGAAAATACCACTGTGGTCGATGGTGCGGGAGCTGAGGCTGATATCAAAGCGCGTGTAGAGCAGATCCGTGCGGAAATCGAACAGTCTAGCTCGGATTATGATAAAGAAAAGCTTCAGGAACGCGTAGCTAAATTGGCCGGTGGTGTAGCTGTTATCAAAGTTGGTGCGGCCACTGAAGTTGAAATGAAAGAGAAGAAAGCTCGCGTTGATGACGCGTTGCATGCTACTCGCGCAGCGGTTGAAGAGGGCGTTGTACCTGGTGGTGGTGTGGCGCTTGTTCGCGCAACTTCTATGGTGTCAGATCTGGTTGGCGATAACGAAGATCAGAATGTTGGTATTAATCTGGCTCTGCGTGCTATGGAAGCACCTCTGCGTCAAATTGTTGACAATGCTGGTGAAGAGGCCGCTGTTGTTCTGTCTAAAGTGAAAGACGGTTCAGGTAACTTTGGTTACAATGCTGGCACCGGAGAGTACGGTGATATGGTTGAAATGGGTATCATTGACCCAGCCAAAGTAACCCGTACTGCTTTGCAAGCGGCATCTTCTGTGGCTGGTCTGATGATTACCACTGAAGCAATGGTTACTGAATTACCTGAAGAAAAACCAGCTGCCGGTGCTGATATGGGTGGCATGGGAGGTATGGGCGGCATGGGTGGAATGATGTAATCCACTAGCCCAGCCAATCCAAAAAGCCCGCAGATCTGCGGGCTTTTTTGTGTGGGTAGTGTAATAAATTTTCTGGCAGTGCGAAGTGAATCTTATTTTGGTAAACCATTGTGAGGAAATGCACTTGTTTTTAAATAAATGTGGTATCTTGTTGATTATCTTGAACTATTATCTACAAAAGATTATTGCTAAATGTTGAAAGCCCGGATATGGATTCCCCTGTTTGTTGTTTTATACCTGCTGTTTGCGCTGGTTAATACACCTGTAAGTTTTATATGGAGACAGGTTTCTCCTCACTTGCAGGTGCGGAATATAAAGCTAAGTAATTTAAATGGGACTTTATGGCAAGGTAGTGGCAATATTTCTTTTAACCGAGAAATGGCGACGGTTAAATGGCAAATAAATCCTGCAAGTCTGCTAATGGCCAGAGTTGCAGGTGATATAACAATTACCAATCCCGTTGCTGATGTAAGTGGTCACTTATCTGCCGGGTTCTCCGGATTTAAAGTGAACGACTTGCACGGTTATCTGGAAGATAAATTAGTAAATCCTTATTTGACTGGATATAAGTTGAGTGTATCCGGGCGTCTTTGGGTGGAAACGGTTTCACTCCAGGGAACTTATACTGGTGTTGTGTCTGACATCAATGCAAAGGCTAACTGGACAGGTGGTAATGTAAGTTACCCAGTTGGTCGGGATATGCATACACGTGATATTCCTGCTATGGACATAATTGCAACTCCGGTCGCAGATAAAACGACATTTTCAATTCGGGATAAAGAGGCTAAGCCTATTGTTTCGGGAGAACTACAGGCTGATGGATGGATGACTGTGAATATACACAAGCATATCGTGGAGGTTGCCAAGGAGGCATGGCCGACCGGCAATCAGGATGTCATATTCAGCTCTAAACAAAAGGTATTTTAGTGCATGGTGTCTTCTAAACTGGTGTTAACCATTTCATCGAAATTGATGCCTTGGTTGATAATGGTGGTTGTGGTACTGGCGGCCAGATGGGCTGCGCTGGCAACATGGGCGTTTATTTCACCTCCGCCAGAGGTGCTTGTTCCTGTATTAAAAACAGATAGTTCCATGAGAACTTCAAATACCGCTAATGATGTTGGTAGTCGGTTACCCGGTGCGCATCTATTTGGTGAGGCCAAGGAAGAGGTGCCGGTGGAGACTGCGGTCATTGAAGATGCTCCTGACACGCGTTTAAGTCTGGAACTTCAGGGCGTGTTTGCTACTGAGGACCCGATGCTTGGAACGGCTGTGATTGCCAAGAAAAAAGCTGATGGTGAATATTTTCATGTCAATGATGATATTTTTGGGCAGGCGAAGCTGGTTCAGGTTTTTGAGGACCGGGTCATACTTGAACGGAATCGCCAGCATGAAACATTGCGGTTTGAAGAACGGCCGAGTGATCAGACATTTGTCAGTAGTGGCCGGATGAATGACGATATCGTTGATCAGCGTGAAAACGATAACTCGTCTCCAATGGAGCAGGCGGTAGAAAATATGGTGTCATCTATTAGGGATGAGGCCATGAATGACCCACAGGGGCTGGTGAATAGAATGGGACTTGAGGTCACTGATGATGGTTATCGAGTAACCAGGAGAGCCAGGCAACTGATGGCTCTTGGTTTGAGAGCTGGGGATGTTGTGGTCGCAGTAAATGACAACCCAGTCGGTAACATAAGTCAGGACCAATCTATGGTTGACCAGGTTATTGCTGGTGGCGATGTAAAAATCGAGATTCAACGTGGTAGCCGAAGGTTTACCATTTATCATTCAATTCCAAGATTTTAATGAGGATCTCCTTTTAGTAGAAGGATGAGGGATATTCAGTGTTAAAGAAAAAACTACTTATATTGCTGTTATGGTTCATGTCTGCATATGTGGTTGCGGAAGATTCCTGGACTATTAATTTGAAAGATGCGGACATTCGTACGTTTGTCGAGCAAGTGGCTGAAATAACTGGTAAAACCTTCGTCGTTGATCCTACAGTCAAAGGCAGAATTACTGTCATATCCAATGAAAAACTTGGAAAAAAAGGAATATATGAAGTATTTCTTTCCATTTTGGATATTCATGGATATTCCGCTGTTCAGCAGGATGGCATTGTCAAAATCGTGAAACAGGCTGATGTTAAGTCCATTGGATTAGATGTTGATCTGAAAGATCTTGCCAAAGGGCAGAAGATTGTAACAAGAGTGATTTTTGTTCAAAACCGACTCGCCACAGAGCTTGTACCCATTTTACGCCCTATGGTTGCCAAGTATGGTCATTTGGCGGCTGTCAGTTCAGCCAATGCAATCATTATCAGTGACACTGCATACAACATCGAACGAATTGAAACCATTATTAAATCTCTCGATATTTTAAACAGCGAAGAGATTGAAGTTGTTCCTCTGGAAGAAGCATGGGTCGGAAATATTGTTGGGCTGTTAGAGAGCTTGGTACCGGAGGAAGTGGCAGCGGCTAATGATAAGAGTGCCGTTTCCGGCAGAATAAGGGTGGTGGCAGATGAGCGTAGCAACTCTATTATTCTGAAAGGAGAAGCGGCTTATCGTGATCGAATTAAGAAATTGATCAAGACTCTGGATAAGCCCACCACGCAGAGTGCCAGCTCGAAAGTGATATTCTTGAATAATGCCAATGCCACCTCTATGGCTGAATTGCTGACAGGCTTTTCTGGTTCGGTTGAACAGTCACAGAAGGGCTCTTCTGATTCTGCTCAGCCAATTACAGAAACTGCAATTCTGGCCAATGAGGATCTGAACGCTTTGGTGATACGTGCAGAGCCTTTTGTGCTAGCTGAGTTGGAGGGAATCATCAACGAACTGGATGTGCCCAGGGCTCAGGTGTTGATCGAGGCTGCAATTGTAGAGGTATCCAGTAGCAATGCATTTGAGCTTGGTATTCAGCTGGTTAGTGATTATCAGGAGCTTGAGAATGGTACTCCGTTCGTGGCTAGTCAGTTTGGGGACGGTGATTCGACAATTTCAAGTATTGCATCGAATGTATCGAGTACTGGATTACCAACACTTACTAATGGATTAAATGTTGCTGCTTATACTCCGGATTTAAATCTGGGAGCTATTCTGAAAGCTATTCAAACGGACTCTAAGGCGAATCTGCTGTCCACACCGAGTGTTATGACATTGGATAACAGTGAGGCTTATATTCTGGTTGGCCAAACGGTTCCATTTGAAACTACTACGCAAACCACATCCAATTCAACTCCCTATAAAACGATTACCCGTGAAGATGTCGGTACGTCATTGACTGTGACTCCGCATGTTCAGAATGATGGTAAAGTAAGAATGGAAATAGATCAGCAGACAGAGTCAGTTATCGACAACTCGTCAAGTGGTACTACGGATAAACAAACTAACAAGCGGCAGATTACAACGTCTGTTATCGTTCAGGACCAGCAGACTATTGTATTGGGTGGTTTGATTCAGGAAGATATAAATATATCAGCTCAGAAAGTCCCGTTTTTGGGTGATATTCCGGGTCTAGGAGTTTTGTTTCGCTCTAAATCGAGTTCTGTTACGAAGACAAACTTATTGGTGTTCATTCGACCAACCATTGTATCCGAAAAGGTTACCGAGATCTCCGATTCCAAGCTGAGAGGTTTGTGGGAGATGAGAATAGGGTATGATGAAGATAGTAATTCCCCACCTTCATTTGAACAGCTGTTTTCAATGCCTGATCAGTAAATGGTTATTGGATTTGGCGCTTGTCATTGATATTCAAAAGGAGATGTGAGTAACTCACATCTCCTTTTGCTTTTGGGGCATCCGGATAAAGGTTCTGGCTATTTTCGACCTTTGTAGCCTTGTTAATGGTCCGATTGGAAGGTATCTTTGCCTATATACCTTTAAAATAATCAAGAATATAGAATACTTTCTAAATATCTAACGGATACCGTCTGGATACCTTTTCCACTGTTTTTTAATTAATGCTAAGGAGAAATCTCCTCATGAGAGTGATTTTATTGGGTGCGCCTGGCGCAGGTAAGGGCACACAGGCGCAAGCTATTTGCCAGACATTTAATATTCCTCAGATCTCAACTGGAGATATGTTGAGGGCGGCTGTAAAGGCAGAATCTGAAACTGGTTTGAAGGTGAAGGAAATAATGACTAGTGGAGGACTTGTATCAGATGACATCATTATCGATCTGATCAAGGAGCGAATTCAGGAACAAGACTGTCAAAATGGTTTTTTGTTTGATGGTTTTCCAAGAACGATTCCGCAGGCAGATGCCCTGAAAAACAATGGTGTATCTATTGATTACGTGGTTGAAATTGATGTTCCTGACAATGTCATTGTTGAACGGTTAAGTGGTCGTCGTATCCATGAGCCTTCCGGGCGGGTCTATCATATTTCACACAACCCCCCAAAAGTGGAAGGAAAAGATGATGAAACAGGGGAGTTACTAATACAACGTCCGGATGATACCGAAGAAACTGTAAAGAAAAGACTCTCTGTTTATCATGAACAGACAAAGCCGTTGGTTTCCTATTACCAATCCTGGGCTGAAGCAGATACAGAGAATGCGCCTAAATATTGTTATATTGAGGGCGTTGGTGATGTCAAAGAAATTGAGAGCAGAGTACTTGGCTGCTTAAAATAATTGGTTCCTTTATTTATTGTATTTAATAGAGAGTTTTAAACTCTCTATTTTTTTGAGTTTAGTATTGATCTATGGTCAACCTTTGAAAAAGTTGTCAATTGAAGCCCTGTGTAGCCCAGTCTATCTCTCTCAATCCCATTCTACCTGCTAACTTTCTCTGATGTTGGAGCATCATATAAAAGGCTGCATCAAAACCCTGGTCGCGCACATTGTACTTTTCTACTTCTTCTGAGAGTGGGTGTATAGGGCAGTCTATTTTATGTGTGTGGCGTTTTTTCAGAATTTATCGAACTTCCTGGTGGTTACGTTGTGTGCTTGCTTCCTGTAGGTAACTGAATCGCACAAACGGTGTTAAGGCAGAATCTGGTATCGCAAATCGTATCTTTTTTTCTGGTCTGAATACATTTTCATATATGTAATGTGAAGAAGGATTCACTGTATAAGCTATTGTTATATCTGCTTAAGGGCTTCCACGGTATATGTTTCCTTGACAATGGGTCTTGGAAAGTCTCAGCTGATTTTATGGTAGGTTTCAGAAAACCTTTTTGTCAGTTGCTTATTATCTAATTTGATTTAATGGCATGTGAATGTCGGGGTATTGCTAATGTACGCCTATCCATCATTTGTTCTCACTGGACGATTCTAAAATGGTTACTAAGCTATTTTTATGGTTTATCTGCAGTTGCTCTATGTGTCAGAAGAAATTTTTTATACTCAAGTGCTAATGTGGTAGGAGTTGGTTTCTCAGGTTTGTTGGCATCTGTACTCTGTTTTGGCTCCAAATTTACTTTTGAGTGTTGTTTTTGTGCCTCAATAATGTAGTAATTTTATAATTGTTGACCATTCTACGAGATATTTTCTCGCTAAATGCTATGCCTTGAACGATATAATAATGTGAATATCAGCATGTTGCATTTTAACGGAAGACATGAATTTTCATCGGAAAAATAAAGTTATTCTATTTGTTAGTTACGAATGGTTGCTGTTTTTTATTGAATGACTAAAAGCAGATATTGTGTCGTAGCCGTCTTAAAGCATAAGTGATTTTGAAATTTTTTTATCTGCACGACATGTGGAATAATTCTGTTTAATTTGGATTGCTCATATTATTTGATTGTAGTTTGGGCAAAAAAACCGCTTCGATACATGAGTTTTATTATAGAATTTTAGTTGGAATATTTAAAAATGACTCAATTGAAACTACAATTCTGATAATGGAATTTTGAAATAGTAACTCGAAAACTATAAAAATACTGGGAAATTATTTTTCGTCGGGTTTTTTTGTGCTAAATTGTTATGTGCTAAGAAAATGTTTTTAAGAGGAATTAATAATGCCAGCAGCCAAGAAAAAAGCAGCAACTAAAACTACTGCAAAAAAAACCGCTGTAAAGCGTGGCCCCAAACCTGGAGCTAAACGTGGTCGTAAACCTAAAGCAACTACCGCCGTTAGTGCTGCCACTTCACCTGTGTTAACAGATGGAGCGGTAAAAAAAGCAGAAGCACTGGTTGAAAAAATGGAGAAAGTAGTTGCCAAGGAGACTATGGCGGCAGAAGCAGCAAAAGAAAAAGCAGCTGCTGCGGCGAAGAAAGCATCTGGTAGTAAATCGGCAACGGCGAAAAATGCCGCCAAGTCTGCTCGTGCAAAGGTTAAGGCCACTGCCGCGAAGCTGAAAGAAGCAAAAGATGCCCTTAAAGCAGCCAAGGTTGAAGTTAAAATTGCAACTACTGAGGCCAAAGGTAAAGCCGCTGCTGAGGCAATTAACGCCAAAGCAGAAGCTATGGAAGCAAAACTTAAAGAGAAAGCGGATGCTGATCTGAAAAAGGCAATGGCTGCATTTGAAGCAAAATGGATCAGTCAGAGGAAAAAAGCCGACGCAGCTAAAATCAAAAAAGTTATGAAAAAATTTGATGTGAAAGCTAAGGCTGCGGCTAAAAAAGCAGAGGCCAAGGCAAAAATTATGGCCAAGAAAGCTGTAGCGACTCCGGCCCGCAAGAAAAGTCCTCGCGGTCGTAAGCCCAAAGCTTCTGCATAAGTATTTTATTTGTTCCTAAAAAAGCCCTCGTTAGAGGGCTTTTTTTTTGAATATGATAATATTCGCCACGTACTGGAAGCGAGGTTTGTGAACGTGGAAATAATATTAGGTATAGACACTTCTTCTGATTATTGTTCTGTTTGTTTATATAGAGATGGTCTTTTTTTCTCTCATCATGAAAGCTTGCCTAGACAGCATGCACAAAAGCTATTGCCAATCATTGATCGTTTGTTGTCTTCTCATCAAACAACGCTTCAGCAGTTAACCGGTATTGTATTTGGTCGTGGACCAGGTTCTTTTACTGGAATCAGGATTGGTGCGAGTGTGGCAGAAGGTTTGGCACTTGGTCTGAACATCCCTGTATACCCTGTGTCTAATTTAACTGCGCTGGCACTGCAGTTATCCGAGGTCAGAGAAACATGGGTGATGCCGTGTATAGATGCAAGGATGGATGAGGTCTATTGCTGTTTGCATCAGGTTGATGAGTTTGGGATACCTGTGCCTGTTGAAACAGAAAAAGTAATTGTTCCGGAAAATTTGCAAATAATTTCCGAAGTTCAAAGTTTTGTCGGTGTAGGTTCCGGTTGGCTGTATCTGGAAAGATTTTCTGAGTATGTGAAAAGTAATGCTGTTGCCATATATCCGGATATATCGGTATCTGCTGAATGTATGATTAAATGGGTACTCGCGGTTAATCCACCGGCAATCAGTGCTGATATGATTGAACCTGTTTATTTGCGTGATAAAGTTACCTGGGACAATAAGCCCCCGGTTGGCAGCTTATAAAGGAAGTAGCATGGATTTTCTTCACATATTGTTTCTCTCGTTGATTCAGGGGTTCACTGAATTTTTGCCAATATCCAGTTCGGCGCATTTGATTCTTCCTTCTCAGGTATTGGGTTGGCCGGATCAGGGATTGGCATTTGATGTCTCAGTTCATGTTGGATCATTGTTGGCAGTTGTAATTTATTTTCGCAAGGATCTCATCGTGCTTGCTCAACAATGGTTTCTTAGTTTGGTAAAAAAGCATACCAACCCACAACAGGTTAAGATGGCCTGGTTTATTATCGTTGCTACTATACCTGCAGGATTGGCTGGGTTTTTATTTGAAAGTTTCATAGAAGATAATTTTCGGTCAGTACTTGTGATTGCCACGACGACTGTTGTATTTGGGATATTGTTAGGGTTAGGTGATCGAAAAAAACACCAGCAGCTTCGTAGTGAATCTTCAATGACCTGGAAAGATACAATGGTCATCGGTGTTGCTCAGGCCGTAGCACTGATTCCGGGCACCTCCCGTTCAGGTATTACTATGACCGCTGCGTTGTTTCTTGGGCTTGACCGGGTTACTGCATCGAGATTTTCATTTTTATTGTCGATTCCATTGATATTAGCTGCTGGCTTATTGAAGACCGTAGAGTTGTCGAAGACACCCATGGTTGGGATCTGGGATGAAGTGGGACTTGGAGTATTACTTTCATTCTTATCTGCTTATCTTTGCATTTTTCTCTTTCTGAAATTAATTAATCGAATTGGATTCATGCCATTTGTGTTGTATCGCTTGTTCCTGGGCGGAGTGTTGTTTTTGTTTTGGGTGCTAAACTAAAAGCTTCTGGGTTAATGTGATGATATCTGCGTTGATGCAGACATGACTCAGATGATCTTTGGTAGATTTGAGCACTAAAAATGCGAATTATTTCCAGTCCCGTAATTGAGCCATCAGGTGCCCATCGTAACCGCCAACCGTCTGGTGTGGCGGAGCCGCCAGTCAATGCGGAGATAAAATCGGAAACTTTTCCTCCACTTATCTACCAGATGCAACAGTCAGGCGAAAGTTTCGGGGTTATCGCAGAAGATTCATCAACTTCGAAGAGTATGAGGACTTATCAACAAATTGAGTCCTTCGGTAGAAATGACGGTGACATTGTGGTGCTGGATATCACGGTGTAGTGACTAGATATATTCAGGTATTGATGTGATTGTAATTCGTTGTCTTGATCAGAATCACTTAACTTATGCGCATGCGGTATCTGATATCTACGGCTGGCCTGTTTGTGAGGAAATCCCCCCTGATACTCTTTGGGAGTTAACCCTTCGGAATGATTATCTCAGTGTGTGTTCGCCTGTATACGACTATGGTGCACCTCTGTATGTTGATTTCGTAGGAGGTGCTATGGGTCACCGACGTCTTTATGGTGGTGGCAAGGGGCAGGATCTGGCCAAAGCTATCGGCCTCAACAAAGCCTCTGGCATAAAGGTTCTTGATGCAACGGCTGGACTGGGACGTGATGCATTTGTGTTGGCCTCACTGGGATGTCATGTCCAGCTCTGGGAGCGTAATCCGGTGGTGCACGCATTATTGTCAGATGGACTGCTCAGGGCTGAAGCACACTCCGAGACGGCGGAGATAGTAACTCGAATGGAATTATGTGCTGGTGTGGCTTCTGCTCATAAGACCAGTTGGCCTGAAGTCATATATCTGGATCCAATGTTCCCTCCCTCAAAAAAATCAGCCAAACCCAAAAAAGATATGCAACTTTTTCATCAGTTGGTCCAACAGGATCTGGATGCCGATGAGTTATTACCCTGGGCACTGAAAACGGCCAAAAACAGAGTTGTTGTTAAGCGACCTCGAATAGCCCCATATCTGGCTGGTGTTAAACCATCCTTCGAGCTAACTGGAAAATCCAACCGTTTTGACGTTTATGTGAATGCCGGTTTTTAAAAACTGAATGCTCAGTTAAGGCTAGTTGGGTTTACAGATTGCCGAATTATGTAATCTGTGGTTGTATCTCTTCTATGTCGTGATTTGATAGGTGAACTTTATGCGTCAACTAATCATTATCTTGCTGATGATTTTTCCAGCTTTCGGTTACCCGGCTAATGTTGTTGTCAGTCATGCGATTGCTTTGAGAGGCGAGCCGAAATATGCGCAGGGCTTTGAGCATTGGCGCTATGTGAACCCTAATGCTCCAAGAGGGGGCTATGTTACATACGGGGCTCGGGGGAGTTTCGATAATTTTAACCGTTTTGCGCGCAGAGGAAGTTCTGCACCTCTTGCTGAGTCTATGATTGACTCCCTTATGACCTCAAACGAAGATGAAGACAATGTTCTCTATGGACTTATTGCTCAGACCATAGAGTATCCTGATGACTATTCCTGGGTCATCTTTCATCTTGATCCCCGCGCTCGTGCATCTGATGGAGTGCCTATCACTGCAGATGACGTAGTGTTCTCGTTCAATAAGTTTATGACACAGGGTATCGAGACTCTGGCAAGGCTTTGGGAAGGTATTACAGTTACCAAAATAGATGATCTGACCGTTAAATTTACCACTCCTCAGAAAGATAAATCGACAACCATGCAAATGGCTGAGCTGAGAATATTTCCCAAGCATTATTGGAAGGATGTAGATTTATCCGAACCGCTTGTGGAAGTGCCTGTGGTCAGTGGTCCGTATACGATCTCAGATTATTCAATGGGGCAATATGTCGTATATAAGCGCAACAAGGACTATTGGGCGCTCAACCATCCAACCCAGAAGGGGCTATTGAATTTCGATTTCGTCCGTTACGACATGTATAAAGATGATACGGTCATGCTCGAAGCGTTTAAAAAAGGCGAATATGATTTTCGTTCTGAACCTGTTGCCAAGGTTTGGATAACTGGTTATGAAGGTAAAAACATCGACCAGGGATACATCCGCAAAGAAGAGATACCTTATTCCGTACCAAAACCCATGATCGGTTTCATATTCAATGTGACGCGCCCTCAACTGAGTGACCGGAGAATCAGGGAAGCCATCGGTTACCTGTTTGACTTTGAATGGAGTAATACCAACCTGTTTTATGGGCTCTATAAGCGTGAACTCAGTTATTTCCAGAATTCGGACAATATGGCACGTGGCCTTCCGCAAGGCCGTGAGCTGGAGATTCTGAACGGGTTTAAGGATCAGTTGCCGCCAGAAGTATTTACTCAGGAATTTAATCCGCCTAAAACTGATGGAAGTGGAAATATTCGGCCACAACTGCGACAAGCGCTGTCATTATTTAAGCAGGCTGGATGGCAGTTAAAAAATGGCAAGTTGGTTGATCAGAATGGTCAGCAACTGGCATTTGAGCTTATGTTGTGGAGTCCAACATATGAGCGGGTAGCGCTACCCTTTAAGGAAAATCTGGCGAAGGCAGGTATTGACATGTCGATCCGAATCATCGACAGCGCACAGGCTACTAACCGGCTCCGGGAACGGGATTATGATATGGTGGTCGGTACGTTGGGAGGTGGAGTTTATCCGGATAACATGTTGCAGTATGAATTCCATTCCAAATATATCGATAGCACTTACAACAACTCCGGTTATACCAGTCCAGTCGTTGATGCTCTGGTGGAAAAAATTGTTCAGAATCAGTCGAATCTTCCTGAACTGCAGGCTTATGGCAAGGCCCTGGACAGAGTTTTGTTATGGCAATATCTGGTTGTACCGCAATGGTATAATGACAAGGTGCGGGTTGCTTACTGGGATAAATTCAGCCGCCCTGAAGTGTTGCCCACCTATGGTGTGGGGTTGGAAAGCTGGTGGTACGATGAAGAGAAGGCCAAAAAGTTGCCTCGTCGTAATGCTCCTAACTAGCGGAAAAGTCGTATGCGGGCTTACATCTTTCGTCGCTTATTGTTGTTGATACCTACTTTATGGGCTATCGTGACAATCAATTTTTTCCTGGTGCAACTGGCGCCAGGAGGTCCGGTGGATCAGGCGATTGCCTACGCACAGGGCATGAATAGCAGTATGTTGGATCGTCTGACCGGTACTTCAGCAGAGACTTTGGATCAGCCTGCCTCGAACCGAAACACCGACAGTAGTTATACTGGGGCCCGCGGACTGACTGAAGAAGATATTGAGGCCATCAAAAAACGTTTTGGTTTTGATCAGCCTATTTATGTCCGTTACGGACATATGTTGTGGGATTATCTTCGCTTCGATTTTGGTGAGAGCTTGTTTCGTGGGTCGACAGTGGTTGATCTTATTGTAACGCGATTGCCGATATCCATCTCTCTCGGTATCTGGACGACTTTGATTGTCTATCTGGTTTCAATTCCTTTGGGAATTCGTAAAGCAATACAACATGGTTCCCGTTTTGATGTCTGGACTTCTTCTGTCATCATCGCTGCACATGCGATTCCTCAGTTCCTGTTTGCCGTCATACTGATTATCTTTTTTGCTGGTGGAAAGTTCTTCGACTGGTTTCCGATTCGCGGGATGGTTAGCAATGACTGGTCGGAACTGAGCTGGGGAGCTCGCATCGCAGACTATTTCTGGCATATGGTGTTACCGGTTATTGCGATGACCATCGGTGGTTTTGCTGGCCTGACCATGTTAACCAAAAATTCTTTTCTGGATGAGATTCATAAGCAATACGTTGTCACCGCACGAGCCAAAGGTCTTACTGATAAGGCGATTCTTTATAAACACGTATTCAGGAATGCCATGTTGTTGATCATTGCTGGTTTTCCTGCTGCGTTTATCAGTATTTTTTTCACCTCTTCGCTATTGATTGAAGTGGTTTTTTCTTTGGATGGACTTGGATTGCTGGGATACGAAACCACTTTGCAGCGTGATTATCCGGTCATGTTTGCCACCCTTTATGTGTTTGGTTTGATCGGCCTGGTCATGGGAATTATCAGCGATGTGATGTACACAATTGTCGACCCCAGGATTAATTTTGATCAGTTATGAAGCCAATTAATCAACTCCGTTGGAGTAAGTTCAGAAACAATCGTAGAGCCTGGTACAGTCTGTGGATTTTTTCTTTTGTGTTTGGAGTCTCACTGTTTTCAGAGCTTATCGCTAATGATAAGCCTCTGATCGTGTCATATGACTCGCACTGGTATTTTCCATTTCTAAAAAACTATCCCGAAACTACATTTGGAGGAGACTTTGAGCTAGAGGCCGATTATCGGGATAGTTATGTCCAGACTCTGATTGCTGAAAAAGGCTGGGTATTATGGCCTTTAATACCGTTCTCTTATCGAACGATCAATTATGATTTGCCTTCTCCACCTCCAAGTCCGCCGAGCAAAGAAAACTGGTTGGGAACGGATGATAAAGGGCGAGATCTGCTGGCCTGTATTTTATATGGGCTACGTATCAGTGTGCTGTTTGGGTTTTCCATTACTGTCCTGTCTGCAGTCATTGGTGTGTCTGCCGGAGCGGTGCAAGGATATTACGGGGGCCGGTTGGATCTGTTTTTTCAGCGTTTTATTGAAGTCTGGAGCAGTATGCCAACCCTGTTTATGCTGATTATTTTGATGAGTGTGGTGAAACCTAATGTGTGGTGGCTTGCCGGCTTTACGTTGCTTTTCAGCTGGATGGGGTTTGTGGGAGTCGTGCGGGCGGAATTTTTGCGTAGTAGGGGATTTGAATATGTCCTGGCCGCTAAAGCAATGGGGATGAATGATCGACGCCTGATGTTCAAACATATATTGCCGAATGCCATGATTGCGACCATGACTTTTATGCCGTTTACCTTAGCGGGGTCAGTTACCATTCTGACTTCTCTCGATTTTCTAGGTTTTGGCTTGCCTCCCGGATCACCGTCCTTGGGGGAGCTGCTGGCTCAGGGCAAAGCTAACCTGCAGGCTCCTTGGCTCGGTTTGGCCTCATTTTCTGTACTGGCCATGATTCTGACGCTATTGGTGTTTATTGGTGAAGGTGTCCGTGATGCATTCGATCCCAGGAGGTCTGGGTAATGCCGTTGATCTCAATAGAGCACTTGAGTCTGGGTTTTAAACTGGGGGATCAGTTTCGTCAGGTCGTGGATGATACCAGTTTCAGTATTGCAGAAGGTGAGGTCCTGGCGCTGGTTGGAGAAAGTGGATCGGGAAAAAGTGTTACCTCTCTCAGTATTCTGCGGTTGCTCGATAGTCCTCCTCTGGTATTTATGGACGGCCGTATAATCTGGAATAAAAAAGAGGACCTGCTCACTGTTTCCGATCAGAGAATGAGGGAACTCAGAGGTCAGGATATCGGGGTTATTTTTCAGGAGCCAATGACCTCTCTGAACCCACTTCATACGGTTGGTCGTCAGCTTAGCGAGATGGTGTTATTGCACGAACTGGTAACTAAAGCAGAGGCACTCAGGATCAGTCTTGAATGGATGGTTAAGGTCGGTATTCGTGAAGCGGACAAAAAGATATCCGCATTTCCTCATCAGCTGTCAGGAGGCGAGCGTCAGCGAATCATGATCGCCATGGCTCTGGTGAATCGTCCTAAATTATTGATTGCAGATGAACCGACGACTGCATTGGATGTCACTGTGCAGCGACAAATACTGGATCTGTTGATGGAACTGCAACGTGAAATTGGGATGTCGGTATTGTTTATTACCCATGATCTTGCTGTGGTTAAAGGAATTGCCCATCGAGTGATTGTGATGGAGCAGGGAAAAATTGTTGAGACCGCAGAGACGCAGAAACTTTTTGCCGCTCCCAGTCACCCTTATACCCGAAAGCTTTTGGCTGCCCGGCCGCGTCAGTCTTTATCGGACGTGGATCGAAAAATACTTTTGCTTAAGGTGGAGCAGTTACGAGTGTGGTTCCCAATCAAGCGTGGTGTTTTCAAGCGTACGGTTGATCATATAAAAGCGGTAGATGATGTCAGCCTGGAATTGTATCCCGGTGAAACTCTGGGAGTGGTCGGTGAAAGTGGATCTGGTAAATCCACCCTTGCCCGGGCGGTATTGAAGCTGGAGCCTAGCAACGGAAAAATCATATTTGACCAGACAGAACTGCAGCAGTTGGATCGTAAGAAACTGCGTCCATTGAGACGGTCTCTACAAGTTGTTTTTCAGGACCCTTACGGCAGTTTAAGTCCGAGAATGTCTGTTGCGGAAATTATCAGTGAGGGACTGGATATCCATGGTATCGGCTCTGTCAGTGAGCGGGAGCAGCAGGTAATTGCAGTGATGAAAGAAGTCGGACTCGATCCTGAAAGTCGTTTCCGTTATCCAAATGAGTTTTCCGGTGGTCAGCGACAGCGCATTGCTATTGCCAGAGTATTGATTTTAAAACCCAAACTTATCATTCTGGATGAACCAACGTCCTCTCTGGATAGAACTGTACAGGTTCAGGTTTTGGAGTTGTTACAGGCTTTGCAAAAAGAATATCAGTTATCTTATTTGTTTATTAGTCATGACCTTGAAGTGGTCAGGGCTATCAGTCATAGAGTAATCGTTATGAATCAGGGAGTAGTCGTGGAACAGGGGGACACGGATACTGTTTTCAGTGAGCCCCGGCATCCTTATACCCGTAACCTGATCGCTTCCATCCCCACTATGGATTGATCCATATAGACATTAAATGAACGTATAGTGCCGATGTGCTGGTTTCTGAGGTTGTCTCAAAGGTTTACAGCTCTCCTCTTGGAAATGGGATATGATCTAGGTCTTTTTTACAATAAGACCTGGTATGGAGAGACGAAAAAAGCCGGATTTCTGGATTCTGCTTTCAAGAACTGTGGCCGTTGCGTCATGGGTGTCATTGTTCATTCTTCAGTGCATTGTCTGGATTACCCGTCCGGAAATGAGCACCGGAGCCATACGCTATAAGCATTTGGCGATCAGAGAAGAGTGGCAGACTCCCACGGTTGAATGGATCCCGATATTGTTGGCAATTTGTGCTGTATTAACGTTGGTTGAGTTTGTTATTCGGCCCTTCAGGGCCCGGCGCCGCACAGACGCCGGACAATTTCATCTCTGGATGATGTTTATTTTGATTGTTGCCACGACGGCGCTATATTTTTCCCAGATTTATATCAGGCCGTGAGAATCTATTCAGATTGCTGTACTTCGGTTTTGATAAACTGATATAGCTTTTTTCTGGCCAGCCAGCTTTCGGGTTTTTGCTCAATTTCCTTAAGGCCATTACGTAACAGGTTGCGTAATTGTTGCCGGTCGCAGTCAGGATACTGATCGAACCAGGATACCAGTTCATCGTTATCTCCTGTCAGCAGTCTATCGCGCCAGCGCTCACTCTGTTGATGTAGTCTGGCATAGGCATCAGATGCTGGATCCAGCAGTTCAATTCCGTGCACAATTGCATCATAATCAGCTTTTCGCATCAGACGGCCGATAAACTGTGAGTGCCGGCGTCTTGCTTCACGGCTGGTAATGCGTTTTGACTCAGTAATCGCAGCAATCAACTCATCCGTCAAAGGAATTGTGTCGAGCTGACTCTGGTTAAGTTCCATGAGTTTCATGCCTATTTCCTGAAGCTCATGCATTTCTTTTTTCATTCGGGTCTTGGAAACCCATTCGATGTCGTCTTCCGACGAGTCCTGCCAATCATTTTCTTTGTTCATAATAATATTAATCAGAGTAAGTACCAGGTAGCCAGACCCAGAAGAGTAAAGAACCCAACGGCATCTGTCACGGTTGTTAATATGACACTGCCAGACAGAGCAGGGTCGATCTTTAGTTTTTCCAGTATTACCGGTAACAGGGCACCGGATATTTTGGCAATAGTGATATTTGCCAGAATCGCAATACCAGATACGATCGCTAGTTGGACATTGCTGAACAGTAACCAACAAACGAATGCGGTGACAATCGCCCACAGAAATCCGTTGATCAGGCCCACACCAAACTCCCGGCCCAGCAACCATAAGTAGTTGCTGGCATTGATTTTCCCGGTGGCTTGGGCACGTATGACTAATGTCAGCGTCTGACTGCCGGCGACACCCCCCATACTTGCAACAACGGGGTTCATGACTGCCAGAGCCGTAATCATGGCAATTGCGTCCTCGAAGTTAAGTATCACCAGTGCCGCAATAAAGGCTGTTAAAAGGTTGAGCCCTAACCATACCGCCCGGCCTTTAGCGCTGCTCCAGACCGGAGCAAAAGCGTCTTCATCTTCATCCAGGCCTGCCATGGACATAACCGTGTGATCCGCTTCTTCGCGGATCACATCGACAATGTCGTCAATAGTGATTTGTCCGAGCAGCTTACCTTTTTCATCGACTACTGGCGCAGATATCCAGTCGTGATTGGCAAATAGCTTGGCAACATCGCTGTCCCGACTGGCAGCTGGAATTCCTTCGATATCGCTGTTCATAACCTCGCGAACAGTTGTATCAGGATCACCCAGCAACAACGCATGCAAAGGTAAGGTCCCTACCAGCTGATCATTTCGGTTAACGACGTAAAGAGAATCAAACTGATCCGGCAGGTCCGACTGCCTTCTCAGATATCGCAACACCACATCCAGCGTTACGTTTGCCCGGATTGTCAGTACTTCCGGATTCATCAGGCCACCGGCAGTATCTTCCGGGTAGGCCAGCAGTTCCTCGACCTCGCGTCGGTCCTCCGGTTCCATGGAGTGAAGCACCGCAATTCGATTCGTCTCCGGCAACTGTTGCAGGACATCGGCAAAATCGTCTGAATCAAGATCCTGAATCGCTTCCAGGACCTGTTCAGGACTCATTTTGGTAAGGTAATGAAGTTGAAGGTCGTCACTCAGGTGACTGATGACTTCACCTTTCTGGCTTTCAGACAGAAATTTCCAGATGTCAGCACGACGTTTTGAAGGAGTCGACTCAATGATGTGAGCGATATCAACAGCTGATAAATCCTGATTCAGAATTTCCTGTACGCGTTCGGTGTTATTGGCGTCCATTGCATTCAGTAAGCGCTCACCGATTTGCTGGAACTGTTCATGCTCAACATGGACTGGCATCCGAATCCTTATTTTTATTGGGCTGGGAGTTAAATTGTAGACTTAATCTAATGGAACAGAGCTGAACTCAGTATAGGGTGACGGAAAAATTATTCTGCTTCATCAAAGCGGTTGGCAATTAACTCTTTTATGGCAGTTAATGCCGCCAGTTCGTCTTTACCATCAATTCTGAGTGAAAGCTCTGTCCCTTGGGCGGCCGCCAGCATCATAACAGACATGATACTTTTGCCATCCACCTCCTTGGGACCTTTAATCACTCGAATCTGTGCGCCAAACTGACTGGCTACATTGACAAATTTAGCCGCGGCACGAGCGTGCAGTCCAAGTTTATTGATGATAGTGACGGATTCTTCGACCATTCATGCGCCTTATGAAATGTTAATGATTAAGCTTTAGTTCCCGGTGCCTTATCTGAGTGCTGTGGTTTCTGCTGCGAAAGGCAGAAGCTAATTGTTCCACTAGAAAAACTGATCTATGTTGACCTCCAGTGCAGCCAATTGCAACTGTCAGATAACTGCGATTATTCGCTTCAAACGAGGCAATCCAGCGATCCAGTAAACGATAGATATCCTCAAACATTAAATTGACCTCAGGTTCTCTTTTGAGAAATTCAATAATCTCCTGATCAATCCCCGTGTATTGCCTGAGTGAAGGATCCCAGTATGGGTTAGGAAGACAACGGACATCGAATACAAAGTCAGCGTCGGTCGGAACGCCATGTTTATAGCCGAAAGAGGTGAACATCAATCCAAGATGTTGCTGTTGCTTGCCAGCCACCCGTTGTTTGATTAGCGAACGAAGCTCTTGCAGAGACATTGCTGTTGAGTCAATGGCTAAGTCTGCCAGGTTGGCAATTGGATCGAGAATTTGCTTTTCCCTGTCAATGGCTTCTGCCAGAGACAATGTCTCGCCGCTCAAGGGGTGTTTACGGCGAGTGGCAGAATAACGCTGTAGTAGTGTGTCATCATTCGCATCCAGAAATACGATTTCACAGTGAATATCTTTGGAGTTCAGTTGTTCAACAATTCTTGGAAAAGACTTAATGGATGACGGCGCGTTGCGTGCATCAATACACACCGCGACTCGGGATTCCTGATGTTCAGAATACAACAGGCGGGTTAGTTCAGGCAGCAGGGCTACAGGCATGTTATCGATACAATTATAACCATTGTCTTCGAGGCACTGCAGTACAGTGGTTTTACCAGAACCAGATCTGCCGCTGATTATGATTAGTTTCATAGTCATTCCAATGTCAGTCGGGGGAGAGCAACATCCATCTTGTCAAGATAGCACCAATTAACAACAGAACTCCCGCACAAATTGTCCGGACGCGACTTCCGTATGGGAAAGGTTATTTCCCTGGATTTTTGGTTCTGTTAAGTTACGGATTGATGAATAGCTGGTAGATATCTTCCTTGCTCATTGTTGCCAGTTTATTGCGTATGGTTTCATTACTGAATTTTTCTGACAACAGAGACAAGACCTCAAGATGAGCTGTTTTCTCCTCCTCTGGAACCAATAATACAAACAGAAGGTTCACGGGGCGTTTATCAACAGCGTCAAAATCGATTGCGTCTTTTAACCTGAAAAAAGCACCAATGATTTTGTCGTAATTACTGATTCGACAGTGTGGTATGGCAACACCATTACCAAAACCTGTACTGCCGAGACGCTCTCTTGCTATCAGATTGTCGAAAATATAGTCAGATGTCAGTTCCGGCACGAGCTGGCTGATAATTTCGGCGATATCCTGTAAGGCTTTCTTTTTGCTGGTAGCGGCCACGTCTGTGAAGACGTAGCCGGGTTGTAAGATTTGATTAAGCATGAGTGTTAAAGAAACCTGCTTTTAAATTAGTGGCCATGCTGCCGGTTAACATGTTTTTCCTTATGTTTCAGCAACTGTCGGTCAAGTTTGTCGTGCATCAGATCAATAGCAGCGTAGAGGTCATCATGGGTGGCATCTGCATGGATTTGCGTGCCTGGTATGTTAATTTGCGCCTCCGCTTTTTGTCGGGACTTTTCGACAGATAACGTAACTTGAACATTACTGATCTGGTCGTGATGTCTTTCCAGTTTTTCCATACGGTTTTTGACGTAATCTTTGAGAGGATCGGTGATTTCCAGGTGATGGCCACTGATATTGATTTGCATAGGCTTCTCCTCAGTCTATTTGGATGTTTGGCATCCATCTATCTTTATGGGGCCGGAACTGTGTTCCGGCTTATTGTTAAGAATAGCTTGTGTTGTAGATAAATGCTTGATCTGGGTAGTGAATTTCCCTAGACCTTACCACTCGTCACATTTTTTTTTACAGTCTGATTGACATGTATTCCTGTTTCGCTAAACCAGTTGTTTACGTTCATTGGAGGGGGGGATGTTTAACGCCTCGCGATATTTTGCGATTGTTCTGCGTGCTACCTGAATTCCCTGATCTCCAAGCATCGTAGCGATTTTACTGTCACTCAATGGCTTTTTAGGGTTCTCTGATGCAACCAGCTTTTTGATGATTGCGCGGATTGCGGTGGAGGAGCATTCTCCTCCTGAACTGGTGCTGACATGGCTGGAGAAGAAGAACTTCAGTTCAAAGATGCCTCTCGGAGTATGCATGTACTTCTGAGTGGTGACCCTGGAAATTGTGGACTCATGCATATCGACAGCTTCAGCAATGTCATGCAGTACCAATGGCTTCATGGCTTCTTCACCATATTCAAAAAAGCCAAGTTGGTGTTCGACGATTTTGGTTGCCACCTTGAGAAGTGTTTCGTTACGGCTTTGCAGGCTCTTGATGAACCATCTTGCTTCCTGAAGATTGTCACGAAGGTAGGTGTTGTCATCGCTACTATCAGCACGCTTAACCATGGAAGCATAGCTGGCATTAACTCTTAAACGGGGTGCAATTTCCGGGTTTAGTTCTACCTTCCAGCGCTGGTGTTCTATGTCTTTGCTCACAATGACATCAGGAATAACGTACTCTGGCTGCAGCGGAGCGATCTGTTCCCCTGGGCGTGGGTTTAGCTGCTGAATCAATCCAATCATATCTTTCAGCTGATCTTCCTTGATTTTCATGCGACGCATGATTGTGGCGTAGTCCTTGCTGCCGAGCAGATTAAGGTACTGGTCAACCAGCTGAATGGTTTCTTTGAGTGCAGGGGTCGTTTCCGGTAGCTGTTTTAGTTGCGCCAACAGGCAATCACGCAGGTCGCGACTGCACACTCCTACCGGATCAAACATTTGCAGCCGGTGTAATACCGCATCCACTTCTTCCACATCCAGAGGATCTTCCTCTGTGCCGATATCCTGTTGCAGAGATTCAACCAGTTCCTGCCAATCCGTATTTAAATAACCATCAGCGTTGATACAGTCGAGAATGGCAAACGCGATAGCACGATCCCGATCAGACATTGGTGTCAGATTCAACTGCCAGCGCAGATGTTCCTCCAGGCTGTCAGTGGTTGAATTTTGGTTTTCATAAAAATTGTCGTCATCGGATGAAGGGGCTGACAGACCCGTTGGGGCATGTTGATAGACATCATCCCATGAGCTGTCTACAGCAAGATCTTCAGGGATATTTTCACCCCATTCCTGGTCTATTTCCCGGACTTCGGTTTCATTACTGCTGTTTTCCTGAGGGACTTCGCTGAAATCGGTTGCGCCACTTTCTTTGGCCGTATCGTGTTTTGAAACACCATTTTCATGATTATCCTGATGTCCTTCGCTATCCTCTTCAACTTCGAGCATGGGATTGGAATCCAATGCTTGCTGAATCTCCTGTTGCAGATCCAATGTGGACAGTTGTAACAGCTTAATGGCCTGTTGCAACTGAGGGGTCATGGTCAGATGTTGACCCATTTTGAGCTGTAGAGAAGTCTTCATATACTCATTGGTTCTCAAATTTGCATATCTTACAGGCGGAAATTATCGCCCAGATAGGTTTCACGTACTTTCTGGTTTGCCAGTATCTGTTCAGCATTGCCTTCAGCGATAATGTGTCCATTACCTACTATATAGGCGCGTTCACAGATATCCAGGGTCTCGCGTACGTTATGGTCTGTAATCAGTACGCCGATACCGCGATTCTTCAAGTGAGTGACTATTTCCTTGATGTCGCTGACAGAAATTGGGTCAACTCCGGCAAATGGTTCATCCAGCAATATGAACTTGGGTTCCATTGCCAGAGCTCTGGCTATTTCCACTCGGCGACGTTCGCCTCCAGACAAAGCCATTCCAAGACTTTTGCGAACATGTTGAATATTGAATTCGTTTAACAGTTTTTCCAGTTCTTGCTTGCGTTGCTGGGCAGACAGCTCTTTTCTGATCTCCAGAATGGCCATCAGATTATGCTCTACACTAAGCTTTCTAAAGACACTGGCTTCCTGCGGCAGATAGCCGATACCTTTTTTAGCCCTGCCATGCATTGGCAGGCCGGTGATATTTTGTTGATCGATATATACCTGTCCCCGATCAGCAGGTACCAGACCCACGATCATGTAAAAACAGGTCGTCTTACCGGCCCCGTTGGGACCAAGCAGGCCTACAACTTCGCCTATCCCCACATCTAAGGACACGTCTTTAACAATTTCCCGCGGACCATAGGATTTGGCGAGGTTTTTAGCTGATAGCGTGGTCATTGGCCCCCCAGAGCATCTGGTTGAAGCGTCATTTCAACTCCACCATCTGCCTGCCCGCTACCGTCTTTGACGTTATAGCGGATTTTGCCACCGGACATGTTGTTCCCAGTGCGGTTTAGCTTCGCATCACCGTCTATCAGAATATCACCGTTACTGATGTTGTATTCGAGATAATTGCCCTCAGCCTCCAATGGCTGTTTGTCCTCAGCTTTCAATAACTGGCGAAAATGTGCTGGCTTGCCGTTGGCGGTCATTTTAGTAACGTTGCCATCAACGAGGTAGATAAATACCTCGTCAGCATAAAGCCTGATGGAGCCCTGCTGAAATTCCACCTGCCCGGAATAGGTCATAATGCCTTTGATGTTGTTGTATTCACTTCGTTTGGCTTTGACTTTGATGGGTTGTTTGGTGTCATCTGGCAGGGCGAGGGCTGGAGTACAAATTCCCAGACTCATGAAGGCGATTAGAAAGAGGCAGGTATTAGTGATTGACTTCATATTGTGCTTCAACATCTGAATTGAATCTGACCGTTTCTTGTTGTACGTCTATTTCCATTCCCACGGCTGTCATTACTCCGAATTGATCTTTCATTGTAACAGGCTCTTCAGTGTAGGCATATTTGGTCTGATAATTGTATATAAGTTGGTTTGTAAGTAATACTGCTAAGTTCGGTCCACCAGTCTGCCTGACTTCAACGTTGCCGTTCAATTCAATAGTGTCATCGTCACTGCGAATAATTGCACTGAGGCTTTGGATGTGACTGACCGGACCTTTTTGGTTGAATACTTCAATATTGGGCGTGCTGATCAGGATCACATTATTTTTACCCGGCATGATCAATTCTGGGGTAGTGATTTCGTGAACCAGATGCCCTGAGGTATCAAAATTCCGACTGTGCAGGTCGTTGGCAAATAATTGTACCGGTGTGCCCGAGACAGTATCTTCTGTGATGCTAATGTCTTTTTGGGATACCCAGAAATAGCCAGTCACGGCGATAAGCAGTGGGACCAGCAATACTGGTCGATGCGACTTTTTGGCTGCCATTATTGAACCCTGTTGTTCAGGTCAGAGCCCGATAGTTGAGAAATAAATAACCACCGTATGCAATTAATGCCATTAATGCAAAAATTCGTCCTAAAGGTTTGCCGCTGGAGCCTTTGATTATAAGGCTGATTGACAGGAACGCCGTCATAAAGATCATAACAAGATAGTCCCTCCAGAATACGTCTGCTGCAAATGCATTCGGAGCAAGAATCGCCGGTACCCCAATGACAGCCAAAAGGTTGAACAGGTTTGATCCAAGAACATTCCCAATGGCGATATCGTGGTGGCCTTTGCGGGCACTGGCTACACTGGCTGCCAGTTCCGGTAGACTGGTGCCGATTGCGACGACCGTGGCACCAATGACAAGTTCGCTGATCTTCAGGGATATTGCAATTTGGGTGGCACCCCAAACCAGTATTTTGGAACTCAATATCAACACACCCAGACCAATGACGAACCACATTACAGCCTTGCCGGTATTCATCCCGGTTGGGATTTCATCTTCAAAGTCATCGTCCTGCGACTTTTTGTGGTCATAAAACACCCACAATAAAAATATGACGAGTCCTGCAAGCAGGACGACACCTTCCCCGCGACTCAGGAATGAGTCATAAAAAATAAAGCCGGTCGCCAGTGACACTAATAGCACTATCAGGTTTTCAATTTTCATAACACGGGCGGAAACAGGTATTGGAGCAATCAGGGCGGTAATTCCCAGAACGAGACCAATGTTGGCGATATTTGAGCCCAGTGCATTCCCCAGGGAGAGGTTCAGAGCATTATCCAGGGCTGCATTGGTTGAAACCAGTATTTCCGGTGCAGAGGTTCCCATGGAAACGATTGTGACACCAATCAGGATATGCGACATACCCAGATTATGGGCAATGGCTGCTGCGCCAGCGACGAATTTGTCCGAACTCCAAACTAAGAGGATCAAGCCCGCTGCTAAAGCGATACAGGGCCATAAAAGCATATTGTTTCCTTAACTCATAAGTGGTGGCGGCCAATTAAAATCGCTTGGCAGACTAATTGCAAAACATTTTGTGGTGACATGAATGTTTACTGAATATTGTCACATCCACTCTATGTTTGCGCTGTATTCGTTGCCGGCAGCGGTGTTAGAGTCCCGCCTGTTATAGTAGCAATGGGTTAAAACTAACATGAGAGTGGTTGCGTTAACACGGTTTGTGCTGATCAGTTTTTTGGTTTTGATTTCCAGTTCGGTTTATGCGTTGACACCGGATAAGACAGCTGAAGAGACAGTTAAAGAAAGTCTGGATCAAATACTGATTCTGATCGAAAAATATGGAGATCAGGATGATCCAGCAGAATACCTGCAGAATATGCAGACGTTGCTGGAACCCGTGGTGGGATATGAACTGATTGCTGGTCGGGTAATGGGAAAATACCTGTCATCAGCAACTATAGAACAAAAACGACGGTTTCTCGAAGTCTTTAAAACCAGTCTCATAAATACTTATGCCTTGGGTATCAAAAGCTTTAAGGGACTGAGTTTTGAGATTGTGCCTTCCAAAGATGATAAAAAAGATACATTCAAAAACACACGGGTTTACCTGGAAGTAGTGGATAAGTCCGGAACCCATTATCCTGTGGTTCAGTCCATGTACTATTCAAAAAACCGCAATGGCTGGGCTATGCAGAATGTAACATTTAACGGTGTGAATATTGGCGTAACGTTTCGTAATCGGTTTGATCGACTCATGAAAGAAGCCGGTGGGGATGTGGATAAAGCCATTGATATGTGGACTGAAATGGTCCAAAAAAGCTGGGATGAGAAGACTTACATCAATCCAAGCAAAGAGTTGCTAGAGGATTCTCAGGATAGCGATTCAGATATTTAGCCATTTCTCTCTTTCTTATTTATAATGCCCGCCCTTTTCGGGGCGGGATATACCCTTCCTCTGATAGATATTCGTTTTGGTTCCGCAGATGCTGCCCCTGACATATTTTTGTATGTCGGCTCTATTCAGTGTTTGAATGGCCAGAAGTTCTTAAAACACTTTATTGTCTCTGATTTATCCGGACCAGCAGTGGTAGTATCAGCAGACTGGCAATATAGGCTTTAAACATTAATGGATAAACTACTGATCAATGGTGGTACCAGGTTAGCCGGAGAAATCCGTATATCCGGTGCAAAGAATGCTGCTTTACCGATTATCGCATCGGCTTTACTGACCAAAGAGTTTCAGACGATTAGAAATCTGCCCCATCTTCAGGACATTACCACGATGCTGGAATTGCTGGGTTGCATGGGCATCCAGGCAATCATTGGTGAAGACATGAGTGTTGAAATCTGTGCTGGTCAGATCAACGATTTTACAGCTCCTTACAGCCTGGTAAAAACCATGAGGGCTTCCATCCTGGTGTTGGGCCCATTGGTGGCTCATTTTGGACAGGCCCGTGTATCTTTGCCGGGTGGTTGTGCCATTGGCAGCCGGCCGGTCGACCTGCATATTAAAGGTTTGGAAGCGATGGGTGCAGAGATCCGGGTGGAGGATGGATATATTAACGCCCGCACCAATGGGCGCTTGAAAGGTGCCAAGATCTTCTTTGATACCGTCACTGTCACCGGGACAGAAAATCTGTTGATGGCGGCGACTCTGGCTGAAGGCACCACAGTACTTGAAAATGCTGCCAAAGAACCCGAAGTGGTTGATCTGGCCAAGTGTCTGATCGCGATGGGGGCAGATATAGAAGGTGTTGGTACCGATCGAATTGTGGTTCACGGTGTTGAAGCATTGAAGGGCTGTGAATATGCCATTTTACCGGACCGGATCGAGACTGGCACCTATCTGGTTGCCGCCGCGGTGACTGGAGGATGCGTTAAGCTTAAAAATACAGATCCATCTCTGTTGGATGCGGTGTTAATCAAATTACGCGAATCCGGTGCTCACATAGAAACCGGTGAAGACTGGATCAGTCTGGATATGCAGGGTCGACGTCCGAAGGCTGTCGATGTTCTGACCGCCCCTTATCCGGCTTTTCCTACCGATATGCAGGCTCAGTTTACCGTTCTGAATGCAGTTGCCGAAGGTACCGGCACGGTAATCGAAACGGTATTTGAGAATCGTTTCATGCATATCCAGGAGCTTACCCGTTTGGGAGCTGATTGCCAGGTATCAGGCAATACAGTTGTCATTAAAGGTAAAGAACTGCTGACCGGAGCGCCGGTTATGGCCACTGATCTGCGCGCATCTGCCAGTCTGGTGTTGGCAGGGCTGGTTGCAGAAGGTCAGACCATGGTTGACCGCGTATACCATATTGATCGTGGTTATGAGTGCATTGAAGAAAAACTTCAGAATCTGGGCGCTTCCATTCAGCGCGTCAATATTTGACTTGGTATCTGTTTCATGAATAAACCGGTAATCATTGCTTTGTCCAAAGGTCGTATTCTTGATGACACTTTGCCGTTGCTGGCTGATGTTGGTATTGAGCCAACCGAAGATCTCGAAAAAAGCCGTAAGCTTATTTTTGACACCAACCACGATCACATTAAGTTCATTAAGGTTCGTGCTACCGATGTTCCGACATATGTGGAATATGGCGCCGCTGATATGGGCATTGCCGGCAAAGATGTGCTGATGGAATTTGGTGCTCAGGAAATCATCGAAGTCCTGGATCTGGAAATTGCCAAATGTCGACTGATGACAGCCGGCTTTCCTGATCGTAAGGAACCGTTATCCCGACGCCTCAAAGTGGCAACCAAATTTGTAGGTGTCACCAAACAGTATTTTGCTCAGCAGGGCCGCCAGGTGGATGTGATCAAGTTGTACGGTGCGCAGGAGCTAGCTCCGATTATGGGGTTGGCAGACTGTATCGTCGATATCGTCGACACTGGCAATACACTGCGTGCCAATGGCCTGGAACCTATGGCGCATATCGCCGATGTATCAAGCCGTCTGGTGGTGAACAGAGCCGCTCTTAAGTTAAAACAAAAGACCCTGCAACCCATTATCGACCAGATGGCGGAAGCTGTTAAACAACGTAAAAAATGATCTAGAGGACAGTTGTGATGAGTAATAACCGTGACCTTAAAATTCGCCGACTCAACAGGTCTCAGGCAGATTTTGATCATCACCTCGATCATTTATTAGCCTGGGAAAGTGTGTCTGATCCAAATGTGCAGGCGACGGTGGCGGAGATCATTCAACGCATTCGAACCGAAGGAGATGTGGCTCTGGTCGAATATACCAATCGTTTCGATCGGATGAGTGTATCTGACACTGCTGAGCTGGTTATCCGGGAGGATGAACTGCAACAGGCACTGGAATCCATACCCAGTGATCAGAAAGAAGCCCTGGAGCTGGCAGCTAAGCGGATAAGACGTTTTCACGAACGGCAGAAACAAAGTTCCTGGCGGTTCGAGGAAGAGGATGGAACCGTACTTGGACAACAGGTCACAGCGCTTGATCGGGTTGGTGTGTATGTTCCTGGTGGTCTGGCCGCTTATCCCTCTTCGGTGTTGATGAATGTGATCCCGGCTTCAGTGGCTGGAGTTGAAAAAATTATTATGGTAACGCCCACACCGGGAGGGGAGAAGAATCCTCTGGTGTTGGCAGCCGCAGCAATCTCCGGAGTTGATCAGGTTATCTGTATTGGCGGCGCTCAGGCGGTGGCCGCATTGGCATATGGGACAGAGACAGTGCCCGCCGTCGATAAGATCGTTGGTCCAGGCAATACCTGGGTGGCGACTGCCAAAAGTCAGGTATTTGGCAAAGTTGGTATCGATATGATTGCCGGTCCGTCCGAAATCCTGGTGATTTGTGATGGCCAGACGGACCCGGAATGGATTGCCATGGATTTGTTTTCGCAAGCTGAACATGACCGGATCGCTCAATCCATTCTGATTTCACCGAGTGTTGAGTTTTTAGATCAGGTTGAAGCGGCGGCCAATCGCTTACTGAATGAGCTGCCACGTTCAGAAATTATCCGGGCTTCAATAGAAGGTCGTGGTGCGTTTATTCATGTTAACAATCTTGAAGAAGCTGCTGAGCTTAGCAATCGCATTGCCCCGGAGCACCTTGAGTTGTCTGTTGAGGATCCTGAGGCGTTGCTGCAGCATATTCGTCACGCTGGAGCGGTCTTTATGGGGCGTTACTCTGCTGAAGCATTAGGGGATTATTGCGCCGGCCCTAATCATGTTTTGCCGACTTCCGGAACAGCGAGATTTTTTTCGCCGCTGGGGGTCTACGATTTCCAGAAAAAATCCTCCATTATCTATTTCAGTGCTGAAGGTGCCCGCGAACAGGGTAAAGTGGCTGCGCAACTGGCTTATGGAGAAGGGTTGCAGGCACATGCCTTGAGTGCATCTTATCGAGTGGGACACAATGCCAAATAATCAGGAATCTATTTCAAACCGGGTCGACGCATTGATCAGACCCGAAATCAGGGGGTTGAGTGCTTATAAAGTCCAGGCCGCGGAAAATCTGATCAAGTTGGATACTATGGAAAATCCCTATCACTGGCCGCAGGGCATGGTCGAGGAGTGGTTGACCATACTGCAAAATGTAGAATTGAATCGCTACCCATCGCCAGAGGCGGAAGAACTGAAGCAACAGTTACGCCGGGTCATGGGGGTTCAGGATCATTATCAACTGGTTCTAGGTAATGGATCCGATGAACTGATTCAAATAATTGCCATGGCTGTTGCAGGAACAAAGCGGGGCATTCTGGCGGTAGAACCCAGTTTTGTGATGTACCGCTTGATTGCACAGGTGCTGGGTATTCCTTATGCCGGGGTCGATTTGACCGAGGATTTTGAGCTCGACCTTGAAGCGCTGCTAAGCAAAATTGAGACTGAAAATCCAGCTGTGGTGTTCTTGGCACAGCCAAACAATCCTACCGGGAATTTATTTGGAGAAGAAAAGGTCCGTCGGGTTATTGAGAACTGCTCTGGATTAGTCGTGTTGGACGAGGCGTATCTGGCATTCACTGAGAGTGATCTCCTGCATTTGCTGGATGATTACGACAATCTGGTGATTATGCGGACTCTTTCAAAAGTGGGGTTGGCTGGTTTGCGCTTGGGTGTCCTGATCGCTCAGCAGGAATGGTCAGAACAGTTCAACAAGGTCCGGTTGCCTTACAACATCAGCGTACTGAGCCAGGTAAGTGCCGTGTTCGCTCTGCAACATTATGATGTTTTGAGCCAGCAGACTGATTTGCTGCGTAAACACCGGTCTGATTTGTTTAAAGCGTTGACTCAGTTCGAACAGCTGAAGGTATGGCCCAGTGAAGCCAATTTTCTGTTGATAAGAGCCAAACAGCAGTCCGCTGCAGAACTACATTCGCAACTGAAAGAACATGGCATTCTGGTTAAGTTGCTGGACGGTGTTCATCCGTTGTTGGAGAACTGCCTGAGAATAAACGTGTCCTCTGAGTCAGAGAATGCGGCATTGTTGTCGGCGCTGGGCAAGCTGTTACCTGCCAAGTGAAGAACTCCACTGCCGGCCCACTACTGAGTGGGCCGGGATCCTAATGTGATTTCAGCGTCATGACGCTGACCCATCCTGTAAAATCCAACGCTCAATGTCTCACCCGGTTTGCGGTCGATGACTTCCATCCGCGCCTGCCTGGCACTGAGTAGTGGCTTCTGATTAAAACTGATGAGAATATCGCCGGGTTTCAGACCGGCGAGCTGAGCCGGGCCACGTTCATCAATACTGGATATCTGCAGACCAAAATGTTCAGGAATATGCTGATCCATAAGTGCCTGCACGGGAACTTCATGCATTTCAGCACCCAGATACCCTCTGATCACCCTGCCATGCTGCGCCAGTGACATGGTTACTTCCAGTACCTGCTCCAGTGGAATCGCAAATCCGATTCCAACAAAGTTTCCATTTACCCTGAATATCGACGTACTGATCCCCACCAGCTCTCCCCGGGTATTGACCAGCGCGCCACCGGAGTTCCCGGGGTTGATCGCTGCGTCTGTCTGAATGAAGTTGGCCAGCAGACCGGTTTCGACATTGTGACGGCCAGTGGCACTGACAACTCCCATGGAAGCTGTTTGACCGATACCAAATGGGTTACCAATGGCGAAGACAATATCGCCAATGTTCAATATGGATCTGGAAAAGCTGATCGGCTGTAAATGATCCAGGTTGATTTTCAGCAATGCCAGGTCGGTCAGAGGATCTGTACCAATGACGTTGGCCTGAGCGATTTTGCCGCTTGAGGTGGCCACCAGAATATTGCTGGCATCGGCGATCACATGGTAATTCGTAACGATTTGACCATCTTCAGTGATGATAACTCCAGATCCGAGACTGGATTGCAGACGCTCCATTTCCGGTTGGGTCTGATCGTTAAAAAATTGTTTGAGATATGGGTCGCTGAGCCATTCTGACGGTTTGACTTCCTGTGGATGTATGGGTTTGCTCGAATAGATATTGACCACCGATGGACTGGCTCTTGAGATGGTGCTGGCATAGCTGGCGGGTGCCGGGCTGCTGATCAGCTCTGCGGCACTGTTGTCGCTCATCAGCCATAAAATTGCCATGCCACTGACCAAACCAATGAGTGTTGGAAAGACGAACAGCTTTAGGAAATTTTTCATCTCAATGGTTTACCTTAAACAGTTGGGCAGGTAGCTTTGTGGCCGTAATGTGATGCACGAGCGGAGTAAACTCAAGACATGTCGGTGCAAAGAACTGATTTACAGGGTTATTTGGATAAACTATTGAATGTGGCGGACATTCGCGACTACTGCCCCAATGGCTTACAGGTTGAAGGTCGTAATGTCATTCAAAAAATAGTCACAGGTGTTACAGCCAGTCAAAAGTTGATTGATCGTGCCATTGAATTGCAGGCTGACGCAATTATTGTTCACCATGGTTATTTTTGGAAAAGCGAAAGTGCGCCAATTGTGGGAATGAAACATAAGCGGATTCATGCGTTGATGACCCACGAAATCAATCTGTTTGCTTATCACTTGCCTTTGGATGTGCATTCTCAATTTGGGAACAACATTCAGTTGGCTCAGTTGATGGGCGTCAATGTGGTCGCCAGCCTGGGTGATCTTTGTAGCAATGCGATTGGTCTGGTAACCGAGTTTGAACAACCACGATCAGGGGCTGAGGTCCGGCGGTGGCTGGAGGATCTGCTCAGTTTCCCAGTGATTCACGTAGAACAGTCAAGGCCCATTAAGACTTTGGCTCTATGTACTGGTGCGGCACAAGGTTTTATTGATGAAGTCGCTGCCCTGGGTGTGGATGCTTATTTGTCCGGGGAGATATCCGAGCCAACGGTACACGCAGCTGAAGAGCAGGGGTTACATTATTTTGCTGCCGGCCATCATGCGACTGAACGTTATGGTGTCAAAGCGCTCGGAGAACATCTGGCTGCACAGTTTGATGTCGCCGTAGAGTTTGTTGATTTACCAATTCCGGTCTGAGTGTTGGCGGATATTTTCAATCCGGCGAGCTTGTCGCCGGACTGAAAAGTGGTGATAGAAAGATCAGTGAATGTAGCCGTTTTGCTGGAGAACAATCAGTGCTGCATCAAGTGTCTCGTCGACGATTTTCAGATCAAAGCTGTCTGCGTCCGGCGTCAGAATAAGGACACCGGCCTGCAATGCCAGTGTGGCGTTCTGTTGGTTGATTTTCTCTGCCACGACGGATAAGTGACCCGTATCGAACAAGTGCCGGTCCAGCTGATGCGCCAGCTTGGCATTGGCCACTTTTATAATGCCGGACTTCTGTCCAAAACGACGCAGCCGTTCATCCAGCCCGACTGGACTCTGGTTGGTATACGATGACTTTCCGACAATCATACCTGCGCCAACTGTGACGTTAGTCAGGCGATCAATCATAATAAATGCGCCTGTCTGGCGGTTTTTATTATATGGATCAAAACTGACCGCTTTACTGAGGACGACATCGCAGGTGCCAATTTCGTTGAGTTCTAACCGTTGGGCCTGCTGTTGTTCAAGCGTATTGACATCCGTTTTGTATTGAATGTTCTGAACTACACCGGATGTATAGCTGGTTCCCAGTTTTATGTCGTATTGCTTGCCCGGTTCCATCGGCGACTCAGTCATCCAGACCAGATTGGCCGAGAAACCATGACCACTGAGAGGCTGATGTTCTTTTTTAACCAGCAGATCCCCTCGGGAAATATCAATTTCATCGTTAAGTGTCAGAGTGACGGCCTGGCCGATAAACGCGCTGTCCAGTTCTCCATCGTAAGTGACAATGGATTTCACCGTGCTGCTTTTCCCTGAGGGCAAGGCGATGACCTGATCGCCCACATTGACAATACCTGACGAAATCGTGCCGCTGAATCCACGAAAGTTCAGATTTGGACGGTTAACCCACTGAACCGGCATGCGAAAATCCTGAAGATTTTTATCCGCCGAAATTTGCACGTTTTCCATTAGTTCCATCAGTGTTTCGCCCTGATACCATGGCATATGTTCGCTGCGGTTAACGACGTTATCACCTTCCAGGGCAGAAATAGGAACGAAGCGAATATCCTTAAGATTCAATTGTCTGGAAAACTCCAGGTACTGTTGTCTGATTTCTTCGAAGCGGGATTCGTTGTACTCCACCAGATCCATTTTATTGATGGCAACAACGATATGTTGAATCCCCAGTAGCGAAGCAATAAAACTATGGCGTCGGGTCTGCGTCAGAACCCCATGACGGGCATCAATCAGAATGATTGCCAGATCGCAGGTTGAAGCACCGGTAGCCATGTTACGTGTGTATTGTTCATGTCCGGGAGTGTCGGCGATAATAAACTTGCGCTTTGAGGTGGAGAAATACCGATAAGCCACGTCAATGGTGATTCCCTGCTCGCGTTCGGCCTGCAGTCCATCAACGAGTAACGCCAGATCCGGCCTGTCTCCGGTAGTCCCCATTTTTTTGGAGTCATTTGTGACGGCCGCCAGCTGATCTTCGTAAATCATCTTGGAGTCATGCAATAGCCGGCCAATAAGGGTGCTTTTGCCATCGTCAACGCTACCACAGGTCAGCAGTCTTAACAGTTCTTTGTTTTCGTGCTGTTTTAGATATTCCAGGATGTCACTGGCAATGAGTTCAGATTGATGAGACATCTTAAAAATACCCCTCTTGTTTTTTCTTTTCCATTGAGCCGGCGCTGTCGTGATCAATGACCCGGCCTTGTCTTTCTGATGTAGTGGTTAACAGCATTTCCTGAATAATTTCCGGCAAGGTGGTGGCGTTGGATTCCACTGCACCAGTCAATGGATAACATCCCAGAGTTCTGAAACGTACCATTTTTTCTTCAACTGCTTCACCGGGTTTAAGTGTCATGCGCTCATCGTTGACATTGATATAAGTACCATCGCGTTTGACAACCGGGCGTTTAGCTGCGAAGTAAAGTGGAACAATGGGAATACTTTCGAGGTAAATGTATTGCCAGATATCCAGCTCGGTCCAGTTGCTGAGTGGGAACACCCGGATGCTTTCGCCTTTGTTGATTTTACCGTTATACAGATTCCACAATTCCGGACGCTGGTTTTTGGGGTCCCAACGATGGTTGTTGTCACGAAATGAATAGACCCGTTCTTTGGCCCGAGATTTTTCCTCATCGCGACGGGCACCGCCGAATGCGGCATCGAAGCCGTATTGTGTCAGCGCTTTTTTGAGTGCCTGGGTTTTCATGATATCCGTGTGTTTAGCACTGCCATGGACAAACGGACTGATATTCATATCCAGTCCTTCCTGATTTTTGTAGACGATCAGATCCAGGCCGAGCTTTTGGGTATGGCTGTCCCGGAATTCGATCATCTCCTTGAATTTCCAGTTGGTATCCACGTGCATCAACGGAAAGGGTGGCTTGCTGGGAAAAAAGGCTTTCATGGCCAGATGCAGCATAACTGCTGAATCTTTTCCGATTGAGTAAAGCATCACCGGATTGTCGAATTCTGCCGCGACTTCCCTGATGATGTGTATGCTCTCAGCTTCAAGCTGTTTAAGATGAGTTAGATTATAGGCGTTCATATATCCAGACCGATTGATAGTAAGTTGCCACCCGAAATGTTCAGGTTGGCAACTATATCAATGTGTAGAAATTATAATAAGGAGGGGTTTAAGACGATTTTGAAATAACAATATACAGTTGTTGTTTGTTCAGGAGCGTACCTGCGATGAATCCTGAGTAGTTTCAGCTTCTTCCTTCTCTGGAC
Organism: Gynuella sunshinyii YC6258; assembly: GCF_000940805.1. Lineage (GTDB taxonomy): Bacteria > Pseudomonadota > Gammaproteobacteria > Pseudomonadales > Natronospirillaceae > Gynuella > Gynuella sunshinyii. Next base: position 4,789,916 of record NZ_CP007142.1, on the reverse strand, counting down.
TGAGGCCAAACCCTTCCGACAATGTTCCTTTTTGATCAGCCTTTTTGGGTGCCCAGTCTTTTGGAACTTCGAGATTATTATCATCTGCATCCGGATTCAATTGAGTCATTTGTTCAGACTCAAGCCGATATTCCGGACTGACCAGTAATTCGGCACCCTGCATGAGATGGGACTGTATTTCACTGTAGTTTTTGTTCATGGTTTCAATGAGATCTGCCGTACGGGTGAAATGCTCATTGACACTGTTCTGGTAGCCCTGGTGCTCGGCCTGAAGTTCCTCAAGCTTTTTTCGCAATGCTTGAGCATCATTATCGCCACTGGTGGCTTTTAACAGAATAAAGCCAACCACGATGCCCGCAACAAACGCGCCCAGAATAATAAGTAAATCCATATTGAATCCTTGTGATTACGTTCTTCGTTACAATTTATAGCAAGTATATGCCATGCTCGGCAGGTTGCTAATATTAATTGGCTTAAATGAAAATGTGTTCAGTTTTGCCGTAATTTTAATTTTTACCAAGAAGTGCTTATGCCATTGATTCGTCGTTATCGTGAAGAGCTTAGTCTTCGCGGCTATCAGGAAGATCCTTATCAACTTGAAGCATTGTCCATGCTGGACACTCTGGGAATAAAGCTGCAGCAGTTTCAGCAAAGTAATGCCAATCCTTTCAAACGTTTATTCAAACGCCCGGATTTACCGCAGTCAGTTTATTTCTGGGGCGGTGTCGGTCGCGGAAAAACTTTTCTGATGGATCTGTTTTTTGAAACACTGAACGTGACCGGGAAGCGACGCATGCACTTTCATCGCTTTATGCAGATGATTCATCAGCGCCTGGCGGAGTTGAAGCATGAAAAAAATCCGATTGATCAGATCATCAGCCGGTTTGCTGAAGAGGTGCAGATTCTTTGTCTGGACGAATTTTTCGTATCGGATATCGGCGATGCCATGATTCTGGCCAACGTATTGAACGCCTGTTATGAGAATCAGATTGTCATCGTCACAACGTCGAATATCTATCCGGAAGGGCTATATGCAAACGGTCTGCAGCGTGACCGTTTTGTACCGGCTATCAAAGGCATTCTTGAGCATTTTCAGGTATACAACCTGGATGCCGGTACGGACTATCGGCTGCGGGCGCTGACCCAGGCCACCTTGTATTTTTCACCTCTGGAGAATACCGGGGAACATCTGGCCAGATTGTTTGATACGCTGATTTCCGATGCGCATCTGGTTCAGGAGCAGGAAGTGGTCGAGGTTCTTGGGCGGCCAATTCAGTCGGTGCGGGTTTGTAATGGCGTATTGTGGATAGATTTTTCGGAGCTATGCGAAGGTCCGCGCAGTCAGAATGACTATATCGAGCTGGGTAAATTGTTTCATACCGTTATGTTGGATCATGTGCATCTGATGACCATGAATACTGAAGATACAGCGAGACGTTTTATCAATCTGGTCGATGAATTTTATGATCGCGGCGTCAAGCTGATTATTCGAGCCGAGACATCGATGGGGGCGCTCTATCAGGGTAAACGGCTGGCGTTTGAGTTCCAGCGTACCCTGAGTCGGTTGATCGAAATGCAAAGCGAGGAATATCTGGCATTGCCACACCGGCCGGATTGACGCCGGCCGGTATTTTGCCCGGTGAAGCTATAAACCTTTTTCTTCAAAAAAACGTTCTATGCGTGCCATGCAGTCGGTGCGTTCCTCGACATGAGGCATGTGGCTGGAGTTGGGAAAAATTTCCCACTCGGCACCGGCAATCCGGTCAGCGTAGGGTTGTACGCATTCAGGCTTGGCTTCATCGTAGTATCCGGAAATGACCAGCGTCGGCACATTGATGCGGTTTAGCCGGTCAATGATCGACCAGTCTTTCATTGGTCCAATGACATGGAATTCTGTTGGGCCATTCATGGTGTGGTATACCGTTGGGTCGTCATCAATGGCGGCAAATGTCCGTTTTACTTCGTCGGGCCAGGGTTGCAGACGACAGACATGGCGCTGGTAAAACACATCGGAGGCCGCCTTGTACTCTGGCGAATCAATGGTTCCGGCCTGTTCATGGGCCAGCAATGTCTTCTGAACATCCTGCGGCAGCTCTGATCTAAGTTCAAAGGCTGCTTTTAGCCATAGTTCCATGGAAGCAGGGGAGTTGGCGATCACCAACCCTTTGAGACCGGCAGGCGTTCTGACCGCATGTTCGGCACTGAGTATGCCGCCCCAGGATTGACCAAGCAGCATATAGCGATGCTGAATACCAAGATAATTCAGCAGGTTATCCAGTTCCTCCAGAAACAGTTCGACGGTCCAGAATTCCTCTCCTTTTTCGGGCAGGTGAGTCGACTGGCCGTTGCCAAGCTGATCATAGTGAATGACCGGTCGACCGTTTGCGGCCAGATCCCGGAAAGCATCAATGTAGTCATGAGTACATCCAGGCCCACCGTGCACCACGACCAACGGTGTCAGATGTGAATGCTCAGGATGACCAATCATTCTGTACCAGGTTTCATATTCTCTGAATGGAACTTTGCCTTGTTGACTGTCAGGCATGGAAATCTCCGCAAGATTAGGAACATCCATGCAGCGTAACGGAAGTGGTCATAAGAATGACCTAGTAAAATTGATAGAAATGCGGCTCGCAAAGTCACTCTATCAGGCGGTAGTGCATGGCCCGAACTACTGCCTGTACCCGATTGGAGGCTCCCAGCTTCTGGATGGCTGAGTTCAGATGCATATTGACGGTGGGAATTGAACGGTGAATGTGACGGGCAATTTCCTTGGCGGTCAGCCCTTCTGCGGAATAAGCAAGGCACTCTTTCTCCCTTTTGCTGAGCTCGATAAAACGGCAGCTGCGGACATCAGGACTGAACTTGGGATAGATGTTTTCGTGAAACTGGTGTGCCATCAATGCAAAACGGGCCATGACTTCATTCAGTTCCGGTAGCCGATTGTGGCCACTGACCATACCTGTGAGGCTTGCAAAACCACCATCCGGCTGATGAATGGGAACGGTGAGCCCACAGGCAATATTGTTGTCGTTCATATATTCCTGAACGCGGGGATCGATTTGGAGCATTTCCGGCAGATTCGTTTGTTCCGGGTGCTGATAAGACCATACAAATGGTACTGAGGTTTTCAGGGCGTGATGTTGGACGGGATCTAGCTGATAGTAGCCAGCCTCGAACCAGAGATCCTGCATGTCGTTGGGTACATCATCCATGTACAGCAGAGATGGCGTAATCAAATCACCGTCGAGGGATCTTGGCACAGGCGTGTAATCATAAATCAGTGCTTCAAAACCCAGGCTGATACCCTGCTTGGAAACACAGTGAAAATCTTCATGTAAAGTGTCAGGCAGATGGAATTGAGTCATGTTGATCGTCCGGCCGCTACATCATGGCTGAAAGGGTGATAATTCAGGACTCAGCAAATACTGAGCCATCCAATGAAACGTGAAGCTTCCATGCATATTCCGACAGGTGGATCTGACGGCAGGCAGACGATTGCACCAAATTAAAATTGGCTTGATTAAGGTGCACTAAAAAGAATCTCCCTGATCAATAGACCGCGCTTAAAACCTATAAAATTTACTACTTACAGAGTTTGACCCGCCTTTGTATCGTTTCCTCATCAAATACGGTTTGGATGTGAAGCGATGATCTCAGAAGAATTAGTGCCAGATATCCAGCATCGGATTTCCGTGGACGGCTATACCGTGACGGCCTATGAATTCATTCCCGCACAAGGCTCTGAGGCTGACACCTTATTGTGCCTGAATGGAGGGCCGGGGCTGCCTTGTGATTATCTGCGTGAAGCCCATTCCGGTTTGAAGCAGGAAGGCTTTCGGGTTATTGCGTTTGATCAACTGGGAACGGGGGCTTCTGACCGGCCCGCCGATCCTTCGCTGTGGACCATCGAACGTTATGTGACCGAAGTGTTGACGGTGTTGGATGCGTTGGCGTGCAAGCAGGTGCATCTACTTGGGCATTCCTGGGGTGGTTGGTTGGCAATTGAGTTTGCCCTGACTTATCCGCAACGGCTGAAAACACTGATTCTGGAGGATACCGTGGCAGACATTCCGCATTTGTCCCGTGAACTGGACCGTCTGCGTCAGGCGTTGGGCTCTGAGACAGTTGCCATGATGAACCGCTTTGAAGCCATGGGCCGGCTGGATCACCCAGCTTACCAGGCAGCCATCACGTTATTGAATTATCGCCATGTCTGTCGGCTGGATGATTGGCCGGCGCCTCTTCAGCGGTCAATTGATGACTGGAACATGGGGCCTTACCAAACCATGCAGGGGCCACATGAGTTTCTCTACAACGGCAATCTGCGAAATTGGTGCAGAGTAGAAGAGCTTAAGCGTCTGACCTTACCTGCACTGATTACCACCGGACAGCACGACGAGTTGACGCCTGCCTGTGCCAGCCGGATACGGGAAGGATTACCCCACGCAGAACTGCATGTCTTTCCCAATAGCAGTCATATGCCTTTTTACGAAGAACCGGAAGCCTATTACCCGGTGCTGACCGATTTCTTGCAGCGCCATTCTGGCACGCTCTGAGCTGAGACGTTGTTATTTCAGAAAATAGAGAAGAGAACAGATGTCCCGATATCGATTTTTAATTATGCGCCCGATACAAATGATCCCCGTATTGTTCGGTATCAGCCTCATCACCTTTATGCTGATACGGGCCATTCCCGGCGATCCTGCCCGGGTGTTGCTGGGTACCCGCAGCACTCCAGAGGCCATTGCCCGAATTCATGCCGAATATGGACTCGACCAGCCGTTGGTCATTCAGTATGTGTTGTTCCTGAAGCACCTGGCCGCGGGTGAACTGGGCAAATCGATCATATATAAAACTGAAACCCTCAAAGTCATTCTGTCTCGTTTTGAACCAACCTTGCTTTTTGTACTTGGCAGTGTCTTTCTGGCGATAGTGATATCTGTGCCTTTGGCGTCGGTTGCGGCCCGAAAACCCGGTGGTCTGGCTGATCATCTGATCAGGGTGTTTTCCACCATGGGATTGGGGTTGCCGCCGTTCTGGTTGGGTATCATGTTGATTATCCTGCTGAGCATTACCTGGCATTTGTTTCCGGTGTCCGGTTACGGCGCGACTTATGCCGATCGTTTTTATCATCTGTTTATTCCCTGTTTGACGGCGGCATTGTCTTTGTCTGCGGTACTGATCCGTAGTCTGCGCGCTGCAATGATGCGCGAATTGCAGTCCGGTTATGTGACGGCCGCCTGCGCCCGTGGTCAATCTGAAGGGCGTATTTTCTGGCGTCATGTACTGCCGAATTCAATCGTTCCGGTCATCAATCTGTTGGCGGTCAATATCAGTTGGCTGATTGGTGGTTCGGTGGTGATTGAGTCAGTTTTCGGTGTCCCTGGCCTGGGGCAACTGCTGATCAAAGCTATTTTCAGCCGTGATTACATGGTGGTGCAGGGGGTGGTGTTGTTTTTTGCGCTCGCCACTGTCGTGGTCAATTTGCTGGCTGATCTGTTGTCGGTGTTCATCGACCCGAGGATCAAGTTATGACCCGAACGATGACGCTGTATTCCGGAAAATGGCATCCCCGCTGTCTGTTCGATCGACTCTCCCGGGGGCTCAGTGGGCAAACCACCCTGAAGATCGGTCTGGCGATTGTTCTGACATGGCTGCTGGTCGCATTGTTGGCCCCCTGGATCTCTCCATATGATCCCATGTTCCAGGATCTGGCTGCCCGCCTTGCGCCGGTTTCTCTCGCTCACCCGTTGGGAACCGATAACTTTGGCCGCGATATCCTTGCCAGAATTATATGGGGAGCCCGAGTCGATCTGCTGATTTGCGTACTGGGAGTGCTGTTCCCCTTCCTTGCCGGAACCATTATCGGTGCCTTGAGCGGTTATGCGGGTGGTTGGTTGGATGCTGTGGTCATGCGAGTGATCGATGTCATTCTGGCATTTCCATTTCTGGTGTTGATGCTGGCCATTATCACCATTGTCGGACCTGGGCTGACGGGTTTTTTTATTGCGATGACTCTGGTGGGCTGGGTGTCCTATGCCCGGCTGGTGCGTTCCCGTGTTCTGATATTGAAGCAAAGTGATTTTATTCTGGCTGCACAAAGTCTGGGCTTCAGCCGGAGCCGTATTTTGTTCCGTCATCTGCTGCCAAATGTGATTGCCGATGCGCTGGTGTTTTCCATGTCTGACGCGGTTTTGGTGCTGTTGAATGGCGCTGCCATCAGCTATCTGGGACTGGGGGTGCAACCGCCCTTGGCAGAATGGGGAGTGATGGTCACAGAGGGGCAGGGGTTTATCACGACTGCCTGGTGGATCACCGCTTTTCCAGGGCTGGCGATTGTGTTGCTTGCTATGGGCTTCAGTTTTATTGCCGACGGCCTGGGCGAAAAGCACGGTACAACGAGAGGTGGGTGAAATGACAAATATTCTTTTACAGGTCAACGGTCTTACCATCGCTTCGCCCGAACAGGCCTGCCTGGTGGATGACGTTTCCTTTGTTTTGCACGAAGGTGAGATTCTCGGTCTGGTTGGAGAAAGTGGATCCGGCAAAACCTTAACCTGCCGTTCTTTGATGCAGTTATTGCCGAAAGGTGTTCTAGAGGTCCGGGCCGGTGAGATCCTGTTTGCCGGACAGGATGTGCTGAACATGACCGAGACTCAGCTGCAGCAATTGCGGGGACGGGGAATCGGCATGATCTTTCAAAACCCCAGTACACATTTGAACCCATTGATGACCATTGGCCAGCATATGATAGAAAGCCTGCGTCTGTACCAACGGCTCTCAGCCAAAGCTGCCAGGACAAAAGCAGTGGCGATTCTGGCGCAGGTCGGTATTCCATCACCGCAGCAACGGTTTGACGCCTACGCCCACGAGTTCTCCGGTGGTATGCGGCAACGCGCCATGATTGCAATTGCGCTGGCTGCTGCGCCTAAGATTCTGATTGCAGATGAACCCACCACAGCTCTGGATGTGACCGTACAGGCGCAGATTCTCAAGCTGTTGGATCAATTGCGCAGGGAGTATGGGTTGGCCATAATTTTGATTACCCATGATTTAGGTGTCGTCGCTCAGACATGTGATCGTGTGGCGGTCATGTATGGAGGGCGAATCTGTGAGGTTGCCACGACGGTCGACCTGCTACGCCATCCCAAACATCCTTACACCTGCGGATTGATCGAGTGTCAACCGGTAACCGGTGAGTCCGGACAGCGGGTACTTAAGACTATCCCCGGTCAGCCACCGACAGCCCATACGATGGCAGCGGGTTGCCGTTTTCATCCTCGCTGTGACAAAGCCGTTGACCTTTGCCGAACCAAACCACCTGCCCGCGAAGTATTTTCCGAACGGGAAGTCAGTTGCTATTTCCCGGACACACAAAACTCTGATGAGGTACGTTATGGCAGATGACGTTTTGATCAGCACCAAAGATTTGAGTGTGGAATTTAAAGTTTCCGCAGGTTGGTTGTGGCAACGGACTTTGAAAGCTGTCAATGAGGTCAGTCTGACAATCAGACAGGGATCCATCGTTGGGCTGGTTGGTGAGTCTGGCAGTGGCAAAAGCACCTTGGGCAGAGCTTTGTTGTGTCTCGAGCCCATTTGCGCAGGACATGTCGATTTCGACGGGTTGGATCTTGAACAGGCAACTCAGGCAGATATCCGCCACTTGCGACAACAGACCGCGCTGATTTTTCAGGACCCTTTCTCTGCTCTCAATCCCAAAATGACGATTGGTGACGCGATTGCCGAAGTGCTGACAGTACATCGAAAACGGCCCACGGAACATATCCCTGATCGCGTCGTTGAACTGCTACAGCTGACCGGACTTGGCGCTGAGCACGCAAAACGCTATCCGCATCAACTCAGTGGCGGACAATGCCAGCGTGCCGTCATCGCCAGAGCGTTGGCGTTGGAACCCAGGCTGATCGTGGCGGATGAATGCGTTGCGGCTTTGGACGTGTCGATCCAGGCCCAGATCATTAACCTGCTGCTGGAGCTGAATCGAAAGATGGGGCTTACCATCCTGTTCATCGCCCATGATCTGTCGATCGTGCGCCATCTGTGTGATCGGGTCGCAGTGATGTATCTCGGTCGAATTGTCGAGGAGGGCACCGTCGAATCCGTGTTTTCTTCGCCACGCCATCCTTATACCGAAGCGTTGTTACAGGCAGTACCGGATATCAACCCGGATAACCCGCTACCGGATAATCCCTTGAATGGTGAACCGCCCAGTCCACTGGAATTACCTCCGGGCTGTGCGTTTCATGCCAGATGCCCCTATGCCCAGGAGACTTGCCGTCATGGTGAGGCTCCGGAACAGCATCAGGAAAATGACCACTCTTTTGCCTGCTTACGACCTTGGATGCAGGTGTCTTGACGAATGATCAGATGAGGAAAACGATATGCTCAAAAACATAAAGCTCGCATTTCTGACCACAGGAATGGTTCTGTCCATGGCCGGCAGCCTGGCCCATGCGGAAGTATTGACCATTGGTCGAGGTGAAGACAGTACGACCTTTGATCCCATCAACTCAACCCAAAATGCCGATAACTGGGTATTTTCCAATATATTTGACCCGCTGATTCGCATCGATAAAACCGGTACCAGGCTGATTCCCGGGCTGGCGGAGAGCTGGACGATTTCAGATGATGGAAAAACCTATGTTCTGAAAATCCGCGATGCGGCATTCTCGGATGGCACTCAGGTGACAGCAGAAGATGCTGCTTTCAGTCTGCTGCGCATTCGTAATGACGAAAAATCTCTGTGGGCTGACTCCTATCAGGTTATGGACAGCGTCAAAGCCGTGGATGACAAAACCCTCGAAATTCATTTGTCCGCCGCATCGGTTCCATTTCTTTCGCAATTGGCGCTGCCCAATGCGTCAATATTGCCAAAACAGTATTTTGAGCGGGTTGGCGAAGCAGTATTTGCTGAAAAGCCCATTGGTTCGGGAGCGTTCATGCTGACCAAATGGAATCGCGGTGAAAGTGTTGTACTGGCCAAAAATCCATACTACTGGGAATCAGGAAGAGTTCATTTGGATGGTGTGACCTGGCTGACAATTCCAGACAGCAACACCCGAATGCTCAAGATTCAGGCAGGTGAAATCGACGCTGCAATCAATGTCCCGTTTTCCCGGATCAGTTCATTGCAGGCTGACTCCGATCTGACGGTTCACCTTGATCCATCCACCAGAGAAGATCATCTGCTCATTAACCATGAACATGCACCACTCAATGATGTGCGGGTGCGCCAGGCGTTGGATTACGGCATCAACAAACAATCCATCATTGATATCGTCACCTTTGGCTATGGGACAATTGCCAATTCCTACATTCCCATGGGCGCGCTGTATCACAATGACCTGAATCTGTCCCGGACCTATGATCCTGAGAAGGCCAAGGCTCTGTTGAAACAAGCCGGTGTTCATGATTTGACTCTGAATTATATTGTGAACGCTGGAGATGAAGTGGACGAGCAGATTGCCATATTACTGCAACAGCAACTGGCTCAGATTGGTGTCAGGGCGAACCTTACCAAAGTCGATCCGAGTCAGAGTTGGGATATGCTGGTGGATGGTGATTACGACATTTCTGTCATGTACTGGACCAATGACATCCTCGATCCCGATCAGAAAACCACGTTCGTTCTCGGCAATGATGCCAACATGAATTACATGACCCGCTACAACAACCCTCAGGTAACCAAACTGGTAGAACAGGGGCGCCTGGAAACCGACCCGGCCAAACGGGAAGTCATCTATATGGAATTGCAGAAAATTGCCAAAGAAGAGGTCAACTGGGTTGATCTGTACTACAGTCCTTATCGTAACGTGACCCGGAAAAATATCACTGGGTTTTATCAAAATCCTCTGGGACGTTTTTTCCTTGAGGACACAGAGAAAAAGTAACTTTTGGCTGTCGGAAGCAGGGCCCTCACATCAAAGAAGCCCTGCTAAAATAACTGGCATCAGAAAGAAAATAAAAAAAATGATTTTTGATGGTTGACGGCAAAAAAAAACTCTATAGAATGCGCGCTCCTTGTCACCGAGACGTCAGAAAAAGACGGCTTGAAGATGAGTTGAAATTCGACGGTAAGTGATTGAATTTCAACGAAAAAATCTTCAAAAAAAAGGTTGACAGGGAGGTGCGAAAGAGTAGAATGCGCGCCTCGCTTCGGGGGTAAACGCCGAAGCAGATAAGACCCTTGGTTGGGCACGATCTTTAAAAGTTAATCAGGCAATTCGTGTGGGCGCTGGCTGGTAAGACGCATAAGAGAATTATCAGTAAGCGAACTCACAATTCATTTGTACACGTTATAAGTAATTGTTGATAAGCGAACTGAGTCAAAATTGGGTTAGTGCACTTTAGGGTGTATTGACCGACGATTTTAAACTGAAGAGTTTGATCATGGCTCAGATTGAACGCTGGCGGCAGGCTTAACACATGCAAGTCGAGCGGTAGCATTTCCAGCTTGCTGGAAGATGACGAGCGGCGGACGGGTGAGTAACGCGTAGGAATCTGCCTTGGAGTGGGGGATAGCCCGGGGAAACTCGGATTAATACCGCATACGGTCTACGGACGAAAGTGGGGGCTCTTCGGACCTCACGCTCTAAGATGAGCCTGCGTAGGATTAGCTAGTTGGTGAGGTAAAGGCTCACCAAGGCGACGATCCTTAGCTGTTCTGAGAGGATGATCAGCCACACTGGGACTGAGACACGGCCCAGACTCCTACGGGAGGCAGCAGTGGGGAATATTGGACAATGGGGGCAACCCTGATCCAGCCATGCCGCGTGTGTGAAGAAGGCCTTCGGGTTGTAAAGCACTTTCAGTGGGGAGGAAGGCGTGAGTATTAATAATGCTCATGATTGACGTTACCCACAGAAGAAGCACCGGCTAACTCCGTGCCAGCAGCCGCGGTAATACGGAGGGTGCGAGCGTTAATCGGAATTACTGGGCGTAAAGCGCGCGTAGGCGGCGAGTTAAGTCGGATGTGAAATCCCTGGGCTCAACCTGGGAACTGCATACGATACTGACTTGCTAGAGTCTTGCAGAGGGGTGTGGAATTTCCGGTGTAGCGGTGAAATGCGTAGAGATCGGAAGGAACATCAGTGGCGAAGGCGACACCCTGGGCAAAGACTGACGCTGAGGTGCGAAAGCGTGGGTAGCAAACAGGATTAGATACCCTGGTAGTCCACGCGGTAAACGATGTCTATTAGCCGTCCGTTTCGTTTTTAGAGATGGGTGGCGCAGCTAACGCGATAAATAGACCGCCTGGGGAGTACGGTCGCAAGATTAAAACTCAAATGAATTGACGGGGGCCCGCACAAGCGGTGGAGCATGTGGTTTAATTCGAAGCAACGCGAAGAACCTTACCTACTCTTGACATCCAGAGAACTTTCCAGAGATGGATTGGTGCCTTCGGGAACTCTGAGACAGGTGCTGCATGGCTGTCGTCAGCTCGTGTTGTGAAATGTTGGGTTAAGTCCCGTAACGAGCGCAACCCTTATCCTTAGTTGCCAGCGGTTCGGCCGGGGACTCTAAGGAAACTGCCGGTGACAAACCGGAGGAAGGTGGGGACGACGTCAAGTCATCATGGCCCTTACGAGTAGGGCTACACACGTGCTACAATGGCCGGTACAGACGGTAGCGAAGCGGCGACGTGGAGCCAATCCGAGAAAGCTGGTCGTAGTCCGGATCGCAGTCTGCAACTCGACTGCGTGAAGTCGGAATCGCTAGTAATCGCGAATCAGAATGTCGCGGTGAATACGTTCCCGGGCCTTGTACACACCGCCCGTCACACCATGGGAGTTGATTTCACCAGAAGTAGGTAGCTTAACCGAAAGGAGGGCGCTTACCACGGTGGGGTCAATGACTGGGGTGAAGTCGTAACAAGGTAGCCGTAGGGGAACCTGCGGCTGGATCACCTCCTTAAACGCAAGTTGAGCTGGTCAGCGTTCACACGAATTGTTTGATACAAGAAGTCCCTTGAATGGGCATGATCTTTAATAATCTGGACGAGTTCGAAAAAAGTCAAGACAAGCGTCAAGGCACGTATCATGTTAGCGCTGTATAAACCTGAAGATAAGACGTTTTAGGGTTATATGGTCAAGCAATTAAGCGTATACGGTGGATGCCTAGGCAGCCAGAGGCGAAGAAGGACGTGGTAACCTGCGAAAAGGTTCGGTGAGGTGGTAAACGACCTGTGACCCGGACATATCCGAATGGGGCAACCCACCCGATTTATCGGGTATCGTGCACTGAATACATAGGTGTACGAGGCGAACCGGGAGAACTGAAACATCTAAGTACCCCGAGGAAAAGACATCAAATGAGATTCCCCAAGTAGTGGCGAGCGAACGGGGATTAGCCCTGAAGTGTAAGACTGGGTAGAAGAATCCACTGGAAAGTGGAGCCATAGAGGGTGATAGCCCCGTATTTGAAATCCTGATTACATGAGCACGAGTAGGACGGGACACGAGAAATCCTGTTTGAAGAAGGGGGGACCATCCTCCAAGGCTAAATACTCCTGGCTGACCGATAGTGAACCAGTACCGTGAGGGAAAGGCGAAAAGAACCCCAGTGAGGGGAGTGAAATAGATCCTGAAACCGTATACGTACAAGCAGTGGGAGCATTCTTCGGAATGTGACTGCGTACCTTTTGTATAATGGGTCAGCGACTTACATTCAGTGGCAAGCTTAACCGAGTAGGGGAGGCGTAGGGAAACCGAGTCTTAATAGGGCGTTGAGTCGCTGGGTGTAGACCCGAAACCGAGTGATCTATCCATGGGCAGGTTGAAGGTTGAGTAACATCAACTGGAGGACCGAACCCACATCCGTTGAAAAGGCTGGGGATGACCTGTGGATAGGAGTGAAAGGCTAATCAAACTCGGAGATAGCTGGTTCTCCTCGAAAGCTATTTAGGTAGCGCCTCGGACGAATACCACTGGGGGTAGAGCACTGTTTCGGCTAGGGGGTCATCCCGACTTACCAACCCGATGCAAACTCCGAATACCAGTGAGTACTATCCGGGAGACACACGGCGGGTGCTAACGTCCGTCGTGAAAAGGGAAACAACCCAGACCGCCAGCTAAGGTCCCCAAGTGCCAGTTAAGTGGGAAACGATGTGGGAAGGCTTAGACAGCTAGGAGGTTGGCTTAGAAGCAGCCACCCTTTAAAGAAAGCGTAATAGCTCACTAGTCGAGTCGGCCTGCGCGGAAGATATAACGGGGCTCAAACTGGCCACCGAAGCTGCGGGATTACAGTAATGTAATCGGTAGAGGAGCGTTCTGTAAGCGGTTGAAGGTACATCGAGAGGTGTGCTGGACGTATCAGAAGTGCGAATGCTGACATGAGTAACGATAATGCAGGTGAAAAACCTGCACGCCGAAAGACCAAGGGTTCCTGTCCAACGTTAATCGGGGCAGGGTGAGTCGGCCCCTAAGGCGAGACCGCAAGGTGTAGTCGATGGGAAACGGGTTAATATTCCCGTACTTAATATGACTGCGATGGAGTGACGGAGAAGGCTAGGCCAGCCTGGTGATGGTTATCCAGGTTTAAGGGTGTAGGTTAGGGGATTAGGCAAATCCGGTTCCCTCTCTTAAGTGAGAAGACTGAGACCTGAATACGGTGGGACTATGGTCCCCGAAGTGGTTAATGCCCGGCTTCCAAGAAAAGCTTCTAAGCGTCAGGTCATATTGAACCGTACCCGAAACCGACACAGGTGGTCGGGTAGAGAATACCAAGGCGCTTGAGAGAACTCGGGTGAAGGAACTAGGCAAAATGGTACCGTAACTTCGGGAGAAGGTACGCTCTTGCCGGTGAAGGGGCTTGCCCCCGGAGCTAGCGAGAGTCGAAGATACCAGTTGGCTGCAACTGTTTATTAAAAACACAGCACTCTGCAAACACGAAAGTGGACGTATAGGGTGTGACGCCTGCCCGGTGCCGGAAGGTTAATTGATGGGGTTAGCGCAAGCGAAGCTCTTGATCGAAGCCCCGGTAAACGGCGGCCGTAACTATAACGGTCCTAAGGTAGCGAAATTCCTTGTCGGGTAAGTTCCGACCTGCACGAATGGCGTAATGATGGCCAAGCTGTCTCCACCCGAGACTCAGTGAAATTGAAATCGCTGTTAAGATGCAGTGTATCCGCGGCTAGACGGAAAGACCCCGTGAACCTTTACTATAGCTTCACACTGGACTTTGATGTGACTTGTGTAGGATAGCTGGGAGGCTTTGAAGTTAGGACGCCAGTTCTAATGGAGCCGACCTTGAAATACCAGCCTGGTCACCTTGAGGTTCTAACGTTGGTCCCTAAGCGGGATTACGGACCGTGTGTGGTGGGTAGTTTGACTGGGGCGGTCTCCTCCCAAAGAGTAACGGAGGAGCACGAAGGTGTGCTAATCATGGTCGGAAATCATGAGGATAGCGTAAAGGTATAAGCACGCTTGACTGCGAGACGGACATGTCGAGCAGGTACGAAAGTAGGTCTTAGTGATCCGGTGGTTCTGTATGGAAGGGCCATCGCTCAACGGATAAAAGGTACTCCGGGGATAACAGGCTGATACCGCCCAAGAGTTCACATCGACGGCGGTGTTTGGCACCTCGATGTCGGCTCATCACATCCTGGGGCTGAAGCCGGTCCCAAGGGTATGGCTGTTCGCCATTTAAAGTGGTACGCGAGCTGGGTTTAGAACGTCGTGAGACAGTTCGGTCCCTATCTGCCGTGGACGAATGAGACTTGAGAAGAGCTGCTCCTAGTACGAGAGGACCGGAGTGGACGAACCTCTGGTGTCCCGGTTGTCACGCCAGTGGCATTGCCGGGTAGCTAAGTTCGGACAGGATAACCGCTGAAAGCATCTAAGCGGGAAGCCCCCTTCAAGATGAGGTCTCACTGATCCCTAGAGGATCCTGAAGGGCCCTTAAAGACTATGAGGTTGATAGGCTGGGTGTGTAAGCGTTGTGAGGCGTTGAGCTAACCAGTACTAATTGCCCGTGAGGCTTGACCATATAACGCCTAAGGCGTTTTGAGCACGACGATGTGCGAGGTTGAGCGCTGATAAGATACGTGAAGTGTGGATAGAGATAGACACACATGACTTGTTGAGACGATAGACGAACTTGTTCAGAACAGCGGGGGCTGGTGAGAAGCGATTCCACGGGCTCCCAGGCGAAAGCCGAAGCAAGCGAATTGCTTGACGACGATAGAGCGTTGGACCCACCTGATTCCATCCCGAACTCAGTAGTGAAACGACGCATCGCCGATGGTAGTGTGGGGTCTCCCCATGTGAGAGTAGGACATCGTCAGGCATCTAACACGACCCCGGTCTGGACACAGATCGGGGTTTTTTTTGCATGTCGTTTTGCTCAGTAGTGGGTGTTTATCCTTGATCAATTGCATTAAGATTGGCGCAGTTTTTTGATAGGACATCCGGGTTGAAAACTAAGTTTCTTTGGGCTTTTTTAGTTGTTGCCTTTATTGGTCTGCAATATCGTTTGTGGGTTGGTGAAAGAAGCCTCGCGGAGGCAGCTTCACTGAAGAGTCTTATCGATCTGAAAAAAGCCCAGATAGAGATTCAAAAGAAGCAGAACCTGGAATTGCAGTACCATGTTCAAGCGTTGAAAGATGATCCTCAAGCTATTGAAGAGGAAGCCAGAGAGGCTCATGGTTTGGTTAAACCGGATGAAATTCTGATCTTAATTCCTGATGAATAACACTGAAACCCCTGTTTGGGTGATCTTACCGGCTGCGGGAATCGGGTCGCGCATGCGAGCTGAATACCCGAAACAGTATCTGCCTGTTCAGGGTAGGATGATCATTGAATGGACCCTTGAACTGTTTTTGTCGATTCCCTATATCCAGGGAATCGTTGTGAGTGTCAGGCATGATGATCAGCGCTGGGCGGAATGTGATTACTATCATGATCCTCGGATAGTGACCGTTTATGGCGGTAAAGAACGGTCTGACTCGGTATTGTCAGCCGTCAATTGGGTCTATGAGCATCAACCTCGTAGCGCGTGGGTCATGATACACGACGTTGTCCGGCCATGTGTTCGCACCGACGATTTGAATCGCCTTTATTCCCGCTGCCTGAACTCGGGCCGCTCTGCCATTTTGGCTGTTCCGGTTTCCGATACGATTAAACATGTACAGCACGAGACAATTAACCATACAGTTGATCGAACTGTACTGTGGCAGGCACAAACTCCCCAGATGTTTCCCTTAGAAGCACTTAAGCGTGCATTTGAGAATGTCATTCGCGATGGCCACGCCGTTACCGATGATGCATCTGTGATGGAACTGTATGGGCATGTAGTCGATGTCGTAACAGCGCATCGTGACAATATCAAGATTACAACACCGGAAGATTTGGAGCTGGTTGAAATGATTTTAGCGAGAGGAAAGTAATGCGAGTGGGGCATGGTTTTGATGTACATCGTTTTGGTGAGGAAACCGGATCTGACAAATTTATCGTCCTGGGTGGTGAGACAATTCCCTGTCATGCAGAACTGATTGCGCACTCTGACGGAGATGTACTGGTGCATGCCATATGTGATGCAATACTTGGTGCAGCAGCGTTGGGCGATATTGGTCACCATTTTCCGGACACAGATGATACTTATAAGTCAGCAGATAGTCTGCAACTGTTACGACATTGTTGTTCTTTGGTGTCAGAGAAGCATTTGATGATTGGAAATATAGACTCAACTATTGTTGCTCAAACTCCTAAAATGGCACCGCATATTGAGAGTATGCGTAACAATATTGCTGCCTGCGTTCAGTGCGATGTGGACCGGGTTAATGTTAAAGCAACCACGACCGAGCATTTGGGTTATACCGGACGGAAAGAAGGTATCGCTGCGCATGCTGTGGTTCTGCTAGTGGCTGCTGATCATGGATGATCTTAATTATGATTTTGCCCGGGCACACGCGCTGGTCGTTGAGCCGGTTGGTTTTAAACAGCAACCCGCTGATTTCATTGTCGAAGAAGAGCTACGTTTTGAACTCACCGGTTCTGGTGAACATCTATATATATTGATTGAGAAGGAACAGCAGAATACCCACTGGTGCGCCAAACAAATTGCCCGATGGGCGAATGTACCCAATCGTCATGTCAGTTTCGCTGGCCTGAAAGACCGCCAGGGCGTGACTCGGCAATGGTTCAGTATCTGGTTACCAGGAAAACCTGATCCTGAGGTGCCTCTTGTGGTAGAGGGTGTTAGCGTAATTAATCAGCAACGTCATCGGGCCAAGCTGCAACGGGGTGCTTTGTCATCCAATCGTTTTCATATTGTTTTACGGGATGTACAGGGTGATCACGGAGCAATTGAAGAGGGGCTTTCCCGCATCGCAGCAAAAGGGGTCCCCAATTATTTTGGCCCTCAGCGCTTTGGTGTTGATCATGGAAACGTGGCATTAGCAATGGGCCGTCCGGCACAAGAATGGCTGGAGCAAAATCGGGCCAATGATATTTATGTTTCGGCGGTGCGTTCTTATCTTTTTAACAGTCTGCTCCACCATAGAATTCTGCAAGGTAACTGGTCTGTCCCCCAGACCGGTGAGCCATTGATATTATCTGGGTCTAATAGCTGGTTTGTGGCTGAAGGAACTGAAGAAGAACTGATCCGGATAGAACAGGGTGATTGTTCGACATCAGGGCTGATGTATTCCGGGCCGACTGTTTTGGAGGAGTCTCCTGTTTTCAGTCGTCATGAGCTTGAACTGCTACGGTCGCATACTGAGTTGACTGACTGGCTGACGCCATTACAGCTGAAGCCGTTGCGTCGACCATTGATCCTAAGGCCTCACCAATTGCAATGGACGTTTCTGGATAACAACACGCTGAGTCTGTCTTTTGGGTTACCTTCCGGTGCCTATGCAACTTCAGTTTTGCGTGAACTCTTTAGTTTCTAATATTTGCTCAGAATACGGAGATTGGGTGTTTTGAACCTCGAAGGCATTGGAATGACCTCGCGTCGAACCCGGGAACGGCTGGTTAGTCGGCTGTTGGAAAAGGGAATTGCTAACGTATCTGTTTTGGAAGTTTTTTTGAATACTCCCCGACATTTATTTGTTGATGAGGCGCTGGCCCATAAAGCCTATGAAGATACGGCATTGCCAATCGGGCATGGTCAGACCATATCGCAACCCTATATTGTCGCTAGAATGACCGAGTTGCTGCTTAGTCATGGAACTCCAGAAAAGGTATTGGAAATTGGTACAGGCAGCGGTTTTCAGACTGCTGTACTGGCACAACTGGTACCTGAGGTCTGGTCTGTTGAACGTATACGGCCTCTGCAGCAGAAAGCTCAAAAACTGTTTTCAGTTCTCGAATTAACCAACATTTATTTGCGTTTTGCTGATGGTGGGTTCGGCTGGGAGGAAGCTGCTCCATTTGACGGAATTATTACGACATGTGCCCCAGAATCAGTTCCTGACAGTTTATTGCAGCAACTTAACCCGGAAGGTGGCAGGCTCGTAATACCCGTTGGTGAAACTGAGCAGTCTTTATATTTAATTATTCGTAATGGCGATAACTTTCAGCGTGAAAAAGTCGAAGGCGTTAAGTTTGTGCCATTGCTCAACGGAACGATCAACAAGGATATAGGTGAATGAAGCAATATCTTGGTGTCTTTTTGAAGGGTTTTTGCATGGGCTGCGCAGATATCGTTCCGGGAGTTTCAGGTGGGACCATTGCTCTGATAAGTGGAATTTATCAACGTCTGCTGAAGGCATTAAGCAGTTTTGATCTGGTGGCACTCAGACTATTGTTCCAAGGGCGGTTCAAGTCTTTGCTGGACCATGTGGATGCCGCTTTTATTGCATCTCTGTTATCAGGAATACTCTTGGCTGTGGTAACGATGGCCAATATTCTGTCATATCTTCTGGCAAACTACAGTCCAGTTGTCTGGGGCTTTTTCAGTGGGTTGGTACTGGCCTCGACTGTTTTTCTTGTTCGTGGACATTCGCAATGGCGACTGTCTTTTTGGTTGCCGTTTTGTTGTGGGATGGTATTGCCTATTGCACTGGCATTGACTCAACCAGGCCACATAGAGCCAACGCTGCTCATAGTGTTTCTGTCGGCAGTGTTAGCGATTTGTGCCATGGTTTTGCCCGGTATTTCCGGGAGTTTTATCCTGCTGATGCTCGGCATGTATGAGCATGTCCTGCGTGCCGTCGGAGAATTAGATTTATTGTTTTTAATCGTTTTTATGGCAGGTTGTGCTGTTGGTATTTTGTCATTCTCCAGATTGATTTCTTTCCTGTTGGAAAAATACACTATGCCGGTGATGGCGGTGCTTACCGGTATCCTGGCCGGTTCAATACTGAAACTCTGGCCATGGCAGTTTGATGGAAGGTTTTTGTTACCGGCAGATTATAGCCTGGCTCACTCAACTCCCAATTTTCTCTTTGTGACTGCTATCGCCTGGATAATGGGTATGGTTGTGATTCTGTTGTCGCAGAGATTACTGGAGCGAAATGAAAAAAACATTGAGTAAATAATTGAAAGTCATCCTTTGGCAAATAGTGGCGATAAATGTTCATTGTATGCTTCTGGAAACATATACTTGTGCTTCATTATTAATAATAAGAATGTGGTTATGTTTGAATTGGATGAAAGATTACAGTCGGACTGCCTTGATCTCGGGCAGTTGAATTTGTGCAAGGTTCTTCTGCTCAAAGATGCTAACTATCCCTGGGTTATTCTGGTTCCGATGCGGGATGATATAAAAGAAATATATGATCTCGACGAACTTGATCAGGAGCAGCTGATATGGGAGTCCTCCTTTGTTTCCAAAGCATTGGCAAAGTGTTTTGACGCAGACAAAATGAATGTCGCGGCATTGGGTAATGTTGTGTCTCAGTGCCATATTCATCATGTAGTCAGAACTGTAGATGATCCTGCATGGCCAAATCCGGTTTGGGGGGCGGTTCCACCTCGTGGCTATACCCGTGAACAATTGACTAGTCGCGGTAAGGAAATACAGCAAGCGCTGAAAACATCCGTTTTCATTCCGGCCAATCTGGATAACTGAAGGGATGTTGGAAGAAAGTCAGGCTATATGAAACAGGCGGTAGACGATATTCTATCCTTTTGGTTAGGACTTTTGGACGAGGAGGGTCTGGCTGAGCCAGAAAAGCAGCGTCAGTGGTGGCTTTCAAATCCAGCATTTGATCAGGAAATCAATTCTCAGTTTGCAGCAGTGTTGCACACAGCTGAAAATGGAATGTTACTTGACTGGCTGAGTTCGGCATACAGCTGTCTGGCTTATATCATATTGACGGACCAGTTTAGTCGTAACATATATCGCCATACCGAAAAAGCATTTAGCAATGATGATCGTGCCCAAGCGGCTACTCGTCATGTACTTAAGAATAACTATTTAAAGAGATTAGCCGTCACAGGGCGGTGTTTCTGCATAATGCCCTTGATGCACAGTGAACGTTTGGAAGATCACCAAACGCTTGAGCAGCTTCTGAATCAACAAGTCAATGAGGTTGGTTTGTCCAATAAGGGTGTCCGGTTTTGGTCAGGAATCATTAATTCAGCACAGGAACATCGGAGTATTATTGAGTGTTTTGGTCGTTATCCTCACAGAAATGAAGTGTTACAACGACAGAGTACGGTCAGGGAACTTGAGTACCTTCAGCAAAACAGCCGTCGGTTTGGACAATAGATTGAGGTAAGCAATATTAAGATTTTACATAATATACATGCGTTGGATGTCATCTTTTTTAACTGGTTAATGTCATTGCCGTCGCAAAATACCCAGGCAAAATGGTTGCGTAAAATCTCCTGGACAGGTGATGGATATGTGCCCATTGCGTTTGGAGTGTATCTGCTTTATTCCCATCAATATGATTGGGCAAAGCTAACCGGGATTGGTTATCTATTGGAGCGGGCATTTTATTTTCTGT
Source organism: Gynuella sunshinyii YC6258 (assembly GCF_000940805.1). Lineage (GTDB taxonomy): Bacteria > Pseudomonadota > Gammaproteobacteria > Pseudomonadales > Natronospirillaceae > Gynuella > Gynuella sunshinyii. The sequence goes on along the minus strand of NZ_CP007142.1, from coordinate 4,768,999 downwards.
GTAAGTATGGATTTCGCAGAAAACGTCCGGCCAATGCTATTGGGGATGTTGAGACTTATATCAAACCAGCAGATCAATATAGCTTTCCCAGTGGTCATACCTCAGCGGCTTTTTTATTTGCCAGTATTGTTGCCGGATACTGGGGAGTGGGTTGGATGATCCTGCCTGTCGTGCTATGGGCTGCTCTTGTGGCCTTTTCGCGGATGATTATGGGGCTGCATTTTTTGTCGGATCTTTTATTTGGGGTATTGGTTGGTAACGCCTGCTACTGGATTGCACGAGTGATTGTGCTGTCATAAAAATTTCACTGAAATTCAATACTACTGAAATTCACTTCCCATAGTGTCATCCTGATCAGGAGCTATGGGATAAATGAATGAACCTTCTGCACAATATTCATGAACTGGACGTTGTAACCTTTCACTGGTGTATGGCTCGCCGTCACCGGGAGTTACTTACCCGGACAGGCAGGCTCATTTCCAGAACCGCTGATGGTCCATTATATGCGGTTTTCGGATTACTCATGGTTTATCTCGGATATCAGGCCTGGGGGTTGGCATTGGCGTTGAGCTTTGTCGTCGAGAGGCCAATATATTTTGTGTTAAAGAATGGTTTTAAAAGGAATCGGCCTGCTGCAGCGTTATCGGATTTTCGGAGTTTTATCCAGCCCTCAGATCAGTTCTCTTTCCCCTCCGGCCACACATCAGGGGCTTTTGTTTTTGCCTGTTTTATCAGCCAGATTTTTCCCCAATGGAGCGCATTGATTTACCTTTGGGCGTTGAGTGTCGGTTTATCGAGGATTTTTCTGGGAGTACATTTCCCAACAGATACCGTGATGGGTGCATTTCTAGGAAGCAGTTGTGCATTATTGGCGATGGGGGTTTTGCTGCCATGAAAATTTTATACGGTGTGCAGGCAACCGGTAATGGCCATATTACACGTGCCAGGGCAATGGCCCCGTTATTGAAAGCATCAGGCCTTGATGTCTCCTATCTGTTTTCCGGACGCGCCCGGGAAGACTTGTTTGACATGGAAGAGTTCGGCGACTTCCAGGTTCGGGAAGGGCTGACTTTTATCACCCGCGATGGCTGTTTGAAAATTGGTGAAAGTTTCAAACAGGCATCATTGAAACATCTGTTTCGAGATATCCGGGAGCTGGATCTTTCTGACTATGATATGGTGATTTCCGACTATGAGCCTGTCACTGCCTGGGCAGCCAGATTGCAGTCCCGGAAGTGTCTGGGGTTGGGTCATCAGTATGCATTCGGTCATCGTGTTCCGCGTTACCGGATCGATATTCCGGGCCAGTTGGTTTTGCGGTGGTTTGCTCCAGCGCAAATGCACCTTGGAGTTCATTGGCACCACTTCAACAATCCGATTTTGCCTCCAATCATTCATGTCGAAGATAATCCTCCAGTGCCGGACTCTCGTAAAGTGTTGGTGTATCTACCATTCGAGAACTCTTTCAGTGTATTGAATCTGCTCAAGAAAGTGACGGATTATGAATTTCATATGCATTGCAAAGATATTCAACCAGGTGTCTATGGCGTGGTAACTGTCCATCCATTCAGCCGTTCCGGTTTCCAGGCAAATCTGCAGCAGGCCGAATCAGTGCTGTGTAATGCGGGGTTTGAGCTGGTGTCTGAAGCGTTGAATATGGGAAAACGAATTATGGTGAAACCTTTAAAAGGGCAGGTTGAGCAAAAGTCCAATGCCAAGGCCCTGCAGCAGCTTAATCTGGCTTGGACCTGTTCTCATTTATCTGTTCAAAGCATCGATCAATGGTTAAGAAAAGGAGAGGTCGTACGTATTCAGTATCCAGACGTTGCTGCAGCAATCGTTCAATGGCTGCAGGAAGGTGCTGTAAGACCAATTTCTGAATTGAGTGATCAGCTCTGGAATGAAGTTGGAAGCCATGATCGTGCCGGATTATTCCTGAAATCGATGGTTGCCTGAAAACGGGCTGATATAAATAGTCTTTTTTACAGGAATGAGACAAGTATTTTATCGTATGCGGCAATTGACCAACCGGTCAGTTGACGAATACTTCAATACCCAACAAACTGCCCCGTCTGTGTAAAGAGTTGATTACAGGCGAGGGATGATACCGAGACCAACGTTAGTTACTGCTGAAGAATGCTCTTTTATGAAGGGGATTTTTTGCAGATATTTGGCGAAATTGCCAGATTTTTCCCGCCTGTTTTACTAAGTTCTGAATAAACCCGTTCGCAGTTTTTGTGAAATTGTTCCTATTCCTGATATTTTTCTGGATATCAGTGTGTAAGTTTATAATTACGAATAACAACGGTTGATCGATGCGTTTACAAGTCCTATGTGAAAACAGAATGGGTATAGCCCACGAAATACTGGACGTTCTGGTGCAATATAAAATTGACCTGACCGGAATTGAAACAGGCCCTGATGGTCAGATTTATCTGCATATTCCCAATCTTGAGTTCGATAAATTTCAGGATTTGATGCCCAATATTCGGAAGGTGGGAGGCGTGACGGATGTTTCCACAATTGCCTACATGCCTCAGGAGCGCGAACGGCAGGAGTTGTTGACGTTGGTCAGAACTTTGCCTGAACCCATCATTTCCATAGATGCGCGTGGCCACATTATTGTGGCCAACTATGCCGCCAAGCGTATCTTCAAGCTCAGCGATGACGAAATTAAAGATCGTCCCCTGAAACAATGGATTAAAGGGTTCAATATCAACAAATGGTTAAACCAGAATACCTGGGAACCGCAGACAACCTATATCCAGCTGAAAAACCATACCTATCTTTGCGACATAATGCCGATCAACCTGCCGGAAGCGTCTGATGAAGAGCCTGTTATGGCTGGTGCAGTACTCACCTTTAAGTCGCCATCCCGTCTAGGTAAGCAGATGATCGCGTTTAACCAGACGGCTGGTGAGTTTGACATGATCATCAGCGAAAGCCCGCTTATGAAAAAATTGATTCGCCAGGCCAAAAAAATGAGTCAGTTGGATGCGCCTATTCTGATCAGCGGCGCAACCGGGACGGGTAAAAACCTTCTCGCCAAAGCATGTCATCAGCATAGTCTGCGTAGAGATAAACCCTTCCTGACACTGAACTGTGGCAGCCTGCCAAAAGAGGCGGCTGAAAGTGAGTTGTTTGGACAAACTGAAGGTGCATTTGAAGGGGCCAGGGAAAGCAAGGGAATATTTGAACAGGCCGAAGGGGGTACGGTGTTTCTGGATGAAATCGGCGAACTGGATCTATCCCTTCAGACAAAATTTCTCGGGCTGCTGCAAAATGGACGTTTTCGAAAAGTAGGAGCAGAACAGGAGGTGCGGGTAGATGTTCGTATCATTTGTTCAAGCCAGCAGAACCTGGTGAAAAAATGTCAGCAGGGTACCTTTCGTCAGGACCTTTATTATCGGTTGGACGTATTGTCCCTTGAACTCCCTGCTTTACGGGACCGTCCGCTGGATATCCTACCGTTGGCCGAACATTTTATTGCCCGTTTTTCTGAGCCTCAGAAAAAATACTTCACCCTTTCCAAGCCTTGTCAGAATCTGTTAACCCAGTATCAGTGGCCTGGTAATGTACGTCAGCTTGAAAACACCTTATTCAAAGCGGTTACTCTGTTGGAAGGTGAGGTAATGGAACCGGAAGACATACAACTTCCAGAAAATGATGTTTCATTTTCGTCTTTTGGTTATCGACTGGATGAAAATTTTTCGGGGTCACTGGATGAAGCTGTCAAAAAATTCGAATCCGAAATCCTTCGTCGGTTGTACCCAGCCTATCCCAGTTCACGTTTGTTAGGACGAAAATTGGGTATCTCACATACTGCTATTGCTAATAAATTGCGCGACTACGGGATAAGAAGAGTCCCTAATAAAAGTGAGAGTGAGGAAGCGGGCTGTTAGATTATTTCTTCATTAATGTCCTGGTGTGTTTTTTGATTGAATTCCAATCAGTAGGTCTCGGGCAAATAGTGGTCTGCTATTGAGCAATATTAAGGTTTCTTATTTGCCTTTGTGGATGGCACCTTTGATATTGCTCATGATTGGATTAAAGCTCATCTGCGCCACAGTAACTGATTGATTCTATCCAATACTCAATCGTGCCGGCCGGGCGTACAACGGTGACTTCATCATGCAGTGATCGTTTTAATAGTGCCTGGGCCAGAGGACTGTCCATACTGATATATTGTTTGTCGGTATCAAACTCGTCCGGTCCGACAATGCGTACTATCAGTTCGTTGTCGTCCTCATCCATCAGTTTTACCCAGGCTCCAAAAAAGACTTTGTTCTGTTCTTTGGGGAGGCCGTGAACCACATTGATGTTGTCGAGTCGTTTGCCCAGATGGCGCAGGCGACCATCGATTTCCCGCAGCCTTTTTTTTCCATAGATGTATTCGGCATTCTCAGAGCGGTCACCCAGCGCCGCTGCGGCTCTGACCTCTTCTGTGACAATGGCGCGTTCCTGCCAGAGCTGACGGATCTCGTCCTTAAAACGCTCATGGCCTTCTGGAGTAATGTATTTGGAACCCGGTTTACTGGGTGGACGATAACGGCTCATGGTAGCAGATCACTTTAAGGCTGTTGTTTGAATTGTTTGATGATAAATCGGGCCGGGTGCAGATGGTCAATGATATCCATTTCTATCGGCAGTGGTTCTGAACATATCATGGCGGCGATCAGCTCTCCGCATAATGGTGCTGACGTGAGTCCACGTGAGCCATGGCCGATGTTGCAGTACAGGCCTGGAAGGTATTGTGGATGTGGCCAGTGGCTGCGACGCTGATTCAGGTTGCCATAATGCGCTTGATAATAATTCCAGTCGGGCAGCGGACCGGCAATGGGCATGTAATCCGGTGTTGTGCATCGAAATCCGACTCTTCCGGTCAGCTCCGGCGTATCATCAAGATGGTTTTTCAGTGCGGGAAAACAGGAGAACAAGTTCTTCAGGTTTTCCTGGTGATCGGATTCATTCAGTGCGGTGGAACTGTCATTGAGATTAAATGTCGCTCCAAAATTCAGCTGGCCATTACGCACTGGCGATACATAACCTTTGGCACACAGCACGGAAGTCAGTGGGACATCCCTGTTCACCGCGATGGCGGAGGTCTGGCCACGGATGGGTTTGACGGGTAGATTTGCCGTAGCCGGAAAGTTCCTGGCCGCATTGGCGTTGGCAAAGATCACCTGAGTAAACGGACCATGACGTTGACCCTGTTGATCGGATAGTACCCAGCAGTTGTCGTGTTCCAGATTCAGGGTCACGATTTGAGTACCCAAGTGTATTCGGGCACTCTGAAGCAGTTGCTGGCATAACGATGGCGGGTGTACCCAGCCCCCATCTGACAACCATAATCCGGCGGTGGTATCGATACCTGCGTGATGACTGGCGTCGCTTTGATCGACCGGCCTGATCAGGAAATCTGAGTAGGGATCCTGGGAGTTGAAGTTCTGTTGCCGCTGTTTTTCCTTATCGTTCCAGCCACTGATCAAAACACCGCAAGGTTGCCATTCCAATTCTTCGAGATGATGGTAACGGCGGTTGGCAAATCCAAATGCCTGGCTGTAAAAACGATTGTGATAGGAACTTTCCCAGGAGGGTTTGATGTACAGTGCTCCCTGGGCATTGCCGGATGCTTCGCTGGCGATGCTTTGATGCTGTTCAAATACCTCACAGGCAATACCTCTGTGGCTCAGTGCATGAGCGCAACTGGCTCCCGCCATACCAGCACCGATGATGGCAACCCGCTGGACTTGTTGTTCACGGGGTAACTGGAACCAGGCAGGATGACTGTCTGGTAGTTGTGGCCCCAGGCCGGCAAATGATCCGGTCAGCATATCCCGTTTATGGCCGAATCCTTGAGTTTTCCGGACTTCGAAGCCCCGGCCTTTCAACCCCCGGCGGACGATACCTGCGGCGGTAAACGTAGCAAAGGTGGTCTGGTAGCGGCTCAGGCGGGCGATTTCGGTAAATAAAGTGTCGCTCCACATATCCGGATTTTTGCTTGGTGCAAAACCATCCAGAAACCAGCAGTCAACGCTACCGTGCAACTTGGAAAACATCCGATCTGCTTCACCGAACATCAACGTGAGTTGTAATGTATCAAAGTCGAGCCGGTGAAAGCCGGGGATCAGATGAGGGTAAGCATTTAATAAGCAATCACACAGCGTCTGGAATTGAGGCCAGTGTTGATAGATCTGACGAAGATCCTGAAGCAGAAAAGGATGTTTTTCGGCGCTGATGAAGTGTAACCGGCAGGAACTCGGGATCTGCCCGTCGGTCTGCATGGCGGTGAACAGTGAAGCCGCGACCAGGAAGTTCAGACCTGTACCAAAACCGGTTTCAGCGATTACAAAGGTTTGCCTCGGTTTCAGTTGGGCAAAGCGCTCAGACAGTCGGTTGCTATTGATAAATACATATTCGGTTTCCGCGATTCCGCCGGCCTTGGAAAAGTATACATCGTCAAAAACAGTGGAAACCGGAACCAGGTCAGCCTGCCAGGAGACCTGGGCAGGCAGGATGCGGGGGCTATTCACTCAGTCTTGCTGTCTTCAATAGTGATGGAAATGATTTTGACGGTTTCTGCCGGTACATCGCTGTAGGCACCAACACGGGTGGTTTGGACCCGGGCGATCCGGTCTACGGTGTCCATGCCATCAATTACTTTGCCAAAAACGGCATACCCGGGTTTGGCGGGACTGGCGTAGTCCAGAAAATTATTATCTTTGTGATTGATGAAGAATTGGGAGGTGGCACTGTTTGGATCATTGGTACGGGCCATGGCGATAGTTCCGCGCAAATTGCTCAGGCCATTATTGGCTTCATTTTTGATCGGTGCATTGGTCTGGCGCTGTTTCATGCCAGGTTCAAAACCTCCGCCCTGAATCATGAAGCCGGAAATCACCCGGTGAAAAATCAGACCATCGTAATAATGATCGTTGGAGTATTGGACGAAATTGGCAACCGTGACCGGAGCTTTGTCAGCATAAAGTTCAAGAGTCACGGTGCCAAGACTGGTTTCGATCACTGCTTGCGGATTGGCCGCAAAAGATCCACTACTCAATAACAGTCCGAAAATCAGTAAGTATTTTTTAAACATGGTTATGTCGATCCAGAAGTTTAAGCCAGTGAGAAAAATGTTGTTTGGGTAATACCAGATCCGATTGGGAAAACTTATCCATTTGGGTGACGGTGTAGTTGGTCGCCAGGTGAAGTTCCCATTGCACAACGACATCGTCTGCAATATCGATCAATGGGTGTAAATTATCCTGTTGTCGCAGATACTGAACCAACAGTCCACACCAGCGGACGATCTGAAAGTGACAGTAATTGGATTGTGTACCTTTTTGTCCCTGTAGCAATAATTGACGTAAATTTTCCGCGTCAAACTCCAGAGAAATTTCACTGTCAGACCAGGACATAAACGAATTCCAAGAGCATAGTTCGTATCTACTGATGATCCAGAGTCCTAAGACTTTGGATCATCAGTTGTTGTATCCGGTATGGGTTATGGCAGATATTTGCCTCAAGCCCAACCGTCTTTACGGCCACTGGAATTCAGCCGTGGCAGTATCAACCCAAGTACTACGCCAACCAGCATGATAGTACCACCGATAATCCAGTTACGGCTTTCACGGCTGGAGGTTAGAGACTGAACTTGCAGCTGCGCACCTTCAACCTCATTTTTTAAACGTTCGTTTTCTACCAGCAGTTCACCGTTGCGCTTTTCAAGGTTGATCGCATTTGCGGCGGTGTTCTTGATATGTTCAAGTTCACTTTGCAGTTCTTCTTTTTCCTTCGCTAGTTTGCTGAGCTGAGACTCGGTTTCTTCACTGTTGGTTTGTATGTTTTCCAATGAATTTGAAGTCTTGGCCAGCTTCTCTTTTAATGCGGCCAGTTCTTTTTCGACGATCGCCAGCTGCACTTCTGCAATAGGAGTGCTTCTCAGGTAACGATCAGGAACCCAGCCCTCAACGCCACCGCTGGTGCGAACAAACGCCCATTCTTCGTCGTCGTTGTAGTTCAGCACCTCCAGTTTGGTGCCGCTTTTTAAACCTTTATTGATGATGCGGTACTGACTGCCGGCACCTGACCGTAACGGTACCCAGAGTACGTCCGTCACATACTTGTCTTCTGCGTAAGAAGGCATTGGGATCATCGCCAGCGCCAGCAATAATCCGGTGAGAGCTAAGAGTCTGGTCATTGTGTTTCCTAAATTACGGTAAGACTTTTTTAAATGGTTTCACCATGACGCTGGAGTAAACACCAGCTTCGATATACGGGTCGGCATCAGCCCATGATTTGGCCTGTTCCAGGCTATCAAACTCTGCGATGACGACTGAGCCGGTAAATCCTGCTTCACCCGGATCATCGCTGTCGATGGCTGGGCAGGGGCCGGCGATAAGCAGACGACCTTCACTTTTTAACGCTTCCAGTCTGGCCAGATGTGCCGGACGGGCGGATTTACGTTTTTCCAGGCTGTTGTCAATGTCCTGGGAAATAATGGCATAAAACATATGTGATCCTTATCTGTTGGAATCAACATTAAAAAACCGCCACCACAGGTCGGCATATATCACTGAGGCGACAATACTTAAAAAAATAAAATTCGGATACCCTATTGTTTTCGATTATAGGGAGTTTTTCATCGTTCATTATCTGTCGACGATATCGCTTTGAGATGTTAGCGTTATGCTTTCTCAAAAACGACAATTCATCCTCCCAATACTCACAAAATTAGTGTGAGCAGGCGCTATTGCATACAATACTACTTTTGATTTTTTTAAAGGCCAAGCATGATAGCAACTGCCCGTCAGTGTTCCAATGCCAGATATCTCAATGTTGACCTTCATTGCCATAGTATTTACTCCGATGGTGAACTTACTCCTGATCAGTTGGTGGAACGAGCGGTCGAAAAAAATGTTGTCGTACTGGCACTGACTGATCACGATACTATTGCCGGTGTCAGGGAGCTGCAACATGCGGCCGCTGGGCGTCTGCAGATCATCACTGGTATTGAGTTCAGTAGTGTCTGGAACGGAGTGGGTATTCATATTGTAGGCCTCAACTTTGATCTGGACGTTATTGCTGAAGCGACAGCAGAACAGTTGCTGGCGCGTGATAAGCGGGCGCACGTTATTGCTGAAAGGCTCGAAAAAAAAGGTTTTTTCGGCGCCTACGAAGGTGCCAGATCTTATGCCCAAAACAGTTTGGGCAGGGCTCATTTTAGCCGTTGGCTGGTTGACCAGGGATATTGTCGAACACAGGCTGAAGCATTTAAAAAATGGCTTGGTGCCGGTAAGGTGGGTGATGTCAAAGTACAGTGGCCGGAAATGTCTCAAGTGATCTCGTGGATACATGATGCAGGTGGGGTTGCGGTTCTGGCACACCCGATAAAATATCGTATGACTAATCGTAAGCTCGCCATGCTGGTGGGAGAGTTTGCCGGGTATGGTGGTGACAGTCTTGAGATTGCTACTGCCGGAGTCGATGTCAATCAGGTGAAAATGCTGGCCCGGATTGCCGGCCAAAACGGTTTGTCCGGTTCGAGAGGCAGTGATTTTCACAGCCCCAGGCAATTCTGGTCTGAACTGGGTAAAGCTCCTGGTTTGCCAGCTGAGGTGCCACCAGTGTGGTTTGGTTTTGTTAATGAATAAAGGAAGAGTATGAGTCAATATTTTGCAATACATCCGGACAACCCGCAGCCGCGACTGGTTTCTCAGGCTGCCGAGATTATTCGTGCTGGTGGCGTGGCAGCGTATCCGACAGATTCAGGCTATGGACTGGGCTGTCAGATTGCCAACAAGAATGCGCTTGAGCGTATCCGCGAGATTCGCCGCATTGATGATAAACACCATTTGACGTTGGTATGTAAGGATCTGTCTGAGCTGGCCAATTACTCCCGGGTGGATAATGCCGCATTTCGTATGATTAAGAATAATACTCCCGGGCCTTATACTTTCATCCTGGAAGCATCCAAAGAAGTTCCTCGTCGATTGATGCATCCGAAGAAAAAAACCATTGGACTGCGTATCCCCGATCATCCGATCACTCAGGCTTTGCTGGCGGAACTGGGAGAACCATTGATGAGTACCTCATTGATTCTGCCAGGAGAGACTGAGCCGATGGTGGAGCCCTGGGAGATACGGGATTTGCTGGAGCATCAGCTGGATTTGGTAATTGACGGTGGTTACTGTGGTATCGAATCGACTACTATCGTGAGTTTGCTGGATGAGGTTCCTGAGATCATCCGTAAGGGCTCAGGTGATGTATCTCCATTTTTATTCTGAGTCGTCACTGGCTGTGTCCTCTCTGGTGACAGTCCGGGGTTTCCAGGTCGGGTGAAGTTTGTTTTGCCTGGTAATTATTGGTGGATGATTAGTGATGGTATTAACTGGCGACAATAACCCGCTATAATCCCCCGTTTTATTTTCTTGGAATAACACCTGTCTATGACAGAATTGGAATCGCAAAGTCCCGAGACAGTGGAAGAAAGCGGAGTCGGCCTGACAGAAGCCCGGGAGATGGCCCGCCAGCTTCAGCAGGAGATGCCGTTTGCGGTTGTTTCCGGCAAAACCATGACGCAGTTGCCACTGGATCTTTATATTCCTCCTGATGCTTTGGAAGTATTTCTGGATGCTTTTGAGGGTCCGTTGGATTTGTTGCTGTATCTGATCAAGAAACAAAACCTCGATGTACTAGAGATCAATGTGTTTGAGATTACCCGTCAGTACATGGAGTACGTGGAACTGATGCGGTCTCTGAATCTTGAGTTGGCCGCTGATTATCTGGTAATGGCAGCCATGCTGGCAGAGATTAAGTCCCGAATATTGCTACCCCGGAATACGGAAGAGGGGGAGGAAGACGAAGAGGATCCAAGAGCTGAGCTCATTCGTCGGTTGCAGGAATATGAGCAATTCAAGCAGGCGGCTGAAGATCTGGATCAGGTATATCGTGAAGGCCGCGACTTTTTTACCCGGGAGAGTTCCCGTTCCGATCACAACACCCAGGTGGTATATCAGGATATAGAAATGCGTGAGCTGGTGTTGGCATTCCGGGAAATATTGCTGCGTGCAGACATGTTTATCGACCATCAGATTTCGCGTGAAACCCTGTCCACTCGTGAACGGATGTCTGAAGTACTTGACCGTTTGCGAGATCGTGCCTTTGTGCCTTTTGTCAGCCTGTTTAAGCCAGCCGAAGGCAAGCTTGGAGTGGTTGTGACATTTCTAGCAGTTATGGAGCTGTGTAAAGAAGGTCTGGTAGAACTGTTGCAGCATGAAATTTTTGGTCCCATCCATGTGAAAGCGAAAACTGACGCGATCACAGAAAATGAATCCGGTGAATATGAACAATCCGAATAATCCTCAAAATCATGATCAATCCTCTGTGAATCCAGAGCCGGCAACAGATCAGACCGGGCTTCAGACGGAGGAGATGCAGGCTGAAGAACAGGAGTTATCCGAACTGGCGGCTTTGGATGGACAGGAGCTGTTTGCTGATGTCATGCCGGAGACCAGTGATCTGGATGAACTGGCACTGCTGGATGGTGTTGATCTGGAAGCACCGGAATCCGATGTTGATATTGCTGATGAGCTGGCGGCTTTGCAGGCGATGGATGGTTTGTCGGCCGAGGAAGTGACGGCTGAGGAAATCCTTACTGTGCCGGCGAAAGACATAGAGCCAGAAGTGGATCAAACCGAAGAATTGATTGATGAGCAATCTTTATCTGAGCAGGACTGGCAAGGTTATACCCCTGAATATTTGACTCCGATCCTTGAAGCGGCAGTATTTGCGCATGGCAAACCATTGTCCCTGGAGCGTATGCTGACACTGTTCGATGCCGAACAATTGCCTTCCAGAAAATGTTTGCAGTTTTGTTTGCAACAGCTGGCCATTGAATATCGGGAGCGAGGGGTTAACCTGGTTGAAGTGAAATCAGGCTGGCGTTTTCAGACCAATGTACGAACCGGTGAATATGTTCAACGTTTATGGGATGAAAGGCCTCAGCGTTATACCCGTGCCACACTTGAAACCTTAGCGCTGATTGCTTATCGGCAGCCGATTACGCGGGGAGAGATTGAGGATGTCAGAGGCGTGTCTGTCAGTACTCAGATCGTAAAATCATTGCAGGAACGAGACTGGATCAGAGTCGTTGGTCATCGCGATGTTCCTGGTCGTCCGGCCATGTATGCCACGACCCGTGAATTTCTTGATTATTTTGGCCTTAAATCCCTGACCGAATTGCCAAGCCTCTCTGAAATCAAGGATCTCGACGATATTAATCCAGAGTTGGATCTGGCGGGTGATGAGAGTGACGCAGATGAGACCAGTGATTTTGATAAAGCCGTCAATGAAATGAAAGCCGCTGCCGCAGTCAGTGAAGAGCAAAGCTACATTGATCAAGAATTGAGCAACGAACTTGCAGCAATGGATAGCGTAAACATGGCTTTTGAGCAGATGCTTGCTGCTCAGAGAGCTTCGCTGAAGGAAGATGAGGAATCCGCAGAAGATGTTGATACAGAACAAGAAACCAGTATCGAATCAAAAACGATGGCAGAGGCTGATGTGGTCCCTGAGCAGGCAGAATCTATCCTGCCAGATGACGAAACGATGTCTTTTCAGCCCGATCCTCCGGTAATGGATGCCGAAAATCTGAGCGAAGACGAAAAAATAGCAATTATTCAGGCTAAACTGGCAGCACAGGCAAAATTGCTGGCAGAGGCTGAAGAACAACAGGACGATAATGAAACAGAAGACTGAAAACAGCAGTAATTCCACCGAAAAGCTGCAAAAAATTCTGGCCAGTGCCGGATTGGGTTCCCGGCGGGAAATGGAGCAGGCTATTACTGATGGTCGGGTATTGCTTAATGGCGTACTGGCTCGTCTGGGAGATCGGGCGGGCAGTGAAGATACGATTTCACTGGACGGTCGCCCAATTCCCTCCGTGGCCAGAAAAAGCGTTCGTCGCGTGTTGATATATAACAAACCGGAGGGGGAAGTTTGTTCCCGCAAAGATCCGGATGGACGACCAACGGTATTTGATCATCTGCCGAAGGTTCCCGGTGAACGTTGGGTGGCGGTTGGGCGGCTGGATATCAATACCAGTGGTCTGTTGTTGTTTACTAATGACGGTGAGCTGGCCAACACACTGATGCATCCTTCCAGTAATGTTGAAAGAGAATACGCTGTCAGGGTGCTGGGTGACGTTAATATCGACATGATTCAGCGCATGCATGAAGGTGTTCAGCTGGAAGACGGTGTCGCCCGCTTTACGGATATTCAGGAGTTCGGTGGCCGTGGTGCCAATGTTTGGTATCACGTGGTGATCATGGAAGGTCGTAATCGTGAAGTTCGACGGTTATGGGAAAGTCAGGGAGTGCAGGTGTCGCGTTTGAAGCGTGTACGTTATGGAAGTGTGTTTATGGATCCTGATGTTCGTGCCGGTACCTGGAAGGAAATGGATAAGAAGGCTGTGGACTTGCTGGCCCAGTCTGTAGGTTTGCCTTCCAAACCCTGGGCATCGTTATTTTCCGGTAAAAATGATCGTCTCAAACGTCAAAGCAATCGCCAGAGAACGCGTCGACATGTGAGCAAGTAGATAAGAGAGGGCATGACCCTCCTTATTTTTTTGTTTTCGTCTTTATTCTTTCCACTTGATGTTACAACCCACACTTGGATTTTGAGCACCTGAGTAGACGGTTTTACTGACTATGGCCTGGGCCGCTTCCAACAGATCTTTCCCGGTAATCGGATTGCCATTCCCCGGGCGACTGTTATCAAGTTGACCGCGGTAAAATAATTTCAGATCCTGATCATACAAGAAGAAATCCGGTGTGCAGGCAGCATCGTAACCTCTGGCTACCGCCTGGGATTCGTCATAAAGATAAGGAAAGGTGAATCCGTGCTCTTCGGATACAGCCACCATTTTGTCCGGAGCATCTTCTGGATAATCAGTAATATCATTGGCATTGATCGCCACCATCCCGATGTTCATGTCCGCCAGTTTTTGGTGTAAGGGTTCAAGAAAGCCGGCGATATGTTTGACGAATGGGCAGTGATTACACATGAATACGACCAACAAACCGTTTTCACGGGTGGCCTCAGACAAACTAACATGCCGACCCTGGCCGTCCGGTAATTTGAAGTCTGGAGCAATACTCCCCAGAGGGGCCATTGTGGAAGGGGTAAGTGCCATAGAAATACCTCATCAGAAGTTTAGCAACGGATCTGTACTTCGGCGATGATACCAGTATAGTCACGCAGTGACATGGGGAATGGAAGGTAATTGTGGATCTAAGTGATATCAGAAGAGAGTACCTGCAGGGCGGGCTTCGCAGAGAAAATCTGCTTGCGGACCCGATTGATCAGTTTGAAGCCTGGTTCAAAGATTCAGTAAAGGCCAAAGTCAACACAGATCCGACGGCCATGTGTATGGCGACTGTGGGGCCGGATGGTCGTCCCAGCCAGCGCATCGTATTGTTGAAACATTTTGATCAGCGGGGGTTTGTGTTTTATACCAACCTGGGGAGCCGGAAGGCCAGAGAGATAGAGCACAACCCTAATGTCTGTCTGCATTTTGGCTGGGTGCCGCTGGAGCGTCAGGTAATTATCTACGGACGTGCCCGGCAGCTGTCTGTAACGGAAACCACTGCTTATTTTCTTTCCAGGCCAAGAGAGAGTCGGATTGCAGCCTGGACATCTCATCAGAGTCAGAAGATTTCCGGTCGTAAAATGCTTGAACAGGCATTTGCACAAATGAAAGCCAGGTTTGCTGAAGGGGATATCCCGCTGCCATCCTTTTGGGGTGGTTATCGTGTTGAGGCTACAGAAATCGAATTCTGGCAAGGTGGCGGTAATCGTCTGCATGATCGTTTCATGTACAGTAAAGATGAAACCGGGCAGTGGCAGATCGACAGACTTCAGCCGTAGCTTTTTTGAGAGGGTAGGACCATTGACTGACAATATTGAGCGCCAGAAAGTTGTTGTGTTTTCTGGTGCAGGCATTAGTGCCGAAAGTGGTTTGAAAACAT
This sequence comes from Gynuella sunshinyii YC6258, assembly GCF_000940805.1. Lineage (GTDB taxonomy): Bacteria > Pseudomonadota > Gammaproteobacteria > Pseudomonadales > Natronospirillaceae > Gynuella > Gynuella sunshinyii. The sequence goes on along the minus strand of NZ_CP007142.1, from coordinate 4,753,970 downwards.
TCAGAGATTCAGATGGCTTATGGGAAAACCACTCGATATATGATGTGGCAACGCCCGATGCCTGGTTACGTAATCCTGAACTGGTGCTGCGTTTTTATAATGAACGGCGCCAACAGCTCGGCACCGTGCAGCCCAATCCGGCACATCTTGCCATTGCGGGTCTGGAGCAGGCCTATGATGTGTTCGTCATTACTCAAAACGTCGATAATCTGCATGAACGGGCAGGTTCAAGTATTGTGCTGCATCTGCATGGAGAGTTGACTAAGGCGCGAAGTACGGTGGATGAGAGTCTGGTTTATGAGGTTGGCAGTAAAGCTATTGAGCTGGGGGATCACTGCGAACTTGGCAGTCAGTTGCGTCCTCATATCGTCTGGTTCGGAGAAATTGTTTCCGGCTTGTCAGAGGCTGCGGAACTGATCAGTCAGGCAGACAAGATCATGGTGGTTGGAACCTCACTGGAAGTTGAGCCGGCAGCCAGTCTGATACACCTGGCTCCTGCACATGCCGAAAAAGTAGTGATTGCGCTGAATATGCGCAATCGTCCGGCGGGCTTTGAATATTACCAGGAGCGTGCGGGTGAGGCAGTTCCCAAGGTATGCCAACGCTGGCTGGAAATTAGTTGACTTGAAACTTAGTTGATTTGAAATAGCGAGCGGGCATTCTCAGTCAGTTGGCGGGTTAAACTGCCAACTTCAATATTTTTCTCCTGTGCCATTCTTTCCAGAATAAACGGCAGGTACTTGGGCTCGTTGGTAACTCCCCGGTAAGGCACTGGCGTCAAATATGGAGCGTCCGTTTCCACCAGCATTTGAGTAACCGGGGTAGCACGCAGAATTTCTCTTACATTTTCGGCTTTGTTGAACGTCAGTATGCCGTTAAAGCCCAAATGAAAACCTTCTGACAGACAGAATTCCGCCAGTTTCAGACCAGAGGTGAAACTGTGTATCACGCCTTTGCGTGGCAGCTTGGTGGAAAAGTTCTTTAATATCGCGAGCGTGTCATCGTCAGCTTCGCGGGTGTGAATGACCACCGGTAGTTGAAGTTCACTGGCAATCGCCAGTTGGGTTTCAAACACTTTCCGCTGGACCGCACGATCAGCATGATCGTAATAATAATCGAGTCCGATTTCCCCAATGGCAACTACTTTGGCATGGTGGCTGTTGTCACGAATGGTGCTAAGTGTTTGTGGAGTAAACTTTTCTGCTTCGTGGGGGTGAATGCCCTGAGTGCAATAAACCTGATGGAAACGATTGGCAATATCCAGGACAACGGCGAGATTGTCCGGCTCTGTGGCAATTGTCACAATGCTTTCAATTCCAACATTGAAAGCTTGTTCGAGCACAGTTTCCAGTTCGGAGTTTTTTAAGTAATCCAGATGGCAATGGGTTTCTATGATTGCCTGGTTCAATATGGGTATCGGTTTACGCTTGCTCATGAATCAACGACTGTCAGCTAAAATCGCGCTGTTATAGGTGATATGCCCTGAAGCGTCAATGCTGAACCGATATCAATCGGCTCAGGAAACCAACTCTTTGGCAATTATGGTTTTGTTTTTACCGGTTGCTTTGGCGATATACATGGCATCATCAGCCGATTGCAGTAATTTCTCGATATCCATGCCGGTTTGCAGCAAAGCCGCACCTATGCTGACGGTGATGGGATTTTTATGGATGCCTGCTTCAATACCCTCACTGATGCTTTCATTGATCCGTTTACCTATAACCTGTGCCTGCTCTACTCCGGTATTGCTCAATATCACAACAAACTCTTCTCCGCCAAAGCGAAAACACATGTCTGAGGAGCGGATGACATTCACAATATTCTGAGCCGCCTTTTTCAATACCGTATCTCCGGTGAGGTGACCATGGTCGTCGTTGATTGCTTTGAAGTTATCGATGTCAATCATCAGAATAGACAACTCCAGGCTATGGCGGTCTGCCAGGTCGAGTTCCCTTTGTAATGTTTTCATCAGCGCTTGCCGGTTGCCCACACCAGTCAGTGAGTCTGTTAATGCGCAGGCGAGAGCTCGGCGGTATTGCAGGCTGTTTTTGAGTGGATAAATAAACAAGTCGAGCAATGACTCCAGCACCATCAGCTCTTCTTCTTTGAAGCGACGGCTGCGGCAGAATACAATTTCCCCGTAGGTGTCTTCATTTGCGGTCAGCCGATAAGTGACTTTGTGTTGATTTTGACGGCCGACCATAATACTGATTTGCATACCTGGGTAGCGGTAGTTGATACCGTGTACCTCGACTGCTTTACAGATTTCTTCATAAACAATCCGGACTAGCCGCTCAGTATCCAGAGTTGTTTGCAACAACAGGCTCATGCGGAGACGAAGATCGCGAAGGGCATCTGATTTGGTAATGCTCCCCAGTTCAACAGAACTTCCCTGGTCGATCTTGGGAAACAGCGTTTTTTGTTCATTAATTGAAACTGGTGGCTGAAAGTTGGTACTCATTAACCCGTCTCCAACAGCAATATAAAGTGTGAAGCTATTGTGTATGAGTAGAGCCAGAATCATGCCAATCAACGAATCTGTTCGGATCTTCTATAAGTTTGCAGGTAAAAGACGAAAAAAGACGGAAAAACATTGCCATATGCGGCAATGTTTCCGATTTTGGGTGAGGAGCCGGCAGTTATTGGCCTGCTGAAAAGAAAGTAATTAGCCGGTTTTTTTCGACAAATTATTGACTTTTAGTAATGCGTATAAGATGGAGAGTCATTAAACCGGCAATATTTTGCCAAATAGAAGCAAGCTTAGTAGTCAATCATTTGCCCATGGATGTGCTGACTGTGTTTTGACATCAAATACAAATACAGAGGCGTCAATTGCTCGGGGGACTTTATCGTTTGAGGGTTTTCGGCAGGGTAGGCCTGTGCCCGCATAGCGCTTTGGGTACCTTTGGGGTTGATGCTGTTGACTCTGATGGTCGAGATGTTTTCGAGTTCATCTGCCAGGGTCTGCATGAGTCCTTCCACTGCGAATTTTGATACCGCGTAAGCACCCCAGTAGGCTCGGCCAGTTCTACCAACAGACGATGACGTAAACAAAACTCTGCCTGACTCACTTTTCTGTATTGATGGCAAGAGGTAGCGACACAGATAGAAACAGCTATCGACATTGGTTTTCATCGTCTGCTGCCAGATTTCTGGTTTGAAGCTGGAGATGGGCGACCTCTGCCCGAGGATGGCTGCATTCAGTAATAATACATCAAGCTGTTCCAGTTCTTCCTCGACAGCACGAGCCAGAGTCTGATAGTCATCGATGGTTGCGGTAGCAAGGTCGAGGATATACATCATGGGCTCAGGATAACCTTGTTGAACAATTTCATCATAAACCTGTGCCAGTTTTTCCTCGTTTCGACCCAGCAGAATAACTGTAGCGCCATGTTTGGCGCATTCTATTGCGACACATCGGCCAATACCGGAGCTTGCTCCAGTAATCAGAATATTTTTTCCCTGAAGTTCCAGAGCGTCTGGTTGCCAGTCTGCGGGAACGACATTGGTGATGATTTTTGATTCCATAGTATTAGTCAGACATGTTGCATAATTGGGTAAGGATGTTAACGGCGTGTTCTGAGTTATCGGCATGATAGTCAGCTGGCCAGTCGTGAAAATCTTCTTCTCTTGGATAAAAACCGTATCCGCAGGCGAGGGATCTGACTCCAGCCGCAGCTGCAGCCGCGATATCTTTGCTATGGTCACCACAATACAGAGTTTGGGCAGGATCTGATTTCAGCTGGTTTATGGCCAGTAGAATTCCCTCCGGATCCGGTTTGACCGTTTTGACATGGTCCGGGCAGATCAGCACATCCAGGTATTGTGATAACTCCAGACTTTCGATGATGGGCTTGGCCAGGCATTCTGGTTTGTTAGTGACCACTCCCAGTTTAATTCCATGCTGTCTGGCCCTGTTGAGCCATTCTGGCAGGCCAGGGTAGACGCTTGCACCTCTCTCGGGATATTGCTGATATTCCCGAATGTAATCGTCTCGTATCTGCTCAATCTGTTCGCGGCTGATCTCTTCTGCCCAGGCTCGTTGAATAATCGTCCTGGCTCCGGCAGAAATCAGTTCCCGGATACTATCGTCATCCATGGGGCACTGATCATAGTCTGCCAGGGTTTTGTTCATTGCCAGAATAAAACCTATGGAGCTGTCCACCAGGGTGCCGTCAAGATCAAAAAGTACTGTATTGATAGTCATGTCAGGCATCGGGTTTTCGGGTCTGAATCATATAGTTAACACTTTGGTCCCTGCCCAGTTTATATGTCCCTGTTAATGGGTTGTAACTCAGGCCGGTACTGTCTCCACGAATCAATCCAGCCTGTCGGGTCCAGTTTTGCAATTCAGATGGACGGATGAACTTTTGATAGTCATGGGTGCCGCGAGGTAATAGCTTTAATACGTACTCTGCACCAATTATGGCGAACAGGTAGGATTTTGGGTTGCGATTCAGGGTTGAGAAAAATACCTGGCCACCCGGTTTGACCAGTTTGCTGCAGGCATCGACAACAGATGCGGGGTCGGGTACATGTTCCAGCATTTCCATGCAGCAAACCAAGTCATACTGACCGGTTTCTTGGGCAGCAAGTTCTTCAACCGGAATCTGCTGGTATTCAACGTTTTTCAGACCGGTATCGAGAGCATGGAGTTTGGCAACGTTCAATGGGGCTTCACCCATGTCAATGCCTTTAACAGTGGCACCACGATGTGCAAATGCCTCGGCCAGTATGCCTCCGCCACAACCAACATCCAGAACTTTTTTGCCGGCCACCGGACAGCGCTCATCAATGTAGTTGGCGCGCAGCGGGTTGATTTGGTGTAAGGGTCGAAATTCACTTTCAGGATCCCACCAGCGACTGGCCAGGGCCTCGAATTTTCCAATTTCAGCCTGATCAACGTTCATATTGTTCTCCGCTGTTAAGATCTTGCGGCGATAATTTTGCTTTGCCACGCCTGAGCAGTAGAGATCAGCTCAGCCTTGGATAATGTGGTCAGCTCTCGATTTGTCATCAACTGTTTACCGCCTACCCATACATCTGTTACCTGATTGCGCGTGGTTGCATACACCAGATGTGAAACCGGGCTAAAGATCGGCTGGCTTTCGAGATCGGACAGGTCAACGGCAATGATGTCTGCTAGCTTGCCAACTTCCAGGCTGCCTATTTGATTATCCAGGCCCAGTGCTTTGGCACCATTGATGGTTGCCATTGCCAGTGCTTCACCGGCAGGTAAAGCCTCAGCATTCATGGCGACTGCTTTGGCCAGCTGTGCAGCTGTGCGCATTTCTCCAAACATGTCCAGGTCATTATTGGAAGCGGTGCCGTCGGTGCCGAGGGAAACGTTGATACCCTGCTCCTGAAGTTTGTGGACAGGGCAAAAACCACTGGCCAGTTTCAGGTTTGACTCCGGGCAGTGCATGACATGAGAACCGGTTTCCGCAATCAGCTGAATATCTTCGTCATTCAGTGCTGTCATGTGAACGCATTGCATATGCGGACCCAGCAAACCAAGGTCATAAAGTCTTCTGATTGGGCGTTTGCCGTATTTCTCTATGCTTTCATCCACTTCTACCTGGGTTTCATGCACGTGCATTTGAATCAGAATGTTGTGTTCCTTGGCCAGTTGGGCGATTTTCTTCAGGGGTTCATCGGAGACGGTATATGGGGCATGAGGGCCGAATACAACATGAACCTGATCATCGTTGGCGAATTGCTCTCTCAGGGCCAGACCTTTCTTAATGTATTCATCTGGATTCTGTGCCCAGGCTGTTGGGAAGTCCATGATTGGAAAATTCAATTGTGCCCGAATGCCGGCTTTTTTGGCTTCGAGTGCGGCCTGTTCGGGAAAGAAATAGTTGTCTGAAAAGGTTGTGGTACCACAACGGATCATTTCGCCAATGGCAATCCTGGTGCCGTCAGCCACAAATTGTTCGCTAACCCATTTACCCTCGGCTGGCCACATATGATCATTGAGCCACGTCATCAGTGGCAGGTCATCTGCCATTCCTCTGAACATGGTCATGGCGGCGTGACCATGAGTGTTAACCAGTCCGGGCATTAAGACACTGTCACCAAGATTGAATTCCTCGCCAGCTTCAAACTGCTGCCTGACTTCGTCCGCAGGTAGAATGGCCTTGATTTTCTGTTGGTCAATCACCAGAGCATGGTTTTCCAATACTTCTCTTTGGGCGTTGACTGTGACTATCCAGCGGCTGAATAAAATGGTGTCGGCTTTTTGCATAGATACTCTCCCGTTCGGGCGGTGAAACTTGGATGGAATGCGCGGATGCTAAACTATTCTCCCGGCGAATGCATGCCGCATTCTGGGGAGGGTGGCGCAAGTGATTGATTCTGGTACCAAAAAGCAGAACTGCGCTGGCTCTTGTTTGTGCCGATATGCTATTATCCAGCGCCTATTTGTGCCAGCCGTGAAGGGGTCTGCGACGGTTGTAATACGCGCGATTTGATAGAAACAGATAGACCCGAAAAAGGAACCTTTTTTCTATGGTCGATACCGCCAAAGAAATCCTACCCATAAATATCGAAGAAGAGCTAAAGCAATCGTATCTGGATTACGCTATGAGTGTGATCGTGGGACGGGCTTTACCCGATGTTCGTGATGGTCTGAAACCTGTGCATCGGCGAGTGCTGTTTGCCATGCAAGAACTCGGGGCTGACTGGAATAAACCCTACTATAAATCTGCCCGTGTGGTCGGAGATGTGATCGGTAAATATCACCCTCACGGTGATTCCCCCGTTTACGAAGCGATTGTACGTCTGGCTCAGCCGTGGGCAATGCGTTATACGTTGGTTAATGGTCAGGGAAACTTCGGCTCGATAGATGGTGATGCGCCTGCGGCAATGCGTTATACCGAAGTCCGGATGCGCAAGATGGCTCACTCCCTGCTGGCGGATCTTGATAAGGAAACTGTTGATTTTTCTCCAAACTATGATGGCAAGGAGATGATTCCGGATGTTCTGCCGACCCGTGTTCCAAATCTGCTGGTCAACGGTTCTTCTGGTATTGCAGTCGGGATGGCGACCAATATCCCGCCACATAATCTGGGTGAGGTGATCGATGGCTGTCTGGCTATGATCGATAACCCTGCCATTGATATCGACCAGCTTATGGAAATCATTCCTGGTCCTGACTTTCCTACGGCGGCATTCATCAATGGCCGTAAAGGCATTGTTGAGGCTTATCGCACCGGTCGTGGTCGAATATATATACGTTCCAGAACATCTGTTGAGACTAATCCCAAGACTGGCCGGGAAACCATTGTGGTTTCAGAGATTCCCTATCAGGTCAATAAAGCGCGCCTCATTGAAAAAATAGCTGAACTGGTTAAGGACAAGAAGCTCGAAGGTATCTCTGAGTTGCGGGATGAGTCCGATAAAGACGGCTTGCGCATTGCGATCGAGGTCAAACGTGATGCGGTTGCAGAAGTGGTTATTAACAACCTCTACACCCAAACTCAGATGGAATCTGTTTTTGGGATCAATATGGTGGCTTTGGTCGACGGTCAACCAAAGGTCCTCAATTTAAGGGATATGGTTGATGCGTTCATACGCCATCGTCGTGAAGTTGTAACCAGACGTACTGTTTATGAGTTGAAAAAGGCCAGAGAACGTGGCCATATTCTTGAAGGGCAAGCGGTTGCGCTGGCCAATATTGATGAAATCATCGAAGTGATCAAAACCTCTCGTGATGGCGGTGAGGCCAAGACCAGGCTGATCGAACGCTCCTGGAAGTTGGGCCATGTATCAGCGATGTTGGAGCGGGCAGGTTCGACGGATGCCTGTCGTCCGGAAGATCTCGCTGAAGAGTTTGGTATTCGTGATGGTCAGTATTATTTGTCGCCGGTACAGGCTCAGGCGATTTTGGATCTGCGTCTGCAAAAGCTCACCAGTCTTGAAAGTGACAAAATTATCGATGAGTACCAGCAGATTATCGATTCGATTGCTGAATACCTGCATATATTGGGTAGCTATGAGCGTCTGATGGAGGTTATTCGCGAAGAGCTGGTGGCTATTCGTGATGAGTATTCGGATGCGCGTCGTTCTGAAATTATAGCTTCCAGGCAGGATTACAGCATGGAGGATCTAATCACTGAAGAAGATATGGTGGTGACGATTTCCCATGGTGGTTATGCGAAGTCTCAACCGCTGGCTGATTATCAGGCTCAGCGGCGTGGTGGTCGCGGAAAAGCGGCAACTCAGGTCAAAGATGAGGATTATGTGGCTCATCTGTTTGTGGCCAGTACCCACACCACAATTATGTGTTTCAGTGACAGGGGTAAGGTTTACTGGCTGAAAGTCTGGGAAATTCCTCAGGCTGGACGAACAGCAAAAGGCCGCCCTTTGATCAATATCCTGAATTTGGATAACAATGAAAGAGTAACAGCTGTTTTGCCGATAGAGGGTTATGAGGCAAACAAATTTGTTTTCATGGTTACGGCCAAGGGCACTGTCAAGAAGACCGCTCTGGAAGCATTTTCCCGTCAGCGTTCATCTGGTTTGATTGCGTTAAGCCTGGATGAGGGTGATCAGTTAGTCGGAGTTGCTATTACCGACGGAAGTCACGAAATCCTGTTGTTGGCCAGTAATGGTAAGGCTGTACGTTTCTCTGAAGAGCGTGTGAGAGAAATGGGACGGACTGCTCGCGGTGTCAGAGGTATTCGCCTGGGTGAAGAAGCGGAAGTAATCTCGTTAATGATCCCTGATGATGAAGGTACTATTCTGACGGTTTCAGAAAAAGGTTATGGCAAGCGAACCAAAACCCAGGATTTCCCGACCAAAGGGCGAGGAACCCAGGGCGTGATTGCCATGATTGTTAATGATCGGAATGGTCCGCTGGTTGGTGCTGTGCAGATTTTTGAGGGTGACGAAATCATGCTGATCAGTGACAAAGGGACGTTGGTACGCACCCGCAGTTCAGAGATATCCGTATTGGGAAGGAATACTCAGGGAGTACGTCTAATTAAAGTCGCTGAAGATGAGTCTTTGGTGGGTGTAGAGCGAGTTGAAGAGGATAAGGATGTTGATGTGGGAGATATTGAGTTAGTGGATGGTGAGCAAGTGTCTGCAGAACCTCCATTATCGGAAGGTGAGGAAGATAGTCCTTCAGATTAATTGTTTGAGTGTGTTTTAGGTTTTTTATTATTGGCAACATAAATAGAGAGCATCATGACTAGATCTTTTAATTTTTGCGCAGGTCCGGCAGCTCTGCCAACAGAAGTGTTGGAGCAGGCTCAACAAGAAATGCTGGATTACCAGGGCAGTGGTATGTCGATTATGGAAATGAGCCATCGAGGCAAGATGGTGGTTGATATTTCCGAAACTGCCAAGCAGGATTTAAAAGATCTGCTCTCTGTTTCCGATGACTATGAGATCATCTATATGCAGGGTGGTGCTACCGCCCAGTTCTCAATGATTCCATTAAATCTGCTGGGGAAAAACAACAAGGCGGATTTTGTAAATACTGGTATTTGGTCTCAAAAAGCCATTCAGGAGGCCTCAAGATATGCTGATGTCTCCATTGCTGCTACGACTGAAAGTAGTGGCTTTACGCGTGCTCCGGAACAAGGCGAGATAAATGTGCGCGATGATGCTGTCTACTTACATTACACTCCTAACGAAACCATTGGTGGTGTGGAGTTTTCGTATATTCCAGAGAGCCCGGTTCCGTTAGTTGCGGATATGTCCTCGAATATTCTTTCCAGGCCGTTGGATGTTTCACGGTATGGGCTTATATACGCCGGCGCGCAAAAAAATATTGGCCCTTCAGGGTTGGTATGGGTGATTGTTCGTAAGGATCTGCTTGATCAGGCCATGGAAACAACTCCCTCTATTATGAGCTATGCACTGACCGCGAAAAATGCTTCGATGTTGAATACTCCTCCCAGCTTTTCTGTATATATGTGCGGATTGGTATTTAAATGGCTAAAAACACAGGGTGGTGTTGCTGCGATGGGTGAAATCAATGAGCGCAAGGCTGCTCGTTTATACAATTTCATTGATCAATCAGAGTTCTTTGCCAACCCAGTGGCGAAAGACTCCCGTTCCCTGATGAATGTTCCGTTTACTTTGCGGAATTCTGATCTGGATAAGCAATTTCTGGCTGAGGCTGAAGCGGTGGGACTGCGTAATCTTGCCGGTCATCGCAGTGTAGGGGGGATGAGGGCGTCAATATACAATGCTGTGCCTGAGCGGGCTGTTGATGCACTGATTCAGTTTATGGCTGATTTTGAAAAGCAACATGGCTGAGGCGAAGTAATGAGTGATTCAAGCGGCGCTGAAGAGCAACAGCTGTTAAAACTGCGAGACAAAATAGATTCCCTGGACCTCGATATTCAGAAGTTGATTTCCGAACGGGCGCGTTGTGCTCAGGAGGTCGCTGAGGTCAAGATGAAATCATCACATGCTGAGAATGTAGTGTTTTACCGGCCGGAAAGAGAGGCGCAGGTATTAACAAGGGTGATGGAGCGTAACGAAGGGCCGTTGGCTAATGAAGATATGGCGCGATTGTTTCGCGAAATCATGTCTGCCTGTCTGGCCTTGGAGCAGCCTTTAAAAGTGGCCTATCTTGGTCCAGAAGGAACATTTACCCAGCAGGCAGCATTGAAACATTTTGGTTCAAGGGTAATTACCCGACCAATGCCGGCTATTGATGAAGTGTTCCGTGAGGTTGAAGCCGGTGCTGTGAACTATGGGGTTGTGCCAATTGAAAACTCTACTGAAGGTGTGGTTAATCACACGCTGGATTCATTTCTGAGTTCAAATGTGTTTATTTCCGGCGAGGTAGAGTTAAGGATTCATCAACACTTGATGATTGGACCCAATACCCGTTTGGATAATATCACCAGAGTGTATTCGCACCAGCAGTCTTTGGCTCAATGCCGAAAATGGCTTGATGCTCATATGCCGTTGGCGGAACGTGTTGCTGTAAGTTCTAATTCTGAGGCGGCCAAACGAGTGCATTCCGAATGGAACTCAGCTGCAATTGCAGGCTCCATGGCTGCAGAATTGTATGATTTACAATTGGTCTATGAAAAAATCGAGGACCACCCTGATAATTCAACCCGGTTTTTAATTGTAGGGAAGAATCGTTCCAAACCGAGTGGTAGAGACAAAACATCCATCATTGTTTCCATGAAAAACGAGCCGGGTGCATTATATTCATTGCTCAAGCCTTTCGATGACCATGAGATTGATATGACTCGTCTGGAAACCCGTCCATCTTCTCATGGTAATTGGACATATGTTTTCTTTATCGATTTTATAGGGCATATGGAAGATGACAATGTTCAGGCTGCTATGCGTGACATCAGGGAAAAAGCTGTGGAAATCAAAGAGCTGGGTTCTTACCCGGAGGCTGTACTTTAAGGGGCCATGAGGAACAAAATCAAATGACCAAGTCGATACCCGAGCTTGTCAATACAGGTATCCACAAACTGAGGGCCTATGAGCCGGGTAAGTCTATTGACGAGCTAGAGAGGGAATTGGGAATTAGTCCAATTGTCAAAATGGCTAGTAATGAAAACCCTCTGGGACCCAGTCAAAAAGTTAAGGCCGCAATTCAATCGCATCTCGATAATCTGTGTGTTTATCCCGATGCAGATTGTTATCACCTGAAAACACTATTGTCCGAAAAGTTACAGGTTAACAATAGGCAGCTTGTTATTGGTAATGGTTCTAATGAAGTGCTTGAATTAATTGCCAAGGTGTTTCTGCAAGAATCTGACGAGGTTATCTTTTCAGAGCATGCGTTTGCCATGTATTCAATTTTTTCTGAGGCTATGGGAGCTACGTTAGTAGCGGTCAAGGATCGTAATTGGTGTCATGATCTGGATGCCATGGCTGATGCCATTACAGAAAAGACTAAAATCATTTTTATTGCCAACCCAAACAACCCCACAGGTACCTGGGTAAGCAAAGGTGAATTGAAGGCTTTTTTGAAGTCAGTTCCAGAGCATGTAATTGTTGTACTGGATGAAGCTTATTTTGAGTATGTCGATCAGGAAAATTATCAGTCCGGGCTACATTATATTGATCGTTTTCCCAATCTAGTGGTCACCCGAACCTTCTCCAAAGTATATGGGTTGGCAAATATACGCGTGGGATATGCTGTGGCCAGTGAGACCATAGCCGGCTATATGAACCGAGTGCGTCAGCCGTTTAATGTCAGTGGTATATCTGAGGTTGCGGCTATCGCTGCTTTGGGGGATCAAGAATATCTTCTTAAAAGTCTTGAGACCAATGCGCTGGGAATGGCTCAGCTGCAAATGGGAATCGGTGCCTTGAATCTTGACTACATTCCTTCTGTTGCAAATTTCTTAACTATTCGTGTTGGAGATCTGGCTCAGGATATATATCAAGCCTTGTTGCGGAAGGGATATATCGTCCGACCATTGAGTGGATACGGGATGACGAGTTATCTAAGAATATCTGTCGGTACTGAGGCGCAGAACCAGGGGTTCCTGGTTGCTTTAAAAGAAGTATTGGATAGCTTATGACAGTCAATTTAACGGACAAAAATTTACTCGTCATAGGGTTGGGTCTTATTGGTGGGTCGTTAGCCAAAGCATGTCGGCAAAATAAAATATTCGCCAGTATCTCAGGCTTCAGCCGGAAGGCTGAAACGATGTCAGACGCCTTGTCACTTGGGCTTGTGGATGAAGTCAGTGATGATCTTCAAGCGTTGGTCTCCAAGGCTGATGTCATATTTCTCGCAGTGCCCATTCTCTCGACGCCCATTGTTATGGCGCAAATTCAGCCTTATCTTCGGAATGATACAATTGTCACGGATGGTGGCAGTGTAAAAGGTACTGTTGTTAAGGCCGGATTAGAGTTGCTGACCGATGCCCAATTAAAGATGTTTGTTCCAGGGCATCCTATTGCCGGATCGGAAAGAAGTGGAGTGACCGCTGCAGATGAACATCTTTATATTGATCACCGTATTATTTTGACACCTATTGCTGAAACTGAACCGGAAGCAGTGCAGGTGGTTTCACAAATGTGGAAGAGTGTCGGAGCGGAAGTGGATATCATGGCCTGGGATTATCACGATGAGGTGTTGGCGGCAACAAGTCATTTACCTCATATGTTGGCCTTTAATCTGGTTGACACGCTCTCCAAGCAGAGCGAAAACCGGGAGATTTTCAATTATGCTGCGGGTGGTTTCAGGGACTTTACACGTATTGCGGCAAGTGACCCGACAATGTGGCATGACATTTTCATTGCCAATCACCGGGCGATATTAAAAGTGCTCGATAGCTACCTTGACGAATTGCATAAATTGCGCAATGCCGTTGCAGTGTCAGACGGAGAATACATGAAGTTTGTGTTTCAGGAAGCGAAAGAGGCCAGGGAGCATTTCTCTGAAATACTGGAAAACCGTGCCAGAAGATTGCAGAGGTCTGCTACTCATGAATGATCTCAATCATTTATCACCGGTTATCACCGTCGATGGTCCCAGTGGAGTAGGAAAGGGTACTCTGGCTATGCAGCTGGCAGATGCTCTTGGCTGGCACTTTCTTGATTCAGGGTCTTTATATCGTTTGACTGGTCTGAGTGCTCACAATCAGCAAATAGATTTCGCAAATCATCAACAATTGGCTGATGTTGCTGCCCATCTGGATGTTCAGTTTCTTCGCGATAGTCAGGGAGGTCTTCAGATTTTGTTGGCAAGTGAGGATGTAACCGCTGAAATCAGAACCGAACAGGTTGGTAATCTGGCCTCTCAGGTTGCACCGGTTGCAGAAGTTCGGCAGGCTCTTTTTCAGCGTCAACGTGATTTTCAGCTACCTCCTGGACTAGTGGCTGATGGCAGGGATATGGGGACAGTCGTGTTTCCAGGTGCTGAACTTAAGCTGTTTTTGACCGCAAGCGCAGAGGAAAGAGCAAAAAGACGTTACATCCAGTTGAAAGAAAAAGGCGTTGATGTTAGCATCGCGCGCCTCGCGGAGGAGGTCCGACAACGCGATGAGCGAGATACTAATCGCAGTATTGCTCCTCTTTGTCCCGCTGATGACGCCGTAATGATTGACAGTACTGAAATGACAATCGAAGAGGTGTTTGAGAGTGCAATGACATATGTCCGGGATCGCGGTTTGAACCTGTAGTTCTCTCTTTATTTGCTTGATTTTCTCGTGGCAGCCAGATGTAGGCTGCCATTTACTATTAATGGTGCAGTCTGAAAACTTATCCAGCATTGTTTGATGATTGCGAAACTGGGTTGACCCCTTTTGGCTGGAACGGGGCAGAGCCAGAAAATACAGTTAGAATACTGAATTGAATGGCCGTTGATCGAACTTAACATTAGGTAATTGTCGTAATGACTGAATCTTTTGCTGAACTCTTTGAAGAAAGCTTACAAGCCGTTGAGATGGTACCCGGCTCAATCATCACAGGTGTTGTGGTTGATATCGATAGTGATTGGGTGACTATCCATGCCGGCTTAAAATCTGAAGGCGTTGTTCCTCGCAATCAGTTCTTAAATGAAAAAGGTGAACTGGAAGTTCAGATTGGTGATGAAGTTAAGGTAGCTCTTGAAGCTGTTGAAGATGGTTTCGGTGATACCCGTTTATCGCGTGAAAAAGCCAAGCGTGCTGAGTCCTGGTTAGAACTTGAAGCGAAGTTCGAAGAGAATGCAGTCGTTATGGGAATTATCAATGGTAAGGTCAAAGGTGGCTTTACAGTTGATATTAACGCCATTCGTGCGTTCCTGCCTGGATCACTGGTGGATGTTCGTCCTGTACGGGACACGCTGCACCTTGAAGGCAAACCGCTTGAGTTCAAAGTTATCAAGCTGGATAAAAAGCGTAATAACGTTGTTGTTTCCCGTCGAGCTGTTCTGGAAGCTGCAAACAGCGCTGAACGTGATCAGTTGCTTGAAAGCCTGGCTGAAGGTCAGAGCGTCAAGGGTATCGTTAAGAATCTGACAGATTACGGTGCGTTCGTAGATTTGGGTGGTGTTGACGGTCTGTTGCACATCACTGATATGGCCTGGAAGCGTATCAAGCATCCTTCAGAGATCGTTGCCGTTGGTGATGAGATCGATGTTAAGGTTCTGAAGTTTGATCGTGAGCGTAATCGTGTTTCTCTTGGTCTGAAACAACTGGGTGAAGATCCATGGGTTGATATCAAAACTCGTTATCCAGAGGAATCAACCGTTAAGGCTATCGTCACTAACTTAACCGATTACGGTTGTTTTGCTGAGCTGGAAGAAGGTGTTGAAGGTTTGGTTCACGTTTCCGAGATGGATTGGACCAACAAAAACATTCACCCGTCCAAAGTTGTTCAGGTTGGTGATGAAATCGAAGTTATGATTCTGGATATCGATGAAGAACGTCGTCGTATCTCTCTGGGTATCAAACAGACTCAACAGAATCCTTGGGAGTCCTTCTCCGGTAAATATCAGAAAGGTGATAAGGTATCCGGTAAAATCAAGTCTATTACTGACTTCGGTATTTTCATCGGTCTGGAAGGAAGCATTGACGGTTTGGTTCACCTTTCCGATATCAGCTGGAATGAAGCTGGTGAAGAAGCTGTTCGCCGTTATAAGAAAGGCGATGAGTTGGAAACCGTTATTCTGTCTATTGATGCTGAACGCGAGCGTATTTCGCTTGGTATCAAGCAGTTGGATATGGATCCATTTGCTGAGTATGTGTCTGAGAATGACAAGGGCGCCATTGTTAAAGGCATCGTGAAAGAAGTTGATGCTAAAGGTGCCACTGTAACATTGGCTGAGGATGTGGAAGCAACATTGAAAGCTTCTGAAATCAGTCGCGACAAAGTGGAAGATGCTCGTAACATTCTGAACGAAGGTGATGAAGTCGAAGCAAAAATCATCAGTATTGATCGTAAGAATCGTGTTCTGAGTATCTCTATTAAAGCTAAAGACTCTGAAGATGAGAAAACAGCTTTGCGCGAAATGCGTGAGAAAGAAATGGAAGCTGCAGGTCCAACGACTATTGGTGATCTGATCAAAGCTCAAATGGAAAACAAGAATTAATTGTTTTTCATTGAAAAAAAACCCAGCCAATGGCTGGGTTTTTTTATGCCTTCAAAATAATCGTTTTAGTGTTAAATGATCCTTGAGTTTTCTTGCAGCTCCAGAGGGGTGGGCTAACCTTAGAGCAGTGTATTAATAAATAGGAACGTCTGTGAATCACCGTGTCCTTGTGATAGATGATTTCGAAAATGCTCGAAAATCGGCTCGTGCAATGCTGCTTAAAATGGGAGTGAATCAGGTATTTGAAGCGGCTAACGCAAAAGAAGCTATGTTACTGATTCAAAAGAACTTCTTTCATGTCGTGTTGTGTGATTTCAATCTGGGGACTGGCATGGATGGTCAGCAGCTGCTGGAAGAACTCCGCTACAGTAAAACCCTGTCTTATCAGACTACATATGTAATGGTGACGGCAGAAACCTCAAGAGAGATGGTTATGGGAGCTGTAGAAATTCATCCTGATGACTATCTTGCCAAACCCTATGCATTCGACAGTCTAGCTGCCAGATGGAAGCGGTGGATTCAGCGTAACAATGATTTAAAAGTTGTCTTGACTGCTCTTGATGATGGTGAGGTTGGGCTGATTATTGATGAATGCAACAGAATCATTCAACAAAACCCACGTTATCGGGCTTGGGCCCAAAAGCTTCTATCTGAAACCCTTATAAAAACAGAGCAGTTGGCACAGGCAGAGATTTTGTTGAGCGAATGGCAATCACGTCGAGAACAGCCATGGATATGGTTGGAGTTGGCGCGAATATCTTTTGCTTCTGGTGATTTGACGCAGGCTGAGAGCTATGTTGGTAAAGTCATTGAGTTGCATCCTAACTATGCTCAGGCCTATGACTTACTGGCTGATATATATCGCCGCAAAAATGGGTTGCAGAGACAGTATGAAACGTTACAGACCGCTGTGAAGATCTCACCTCGTAATCATAAAAGGCAAGATAAGCTGGCAAGGGTCAGTTATCGACTTGATGATTTACAGGCAGCCAGTAAGGCTCTCAAAGACTCAATTTCCCTCAAAAACCATACATCATTGCACAATATTGAAGATTACCAACGGTTGCTTGCGATTCAGGTTGAGTCTTGTTCATTGGACGATCAACGACATCGTCGCCACTATGTTGCAGAGATAACGAATGCTCTTAAGCGTATTCAGGAGGCTTTTCCCGATCAGGCTGAAAGCGGGTTGACGGAAAAATTCTATAAAATGCAGTTGAAAGCCATTTCTACTCCCGATTTCAAGCCCGGTGAAGAGGAAATGAACTCTTTGTTTGAGCAGATCAGTGGTGAGTTGGAAAATAGTTCTGGTGAGTTGGGGTTAAGTGTCGCCAGTTTTTTTTATGAGCATGGGCGTATGGATCAGGCTGATCAGCTGGTTAATCGACTCAGAGCCAAGGATCCGGATAAAGAGGACTTTGTGCATCGATTGAATGAGCTGCAGAGTGAACCAATTACCAAGGATTCGCGTAAAGAGGCAGCACGATTAAATGCTATTGCCAAGCGACACTATGAGCAAAAAAATGTGGACCGGGCCATGCAGTTTTTTGAACGGGCCCTGGAAATATCTCCGCGGAATCCGGCATTGATATTGAACTATGTTCAGTGTGTGCTGAAAGCGAAAAGAAACTCTGCTTTTGTCGATAATGCCGATCAGTTGAATAGCTATTTGAATCGTCTTTCGTATTTGCATGAAGATAGTCCTCAGTATGCAAGATATGAAAAATTGAAAAAGCTTATGGAGTCCTCATGAAACCTATTAATTTTGATAAGAACATGGTGTTGGCTTCCATGGCTCATGATATTAAGAATTCATTGGCGTTGATTTCTGCTGAGCTTAATACTGTGATTGAGTCGCTGCCTGATAATTCAGGAGATACATCAAAAAACCTGAAGCGTATACAGTTAGAGACTAATCGAATCAATAGTACATTGATTAATCTGTTGGGCATCTATAAAGCAAGTCATGAAAGGTTATTGGTAGCGCCAGACGAGGTTTTGTTGATTGATTTCGTAGATGATATTGTCAATCATTTTAAAACGACGGCGGAAAACCTTGGAATTCAATTATCGGTTGATCTTCAAGACCCTGATTTGACTTGGTTTTTTGACCCTATATTGATAGAAAACTTGGTCAAGAATTTAATGTCGAACGCGTTGCGTTATACGGCTTCCTTATTAAGAATAACAGTGTACGTGGAAGATGAGCTGCTCTACTTTAAAATTTTGGATGATGGTCATGGTTTTCCGGAAGCAATGCTGAATTGTTTATCTGAGACTTACGAGACTGAGTTTAAGAATGGCAGTACGGGATTAGGTCTCTTATTTGCCAATCAAATTGCTGAGATGCATAAAAATAAGGATAAATCAGGATCTATTGTGCTAAGTAATCGAGTAGATGGTGGGGCTGAAATTGTCCTGAAGTTACCATAGAGCTTTTATTGCGCGGTAATAGAGAGGCGAAAATATAGAAGAGAGGTTACACAAGCGCTTCCGTGCGCTTGTGTGTATCGGTGTACTAGAGTTGAGGGCCTGCAGCAACCAGAGCTTTACCTTCATCGTTATCGGTGAATTTTTCAAAGTTCTTAATGAAACGAGAGGCAAGGTCTTTTGCTTTTTCTTCCCACTGAGATACATCTGAGTAAGTATCTCTTGGATCCAGAATACCAGAATCAACATCATGCAGCGCTGTTGGTATTTCAAGATTGAAAATTGGCAGAGTTTTGGTTTCTGCATTTTCAATTGATCCATCTAAAATAGCATCAATAATGCCGCGAGTGTCTTTAATAGAGATGCGTTTTCCTGTGCCATTCCATCCTGTATTTACTAAGTATGCTGTTGCACCGGCAGCTTCCATTTTCTTAACCAGTTCTTCACCATATTTGGTTGGATGCAGAGTTAAGAATGCTGCACCAAAGCAAGCCGAGAATGTTGGAGTTGGTTCAGTAATTCCGCGCTCAGTCCCAGCCAGTTTTGCAGTAAAACCTGACAGGAAGTGATATTTGGTTTGTTCGGCCGTTAACTTGGAAACGGGTGGCAGTACGCCAAAAGCATCAGCAGTCAGGAATATCACTTTTTTCGCATGACCTGCTTTAGACACCGGTTTTACGATATTTTCTATATGGTAGATAGGGTATGAAACCCGAGTATTTTCTGTAACAGAACCGTCGGTGAAATCTATTATTCCATCTGTATCAACGGTTACGTTTTCAAGTAATGCATCACGTTTAATGGCATTGTAGATATCTGGTTCACTTTCTTTATCCAGATTAATGGTTTTGGCATAACAACCGCCTTCGAAGTTAAATACTCCGTTATTATCCCAACCATGTTCGTCGTCACCAATTAACTTACGTTTTGGATCAGCAGATAAAGTTGTTTTGCCTGTGCCAGAGAGACCGAAGAATACAGCTACATCACCATCTGCACCGACGTTTGCAGAGCAATGCATGGAAGCCATACCGTTTAATGGAAGATAGTAGTTCATCATTGCAAACATACCTTTCTTCATTTCACCGCCGTACCATGTTCCGCCGATGACCTGCATTTTTTCAGTCAGGTTAAACAAGGTGAATACTTCAGAATTGAGGCCGTGTTCTTTCCATTTTGGATTGGTGGTTTTCGAGCCGTTCATTACAACAAAGTCAGGTTCGCCAAAATCAGCCAATTGTTCTGCTGTTGGTCTGATAAACATATTGGTAACGAAATGCGCTTGCCAGGCCACCTCCATGATAAAGCGAATTTTCAGACGGGTATCTTCATTAGCACCACAAAATGTATCGACAACGAACAGGCGTTTACCTGATAACTGATCAGTGACCGCTTTTTTGCAGTCATTCCATACTTCTTGAGTAATAGGTTTGTTATCGTTTTTGGCTTTCTCTGAGGTCCACCAGATGGTGTCTTTAGTGACATCATCTTTAACAATATACTTGTCTTTTGGAGAGCGACCGGTGAATACACCCGTCATAACATTAACTGCACCAAGTTCGGTTACCTGACCTTTTTCATAGCCTTCGAGTTCAGGATTTGTTTCTTCGTTATACAGCTGGTCATAAGAAGGGTTGTGGACAATTTCAGTAGCGTTGCTGATGCCATACTTTGAGAGATCAAGATGATTGGCCATTTCGCGGTTCTCCTAGATATGTAGTCTTGAAATCGAAAAACTTTATGTGCCTGAACCGAGTCGGGTCAGGTAGCATTTTTATTTGTAGTCAGTATGAGCTATTGTCCTGTTAGGTTTCTCAGGTCTTCTGGCCTTTTGATAACCGCCCATAGATTTTTTACTATGGGATAACATCACACATCATAATTAGCTCTCTACAAAAACTGTTAGTAGGTTGCATGACAGCATGTTTATCAACCGCCAGCTATTTTGCTGAATCAGTTTGCATACAACCGATCTAAAGACTTTTTTGCAAAGGATGAGATTATTTTTGCAGCATTTTCAGATTGATGAAAGGGCATCATAGAAATCTTATTTTCTTTCATCTTTGAGAAAATAATCTCACCGCAGTAATCTTGCTGTTTTTGTTGGAACATTACAGATTTGGCGTTTTTCTCTGTTCCATTACTTTTGTTAGTGAGTATATAGAATACGTTGTGAGGTTGATATTGTGCGGTTTGATGCATATCAACATATTGGCCTAATAAATTTTTAGTGCAAAATAATGTAGTTTTATTACAAAAATATCTTGAGGGTCGGTAAATAGGATGAGGGATGAGTACTAAGTGTTTGTAATTTAACTACAGAACGTTTTGGTAGTTGATATACAAATTTCTCATGGTGAGTGTTTTCACCATGAGAAACGTTTAGAGTCAGGCCATTAGTGGCTTTAGAAATTTGCCAGTCAGACTCTTTTTGTGGGAGGCGATTTGACGAGGTGTTCCTGTCGCAATAATTTGTCCTCCTTTACTTCCTCCCTCAGGGCCAAGATCCACAACCCAATCTGCAGTCTTAATTACATCTAGATTATGTTCGATGACGACAATCGTATTGCCATGATCTCTCAGTCGATGCAGGACATCCAACAATTGCTGAATATCGTGAAAGTGAAGTCCGGTGGTTGGTTCATCCAGAATGTACAAAGTATTGCCTGTGTCTCGTTTTGATAACTCACGAGCCAGTTTTACGCGTTGTGCTTCGCCGCCTGAAAGTGTCGTGGCGCTTTGACCCAGTTTGACATAACTTAAACCCACATCAACCAGGGTTTGTAGTTTTCGGTTCAGTTGGGGGATGGAGTCAAAGAATTCACGTGCTTCCTCAACAGTCATGTCCAGACATTCGTGAATATTTTTGCCCTTATATTTTATTTCCAGGGTTTCTCTGTTATAGCGTTTTCCCTGACACACATCGCAGGGCACATAAATGTCCGCAAGAAAATGCATTTCCACTTTAATCATGCCGTCACCCTGGCAAGCTTCACAACGCCCTCCTTTTACGTTGAAGCTGAAGCGTCCCGCTTTATAGCCTCTGGACCTTGCTTCTTGTGTTCCTGTAAACAGATCCCGTATGGCTGTGAATATTCCTGTGTAAGTGGCAGGGTTCGATCTTGGTGTGCGGCCTATAGGGCTCTGATCTATGTCGACGACTTTATCAAAGAACTCCAGGCCATCTACAGATTGATGCGGACTTGCGGTGAGAGTCGTGGCATTGTTGAGCGCTGTTGCTGCAACAGGATAAAGGGTATTGTTAATCAGAGTCGATTTGCCTGAGCCAGAGACGCCAGTGACACAGGTGAACAGTCCTACAGGAATTTCCAGGTTGACGTGCTGGAGGTTGTTGCCGGAAGCGCCGTTGACCCGCAATAGTTTGGACTTGTCAACCGGGACAGTCTTTTCCGGTACTATGATTTTTCGTTTGCCTGAGAGGTATTGTCCGGTAAGAGATTTTTTGGAACGCATGATCTGGGTGGGGGTTCCACTGGCAATGACCTCGCCACCATGAACTCCCGCCCCTGGGCCAATATCCAGTACAAAATCTGCACTGCGAATTGCGTCTTCATCGTGCTCTACTACCAGTACTGTATTTCCTAGATCGCGTAAATGAACCAGCGTTTTGAGTAGGCGCTCGTTATCCCGTTGATGAAGTCCTATGGAAGGTTCATCCAGAATATACATAACACCTACAAGTCCGGCACCAATTTGACTGGCGAGTCGAATACGCTGGGTTTCACCGCCGGACAATGTGTCTGCAGACCGATCAAGTGACAAGTACTCAAGGCCGACGTTCACCAGAAACTCCAGTCGCTGACGAATCTCTTTGAGAATTTTTTCGGCAATATCTCCTTTTCTGCCCGACAGTTTTAGTGAGCCGAAATATTGTTCGGCGTCGGCAATAGGCAGGCTTACCAGTTGTGGTAATGTTTTGTTGTCTACAAACACATGGCGACTGGCCTGTTTCAGGCGTGTTCCTGAGCAGCTTGGGCAAGGTTGTTCGGCCAGGTATTTGGCCAGATCTTCGCGTACCATCTGGCTTTCTGTCTCATGATAGCGTCGCTCCATGTTTGGAATGACGCCCTCAAATGAGTGAGATCGTTTGATGACATCTCCGCGGCTATTAACGTAGGAAAAAACAATTTCCTCACCAGTGCCATTCAGAACAGCATTCTGGAATTTTTTTCCAAGTTTTTTCCAGGGTAAATCGATATCAATTTTATAATGTTGAGCGACTGCTTCCAGCTGAGAGAAATAATACACACTACGTCTATCCCAGCCTTGAATTGCTCCCTCTGCGAGGCTGCGGTCTTCGTCAAAAACTACCTTTTTAATGTCGAAATATTGCTTAACCCCCAATCCATCGCAGCTCTCGCAGGCGCCTGCAGGATTGTTGAAGGAGAACATTCTGGGTTCCAGTTCGGGAATGGCATAGCCGCATATCGGACATGCAAATTTGGAAGAAAAAATCAGGTCTTCCCCCTGATCCTCCATATAGCTTACCAGTGCCGTTCCATCAGCCAGTTCCAGACAAGTTTCCAATGATTCGGCTAGGCGCTGTTGAATATCTGAACGAACTTTAAATCGGTCGATAACAGCTTCAATTTTGTGTTTTTTTCGCTTATCGAGACTTGGGGCCTCATCCAGGTCACAAATCACGCCATTGATTCTTACTCGAACAAAACCCTGCTGTCGCAGTTCGTGGAATACATGCAGATGTTCGCCTTTTCGGTCTTTAACCAAGGGGGCCAGTAACATGAGCTTGGTACCTTCAGGCAAAGCCAGTATCTGATCCACCATCTGAGAAACGGTCTGTGCTTCGAGCGGTTCATCATGATCTGGACATCTTGGCTCTCCCGTTCGGGCAAACAGCAGACGAAGGTAATCGTATATTTCGGTTGTAGTGCCAACGGTGGAACGTGGATTGTGGCTGGTGGTCTTCTGTTCAATTGAGATGGCAGGACTCAGGCCCTCAATGTGATCGACGTCGGGTTTTTCCATCATCGATAAAAACTGTCGGGCATAGGTTGAGAGTGACTCAACGTAACGTCTCTGGCCTTCGGCATATAAGGTATCAAAAGCCAGCGAAGATTTGCCAGAGCCTGACAGACCGGTAATCACAACCAGTTTGTCTCTGGGTATTTCGACATTGATGTTTTTCAGATTATGAGTGCGAGCACCCTCTACGACGATCTTGTCCATGAAAACCCTGTTGACCTCGAATAAAACGGATTGGTTATTTTACTGTAAGAATATACATATCTCTACTGAAAAAAAATCAAAAACAGGTGCGTAAATAATGGCCAAATACTATAAACTGCGCGGGTTTTTGATCTTATGCAAATCAGTCATTATGTTTTTAAAGAGTACAGTGAGTCGTAATGAATAAACAGGAACGAACCGCCGTATTGGCTTTGACCGGGGTTTATGTGGTCCGAATGCTTGGGCTGTTCATGATATTGCCGATTATGATGACCTTTGGTACAGAGCTTAAAGGAGCTACTCCTGAGTTGTTGGGGATAGCCTTGGGGATTTATGGCATATCCCAGGCGTTGTTGCAGGTACCACTTGGATGGTTGTCAGATCGGATAGGGCGTAAGAAGGTAATTGTTTCTGGTTTGTGCTTGTTTGCTTTGGGGAGCGTTGTGGCAGCGATTGCTCAGGATATTCAGTGGATAATTCTGGGGCGCTGTTTGCAGGGGGCCGGAGCGATTGCGAGCTCAACAATGGCATTATTAACAGATCTGGTCAGGGAAGAGCACCGTACTAAAGCAATGGCTGCTGTGGGTATCAGCATCGGGCTGTCTTTTACTGTGGCGATGATGCTCGGACCCTGGCTGGCGACCTGGTTTGGGTTGCAAGGGGTTTTCGCAGCCACTTTGCTGCTGGCGTTAGTGGCGATTTTTCTGGTCATAAAAGTAGTTCCCAATCCAGAATATCAGGGGGGGCCTGTTGTTGTGGATCACTTTTTTAAAGCGGCGCTAAGGGTGAGTCGTAACCCCAGTTTGCTAAGGCTGGATGCAGGGGTGTTCATTTTGCATATGGGGATGATGTCAACGTTCATCATTGTGCCTGTTATGCTTGAACATGCTGGTCTGGCTGCACAATCCCATGGCTGGCTGTATATGCCCGTTATGATTCTGGCCTTTTTTTTGATGGTGCCTTTTATGATTATGGCTGAAAAGAAAAATCAGATGGTACGAATATTCAGCCTGTCAATCTTGTTGCTTTTTATTTCAGAAGTCTCTCTTCTAACGCCAGCTGGAAATCACTGGCTGACTATAGGTGCTTTGCTGGTATTGTATTTTATTGCCTTTAACTTTCTGGAAGCGGCAATGCCAAGTTTGATTTCACGCATTTGCGCAGTCGAATCAAAAGGAACTGCTTTGGGGGTTTTCAATACCAGTCAGTTTCTGGGAGCTGCAATAGGTGGTATGTTGGGCGGGCTGGTATATAGTATTTGGCACAAACAGGGCGTCATCATCATGTCCTCTGGAATGCTTGTGCTATGGTACGTCATCAGTATTGGTCAGGAGGTTCCAGCGCGTCTCGTCAGTCTGACTTTGGACTTAAGTGAATGGCATGAGGAATACTGGACATCACTGCAGGCGACGCTTCTGGCACTAAAAGGTGTCGAGACCGTGAGTCTTGAGGCCAAAGGTAGGAAAGTACTGGTAAAATTCCGCCAGACAGAAATCAGCGAAAATGACATTCGACAAGTATTGAATCGTCAGGCAGCATAATTATTGAAAAATCAAGTTAGGAAGGTTAGATGGCCAAAGGTACCGTAAACAAAGTTATTATCCTCGGGAGATTGGGACAGGATCCGGATGTCCGTGCCACCGCCGGTGGTACGCAGGTTGTGACTCTCAATGTCGCGACTAATGAGTTGGGACCCAAAAATGAAATGGGTATGCGTCAGGATGTGACAGAGTGGCATCGTTGCGTGTTGTTTGGTCGTACAGCTGAAATAGCTGCGCAGTATCTGCGTAAAGGAAGTCAGGTTTATCTTGAAGGCCGTCTGCAGACCCGGAAATGGCAGGATCAAAATGGTCAGGACCGGTATACCACAGAGATTGTTGCGAATGAAATGCAACTAATGGGAGGCCGCGATAATGTCGATCAGTCCTCTTCATATCCCGCCAGCGGTAATCCCAATATGGTTTCACCACCGCAGCCTCAGGTTCCCCAGCAGAGCGGCGGCTATGGTAATTATCCCAATCAACAGTCTACAGGTGGTGGGTACGGCCAACAACCAGCACCGGCTCAACAGGGTGGTCATCAAGCCTCACCGCAGCAACAACCATATCGTCAACAACCTGCACCACAACAGCCTCAGCAGCCAACGGGTTTTGATGACTTTGATGATGATATTCCGTTCTGACGGTATTTTTCGAAGCGATGAAGAGGGTTTTTGCATTTGGCAATTAACCCTTTTTGTGCAAGTGATTACTGTTTTCCTGGACAGACAGGGCAGCTAATACGGGTGGAATGCATTTTGGCCCCGCATAAAATTCATATCGGGTGAGTGTTGGAATATCTGGATGTCAATTAAGTGAAATATCTGATCACTGGCGCTGATGGTCAACTGGGAAGAGCGGTTAAAAGTTATGCCCGTTTTAGAGGCTATGAGACCCTGGCAATGGAGTTTAGCCAATTGGATATTTGTGCCGTTGATCAGGTTCTAAGGGTTGTCAAAGAGTATCAGCCTGACTTTGTTATTAACTGTGCGGCGTATACCAAAATACAATCAGCTGAGTTGGAAACAGAGCGTTGTCTAGCCGTTAATGCTGATGCTGTAAGGGTGCTGGCCACGGTTTGTAAACAATTTGATGTAGAGCTGATTCATTTATCTTCTGACCATGTATTTTCCGGTACAAAAGTCGGGCAGTATTATGAAGACGATGAGCCGGATCCGGTTAGCGTTTATGGTCGTAGCAAGCTGTTAGGTGAACAGTATCTGCGATCAGAGTGGGCCAAGCATGTCATCGTAAGGTCGAGTTGGGTTTTTGGTGAATATGGCAACAATTTTTTTTCCAGACTACTGGACGCTACAAAAAGCAATAATGAGTTGCGAGTTCCAGCCGACCAGCATGGATGTCCTACATATAGTCATGATCTTGCCGTTGTCCTGATCGCAATTTCTGAGCAGTTGAGTTGTAAAACCACAGACCGGCTTTGGGGAACCTACCACTATTGTGGTTATGATTCCACCACGTGGCATAAGCTTGCCTTATATATATTGCAGGAAAACTCGCGTTTCACGGATACTGTTCCCGTCAGTGTCGTACCTGTCGCAGGTGAAGAGAACTATCAGCGACCAAATAGCGTTTTGAATTGCCAAAAAATACTGAATAGTTTCGGTGTTAAGCAGCGCCCATGGAAAAATGGGATTCTTAAGAGTCTAAAGGCATATTATGTAGATCAGGTTGTTGATTAGATGCGTAGATTTTTGAAGACCAGTTTTTTTTTGATTTTAATTGTTATGGGACTGCTGTTTGCCTTGGGGTTGTGGGTCTCGGATGCGCGGGCCGTCGTCCAGAGTAAGCCAGCATTAAATTTCTCCGACCTTAAGCGTATGCAGGCTCTGTGGGAAAAGTATCAGCCAGGTCATTTAAAAACCGGTAGTCGTTATGTCTTAGATCTCACTGAGCGCGAATCGAACCTTGCTCTGGCTTTGCTTTTGGCCCAGTACGGTGTTGATGAAAATCTCAATATTCGGGTTGAATCGACAGTGGCCGGTGTTGTAACCCATTTATCCTACCCTCTTTTTTCCAGCACATTTCGATATCTTAATCTGGATGTCGTCTGGCAGGTTATTCCCGGAGAGTTTCCGTCCGTTACCAGCATATCTTTATCGAATCTTTCACTGCCCGATGCAGTTATCCGGTATGTTAATCGCCGCATAAGAGATAGGGTTCCCGAGTCAGTCCAGGATCAGTGGCAAAAGGTGCGTTTAAGTATTGTGCCGACATCTCAGGGAGTTAGTATTGGTTTGACGTGGTTTCCGTTGTTGAGTGAGCAGTTGGTGACTTTTGATACCACTCAGGAACAGATGAAAGCTTCAAAGTTCCTTAAGGTCATTCATCAGGTAAATACACGGTTTGAAGATCGTTCGGAAATAGCAGAATGGTTGGCTGCTGTCATTGATGCTGCCAGGCCGGGATCTGAAGACTTGAAGGTGTTTTTGACCGTAATTGCTCAATATGTTGCTGGGAATTCGGTGAACAGCTTGTTTGATCTGAAAAGCCAGGATCCTGCTGCCATCCGCTTTTACTTGT
The DNA here is from genome assembly GCF_000940805.1 of Gynuella sunshinyii YC6258. Lineage (GTDB taxonomy): Bacteria > Pseudomonadota > Gammaproteobacteria > Pseudomonadales > Natronospirillaceae > Gynuella > Gynuella sunshinyii. The sequence continues at coordinate 4,726,232 of NZ_CP007142.1, read as the reverse complement.
CTGGCCATCGTGACCTGGCTAGGCATTTTGTGTTTTCCGCATTATTGGCAGCACAAACCACTGCTGATTCTGCCAAGCAGGTTGGTTTGTTTAAGGAACTTTCTGATTCTGATAACAAGGATTCAGGTTATTCCGGTATAGATTTGCTGGCCAATCAGGCTGGAATTTCGTTCTATCTGTTGTTGGTTAAGGCGATTGAGTCAGATCAGCTTGAGCTGTTTGTGGAGAATTTAAAAAACAGACCAGTGATGCTTGATAGAGATGCTCTTAGGGCATTGGATAGTGAGCCGAGGGAGTTCTGGAGTCAGTCCAGAATAGATGAATTATTGGCAAGTATTCCTTTTTTTCGATAAATGAATAGCTCAAGTAGCTGTAACAGTGATCAGATAAATTTTATTTAGTCTGGTAATTGCTAATATATCAGCTAGGGTGTTAATACTATTGTTTTGGTTGTTAAAGCTGTCGCCTGTGAAATGCGCCCATGGACTTACAAAAACTTCAAATTCCCCACGGTATCAGATTAAACATAGAGTTAACGTCTAATCCCGGACAGAAATACCAGTCGAGGATGATTGGTTTCCTTCACGGAAAAACGGTTATCATCACAACCCCTATGCTTGCCAATGATCGGCCATTGCTGCTCAGAAAGGATCAGGAGGTAGTGGTTCGTTTTTTTTTCAACAAGAATGCTTGTGCATTCAAGACCCAGGTTAAGCACATTTGCACCACACCCTATAACTATCTACATCTGTCATATCCGCCCACTGTTGAGGTCGGAGAAATCAGAAAGGCGGAGCGGGTTCTCGCGAAAATCAGCGTCTCGGTTGTGAATCGAAGCCAGCCGGATTACGAGGCAGTGAATGGTGCAATAGTGGATATCAGTACAACCGGGGCAAAGCTCGAGACTGTAGCGCCAGCAGCTCATCCCGGAGATATATTGTTGCTCACAACCAAGTTAAGAGTTGGTCATGTATCCAGAGTGGTTCATTGGGAAGCTCGTGTGGTGGCAGAACTGGACCGTTTCGAGATGGCGAATAGCGTTGCGGCTTACGGACTGGAGTTTTGTGAGCTGACTGAGTTGGACTATCTTGCGCTGCACGGATTTGTCTATGGGCAGATGGTCAGGGGGCATACCGTAGGGTAGTTGAGCCCCCTTTAAGTCATATGTGATTTAGTTTTTGCGTTGTACTGCAATATGGGCGATTGATTCAAGGCAGTCACGGTATATAGACGCTGGCATGACCATAAGGTGTCTGATAGCGTTTTTAGACTTGGTCTCAGCCAGTTCAATACAGTATTCCAGTGCACCAGAGTCTCTGACTGCACTAACAATCGGTTCCAGATGATCTCTGTTGGCATTGCTTATGGCATCTGCAATGAGGCTCCGTTGCTCAGGTGAGCCAAACTCCATGGCTTTGATCAGCGGCAGAGTTGGTTTTCCTTCTGCAAGATCGTCGCCGACATTTTTACCCAGTTCATCGGCGTTGCCTATGTAATCGAGCACATCATCGATAATCTGAAAGGCCATTCCCAGTTCCAGGCCATAAATCTGCATGCTGTCTTGAAGTTCAGGGTTGGTGCCACCCAGGAAACTGGCCCCGAGACTGGAAGCTTCAAATAGCGTCGCCGTTTTGCCATGAATGACTTTTAGGTAATCCTCTTCTGTTGTCTCGGGCTTGCCTACATTTATCAGTTGCAGAACCTCGCCTTCGGCAATAATGCTGGTAGCTTTGGAAATGGTAGCCATAATATCCATATCACCAACGTGTACCAGGTTCTCAAATGCTCTCGAGTACAGAAAGTCACCAACCAAAACGCTGGGGGCGTTTCCCCATTTTGCGTTGGCGGTAGGTCTTCCACGTCGGAGATCGGAAGTGTCGACAACGTCATCGTGTAGCAGTGTGGCTGTATGAATAAACTCGATCAATGTCGCTAGTTTGATGTGTTTATTACCTTGATAACCGCTGGCTTTTGCTACCAGTAGCACAATAAGCGGACGCAGGCGTTTACCTCCGCTGGAAATAATATACTCTGCTATTTTCTCTATGAGAGGAACCCGGGAATCCAGCATCCTGAGTACTTCATGATCAACGGCCTGGAAGTCATCCTGGACCGTTGCGATAATTTGTTTTAGATCCATTGGGTACATTTTCTGACTGCGGTAGCGGCGGATGCTAAGTGCAGGTGATAGACCCGTCAAGCCGCTTGCAGGTATTAATAGCGAAATGACTTCTGGTTGCTTGCTAACCCCGGCGGCTTTCAGTAGAATCGCGCGTCCTGGAGTTCCAGCTCAAAACATGTTCCCTGCCATAGGGTGCCACAGCGTAGGCAAGGCCTTTAGAAGCAGGTTTTAAGTAACAGAACAACTGATCCAGGTTTTGATTCATTTATAAGAGAGAATGTCCATGTACGCTGTAATCGTATCTGGCGGTAAGCAATACCGTGTAGAAGAAGGCCAGCGCCTTAAGCTGGAGAAAATTGAAGCCGAAACCGGCAAGTCAATTGATTTTGACAAAGTGCTTCTGGTTGCTGATGGTGAAAAAATAAACATCGGTCAGCCAGTTGTTGAAGGTGCCAAAGTTACTGCTGAAGTGCTTTCTCAAGGGCGTCATAAGAAAGTTAAGATTCTTAAGTTCAAACGCCGTAAGCATCAAATGAAACAGATGGGCCACCGTCAGTGGTACACTGAAGTTAAAATTACTGGTATCAAAGGTTAAGGAGACAGTTCAATGGCTCACAAGAAGGCTGGTGGTAGTACCCGTAACGGTCGTGATTCAGAAAGTAAGCGTCTGGGCGTTAAAATATTTGGTGGCCAGACTGTAGTTGGCGGCAATATTATCGTTCGTCAGCGTGGCTCTGAGTTCCATGCAGGTAAAAACACTCGTTTAGGTCGTGATTTTACTTTGTTTGCAACCGCAGATGGTGTAGTTCAGTACACCGTAAGAAATAACAAGCGGGTTGTGAATGTAGTCCCCGCCTGATCGGGATGAATCTGTATTAAAGCTCTGCTATGGCAGGGCTTTTTTCGTTTTTGCACTATTGTTTTAATGATTACCTGTTGATTGTAAGTTGCCACTTTTGACTGTAAAGGGCTGCGCCTCGATATCCCCTCTGTGTTATTGCGCATTGCCGCTCCCTCAAGAATTTAATATTGGTTGCGAAATATTAGTTAAACTAACGTAACCAGATTTCGATATTTCGGACAAAACCATGAAGTTTGTAGATGAAGCAAGTGTTTATATAGAAGCCGGTAAAGGTGGCGACGGTTGTGTCAGTTTCCTGCGAGAAAAATTCATAGCCAAAGGCGGTCCTAATGGTGGGGATGGTGGTGATGGCGGCAGCGTCCTGGTTAAGGCTGACGAGAATGTGAATACTCTTATCGATTATCGCTACATTCGGAAATATCGCGCTGAAAGCGGTGAAAATGGGCGCGGTAAGGATATGACCGGCAAAAAAGGTGAGGATACCGTGTTGGTTGTACCGGTGGGAACATCTGTCATTGATGAGGATACCGATGAGGTGCTCGTTGATCTTACCCAGCACGGACAGGTTTTTAAGATTGCTCAAGGTGGTTTTCATGGTCTTGGAAATACTCGTTTTAAATCCAGCGTAAACCGAGCTCCCAGGCAGTTTACCAAGGGCTCACAGGGTGAAAGTCGCAATATCAAACTGGAGCTGAAAGTATTGGCAGATGTTGGTCTGCTGGGGTTGCCAAATGCCGGTAAGTCTACTTTTATACGTGCGGTATCGGCGGCCAAACCCAAAGTTGCTGATTATCCGTTTACCACCCTGGTTCCTAATTTGGGTGTGGTTCGTACGGAACATTCCCGTAGTTTCGTAATCGCGGATGTGCCAGGAATTATCGAAGGTGCCTCAGAAGGTGCTGGGCTGGGAATCAGGTTTTTGAAACACTTGGTGCGTACTCGCATACTCTTGCATCTGGTTGATATGGCTCCTTTTGATGAAGCCAATCCAGCAGTACAGGCTCAAATCATTATAAACGAACTGAATCAATTTTCTCCGGAGTTGGCAAAGCGTGAACGCTGGCTGGTGTTGAACAAATTAGACTTGTTGCCGGAAGATGAACGTGAAAGTCGCTGTCAGGCTGTAATCGATGCGCTGAACTGGCAGGGGCCTGTTTTCAGGGTTTCAGCAATCTCAAAAACAGGTACTGAAGACGTCTGTCAGAAGGTGATGGAGTTTCTTGAAGAGCGTAAGCGGGTACTTGAAGAAAATCCTGAATTGGCAGAGCAGGAGCAATTGCATCGTAATTTGGTTGAAACTGAGGCCAGAGAAAAAATAGAATCGCTGGCCCGGGCACGACGCGCGGCCCGGAAAGCCCAGGATGACGATGACTTTGATGACGAAGTGGAAGTTGAATATCGCTCCTGATTCGTATTGACCTCCAACATAATCAGACACATAAATGAACTCTAAGTCTCCTTTGACTCGCGGACAGCGCTGGGTTGTAAAGATTGGCTCTTCGTTATTAACCAATGATGGTCAGGGCCTTGATTTTCAGAGAATCAAGGGTTGGGTTGACCAGCTGGCGGATCTGCATCGTTCTGGTATGCAGATAATTCTTGTGAGTTCTGGTGCCGTGGCGGCCGGAATGCACCGATTAGGGTGGAGTCGACGTCCTATAGAGCTGGAATTGTTGCAAGCCGCAGCTGCGGTCGGACAAACCAGTTTGGTGCAATGCTACGAGCAGTGTTTTCAAGAGCATCAAATTCATACTGCACAGATACTGTTGACTCATGAAGATCTGTCTGACCGTAAACGTTATCTCAATGCTCGAAATTCCCTGAGAACATTGCTATCGCTACCGGTGATGCCAATCATTAATGAAAACGATACGGTTATTACAGACGAAATAAAATTTGGTGATAACGATACTCTCGGGGCTTTGGTTGCAAATCTGATGGAAGCAGATGCTCTGATTATTCTGACAGATCAGCAAGGGCTTTATGACAGGGATCCGCGTTACTCAAAAGATGCCGCTTTGATACCTCAAGCCAAGGCCACAGATCCTTCATTGGTGGCCATGGCTTCAGGAGCAGGCGCGCTTGGCAGCGGAGGCATGGCAACTAAAGTGCGGGCGGCAAAATTAGCTTCCCGGAGTGGAGCGGTTACCGCTATTTGTGCCGGCCGGGAAGAAAATGTTTTGCGCAGGCTGCGCTCAGGTGAGGCGATAGGTACATTGTTGACTCCTGATCAGGAGCCTATTGTTGCGCGCAAACAGTGGTTAGCTGGCCATTTGAAAACCCGCGGAAGTGTATTTCTGGATGCAGGAGCAGAGCTGGCACTGGTGAAAAAAGGACGCAGTCTGTTGCCGGTAGGAGTGAGTCGCCTTGAGGGTAATTTCAAGCGTGGGGAAGCAGTTAGCTGTATCGGTGAATCTGGCCGCCTGGTTGCCATCGGTCTGATCAATTACGATGCGGCGGAGTGTGGAAAAATACTTCGTCGTGCCAGTCAGGAAATTTTCGATATATTGGGATATATCTCTGAGCCGGAACTAATTCATCGGGATAATTTGGTTCTGATGGAATAAGCTGGTCATTATACGCAGGGCTCTCATTCTCTGCCGTATTAATGCTATCCGTCGCTGAGATCAATTGTTGACACAATCAGTAGTATTTGAATAATGCTGTAATTATTTACAGTATTTGGTGTTGGCGAGTGATTCATCAGCGAAAAATCATCCATTTTGATTGCGATTGCTTTTATGCTGCCGTCGAAATTCGTGATCGCCCGGAATTGCAAGGACGCCCGGTTGCTGTTGGTGGAACCGGTCGTCGTGGAGTATTGTCTACTTGCAATTACGAGGCTCGTCACTTCGGTATTCGATCAGCGATGCCTACCGCTCAGGCCCTGCGTCTTTGTCCCGATTTGATTGTTCTCCCCAGTCGCTTTGATGCATATCGAGAAGCATCAAGACAAATCCATGAAGTTTTCAAACAATATTCAGAGCTTATTGAACCTTTGTCACTTGATGAAGCCTATGTTGATGTAACCGATACTAATCATTGTCAGGGCAGTGCAACGTTAATAGCCAGGGCAGTCAAGGCTCAGGTGAAACAACAGGTCGGGATTACCATATCTGCGGGGGTTGCCCCCAACAAATTTCTTGCCAAGATTGCCAGTGACTGGCGTAAGCCAGATGGATTGTTTGTGATTACACCTGAACAGGTGGCTGATTTCGTAAAAGATCTTCCTGTTGATCGAATTCATGGCGTTGGTAAGGTGACTTCCAAGCGCTTGTATCGTCAGGGTATTTATACGTGTGGTCAGTTACAGAAGCGAGGGATGAAAGAGCTTCTGGCATCCTACGGCAGCTTTGGTGAGCATTTGTACCAGATGAGTCAGGGAGTTGATGAACGTGAAGTTAAAGTGACTAGGCAGCGTAAATCCTTGAGTGTTGAACGAACCTATGCTGAAGACATACAGGGTCTCAGTGCTTGCCTGGCGAATATGGGGGCGTTGTATCTGGAGTTGACTCAGCGTATGAGCAAAATTAACGCTGGGTATTTTGGAAAGGCTTTTGTGAAGGTGCGTTTTGCAGATTTTACGCAGACCACTGTTGAATGCACAACCTGTAGTTTTGATGCAGATATATTTAAAGTGCTATGTGAGCAGGCTTGGAAGAGAAGGGAGAAGCCTGTGCGTCTTCTGGGTATGGGAATACGTAGCCGTGGAGGTGGAGATGGGCAACAGCTGTGTCTTTTTTAGTATAGCTAAAGTAATGTGCTCGAAATGAATGCATTTTGTTAGGCTGGTGCAGATGGTGCATGAGTTTTTGACGGCACATTCATCGCAAGTCTAAAAAGAGACGTACTATTATTTCTTTTCCAGTAGTCGATTTTGGTTCATGACGTTAGAAACGGCTCAGGTTTTGAGAAGCTCTTTAAACAATAGTTGTGGCTGTTTTAAAAAAACAGAAACCACTTTTAAAGCAAGAAAAATCATTCTGTTTTAACTCCTGGTCGAAAATTGTCAAGTTTGATATATGCGAGATAACTCGGTAGCAGGCATTTTGGAGTGTGATAGATATGGGAAATTGTCGTTAGTAGTATAATTTTTTGATGAAGAAATTTTTAAACATGCTTATATAAGTAAAATAAGCATTTAGTTTATTTTTTTCGGACACTGTGGGGGGTAAATATGCCGATTATTGTCAGTTTGTGTCAGGGTGTGTTGAAAAATGGTGCTTTTTGATGTTCGCGTTTTTTTAATTAAACACCTATAAAACAATTTGATTGTAAAGATAACATTCACAGTCCGGTTGGCGGTAAATTCAGAGTTACTTTATTAGCAAATTAATCATTTGCTCAAGAAGTTTATGGGCCTTAAGGTAGTCAGAAGTTTTTAATGTGTTTGATAATACCAGGCCATGTATCGCTGCCAGAATAATAGTAGTGAATTGTTCGGGGTATTCCGCGCGATGAGGTGTAGCAGTTATTTTGTCTTGTAGGCTTTTTTGAAACAGCCTAGAGCTGTTCATTTTTTCCAGGTCGGTCTGTTCATTTGTGCATATTAATAGAAAAAGGCTTTTGTTTTTTATCAGAAGCTGCACATACTCGTTGAGTATATCGAGTAACATATGGCAACTTTGACTAAAAGCGATGACTGGCGCCATTTCCTGTTCCCAAAGACTCACAATGATTTCATTTTTATTTTTAAAATGATAATAAATAGAAGGTGCCGAACAGTTTATTCTGTTAGCAATTTTTCTTAGCGAGACATTTTGGGCGCCATTCTCTAAAATTAAATAAAGTGTAGCATCCAGAATGTTCTGGCGTGTAATGAAACTGTGTTTAGAGGTACTGCTTTTAACCATCCTTAGCAGGCTAACAGCAAGTTTTGTATTGATAAAACAATTTGTTGTTGTGGATTTGTTCTTTTTTTGGACCGATTGGTCGTTTTGGCCGCAGGGTAAGCACGTTTGTTTGCTACATCTCTGGGCTGGCTGGAATCTACGTTTGGTATAATAATGTCATTAAAAGTAAGAAGTCAGCTATGGCCGGTTTACAGGTAAGGTTAAAACGCCGAGAATTGTGAAATGTGAGTAGTACGCTCATATAGTTTTAAGACTCACTGTAGTTACTTTTATTTACAGATGATGGCTGGGATGTCGTTAGCTACGGTTGGTTTTTTTTAGTTAAGTGCGAACCAGGTTGGATTTTATTTAAGATACTTTCACGTTGATGAGCTCATATTGTTTTCCTGGTGTGTTGGTATCTAATAAAATATGGAACCAAATAGTGCTATGGTTGTAATGGCCAGTAAGCTTACAAGTTTCGTAATGGAATGATTATGTGTTCTTAATCGAAATGCGGGTAATTATTGAATTAACGAGAGTATTGAAATGGCAAAAGTATTGATTATCGATGACTCACCAACTCATGTTGCGGGTACTCAGCAGGCTCTGGAATCAGCCGGTTATGAAGTGGTTATAGCTATGGATGGTGTTGAGGGAATTCGTATGGCCCAGGAAACCAAGCCGGATTTGGTGTTGATGGACATCGTCATGCCGGAGTTGAACGGTTTTCAGGCTACGCGTAAGCTCGCTCATGATCCTTCAACGAAAGACATTCCTATTGTGATTATTACCACGAAAGATCAGGAAACAGATAGGGTATGGGGTGAAAGACAAGGCGCCAAAGACTATTTGGTTAAACCTGTTTCGGATAAGCAGTTGCTGGAAACAGTTAAGAAGTACATCTGAATAATGTACGAGGCCAGCCGATGGAACTGGAGCTTTGCTTAACATATATGCATGGTAGCTTATATGTTTGTCGGTTTTGTGCGGGTTGTTCGTCATTTTCTGTAATGTGATTCAGTATTGGATTGCGGAAATGGCGAACACCATCGGCTGGTTTAGTGCTTTGAAATTCTAGTTCTTCTTTTGACTGATGCTTTACCCTTTCTATCAAAGGCTTTTTTTTCTGGGTGAGCTTGGATGCTAAATAAAATCATTTTCATTTAGCTTGTAGTCGTTACTTCCCTGTTAATGTAATTTATATAACAGATTGTTCTAATTTCTCATATAAACCGCTTGAATGACTGTCTTTTAATGTCATTTATTGCATCGTCTGATCTCTCAAATGGCAGAGATATGGTTGTACTATTACGATAATATGGCATCACTCGTGATCATGCTTGTTAAGATCAATGGTTTCGGGCGGCGATTATATTTGCTGTAATGACCTTAAGGCGGCCAACATCCACATTTGCCTCATAACTACTATCCTGGTTTTTGTAGTCGTCCAGCGCCTCTTCGAGGTTAAAAAGGGTATTGTCGGGGTAGGTCTGCGTCGCTACTACAAGGGTATTCGCTTCGCGTAGGTTAATAAGGCTATGTTCGTAGAGAGTTTGCCGCATTGAGAGGATGTCAGGGAAAGTTATTGCCTGTGGGTGGAATTGTGTTGCCACTGTCTGGTAATCCTTGTCCATACCTGAATTGATAAATTCGTCATTATTGTCAGGCAAATCATTAGGAGCTAACAGTTCGAGCCCCTGCTGTTTTTGCAGCTCATTCGCGTTATTAGGTTGGATTTGCTGCTGCTGATAGCGCTCTACTGCTGATATCAAGTTCACACCCGTATCTACCTTATGCTTTTAGATTATTGAGACTGTACGGCAAAATATGTGCCCGATTGGGGATGGGGCGAAAGTCAGGAATGAAAGGAATATATGGGGAAGAGACAGATTGCTGGCTGTTGTTTGTTTAAGCAGACAGAGCAGCTTCCGCTGCTCTGTGACATGGAGATACTATCAGTTATCCCGATAGTTTCTTTCCTGTTGTTCCTGGCGAATTTTTTCTTCCGCACAAAGTGTTGCAGTTGGGCGCGCAAGTAATCGGGGAACGGTAATTGGCTCACCGGTCACTTCACAGAAACCAAATTCGCCATCTTCGATGCGTTTAAGGGCTTCATCGATTTTTGGCAGAAGCTTGGTTTGACGATCTAAAAACCGTAGCTGCAAGCGTCGTTCTTCTTCCTGCGAGGCTTTGTCCAGTTCATCCGCTTCATATTCAATCTTGCCGATTTCTTCTCTAGCAGTTTCTATTTGTTCACGGATTTCTTGTTTCATGTTGACTAGGAGGTTATGGAAAAACTCCAACTGCTGGTCATTCATATAGTCTTCTTCAGACATAGCCAGAAGTTGCTCTTGTGTCAGCATCAGGATCGTCCTTTGTACATAGTGGTAAATACTATCTGATTAAAAAATAGACAGCTATTTTTAAAGGTGGATCATGTTATCTTAAAGGGTCATTTTTGGGAACTTTTTTTAGCGTATAGTGCTGTAAACGAGGTAGCAAAATGTGATTTAAAACAATGCTCTACATTGTTTGTTGACAGGCAGATCCCATATTATCGGCTTATAATTTAACCAGAACAGAAAAAATAAATGGATAGAGTATATAGATTAATTATGTCCTGCCCTGATCGGGTGGGAATTGTGGCGCGTATTTCCAGTTTTATTGCAGAACACAATGGCACTATTCTGGAGGCGAACCATCATGCAGATCAACAGGCAGGGTGGTTTTTTATTCGCAATGAAATCAAAGCAAATTCGCTGCCTTTCGGGCCAGAAAAATTTTCAGAACTGGTTGAGCCAATTGCCTCCGAGTTGGGAATGAAGTGGCGGCTCGTCGATTCTGCTCGTAAGCATCGTGTAGTGCTGATGTGCAGTAAGCAGTCTCATTGCCTAGTGGATATCCTGAACCGGTGGCATTCCGGAGACCTGGAGTGTGATATTCCATGCGTGATATCCAACCATGACACCTTGCGTAGTCTGGTCGAATGGTATGGTATACCCTTTTTTCATGTGCCAGTAGATTCTTCCAACAAGCAGGCTCATTTTGAGCAAGTCGAGACGCTTATAAAACAGCATCGGACCGATACCGTTGTATTAGCCCGTTATATGCAGATTTTGCCACAGTCGATTTGTCAGGAGATGAGAGGCCGGATTATTAATATTCACCACAGTTTCCTGCCGTCGTTTGTTGGAGCCAAACCTTATCATCAGGCGTTTGAGCGCGGAGTGAAGCTGATTGGGGCGACTTGTCATTATGTGACCTCGGAACTGGATGCCGGACCGATTATTGAACAGGACGTTGTCCGCATTTCTCATCGCCACGAAGTTGAAGACATGGTTAGGCTCGGTAAGGATGTTGAGAAAATGGTATTGTCTCGTGGCTTGCTGATGCATCTTGAAGATCGGGTGATTGTTCACGGCAATAAGACAGTGGTATTTGACTGAGTATATGTGTGTCTCATTGGCAAACAGAGAACGATCTGCTCGTATATACGAGTTTTCTAATTTATAGTAATCATGGGTTTTGATTGATCATAAATTTACTGTTTGATTCAGGAGATTGTTATGGAACTCAAGTATTTGACGGATACGTTCGCTGTTACTGGGCAAATTACTGTTGCCGATGTTACTCAGCTGTCAGCGGCAGATTTTACCGCTGTAGTATGTAATCGACCGGATGCGGAGGAGCCAGGTCAACCGTTATCAGCGGATATTGCAATGGCTTGTGAGAATGCAGGGCTGGATTTTCTCTATATTCCAATGAACGGTCCAAACTATAGTGCAGCCGATGTTTCCCGTTTGAAAGAAGTGTTATCTGCAAATAAAGGAAAAGTGCTCGGATTTTGCCGAACCGGTAACAGAAGTTCCATTTTGTGGAATGCTGCTCAGGGATAACCGTAGCGTGTGATGCATACCAATCCCGGATATCAACCTCATAGCTATCAGGGGCTATTAACCGTTTCCAAACGAATGCAGCAGTTTATGGCTAAGGTTGAAAAAGTTGCCAGAACCAATGCGTCAGTGCTGCTTCGGGGGGAGACTGGTACTGGTAAAGAAATGGTCGCCCGTTATATTCACCGTTGCAGTCCGCGAGGCGTTGGGGCGTTCAGTGCTGTAAATTGTGCCGCTTTGTCAGGGGAATTGATGGCTTCAGAGCTGTTTGGTCATAAGAAAGGCGCATTTACCGGTGCTACTCATGATCGGCGGGGGTTGTTGGAGTTAACTAATGGAGGTTCTCTATTTCTTGATGAAATAGCGGAAATGCCACTGGATATTCAGGCGAGGTTGCTGCGGGTCTTGCAGGATCGCTGTTTTACCCCATTAGGATCCTCTCAGCTAATGACAACAGACATTCGTCTGATCAGTGCGACTCATCAGTCATTGAGAAAACGAGTGGCGGAAGGAGCATTTCGAGAAGATCTAATGTATCGGGTGCGTGTGATTCCGATGTTTTTACCAAAACTGGTTGAGCGTGGAGAGGATCTATCCATGCTTATCTGGCATTTTATTGATCGTTTCAATGCAATATCTGAGCGGCGTATTGAGTCGATAGACTCCAAGGCCTGGAATGCCCTGATGAGTTATGAGTGGCCAGGGAATGTGCGTGAGCTTAGTAATGTCATAGAGTATTGCCATGCGATAGGGGATGGGTCCGTACTATTGTTCGATGATCTGAATCCTGATCTCAAGGGGGAGGGACCCGCGGATGAACAATTATATTTTGATGATGAAAATGAGCGCGATCAGATTCTGGAATTATTGCGTCGTTATCGGGGGCGTAAACTGGAAGTCGCGCAGAAACTCGGAATCAGTCGGGCAACCCTGTGGCGTAAACTCAAGTTGTACGGTATCGACTGATCATCGTTGCATCTGATCTCAAAGAAAACATTCATTTTTCTGGAGATGTTGTTTTCTTTTGTGAGTCGGATAATTGCGATATGTTTCATGGTTACGTTTCAATGCAACGTGCGAGTTGCATCAAAGTGTTTCATTTCTGTTTATTGAACTGATGACTCCCGCCATTTTATGCCAATCTGTCATTGGCATTTCGTTTGCTCTCTTAATTAGCTAACCATCTATAATTTAAGTACTCCTTTGGCTATATAGGAGTTTTGGGTTTGAAAATAATGAGTTCACTGTCACGATGGGTGCCGATACTGGAATGGTTGCCAGTTTATCAGCGCCCGAATTTACGAGGTGACGTTATTGCCGGCTTAACTACAGGCATGATGTTAATTCCTCAGGCAATGTCATATGCACTTTTGGCCGGGCTTCCCCCTATTATTGGTTTATATGCTTCCATCTTGCCCATAGTCGCATATGCGATATTCGGCACTTCCCGGCAGTTGGCTGTTGGGCCAGCCGCCATGATTGCTTTGTTGGTGACCAGTGAGGTTGGTCGGTTGGCAGATGCCGGCTCCGAGCAGTATGTTGTGTTGGCAATATTTTTGTCACTCATGGTCGGAGTTATTCAATTTTTAATGGGGGCGTTGCGGTTGGGGTTTATAACCAACTTTATGTCCCATCCTGTAATCAGCGGATTTACATCTGCAGCAGCTTTGATTATCGGTTTTTCTCAATTGGGGCATTTGTTGGGGATTTCTCTACCTCGAACTGAGAATATTGCGAAGATCATTCATCTGACAATTCAGCAGTTAGCGTTGATACATCTTCCTACGCTGGTGATTGGGTTGGGGGGCGTGATTTTATTGGTAGTCTTAAAAAAGATCAGTCCACTACTACCGGGACCGATGATCGTCGTCATTATCTCCACGCTACTGGTATGGGGGTTGAATCTGGATCACATGGGGGTGAGAACAGTTGGTCAGGTACCACCCGGATTACCGATATTTTCAGTGCCCGATGTTGACTCCTCTCAATGGCTATCATTGTTGCCAATAGCTTTAACAATAGCTTTTATGGGATTTATCGAATCGATTGCTGTTGCCAGAAAAATTGCTCGGGAAAAACGCTACGAGATTGATGCAAATAAGGAACTGGTTGCACTGGGTATTGCAAATATTGTCGCTTCTTTTTTTAAAGCAATGCCTGTGGCTGGTGGATTTGGCCGCACAGCAGTGAATAACAGTGCGGGGGCCAACACGGCTTTAGCGTCATTAATTACCGCAGCGGTTATTGCAATAGCATTGGTATTTTTTACCCCGCTTTTCTATTTCATTCCTAAGGCCATTCTGGGGTCGATAATCATGCTGGCTGTGGCGAGTCTGGTGGATTTCCAAGAAATAAAACACTTATGGAAGGTAAAGAAGGAAGACTTGGGATTGTTGGGGCTTACATTTATTGCCACGCTTACTATTGGTGTCAAAGAGGGAATTTTTATTGGTATCGGTGCTTCTCTATTATGGTTTGTGGTGAAAACAACCCGGCCTCATTATGCAGTGCTTGGTCGTTTACCTGGTACCAGAGACTATCGGAATGTGTTGCGACATTCAGTAGAAACAGATAATGGTGTCCTGGTGTTGAGGTTTGATGCTCAATTTTATTATGGCAACGTCTCTTTTTTGAAAGAGACAATCAAAAAACATCTTCATGACACGGAAGGAAAGGTTCATGCAGTGGTGATCGATGCATGTTCGATCAATCAATTGGATTCATCGGCAGATACGGCATTGCATGAACTGCTGGATGAATACCGGGTCAAACAAATCGAATTTTATTTCTCTTATGTTAAAGGTCCTGTTTTGGACGTCATGTCCAGATCAGGGTTTGTTCAGCGAGTAGGGTCGGATCATTTCTTCAATAACACTCATGATGCAGTTATCGTTGCCCGAGAAAGACAAGTAGCGGAGATCAAATAATGAAAATACATATCGAAGCTTTTTATGATGAAGAGACTTACACATTAACCTATGTGGTGTCTGATCAAATCACTCGGGATGCGATTGTGATTGATCCGGTGCTGGACTATGAGCCGATTGGTTCGATTATAAAAGATACCTCCTATCAGCGTGTCAAAACCTATATTGAGCAGCAGCAGTTAACGTTAAGGATGGTGTTGGAAACTCATGCTCATGCAGACCATTTAAGTGCTTCTCAATTATTTAAGAAAGATTATCCCGCTGTAAAAGTAGCTATTGGTCGGCATATCACTGCTGTGCAGGATGTTTTTAAAGGTATTTATAATCTGGATGAACTGTTCTTAACGGATGGCTCGCAATTCGACCTGTTAATTGATGACGATCAAGTATTTGAAGCTGGCAGCATTGAGGTGAAGGCTTTATATACACCAGGTCATACACCAGCCTGTTTATCCTACCTGATCAGCGATGCTGTATTTACTGGTGATACGCTGTTTATGCCGGATTATGGTACAGGACGTTGTGATTTTCCGGGCGGTGATGCGGAAAAAATGTATTACTCTATTCAGCGTCTATATCAGTTACCAGGCGAGACCCGGGTGTTTACAGGTCATGACTATCTTCCCAATGGTCGGGCGTTGAAGTATGAGTCAACCATCGCTGCGCAAAAGCATCATAATATACAGCTGAATATGCAAACGAGTGCTGATGAGTACGTCAGTTTTCGTAGTGATCGAGATAAAACTCTGGCAGCTCCGAAATTGATATACCAGAGTTTGCTGGTCAATATTGAGGCGGGTAGGCTGCCAAAAATCGAGAGTAATGGTTCACGCTACTTGAAAATACCGCTGAATATCAGGTGTTAATCAAGCCAAATCAACGCTTTTTGAATTATTGATATATGACAATAGTCGGAAGTGTGTTTGGTCAATTAGCTGATATCAATCAGTTTTTGATTTTACACCTCTCTCATAATCGGCTTCATGTCTGAACAATGACGAGGCCTAAAATGAGATATAAGACATTGCTTGATTTGATTGAATCAGCGAGTCAGACACATGGTACGTTGTCCGAAAAATATCAGGAGCTGGAGTTGTTGGTGACTTCTGAAAAAACACTGTGGCTGCTTGAGTATTTAAATCGACATGAAATCCGGATGGCGGAAACTCTTAGAGCTGCCAAAGATCAATTGAATGGTTTTTCTGATATGAGCCTTGAATACACGCCTGAGTGGAGTGGGCGTGATCTGGCTGGAGAGCTCGAATGTGTGAACATTAATGACGTCGACAGCATTCTCAGCCGGGCTCTCGAGGTGGATGGTGTTGTGTTGGAGGGGTTGCGTGCAGCGCGTGATCAAGCCCGCTCCGAGAAGTGTCGTGAATTGATGCAGCATCTGATTAACATGGCAACAGATGAGCAGCGTAGAGTGGCAACTTCTCTGGTGAGAGCCGTTTAGATGTTATGTTTGTCAGGCAAACCGGTGCTGTATGAATAGTGAGGTTTGCCTGCAAGTTGTTTGGTTGTGAATGAAAGGTCGGTTGTCGTTGATGATCGAGACAATCATTATATGGGTTAGCATTTGGTTGAAATGTATTCGCTCACTTCAATCAGGTTATCATCCGGATCATTAAAGTAGATCGATTGTATTTGTCCGACCGCGCCGGATTTATCAACAGGCCCTTCAAGAATGCTAACACCTTCTTTTTGAATGTGGTCCATCACTGTAGTTAAGGGTTCAGAAGTTATCAGGCAAATATCAGCTGAGCCAACAGCTGCGCGATTACGGCTTTCCTGACCCAGTAGCTGCAGATTGATTTTCTGTTGACCAAAAGACAGGGCTTTACGTCCGTTACCAAAAACCACTGGTTTGAGTTTCAGCACCCGGCTGTAAAATTCAATACTTCGCTCAATATCTGCAACAGTGATGACAATATGGTCAATATGGGATATCACGTGTTTTCCTATTTATCGTTCTACCGGGCGTTCTTTATTCGTAATCCATTCGCTCCAAGAGCCGGGATACAGGCGTCCAGGTTGCAGCCCTGCCAGGGTCATTGCAAATATGTTGTGGCATGCCGTAACACCTGATCCGCAATAGTGGATGATGGGTTTGTCGATATTGCTGAAACGTTGCTGAATTTCGTTTGTTTGTTTGAAGCAGCCGTGTTCGTCTAGATTTTCCATGAATGGCCGGCAAATGGCTCCGGGAATGTGTCCCCCGACAGGGTCGATAGTCTCGTTTTCGCCTTTAAATCTGTCTGCTGCGCGTGCATCTATCAATTGGATCTGCTGTTGGTGATTCTGAATCCATTCGGCCGTCACAATCAGCTCATCGTTAAATGTGGGAAGCCAGTCAGAAGGTTGAAGTTGCGGAATAGTTTTGGCCGTTGGCAGGCCAATTTGACACCATTGTGCATAGCCACCATCTAGTATTGATATCGTTTGCAAACCAGCCCATCGCAGGAGCCACCAGGCCCGTGCTGCAAATGCTCCATGGCCTGCATCGTAGCAAACCACTTTTTTGTCTTGTTTGAGCCCTAGGCGATTAATGAGGCGGGTTAGTGAAGCTTTTTCTGGTAGTGGGTGTCTGCCGGTTATGCCTGGGATAATATTGCCAGACAGGTCTGAGTCTATGTTTAGGTATATTGCGCCAGGAATATGCGATTCAAGATAAAGCTGGCTGCCTTCATCCGGATTCATGAGGTTGTGCCGACAATCGATAATTATCAGGTCAGGTGATTCCAGAATTTTTTCAAGTGCCAACGCTGATATCAGCATACATGTGCTCCAGTTGCAAAAGAGATAAGTCTGCCGAATCAACCATGGAAAAACCAGACTGTTTGACAAAGCAAAAAGTGCTATTTGTTGAATAGATTTAATAACTTATTGAAAATAATGAAAAATTATTGCTATTGGTGATATTGATCCCCTCAAAAGTAACCCTTTTTTGCCAAATGTGTGGCCGGCAGAAGGCGGGGAGGTTTGTCGAAAGTCTGGCTGTTCATGAATTCTCGACTGTCGCCTCCCCCCCATTTACACTTGTGCACGAATCAGAAAGGCTTTTTGAACATTTCTCATCGTTGTAGATGCTGGGAATTCGATATTGAATTGCTACCAGGTCACTCGGCGTCTTGGATAGATTAGGGGTGATAGCAGGAATATATTGTACTTGTCTGCGGATATATGCCGATGGTCAGTTTATCCCTCTCCTCTCTGGTCACTTTGAGGCTGGTTTCCGGGTAAACACCACGTGACCGGAGCTTTTCCTGGCTATGGATCCGGTACTTCATTCGTCAGAACAACGAGCCATTCCTTTTGACCAGCCAGTACATTTTTTCGTTAGCAACCTTGCAGTCTTGTTCCCTTGGCTTCTAAGAGGCTGGATCTGTTGGGCATTCAGTGCCAAGGAACATCTTTTGGATAGTGTGGGGAGGTATTAAAACAAGAATTGGAAATAATCAGCCCGAAATATACTCCCAGTTTGTCATAGGAAATTATAAAGTTTGATAGGAAACGATATGGTCAATAACAGTAGTATGAACCGTTAAAAATCAAAGAGACCAAAGAACCGGATAAATTTTCTCAAGAGAGAAAATGGCAGGGGTGGCAGGATTCGAACCTACGGATGACGGGATCAAAACCCGTTGCCTTACCACTTGGCGACACCCCTGTATTTGACAGGCTCTAAAACAGAACCTAAAAGTTTGGTGGCTATGGCTGGACTTGAACCAGCGACCCCAGCATTATGAATGCTGTGCTCTAACCAGCTGAGCTACATAGCCATCGTGTCAGCGGATGCGTATTATGCGTATTAAATTTTCTGTGTCAACAGAAAAAAAGAAATTTTTTATTTAAAGATCAATGAGTTAGGGAAATCATCAGGAGGCATCCGGATATTTGTGCGGATTTTTTAATTCCGGGTCAGGCCAGAAAGCAGAAATGAGAGCCAAGGAGCAGGGTTCCACAAGGAATGGCTTTCAGATGATAAGGTGATGGAAAGTCGACAGATGATATCGAGTAATGGTCAGTTTCCCTGGATGGATAAACTGACTATCGCGGTGACATCTGCCAAAACAGATGAGAGGGCGGTTTTTAGAGCTTTCGCCCCAACCATATCGATTTTGTTGCAGTAACGTCTATTCGAATGCTGAGGACCCCTTTGCGGGGCTTCAGCCAGTCGACAAATGCATCTGTGTCATGTTCGGGGAGCTTGCAGTGAAAATGGGGTAAGGGATGGTCGTCAATTAGTCTATCTATCAGAATAGAAATGTGAGCTTTTGGCCAGTCCTCTATCATCAGGTCCCTGAGTAGATCCGCTGTGAGGCGTTCCCGCAGCGGATAATAAACATAAACGATCATGTATCAGACGTTGAAACGGAAATGCATGATGTCACCATCCTGAACGATGTAATCTTTGCCCTCCAGGCGCCATTTTCCAGCCTCTTTGGCTCCGGCCTCACCATTGTATTTGACGAAATCCTCGTAGGAGATCGTTTCGGCACGAATGAAGCCTTTTTCGAAGTCGGTATGAATTACTGCCGCAGCTTTCGGTGCAGTTGCGCCGACTTTTACTGTCCAGGCACGAACTTCTTTGACGCCGGCGGTAAAGTAGGTTTGCAGACCCAGAAGTTTGTAACCCGCTCGAATAACACGATGCAGGCCAGGTTCTTCCCAACCGAGATCCTGTAGAAATTCACCTTTTTCTTCGTCTTCCAGTTCTGCGATTTCTGATTCCAGTTTGTTGCAAATCACAACAACTTCTGCACCTTCTTCTTTTGCCAGAGCTATGACTTTGTCCAGGTGAGGGTTATTTTCGAACCCATCCTCCGCAACGTTGGCAATGTACATGGTTGGTTTGCTGGTCAAAAAATGAAATTCCTTATCCAGTATCAGCAGCTCCTCTTCACTGAGCTCCAGAGAACGAATGGGCTTGGCTTGATCCAGATGCGGTTTTGCCTTATCCAGAAGGGTTAGCAGTTTCTGGGCTTCCTTGTCCTGACCTTTGGCTTTCTTCTGTAGTTTTACGTATTGCTTTTCAACGCTTTCGAGGTCTGCCAGTGCCAGTTCAGTATTGATCACTTCAATATCTGCCAGTGGATCAATTTTGTTGGCGACGTGAATAATGTTTTCGTCTTCGAAACAGCGTACAACATGGGCAATGGCGTCAGTTTCACGGATATTGGCAAGGAATTGATTCCCGAGCCCTTCACCTTTGGATGCCCCGGCAACCAGACCGGCGATATCCACGAACTCCATGGTAGTGGGAACCGTTCTTTCCGGTTTAACGATTTCACTTAACTTGTCCTGCCGTGGGTCGGGAACGGGAACGACGCCGGTATTGGGCTCAATGGTACAAAATGGAAAGTTTTCGGCGTCAATGCCTGCTTCTGTCAAAGCATTGAATAAAGTCGATTTACCAACGTTTGGCAGGCCAACAATGCCACAGCGAATGCCCATGAAATTCTCCTGAAATGATGCTTTATATGCTATTTGCTTGCTTTAAAACTGTTTAATTCTGTCATCGCTCTATGCCATTGGCCGATGATCAGGTTCAAATTGCGAGCGGCTTCCACCATCGCCAATTCAATCAGTCCGGATTCTGCTTGTGGGGCTCTACCCAATACGTAACCCACAACCTGACTGGAGTGACCGGGATGACCAATACCGATCCTGAGTCGTTTG
The DNA here is from genome assembly GCF_000940805.1 of Gynuella sunshinyii YC6258. Classification (GTDB taxonomy): domain Bacteria; phylum Pseudomonadota; class Gammaproteobacteria; order Pseudomonadales; family Natronospirillaceae; genus Gynuella; species Gynuella sunshinyii. The sequence goes on along the minus strand of NZ_CP007142.1, from coordinate 4,705,911 downwards.
AAGTCGCGCTGATTCCCCAGGCAGGTGATAATATCGCGCATACCGTTATGACCGCCATGACCGCCTCCCACTTTTAATCTGGCTACGCCGGGTGGCAGATCGAGTTCGTCATAGGCCACCAGAATATTGTCCAATGTCAGTTTGAAGAAATTGGTGACGGCGGCAACGGACTTTCCGCTTCTGTTCATAAACGTTTGGGGTTTCAGTAGCAGTATCTCCTGGCCGTCAGCGGTTATCCGGCATATCTCGGCGAAAAACTTTTTATCGCTTTGCCAGCGACCATTGTGTTGTTCTGCCAGGAAATCTACGAAGTCGAATCCGGCATTGTGTCGGGTGTGGTGATATTCCGGGCCCGGGTTGCCGAGGCCTACAATCAGGCGAATGCTATCGGTCATAGTTTCGTCCATTGAGGTTAAGAGCAGAGATAAAAAAGGCCCTTCAAAGGGCCTTAGTTAAACTAACGCAGGAAGAATTATTCGGCGCTTTCTTCAGTGGCTTCAGAATCATCACCACCTGCTTTCTTCACAACGCTGCATACTGGCTGATCGCTGTCGTGCTGCAGGGCAACCAGTTCAACACCTTGTGGCAGAACCAATTCTGATAAATGTACCACGTGACCAGCTTCTACTTTGGCCATATCCACTTCGATAAATTCTGGCAGGTTGGTAGCCTTACAGGTAACTTCAACTTCAGTCAGGTTGTGCTGAATTTTACCACCGCCCACTTTAACGCCCACACAAGTGGTTTCATTCAGGAAGTGCAAAGGTACAACTTTATGAATGACTGTGGATGCGTCAACACGCTCGAAATCGACGTGAATAAATGCATCAGTTGCGGGATGACGTTGCACGTCCATAAGAACAACTGATTCTGCTTTGCCATCAATAGACAGGCTTAATACAGAAGAAAAGAAGGCTTCGCTTTCGGCTGCTTTCTTCAACTCGTTGCTCTTAAGGGTAACGGCAGCAGGTGCCAGTTCTTTTTTGCCGCCATAAACGATGGCAGGCACGTTGCCTAGTTTACGCAGGCGGCGGCTCGCACCTTTGCCCAGCTCTGTACGAGAGACAGCGTTTAAAATTATTTCTGACATTGATTTAACTCCAAATAAAAATACAAAAACCCGAGTTCACCGCGACCAGTGATTTCGGGTTGTAAAGGGTGGGGTTTTTAATTTCCCCTTGTCAGTATTTTGTTGCTAATTGCGTCGAAAATGAGGCTAATTAACGAAACATTGCACTGATTGATTCTTCGTTGCTGACGCGTCGGATTGCTTCTGCAAGCACCCCCGATAGCGAAAGCTGGCGGATCTTATCACAGTTTTTTGCAGCTTCCGAGAGTTTGATTGTGTCCGTCACTACCAACTCTATGCTGGAGTTATTGATACGCTCTATCGCCGGTCCGGAGAGAACCGGGTGGGTTGCATAGGCAACTACTTTCTCTGCACCAAATTTCGTTAGCGCCTCTGCCGCCTGGCACAAGGTTCCTGCTGTATCGACCATATCGTCAACCAGTATGCAGGTTCGTCCCTGGACATCACCGATGATATTCATAATTTCCAGTTGATTGGCTTTAGGGCGGCGTTTGTCGATGATCGCCAGTTCGGAATCCAGCTGCTTGGCAATTGCTCGTGCTCTTACCACGCCACCTACATCAGGAGATACGATGATTTTCTTTTCGTAGTTTTGTTTCTCGATGTCATCGAGAAGGATGGGGGAGCCATAAATGTTGTCGACCGGAATAGAAAAGAAGCCCTGAACCTGATCCGCGTGAAGGTCAACCGTAAGAATCCGGTCGATACCGATAACCGTCATCATGTCCGCACAGACTTTGGCAGAAATTGGTACTCGTGCAGAACGTGGGCGACGATCCTGTCTAGCATAACCAAAATAAGGAACGACAGCGGTAATGCGACTGGCAGAAGCCCGCCTTAAGGCATCTGCAAGCAACAACAGTTCCATTAGGTTGTCATTACTGGGCTGACAGGTGGATTGAAGGATGAAACAGTCCGCGCCACGAACATTTTCATTGAGCTCTATAGCGATCTCTCCATCGCTGAATTTGCTGACAGTCGCATCTCCCAGGGGGATGTCCAGACGTTCTGTCACTTTGCGGGCAAGTTCGGGATTGGCATTCCCAGTAAATATCATCATTTTCGACACGCGGTTCACCTGTTTCTGTCATTAAGGCATGGAACTAAAAAAAAGCTAGCGAAAGCCATCTGAATATAGCGTCATTACTCAGTTATGGATTTCGGTAGATTTCTTGGTTGTGATTGTGTCAGCGGGTCAACAACTCGCTCAACGGAGATTTGTTCATCGCTTCGGCAACAAAGCCTTCAAACTCCGGTGAAATGTCCGCCAGAATTTGTTCGGCCTCAGCCTTGCTTGAACACTCCGTGTAGACACAAGCTCCAGTGCCTGTCAGTTTCGGTGTTCCGTATTGCGCCAGCCGTTTAAAAGCTTTCTCTATTTCGGGATAAAGGCTTCGGACCAGATTTTCACAGTCATTTTGGCCATCCTGGGTCAGCGCGGTGTGTATTGTGATGAGAGGGGTGTTTCGTGTCAAATCCGGATGACGGAATATTTGCGCTGTTGCCACGTGAGTGTTTGGTTTGATTACCAGAAACCATTTATGTGGCAAGTCAACAGGGATTAGTTTTTCGCCTACGCCTTCGGCCCAGGCACTGTGCCCGTGTACAAATACTGGTACATCGGCACCGAGTTGAAGTCCAAGTTTTGCCAGTTCATCAGCTTTCAGTTGTGTCCGCCATAAATGGTTTAAGGCAACCAGTGTAGTAGCTGCATTGGAACTGCCACCGCCAACGCCGCCACCTTGAGGCAGTTTTTTGGTGATTTGAATGTTGCAGCCAAAATGACAACCGGTGTGCTGTTGTAACAACCTGGCGGCTTTGTAAATCAGGTTTTGTTCCAGCGGAAGTCCAGGAAACTCCGGTGTTAGGGTGATGCATTCTGATTCTGTGCTGTAGAAGGACATTTCATCGCCATAATTCAGAAGCTGGAATAGAGTCTGAAGATGATGATATCCATTATCAAGGCGGTGATTGATGTGCAGTATTAAGTTCAGCTTGGCCGGGCTTAGCAGTTTTAATGGTTCATTCATTCGCTCAACGTCCGGTTTCGCTGAATTCCCAGCGTTTTATGACCAGTTTGCCGCTGTTTTCACCCTGTTGAAATTTGAGTTTCTGGGGTAATGGGGGGGTGAGTTGGAAGTAGGAAAGGTAACTGACCGTCCAGCCCAGTTGATCTAGTTGCCCTGCGAGGTTGTTTTCATTCAGGCTGATCGTTGCCGGATAGTGGGGATCCGCAATACCCTTTACCCAGTAAGGTAGTTGTGCCAAAGGCAGGATCAAGTCTGTATTTTCTGCCATAAGTTGTTCCAGGGAGCGGGCTTTGTGCGCGGTGCCATCGCTATCGATCATGGTGACCCCATATCGATCACCGGATACGCTGACGGCTCCCTGTCCCAGTGGTCCGGAGAGACTCAGCTGAAATTCTGTCGGATATTGTTTCCAGGCCACGTTAAAACTGGCACCTTTGCTGTCTTGTCTGACGCCCATCTTGCCATCCATATTCCAGCTTTTTAGGTTCTTAACCTGCTCTGAATGTTGTTTCCATTCAAATTTATCCCCGCCAGTCAGAACTTGCTGATGGGCACAGCCTGATAGCAACAGGAGTGCAGACAGCATAAATGTCACATGAATATGGTTCATGAATGCCCTTTCATACGACGAACAGTGTCATTCAGGATGGTGCTGTCAGGATTGTCTTCATATCCTTTTTTCCATACGTTTTCTGCTTCTTCAATCTGACCTGATTTATAAAGTACTTCGCCCAGGTGGGCTGCAATTTCGTGATTAGGGCTTTTGCTAAAAGCTTGTGAGAGATATTTAATGGCCTGCTCAGTGTTGCCCATTCTGTAGTGCACCCAACCAAGGCTATCCATGGTTGCTGCATCATCAGGGTTTAACTGGTGTGCCTTTTCTATCATCGTGAGGGCCTGGTCCAGCTTCATATTATGATCTGCCCAGGTATAGCCAAGTGCATTCAGGGCCGATGCGTTATCTGGCTCCAGCTCGATAACTTTCAGCAGGTCCTGTTCCACAATATCCAGTTTTCCCAATGGCTCGGCGAATAAAGCCCGGCTGTAGAGTAATTCAATGTTCTCGGGGAACTGCTTCAGCCCTTCGGTTAGTTTGTCAAACGCCTCAGAGTTGGCGCCGTTCTGACTCAGCAGCCCTGCATATATATTGTATAGTGCGGGTTGGTCCGGATAAGTTTTTAACTGCTGATCCAGCAATGACTGTGCATCATCCACTTTCTGTTCAGTCATGAGAATCTGCACCTGTTGCGAAACGGCTGGAATATAGTATTCCGATGGAGTGATCCGTTTTAGATGCTGCATGGCTGATTGAATATCACCGTTGTTTTCGTCGAGATGTGCAAGATAGTAATGGGCTTCGTTCGTGAAGGTGTTGTTTTGTTCCAGGGTTTGGTACAGCGAGCGTGCCAGTTCAGGTTCGTTGGCATCAATGGCTATGCGGGCAAGCAGTGCCATGAGGGGCTCGTCATCGGTATTCTGTTCCAGATAATCCTGCAGCGTTGGAATGGCATCGGCTGGTCTCCCAAGGCGTGATAACTGTTGGGTCTTGTAGACCACGATTCTTCTTTCCAGTGGAAAAGCTTTCAATGCCTGATCGAGTGTTGCAATGGCTTTTTTGTCCTGCTGATCGCGGAATAGAATTTGAGCCTTCAGTAGATAAGCATCGATAGTGTTTTGCAATTTCAGGCTGTGATTGATGGATTCCAAAGCCCCGGTGGTGTTATTGAGATGGTATTTCAATTCAGCATCAGAGAACCACAGGCTGGCATTGTCGCTATATTGTTCGGTCAGACTGGTAATTAGTTGTTGTAACGAGCGCAGATCGTCATCGTTGAATGCTGATGTGTCGCTTAGAAAAACACCGGCAGAAGATTTTGGGTTCAGTGCCAGGGTTCTCTCCAGGTATTTTTTGGCATCATCCAGTTCTCCCAGACGAATGCTGGCCAGAGTCGCTGATTGGTTGGCCTGAACATCATCCGGCTCCGATTCGAGCCATATTTCGGAAGCAGCTTTGGCTGCTTTCATATCTCCCAGCATCTGGGCGATATTGGCTGCTTTTTTAGCAGCCCCGGCATCCCGGGTTTCCTCTGCCAGATGGTAATACAGTGATCCGGCCAATGGGTATTCACCACGATCTATGGCCATTTCGGCAGTTAGCACGGAATAGATAGTTTGGCCATCCAGTGATTGTTTGGCAGATAATGATTGTTCAGGTTGTGTTGCGGGTGTTGTCTGGTCCGTTACAGGCGGGGTGGTATCCGTGGCAACTTCTTGGCCTGCGCAGGACGCAACTAATACTGATAACAAGGTGTAACTGGCCAACATAAGAGTTTGTTTTACGAGCATGTCGATCCTGGCAATTGATTTAATGAATGAGGTTATTAGTGGTTTGTTTTTCTGTAAGTTAGCTATTTTTAATCCAGAAGAGCATAACTGAATCCCTAAATCGATTCTAATTGTGTACAATTGCGCGCCTTTTATACCACTCTTTAGAGAGCATTTTTACTTAAGTTTTATATGGCGCTTTTCGCTTTTGGAATAAATCATAAAACAGCCAGCGTTGAAGTACGGGAAAAAGTCGCCTTTTCCCCGGACCGACTGGTTTCTGCCCATCAGCAGGTTTGCTCTCTGCCGGATATTCGTGAAGCAGTGATTGTGTCTACCTGTAACCGTAGTGAGATCTACTGTTATCTGGAGCGCGATGCTGTTTCAGACGAAACCGGTTTGACTGAGTTGATTGGCTGGCTGGCAGAGTACCACGGTTTATCAGTCAACGAACTGAAGAACTCGGCTTATCTGCTGCGTGATGGTAGTGCTATTGAGCACTTGGCTAAAGTGGCGAGTGGGCTCGATTCCATGGTGCTTGGAGAGCCGCAGATCCTGGGGCAGTTAAAAAGTTCCTATGCCGTGGCACAAGAGAGCCACACTGTGGGTCAGCAGCTGAACCGATTGTTTCAGCATAGCTTTGCCGTTGCCAAACATGTGCGTACCCATACGGCCATTGGGGAGAATCCGGTTTCCGTTGCCTATGCGGCAGTGTCTTTGAGTACGCATATCTTTTCTGATCTCAACCAATGTTGCGCATTATTAATTGGTGCTGGTGAAACTATTGATCTGGTGGCAAGGCATTTGTGTGAGAAAAACATTGCCAAAATCATCGTCGCCAATCGCACCTTGCAAAGGGCGCAGTCTCTGGCAGAGCAATTTGGTGCGGAAGCGATCATGCTGGGTGACATTCCTGATTATCTACATCGAGCTGATATCGTTATTTCGTCAACTGCCAGTCAGTTGCCTATTCTGGGTAAAGGGGCGGTAGAGGTCGCTTTAAAGAAGCGCAAGCATGCGCCTATGTTTATGGTTGATATTGCGGTGCCCAGGGATATTGAGGCGCAGGTCGGTGAGTTGGCAGACGTTTACCTTTATACCGTGGATGATCTGCGTGAAGTCATCGATGAGAACATGCGTTCGCGGGAAGAAGCGGCGCTGGAAGCGCAGGAAATTGTTCAGGCCAACACACAAAAATATTTGTCGACACTGAAATCACTGGCGGCCGTCGATACGATCAAAACCATGCGCCTGAAAATTGAAGAAATGAAAAAAGGGGAATTGGATAAAGCCCTGAAGCGAATAACCAATGGTGAAGATCCGTCAGAAGTTCTCCAGGGACTGGCGAATGGCCTGACCAACAAGTTTGCACATGCTCCGTCTGCGTTTCTGCGTAAAGCATTGGCCGAAGGTCGTAATGACGCTCTCATGTGGGTAAATGAAATATTTGAACTGGACGATAAAACTGAATGAAACAATCTATTCGGATAAAACTTGAGGGGTTGCAGGATCGTTTTGATGAGCTGTCTGCACTGTTGTCTGACGCCTCGGTGATTGCCGATCAGAATAAATTCCGGCCTTATTCTCAGGAATATGCTGAGCTGGAACCTGTTATCGAAGCTTTCCGTCAGTTTCTGGCAGCTGAAGCGGATCTGGCGGAAGCCAGGCAACTCGCCCAGGACTCTGATCCAGATATGCGGGAAATGGGACGCGAGGAAGTGGTTCAGGTTGAAAAGCTGTTGGAACAGATGGAACAGCAACTGCAAAAAGAGTTACTACCGAAAGATCCGAATGACAACAAAAACACTTACCTGGAAATTCGTGCTGGAACCGGTGGTGATGAAGCTGCCATTTTTGCCGGTGACCTGTTTCGCATGTATTCCCGTTATGCAGAGAATAAAGGCTGGAAAATAGAAGTGATTTCCGCCAGTGACGGGGAACATGGCGGATACAAGGAAATCATCACCCGAGTCGTTGGAGCCTCCGTGTATTCTGAGTTGAAGTTTGAAAGTGGTGCTCATCGGGTTCAGCGGGTGCCTGAGACTGAATCTCAGGGAAGGATTCACACTTCTGCCTGCACAGTTGTGGTGATGCCCGAAGCTGATGAGCTGGAAGAAGTGGAGATCGATAAGAATGATCTAAGGGTTGATACCTTTCGGGCATCCGGTGCGGGTGGGCAGCATGTTAACAAAACCGACTCTGCAATTCGTCTGACCCATCTACCCACGGGTATTGTGGTTGAATGTCAGGACGAACGGTCGCAACATAAAAACCGCTCTAAGGCGATGTCTTTGCTTGCCGCAAAACTGAAAAGCAGTCGGGACGAGGCATTGGCCAGTGAACAGGCAGCAGAACGCAAAAGCCTGGTGGGCAGTGGTGATCGTTCTGAGCGTATACGTACCTATAATTTCCCGCAGGGACGGGTTACGGATCACAGAATCAACCTGACTCTGTATCGTCTGGACGAAGTGATGACCGGTTCTCTGGAGTTGATTGTGGAACCGTTGATTCAGGAACATCAGGCTGAACAATTGAGTGCATTGAACGATAGTTTATGAAAACCATAGAACAGGCTTTGACATGGGCTGTTACGGAGCTGGCTGACCCGGAAATCGACATCGTTAACAGGAGTGATACTCCTCTGTTGGATGCTCAGGTTCTGTTGGCCCACGTTTTGGGGGAAAGCCGTACGTATTTGCTGGCTTTTTCGGAAGTTAAAGTATCTGCCAGTAATATGGCTGAATTTGAGAGTCTGATCAGTCGGCGTCGCCAGGGACACCCGGTTGCCTATTTGTTGGGTGAGAAGGAATTCTGGTCACTAACATTTTATACCGGTGCCAGTACTCTGATTCCTAGAGCGGATACCGAACGCCTGGTTGAGGTGACCCTTGAAACACTGCCTGAAACGGCATCTTTAAGTGTGGCTGATCTTGGGACTGGTACGGGAGCGGTGGCTATTGCATTGGCGACAGAGCGACGGTGCTGGAAACTGTTTGCAGTAGAAAAAAGTCCGGATGCTCTTGTGTTGGCAGAAAAGAATATCGCCCGGCATCAAGTGGTCAATGTAAAGCCGGTTTTGTCTGACTGGCTGAGCGATTTTGAAGACCTCTCTCTGGATGCTCTGGTCTCCAATCCGCCTTATATCGATGAAATGGACCCACACTTGTCTCAGGGGGATGTGCGTTTTGAGCCTCGGACCGCATTGGTGGCCGATGATCATGGTTTGGCAGATTTCAAGGCGATTATTCAGCAGGCTCAGAGGGTATTGAAGCCCGGTGGCTGGGTGTTTTTTGAGCATGGTTTCGAGCAGGCGGATGAGTTATCCAGGCTATTGCTTGCAGCTGGCTATCACGATATTGAGTGTTTTAATGATTATGCACATCACCCGCGTGTAACCCGCGCACGTTGGCAGGTTATAAATGCTTGATGAGCAACTGCTAAGATATAGTCGGCAGATTTTGCTACCGGATTTCGATATCGCCGGACAGCAGGCACTATTGGCAGCTACTGTTCTTGTAGTTGGGGCCGGAGGGCTTGGCAGTGCGGTGCTGCCGTATCTGGCTGGTGCGGGGGTAGGGCGGCTTCGAGTGGTCGATGGTGATCATGTTGATATGACCAATTTCCACCGCCAGGTGATTCATAAGCAGCAGGGAGAAGCGAAAGCGGTGTCTGCGGCGCGATTTATCGAGCAGTTGAACCCGGGTGTGATGGTTGAAGCGGTGGTTCAACGCTTTAATGCTGAAAATGCCTCTCAGCTATTGGGTGGATGTACTGTTGCGGTTGATTGCAGTGATAACCTCGAAACCCGTCATCTCCTGAATCGGCTGTGTTTTGAACAGGGCGTTAAGTTGGTATCTGGAGCGGCTATAGGTTGGGAAGGGCAGTTATGCTGTTTTGATTATGAGGCAGGTTCTGGTTGTTATCAGTGTTTGTACCCAGCCGGTATGGAACAAAATCTGAACTGCTCTGAAGCGGGTGTTATGGGTCCTGTAGTGGGAATTGTTGGAACAATGCAGGCGCTTGAGGTGATTAAAATGATATCAGGAGTCGGGATTGCAGCGGTAAACAGATTAATGCTGTTTGATGGCAAGACCGGGACATGGAGCGCAATGGGATTTGCAGCCAAACCCCATTGTCCAGTTTGTGGGAGTCGACGTTAAAGGTCGGGAATTTGAGCCAGATTCCGGCTATAAAAAATTTCCTGCATTTCCCGTTTTAAACGTTTTTCAATCCATGCCAGTTCTTCCGGACTGAACTCATCGGCACCGGAACCAAACAGATAATCATCAATATTGAACTTTTTGGTGAGCATTTTGGTATGGAAAATGTTCTCCTGATAGACGTTTACATCAATCATCTGAAAACTTTTGCGCGTATCTTCACTCAAATAGTTCTGTATTGAGTTAATCTCATGGTCAATATAGTGCTTCATGCCGTGGGTATCACGTGTAAAACCCCTGACTCTATAGTCAACTGTCACGATATCTGAATCAAAAGAGTGAATCAGAAAGTTCAGTGCTTTCAGCGGCGAAATAACACCACAGGTCGACACGTCGATATCTGCTCTGAAAGTGGATATTCCGTTATCAGGGTGACTTTCTGGATAGGTATGAACCGTAATATGGGATTTATCCAGATGCGCCACGACACTTTCCGGTAATGGCCCAGGTGATTCATCGGTCTGATTGTGTTGAGGTTCAATAGGCTCTTCGCAGATCAGCATTGTGACGCTGGCGCCTTGTGGATCGTAATCCTGACGGGCAATGTTAAGAACATTTGCGCCTATGATATCAACAACCTGGGTTAGTATCTGAGTGAGACGGTCAGCATTGTAGAGCTCGTCAATGTACTCAATGTATTCGTCTTTATGCTGCTTGGTCTTAGCATAGTTAATGTCATAGATATTAAAGCTTAATGACTTCGTCAGGTTATTAAAACCGTAGAGCTTCAGTTTGTTGTCCATCGACTCACCTCATTTGAGACCAGCAAACCCGGATGAGCTGAAATCCTGAGGATTCAAACAGCCACCCCTGTAAAAGGCCGCGTATTATGAAGATATCGAGATCCTGACGCCATAACCTCAAGCAAAAAAAAAACCGATTTCTGTATATCGAATGCTGAAAGCTAGGTTTGTATGGAATAAGCCGCCGATCAGCGGCTTTCAGGTTTGTCATTTTCGGTCTGTGAGGCCCATCTTTTGTCTAGTTGGATGGCCCAAATCCGAGTGTTCTACTCTGGAACTGAAATGATTTCATAAGAGTGTTGTATTTTGACCCCGGCTTTTTCAAGCATGATCGAAGCTGAGCAGTATTTTTCGGCAGAGAGTTCTACTGCACGTTTTACCGTCGCCTCTTTCAGATTCTTACCAGTGACTTTGAAATGGATATTAATGTGGGTGAATACAGCAGGGACGGTATCGGCTCGTTCTGCATTTAGTTCTGCTACACAGTCGACAACTTCCTGGCGAGACTTTTGCAAAATGCTCATAACATCGAAGCTGGTACAGCCTCCCAAACCCATTAATATCATCTCCATTGGCCGTGGTCCCTGGTTCTCTCCTCCGTGGTCTGGCGGGCCGTCCATAACGATTTTATGTCCAGATCCTGAGCTGGCTGTGAACCTGGCTTTTCCATCCCAACTAATTGTTGCTTGCATGGTATCTCCACTGAATTGGGGTTATATTGTTTAGGGTAGATCATAGCAAATTGTTGAAAAACAAGAACAGATCGACACCTTAGGGGATTATGGATGGCGAAGTTGGCACGATGAGTCCATAATGTGTATCGTTTTATGCTTTGTTGGCTAAACAAAAAGACATGAGCAATTACATAAAAAATCAAATAGAAACAAACCACTTGGATTACTTTTTATCCCAGTGCCATCGCAGACGTTATCCTCAGAAGACTACGTTAATTTATGCCGGGGACAAGAGCGACTCGCTATATTATGTCATACGCGGAACAGTTTCAGTCATCATCGAAGACGACGATGGTCGTGAAATGATTATGACTTATCTGAACAGTGGTGACTTCTTTGGTGAGATGGGCTTGTTCGATCATATGGATGAGCGCTCTGCCTGGATTAAAACGAAAACTGAGTGTGAAGTCGCTGAGATCAGTTACACCAAGTTCAGGGAAATAGCTAAAGAAGATCCGGCTATTCTTTATTTTATCGGTGAGCAAATGGCTACCCGCCTACGGAATACCACCCGTAAAGTAGGAGACCTCGCTTTTCTTGATGTAACAGGCAGGGTTGCACGTACATTGTTGGATTTGTGCAAACAACCTGATGCGATGACTCACCCGGATGGCATGCAGATAAAAATAACCCGTCAAGAAATCGGCCGTATTGTTGGCTGTTCCCGTGAAATGGTCGGAAGGGTTCTGAAAGGGCTCGAAGAGCAGGGATTGGTTTCCGTTAAGGGTAAAACCATGGTCGTTTATGGTACGCGCGGTTAAGCACATCGCTTAACTCGGGAACAAAAAAGCCAGACATTGTCTGGCTTTTTTTTGGGTTTTTATAAGGTGATAAAAATATTTTGATATGTTTTTTCATGTATCAAACTAATGGCCTGTGCAATATTTTACTAGTGATGCAACCATTATCAGACCGATTAGGATCATCGCCCATTTGGAATAACGGGCAGCCTTATCCCCATCCATATGTACGGGATTGCGTTCAGCAAACCATACCAGTACAGCGACACCAAGAAAAACCAGCAAGACAATTTTGACGATCAACGGCACGCTATTGCTCTCCCAGAGAAAATAGCTCACTCAGTTTTTCACCGGGATTATCTGCTTTCATAAATGCTTCTCCGACGAGAAAACTATTTACGTGATGAGCTCGCATGGCGGCAACATCCTGATGGGTGTGTATTCCACTTTCAGTAACCACGATAACATCTTGTGGTAGTGAGCCAAGTAGTTGGTGAGTGGTGTCCAGAGACACATCAAATGTATGTAAATTGCGGTTATTGATACCAATCAGTCGGTTGTTCAATGGCAGGGCACGGGTCAGCTCCTGTTGATCATGTACTTCTACCAGAACATCCATGCCCAGCTCGTGCGCAAGACTGTTAAGGTTTACCAGGCTTTCGTCATCCAATACCGCGACAATCAGCAGAATACAATCTGCCCCCAGTGCTCTGGATTCGTAAACCTGATAAGGATCTACGATAAAATCTTTGCGGATGACTGGTAATTTGGTAACAGCTCGGGCTTCCCGCAAATAATCATTACCACCCATAAAAAAGTCTTTGTCTGTCAGTACAGACAAGCAAGTGGCACCAGCCTGTTCATAGGATATGGCAATTTGTTCCGGATCAAAGCTTTCCCGCAGAATACCTTTACTGGGAGATGCTTTTTTGATTTCAGCGATAACCGCCGAGCGACCCTGTGCAATGCTTTTCTCAATGGCACGGACAAAACCGCGTGGAGATTCCACGTTGGAAAACCGTTCCTCCAGTTGTTTGATAGAGATCGTTTCCTGTCTTTCCTCAATTTCTTGCCATTTCTTATCAATTATTTTTTTCAAAATCGTGGGTATTTCTGTCATACAGTGTTGCTCATGCAAAAATTTCAGTAAACGCGATCAGCTCATCCAGCTTATTGAGAGCCTGGCCAGAGGCTATCGCATCCTGAGCCATTGTGACACCTTCGGTCAGAGAATTGGCTATATCGGCCGCATAGATGGCGGCACCCGCATTTAATGCAATCATGTCCCGGGCTTTATCAGCAGCTTCTCCAGATTCATTGGCAAGCGCTGCTTTTATCAAAGTCAGACTTTCAGCGGCAGAGTGGGCTTGTAACCCCTCTAGGCTGCGGTTAGCAATACCAAAATCCTCCGGCCTGATCTGATACTGGCGGATGTTGCCGTCTTTCAGTTCGGTCACGCTGGTCGTTGTGGCAATGCTGATTTCATCAAGGCCATCGTCTGAGTGAATCACTAATATGTGTCTGGAGCCAAGGGTTTTCAGTACTTCTGCCACTAAACTTTGCACTTCCTTGTTAAAAACACCGATTACCTGCTTGGTGGCACCGGCCGGGTTGGTCATTGGACCCAATATATTGAATATGGTCCGGGTTTTCATTTCTTTGCGCGGACCAATAGTGTGCTTCATCGCGGGGTGGTGTAACTGGGCGAACATAAAGCCCACACCTACCTGATCCACACAACGACTCACCTGATCCGGAGTCAGGTCGATTTTTACTCCTGCCTGCTCAAGAACGTCCGCGCTGCCGCTATTGGAAGATGCGCTGCGATTGCCATGTTTAGCGACTTTGCCGCCAGCTGCAGCGACCACAAATGACGCTGCGGTGGAAACATTGAACAGACTGGCACCATCACCACCTGTGCCACAGGTATCCACCATATGTTCATGATTATATTTGACTCCGGTGGATAGTTCCCGCATGACCTCGACGGCTGCAGTGACTTCATCGACGGTTTCACCTTTCATACGCAGGGCAATCAAGAAGCCACCAGTCTGGGCAGATGTGGACTCGCCAGTCATGATCAGGCGCATTACGCTCTGCATTTCTGCGCGGCTTAAATGTTGAAGGGAAACGACTTTGGCAATGGCTTCCTGCATGTTCATAGGGCGCTACTCTTTAGTTGTTTGTTTTCATGGATTTTCAGGAAATTGGCTAACAATGCATGACCGGACTGAGTTAAAACGGACTCTGGATGAAACTGTACTCCGACAATCGCGTGGGATTTGTGGGTGATGCCCATGATTTCTTCTATCTGATCATTCTGGTCACGTGTCCAGGCGGTCATCTCCAGACACTCGGGAAGGCTGTCCGGAGCAATAACCAGTGAATGATAACGGGTGGCTTGAAAGCCATTCTCCAACTCACTGAATAGTCCTGTCCGGCGGTGAAAAATCCTGGAAACCTTGCCATGCATAATCTGTCTGGCTTTGACAATTCGGGCACCAAAGTGCTGGCCGATACACTGATGGCCGAGGCAGATGCCAAGGATTGGAATTTGTCCGGCAAAGTGTGAAAGCGCCGGAATTGAGATACCGGATTCGTTTGGTGTGCAGGGACCGGGAGAAATCACCAGTCGGTCAGGTTTCATAGCGATTAATTCTGCGATTCCGCATTGATCATTTTTGACAACAGACACTGTCTCACCCAACTCCCGGAAGTACTGAACAATGGTGTAGGTAAATGAGTCATAGTTATCAATCATCAGTAACATGTTGCGAATAAGGGTCCGTATATCATTCAAAAGATGTGATTGACTATAAACCAAATTGTTATAGCATACTAGTACATGAGAACACTAGATCATTACACCGCTGACCTGATTGAGTATCTGCTGGCTGTTAAAACTCCTGATCAAATGGAACAGGCGTTGAGGGAGTTGTTGACCCCGGCAGAGTTTACTGAAATCACCAAACGATTACAGATATTCAAAATGCTGGAAGCAGGTGTGCCGCAGAGGAAAATAGCTGAAGAGCTGGGTGTTGGAATTGCCACGGTTTCCCGAGGTGCCAGGGCCCGGAAGCTCGACTACGAATGAGAATGAATATGGCCAAATCACCCCCCAAAATAGAACTGCCGCGTAAGCCGAAGTACCAGAAAATTACTGATGACTGTGATTATTTTGAGCTGTTCAAAAAAATCGATAAGCAATTTGAGTCTTGTTTTATTCTCGAATCCCTCGGAGAGGAAAGTTACGTCTCCCGGCATACCATTATTGGCTTCGATCCGGAGCAGATTATTTACGCTCAGGAGCAACAGCTTCATATCGCGGATAAGCAAGGAAATGTGGAAACGTTTAGCAGTGATAACCCTTATTATCTGCTTCGAGAGATCATGCCACAGGATGTATTGGCAAGGCAGTACGCTGGTGGGCTGGTTGGTTATCTTGGCTACGATGCGATGGGGTACTTTGAGCCAAGTCTGACACTTAAAACAAACGAAAGTTTTGATGCTTTCAAATTCGGTTTATATAAAGATGGTCTGATTTACGACAAGATGACCGGCGAGCTGATCTATTTCTACTATCACAATAGTCGCATTGATCTGGTCAAGCAGTTGCTGGAACAACCATATGATGGAAATGGCCCGTTACAGGTTATTCCCAACGGCGATACCATGACCCGTGAACAGCATGAGTCTGCTGTTCTTAAAGTCAAACAGGATATTGTTGATGGCAAGATATTTCAGTGTGAAGTGGGCTTTAAAAAACGCTTCAGGCTGATTGGGGATACCATCAATATCTATGAGCGTATGCGGGAGATCAACCCGTCACCGCAGATGTTTTATGTGAAGTTTGCAGAGCAGAAGATTATCAGTGCCAGTCCCGAACTGTTATTCCGGGTGCGTCAGGGCGAAATGGAAACATTTCCATTGGCGGGTACTACGCGGCGTGGAACCACTCCACAGGAAGATGTCCAGCTGGCGCGAGTGCTGTTGAATGATCCCAAAGAAATTGCCGAACACAATATGCTGGTGGATCTGCATCGCAATGATATTGGCAGGGTAGCGCGGTTCGGTACGGTAAAAGTCCGTAACCTGATGGACATCAAGCGTTATAGCCACGTTCAGCACATCAGCAGTGAAATCGTCGGCATCATGGCTGAATCTGAAGATATGTTTTCTGCCCTGGCGAGTAATTTCCCGGCCGGGACTTTGACTGGTGCGCCCAAGATTGAAGCAATGAAGATCATTGATGATCTGGAGACAGACGGCCGTGGTCCATACGGTGGTGCTGTTGGGCAGTTTTCTTTCAATGGGGACTGCACCTTTGCGATTCCCATTCGGACGATCTTTGTTAATGGCGAAAATGCCTATGTGCAGACATGCGGCGGTAACGTTTTTGATTCCAATCCGGCAGACGAGTATCTGGAAATACAACGCAAGTTTGCCGGTACCCGTAGCGCATTGGAGCCTTATGTGCCTGAGCAATATAAGGAGTTTCTATAATGAATGTGTTGATCATCGATAATTATGACTCCTTTACCTATAACCTTTATCAATATATTGGCGAGATCCTGACCTCTGATAAAAATCAGGGCAGGATTCAGGATTTTGCCATTACGGTAAAACGTAATGATGAGCTGAGCCTGGCACAAATCACTGCTTTAAATCCTGACCGAATCATTATTTCTCCTGGGCCTGGATCGCCGGATGATGAGAAATATTTCGGCATTTGTGCCACAGTGATTCGTGAACTCGGGCCAAGTATTCCGATGCTGGGGGTATGCCTGGGGATGCAGGGTATCGTTCATGTTTTTGGGGGCCGGGTGATAAAAGCGCCGTTACCCATGCATGGAAAAACCAGTCCGATTCAACACGATGGCAAAGGGGTGTTTAAGAATATTCCTGATCAGTTGGAAATTATGCGCTATCACTCTCTAATTGCTGAGGCAGAAAGTCTGCCTGACTGTTTGGCGGTTACTGCTGCTGTTGGAAACCTGGAAAGCAAGGACTTTACTAACCTGGAAAAAATACGTGCAGGCGGGAGTTTTGAAATAATGGGCGTCAAACATAAGGATTATCCTGTCCATGGCATCCAGTTCCATCCAGAATCTTTTGCCACAGAAGGTGGCAAAGAACTGATTCATAATTTTTTGTATCAGGAATATTAATGGTATTGATCCGAGTATTAACCCAGTGGATTGTCAGCAGTGTGAGAGGATTCACCGGGTAATAGCATGATCATCAGAGAGATCGTCCTGATCTTTCTGATGATCATTCAAAAGTATTTCATGGGGATTGTGTGAAAATCCCTGAAATTAACTGAAAGAGACAGTCTCAATCACAGTAGTTTTCAGGGGCATATCCTTTAAAGCGCTTGAAATAATCCCTCAGTTCCCGTTCATCCTTTTCAACATCACCACTGGCATAGAACAGTTCCCCAAGCTCGATCCTTTTTTTGCCAAAATCGAAGCCAATCGGAAAGATGGGAATATCGGCCGTATGAGCAATGCGGATAAAGCCGGTTTTCAGTTTTTCGGTTTTTTTGCGGGTGCCTTCCGGGGTAATAACCAACAGCAGTTTATCGTGCTGTTTGAACGATTCCACCAGCTGGTCGACCACGCCCTGAGGAGAAGTTCGGCAGACCGGAATGCCTCCCCAATGGGTGAACATATATTTTGCTGGCCAGACGAATAGCGAATCCTTACCTATCCAGTGAATACGGGTGCCAATGGCGAATTTGGCAAAAATGCCAACCACAAAATCCATGTTCGAAGTATGGGGAGCTATCGCCAGGATGGCTTTATTAATAGCTGGAAATGTTCCATTGATAGACCATCCCATGGCGCCAAATACTGATTTCCCAAACCAACGGGTAAAACTGTTTCCCACGCGTGGATAACAGTCCGGAATCTCCGGAATAATATTGTTATTATGATTCACAACTGTCTCTCTATGCACTGATACTGCTTGAATTGAAAAAATGCTGTAGAGCTTTAAGCAACAATAACGGATCTTTGGCGCCGGCAGTTTCCCGAATAGAATGCATGGCAAACGTTGCAACGCCTACATCCACGGTATTGACACCAAGGTTGGTTGCAGTGATCGGACCGATGGTCGAACCGCAGGCGAGATCAGAGCGAACGACGAATACCTGAACCGGAACATTAACCTGCTGGCAAATGTGTCTGAACAAAGCCTGGCTTGTACTGTTGCTGGCATAACGTTGGTTGGCGTTTATTTTGATAACCGGACCGCTGTTCAGAATCGGCTGGTGATCGGGTTCATGCCAACTGGCAAAGTTCGGGTGAACACCATGGGCATTATCCACGGAAATCATCAGCGAACGACTGATTGTCTGTACAAAGGTTTCGGCACTGTCGCCAATCCATCTTTCCAATACCTGCTTCAGGAATGGGCCATCAGCACCTGATGCAGATGCGCTTCCCACTTCCTCATGATCATTGAACACAATCAGCGCTGGCTGGCTGGCATCGGAGTTGATAAAACTTTGCAGACCAATGAAACAGCTCAGCAGGTTGTCAAGCCGGGCACTGGCGATAAACTCCTTGTTCAAACCGACTTCAGCAGGTAGCTGGGTATCGTAAAAGAACAGTTCCCAGTCGAGCACCTCCGCCAAGGCATCATCATTGATCTGGTCTTTTAACAGGGATTCGAAACTGAAATTTTCGCTGTTGGACACTTGTGCAAGAATAGGCGGAAGGTCCGTTTGAGGGTTTATTTTTTTGCTTTCGTTCTGAGTCCGATCCAGGTGGATGGCCAGGCTGGGGATAATGGCAATCGGGGTGCGAAAATCAATCAGGGCATTTTTCAGAATGCCATCATTGGTTTTATAGCTGACGCGTCCAGCCAGAGACAGATCCCGGTCAAACCATGGGTTGAGCAGAACACCGCCATATACTTCAACAGCCAGCTGCAGATACCCTTTATTAATGGTTACTGGGGAAGGTTTTACCTTAAGTGCGGGGCTGTCGGTATGTGCCCCCATCATGCGGATACCAGCTTCTGTAGGATCATGACGCCCGGTATGAAACGCTATAAGGCTGGAGTCATTGCGGGTGGTAAAGTACTTGCCTTCGGGGGCGAGCTGCCAGGACTGTTTCTCATCCAGTCGCACATATCCGGCTTTGAGCAGCTGTTCGGTGACTTGCTGTACTGCATGAAAAGGGGTGGGAGACTTGCCCAGAAAATCCAGTAGTTCCTGGATCACAAGTAAATCAGACATAGAAAACTAACTGCCTCAAGTGTACAAAATTGGCTATTGTACACTGTTGGCAGCAAACCGGTATGGCTGGAAGATCAGCGCCGGGCGTTGGTCGAGTCAAAGATTTTGTCGGCATTCGCTTCGACAAAGCCCTTGAATAATGATCCGTCGGGCAGAGAATAGCGGCGGGCGAATTCATAAAAACAGGTGGGGATCTGATAAGTTGAGCCATCACCGAATGTCACGTCCTGGTGACTGGCCATCGTTGAGGATTGTTCCAGAAATACCTCGGGGGAGCCTTTGATTTTGGAGCCCGTGGTATTTAATTCATAATCCAGTGACTCAACAAATTCGTTCACCTCAGGCAGTGTTTTCAAGCTATGAAGCTTGTGAACCGCAACTGTAAAGTGGTTGGCTCTTAATCCAAAAACACTTAGCCATGCAGCGTATTCACTTTCTGCTAACAGGCTTTGATACGTTTGATAGTCAGGGCATTGCCAATGGCGGCCTGAATAAAACACGCTGGCGTCTGTGATACTGCCTGGGTCAATTTGCTCCGTCAGGGAGCGGATAATCGCTTGGGTGGGGGCGGACAGTTGATCCGTCAGCAGTTCACTCAAAAAGATCAGTGGCTGATTTTCATCCTGGTGAATATAGCTCCAGGCGTTGAGTTTTTTGGCTGAAAAATGATATTGCTCGTTACGCTGATAACCGAGATCGAATAAAAAAGGTTCTATTCTCTCCAGTTCGACGGCGGAATGCTTAAATGTTCGGAAAGCCACATGGTCATTGATGACCTGTTCACCACGTTGTTGGAATGCCTGTTGTATAGCATCCGCCTGTGGGGTCATACGGACATAGTCATTCCATAGATTGGCAAAAAACTCAGTGATGTTCATTTTGTTTTCCTGGTTTTTGGTAAAAACAACAGTTTAGTGTAATCACCAGTCAGATGAGTTACATGTTCGGCTGATTTGTTTTTACAGGTGCGACATTTAGAGCTGCAAGCTTGTGCTCGGGACTATATGCACCAGCTATCGGATACTGACACTTGGTTCCACAGCGATATTTGTGAGACCGGCGGTGATGGATGATCGCTGCCCTGATTCTGTTGTAACCAGGGCAGGCATATTATCGGCTTAAACGGGTGCCAGTTTCCGGCGTTGCTGTCTGTGTTGGTGGATGCCGTCATAACTGAATATAAACAGCGCTGTCCAGATAAACCCAAATGTTACCCCCTTGGACAGAGTAAATACTTCACCAAATACAAATACTGCCAGTAAAAACATCACGCTGGGGGCAATGTACTGGAAAAATCCCATGGTGCTGTAATTAAGGCGTTTAGCGCCTGCGGCAAACAAGATCAATGGAATGCTGGTAAACGGGCCGGCCAGTATCAGCCATATGTTCAGCTGCCATGAGTTGTTGAGCATATTGAATGTCTCATTATGATCATTCCAGAATACATAAATGATGGCCGGTAACAACAGGATCAGTGTTTCCACGAACAGTCCTGTCTGGGCATCGATCTGTACCTGTTTGCGGATCAGGCCATATACCCCGAAGCTCATGGCCAGTGCCAGCGAGATCCAGGGCAGTTTACCGAACGCAATCAGCTGTATGGCAACGCCAGAGAAGGCGAGTGCAACCGCAAACCATTGCAAACGGCGTAGTTTTTCCTGCAAAAACACCAAACCCAACAGGATATTCACCAGCGGATTGATGTAATAACCCAGACTGGCATCCAGCATGCGGTCATGCTGAATAGCCCAGATGAATATCAGCCAGTTGGTGGCGATCAGAGCGCTGGACAGCAACAGAGTCATCAGTTTTTGGGGGGTGTGCAGGATGGTACGCAGACCATTCAGGTTCTTAAAAGCCACCAGCAACAGGCCGGTAAATATAATGCTCCAGAATATCCGGTGGATTAGAATTTCCTGTGCCGGAACGTGTTTCAGCACTTTAAAATAAATGACCAGAAATCCCCATATGCCATAGGCTGACAGGGCAAATAAAACGCCGCTCTTTTGAGTGCTCATAAGCATTTCCTAAATCGTAAGGTCAGAGAAAAGTGCTGGTTTTTGCGACAGGATGGCGTTCATTTTTTCCAGTGCCAGCCTGAGGTTGTCAAAGTTGATCTTGCCGCCGATGCAAAACCGTACCGCTTGCGGCGCCGAATACTGGCCTGCTGCAAATACTTCGGCAGTTTTAACCCGGATTCCTTCCGTATCGAGCGCTTCCATAAATGTGGCCGCGCGCCAGTGGTCTGGTAGTTCCAGCCAGATGTTAAAGCCATGGTTCTGGGTCAGATTGAAGCCACCAAGGAACTCCCGTGTCAGCACATGTCGACGCTCCAGTTTGAGGTATTGTTCCTGGCGTATGGCAGCCAATGCCCCATCCATGATGAGTTGGCTGGCGAGCTCCGCCAGAATTGGAGATGACATCCAGTTTGTTGCGCGGACGGCAGAACCTATTTGAGAAACCAGCTTATCCGGAGCATGTATTGCGCCCATGCGCAAACCCCCACCAAAAACTTTGGAAAGGCTCGAAATCAGAATGGTACGTTCAGGCAGAACGGTATGAAATGAAGGGGTCTCAGTCGGACCGAGCGCGCCGCCCTGAGTATCATCATCAATGATCCAGATATCATGCTGGCGGCATACACGTGCCAGTGCAGTGAGTCGTTCTATTCCCATCGTAACCGGGATGGGGTTGGCCATTCTTGAGGCAACGTATAGAACCCGTGGCCGATATCGTTGACATGCCAGAGACAAGGCTTCTGGTGTCAGGCCATGGTCATCAAACTCCAGCCCGATCAGTTTTAAATGCAAATGATGGGCAGCACTGATGAAGCCGGGGTAGGTCAGTCCTTCACAGATGACCGTATCGCCGGGTTGAGTCAGCGCCATGAGGCTGGAGAAAAAGCCATGCTGTCCACCGCTGGTAATAATCATGTTGTCAGAGCGAATATTTTCAACACCACAATATTCCAGCCATTGAGTAAATGCCTGATTGTGGCGCTGAAGGCCGTTTACCGAATGATAATCCAGTAGTTCGGTCATTAGGCGGTGATCGGATTGTATCTGCTTCATTGCCTGTTCAAGTATCTCCGGCTGGCGTCCTGACAATGCCACGCTATAGGTCAGGTTCAGCTGATCGCTTTCCAGAGTTTCTGAGTAGTAGAACAATGACGAGTGATTGCTGTCGCGTACGTAAGTGCCACTACCCACTTTGCTGGTCAGCAGTTGTCGGCGCTCGGCCTCGGCATATCCTCTGGTGACAGTACCTACAGTCACGTTCAGTTGGTCAGCCAGATAACGGTGAGTGGGTAATTTTTCACCCGGCACCAGTTCGCCGTGCTGAATAGCCTGTTCAATGGCATCCGCCAGAGCTTTGTATTTTGGGCCTTCGAAGGCATCCAGGTTCGATATATTGAATGTCATGGTGACAAAAAAAAGATTGACCGTATTGATTAGCTGATTACGATAATATTGTATCGATTAGGCATGATCAATTTATTAATTGTATGCATACAATTATGAGGAGTGGTAAGTAGTTATGACGCACAAAATGTTTTACGAAGATGCTTATCTTAAGCAGCTCAAAACTACAATTGTCGCGATGGAACCAGCTGAAGGTCAGTGGCAGCTGATTACCGCAGAAACTATTTTTTACCCTCAGGGGGGAGGACAGCCGGGTGATCAGGGGTGGCTGTTAACGGAAGATGGAAGGCGCATTGAAATTACCAACACCCGTTACAGCGCAGACAGGCAGCATATCGTTCATTATCTCAATGGCACTTCTATAGCCGGGCTGGCAGCTGGTACTTGTGTAACGCTGGAGCTGAACTGGGCGCGTCGTCATCGTTTGATGCGTATGCATACTGCCATGCATTTGATGTGTTCAATCATACCTGCTCCCGTGACCGGTGGTGGTGTGAGTGAGCTGCAGAGTCGCTGTGAATTTGATGTTCAAACATCTGATTGGGACAAAGAGCAACTGACCCGACAGTTAAATGAACTGGTGCAGGCAGCTTTACCGGTATCGATTTCCTACATCACCGAACAGCAGCTGGATGATAATCCTGAGCTGGTCAGAACCATGAGCGTTCAGCCACCACGCGGTCTTGGCGACATACGCATGATCCGGGTGGGTGAGGGAATTGATTATCAGCCATGTGGGGGAACCCATGTTGCCAATACTGCGGAAATCGGTCAGATAAGAATTGCCAGTATCAAGAGTAAAGGCAAACAAAATAAGCGTTTCAATATCGAGCTGGAGGACTGACAGGTGAAATTACCGATTTTTCAGGTGGATGCATTTACCGATCAGGTTTTTAAAGGTAATCCTGCGGCAGTGATACCCTTGTATTCCTGGTTGTCTGATACGCAAATGCAGATGATTGCAGCGGAAAACAATCTTTCAGAAACCGCTTTTTTTGTGCCTTCGAATGATGGCTTTCATTTACGCTGGTTTACCCCGGGTTATGAGATTGAGTTATGTGGTCATGCAACTCTCGCAACGGCTCACGTGTTGTGGCACGAGTTGAACTATCAGAACACGGAACTGCGTTTTCAGACCATGAGCGGTGAGCTGCTTGTGACTAAAACCGGATCTCAGTATCAACTGGATTTCCCGGAAAAAACGCTACGGCCATTTGAGCTAGCGTCGCCGTTGCGGGAGTTGATTCGTGCTAACCCCGTTGAGGTCTGGGAAAACCAGAAAATAATGGTAGTACTGGAAAATGAGCAGCAGGTTGCTGATTTTCATGGCAGTTTCTCGGGTCTGGATATTCAGTCTGGCGTTATCCTGACTGCGCCGGGTGATCAGTCAGGTGTCGATTTTGTGTCGAGATTTTTTGTCAATCCTGCCAGTGGCATCAATGAAGATCCGGTTACCGGATCGGCTCATTGCCTGCTAACGCCTTATTGGAGCCAGCGGTTAAACAAAACCCGGCTGACTGCCAGACAAATCTCAAAACGTTCTGGTGATCTGTTGTGTCAATTACGCCAGGGAAGGGTTTTGATGACGGGATCTGCAGTAACTTATTTGTCCGGTAATATTTATTTGGAGCAGGACTGATGGAATGGTCTTATCTGTTGTCGGTTATGTTGTTTGCGTTTACCGTTACCATTACTCCCGGACCTAATAATCTGATGTTAACGGCCAGTGGGGTTAATTTTGGCTTTGCCCGTACAGTGCCGCATCTGCTCGGAGTTACGTTTGGATATACATTGTTGTGCATTGCTGTTGCCTTGGGTCTTGGTGCATTGTTTGTCCGGTTTCCCATATTGCACAGCGCTCTGAAGGTGATAGGAGCTGTCTATCTGCTGTATTTGGCGTGGAAAATTGCTATGTCAGGTCGGGTGGTGGAAGGCAGCCGGAATGAGCAACCTATGACTTTCTGGCAAGGAGCTGTTTTCCAGCTGGTCAATCCCAAGGGCTGGACGATGGCGGTCACTGCAATATCGGCGTTTACCGTTGAAGGTGAGGCTCTAACGGCCAGTCTGATCATCGTGGTGGTTTGTCTCGCTCTGGTGTCGTTACCCTGTTGCAGCTGTTGGGCACTATTGGGTACTCAGATCAAACAGTTTCTAACCAGTCATCGGGCATTAAAAATTTTTAATTATTCTTTGGCATCATTGACCGCCGGCAGCGTGTTATTGATTATCTGATTATTGCTCTTTGCCACCTCCTTGGTGAGGTGGCTTTTTTAGAAAGTCTTTAAATAATGGCCTGTGTCGCTATGCGGCGTTAAGGTCTGTTCAAATCGGTCATTTATGTCTGGTAAACTCCCGCTTTTTGCTCGGCATATTTTGTGCTTCTGTCGCTGACCGGTGGAGCAGTTCAAATATGCTCCCGGTGGATTGGTCGCGGCTCCCTCACCGATATTTTTACAGAGGCTCCTATTTTAGCCGGATACCCAGACGGTGATATATAAAGCTCATCAACCAGGCTGGACCAATTAACAGAAATTGAAGGTCCTTGAAAAAACTGGGTCGTTTGCCTTCCACTATATGGCCGATAAACTGTCCTATCCAGGCACCCACGAACAAGGTTGTCGCAGTCTTCCAGAGAGGTAGCGTCACAGCTCTTTCGTGCCAAAGAATCAAAGCAATAGACAGAGCACTGATTATCAGCATGCCCAGCATCAGGCGTAGCGATAGGTGAGCGTAAAAAAACAGTCCATACACGATAAGAACTGTGGCCAGATTCAGGTAACTGGATTGAGGCAGCTGTAGTTGCCAAAGCAGAGCCAGCAGGGTCCAGAAAATAACCGGTACACAAATCCAGTGAATAAATTTATTCACCTTGTTTTGGTGGCTTTCGCCGTACTCGGCCAGCCAGGACTCAATGGGTTTGTTAAACATAATGTTCTCCTGTCATATTATTATTGTTGTTATTGAAAAACCTATTTCATCGGTTTTCTGACGACATGGAAAGTCCGAAATATCCTGCCTGCCTCATTGATGTCAGAGAGGCATATCAATTGTATATTTTTATTCTTCTATATCATGGATCTCACTAATTGGTGAGATCAAATGTTTGGTCGCGGGATGTTGGATAAAGGCAGGGATGAATAGTAATACTCTGAATAATTCTGAAAAGCCTTCGCTATATCATCGCAGGTATCTGAAACCAATGTGGTTCAACTATTAGCCTGGTACAAATGTTCACCCGGTTAACAGTAACCGGGAAAAATATTGATCTTTATAATTTTGTTTTCACAGAAACCAATTTCCAAGGACCTGTTCGTGTAGCGATATCTGACTCATATAACGTTACTGAAAAGTACTGTTTGATCGCATCAATTGATGCAGGCTGTGAATACAGCCTGTCATTTTCCCAGGCCCGGGAAGATCATCGCTTCGAAGACACCCAGCCCTTACTCCAACCGGAATAAACGGATTTAGGCCCTGTGGTGGCCAGGAAACGCCATCAGTTACCGATATTTCTGTCCAGTTCATCCACCGCCTGATCTCGCCTCTGACGTTGATCTTCAGGGGAATTTGACGGGTTTGCACCGGGCGATACACAAGACACCAGTATGAATAAAATACCAGTCAGAGTGATCGCTTTCTTCAATATCGAATACAAATTATCAAACCGCTACGACAGAGTTTTCCACTGGTAGTGACTTTGCTGGAACATAATTGTCAGCTTCCCAGTCATTTTCCCATTGTTCACCATCGATACAGTAGCGGAACTGATAGTCCTGTCCTGATTCCAGTTCGAGTTCAACTTTAAACTCTCCGGTTTTCAGTTTTGTCATAGGAGTGGCTTTGGGATCCCATTCGTTAAAGTCGCCAACAATGTAAACTTCTGATGCGTTGGGAGCGGCTTGTTTGGGGAGTCTGAAGGTGCATTTTGTTTTGCCAGTGGATTTTACGTAGTGCTTTTTAATGCTCATCGATTGTGGTCCTTAGCTGCTGTCATCAAGTGTTTCAATTGATATAGCGTTGTAGAAAAAGCATTATGTCTCTCTACAGTATTGTTAATCAGCAAGTAATGTTCCAGTTATCTATACAGCTGTCCTTCCGTTGGCAGCCCGGTCAATAAGGATTTTATATAAACGTGCATCTGATCACCAAAATACAACTATTTGCCAAAGTAAAACAAGCGTTATCACAAAAACTTTATGGTGACTCGAAAATAATATCGATAGCCAGTTCTGACAGGAAAAATCAGGACTCCTGGCAGTTGTTATCCGTCTGGTTGCAACGCATCAGTCATACCAAAATACGATCCGTTAGTTTAGGTTGGATGATTCTGGCAGGGTTTGTTTTCGGAATAATGACCATGACAGGATTGCTCTCTTATTCTGGAAGCGCACCTATTAACCTGATTTATCTGTTATTGGTGTATGGACCTCTGCAATGGCTTCTGATGGCTTTGGCACTTGTTTCTGTGTTGCTGCATGGTAAAGGGCTTGCTGTCACCCGCTGGCTCAGTGGTCAGAAATTTTTGCAGATTTTTCCTGTTTTCTTTTATCGCTGGTTGCTTTTCTGGTTGAATCAATGGCTGTCACTCAGTTTCCTGTTTGGGTCCCTGGTAGCGTTTTTAGTGTTACTGGTCAGTCAGGATCTTGCGTTTGGTTGGAGCACAACGATTGCTTTCGCACCAGAGCATATCACCGCTGTGTTGGATGGTTTGTCTGCGCCATGGGCATCCTGGTGGCCGCAGGCAACAGTTAGCCCGGAATTGGTTAGCGGGACTCAGTTCTTTCGCCTTCAGGGAGTACAGGGCAATTATGATGTGACATTGTTTGGGCAGTGGTGGACTTTTATTCTGGCATTCATCCTGACTTACAATTTATTGCCCAGAGGACTGTTGCTGCTGGTGGGGCAGATAATGATGATCACCAGAGTGAATGCCCTGTTGCATCAGGATGCAGAAGTCTTTCAATTAATTGATGATCTCAAACCGACGGTTGTGGAGACCGGTAGCAACCGTAATGCTTATTATCAAACCGTTTCTGAACCTAAAACCAGAGTATCCCATGGCGGATATGATCCGGATGCTGTTGTCCTGCTGTGGGGGCTTAGCACCGAGGATTTGAATCATCTGCATTTGTATGAACGTTGTGAAAACGCCACGCAGCTGACTGATCAAGTGGATATTTCAACACAGACCGAATTCACACTGATGGTTCCCGGGTGGGAGCCTCCAATTGCAGAGCTGGCTGATTTGCTAAAACGTTTTCCAACTGCTTCGGTACAGCTGTTATTGTTGCCACTGGATCAACAACTCGATGAAGCGGATGTGGCAAGCTGGCAAATGTTCAGTGATTCACTGGTGCAAATTAAGAAGTTGTCAGTTTGGTCAGATGAGGAGTCAGTTTCATGATTCACCCCTGTTTTGTTGTTGTTGGTCACCCCAACAAGGGTAAGTCGAGTCTGGTGGCTACGCTGGCCCAAAATGATCAGATCGGCATTTCTGCGCTATCGGGTACTACGCTTGAAAGCACCGTATATCCAATGACGGTGAATGATCAGCTTTGTTATGAACTCGTGGATACGCCCGGTTTTCAGCGTGCTGCCCGGTTGCTGGAATGGTTACAGCAGCAGCCAGTAACAGCTTCACAACGACAGGAAACAATTTTGGCCTGGCTGCAGCATGACGAAAATGAGACTCATTTTCCGGATGAATATCGTCTGCTGACACCGCTGGCCTCAGAAGAGTCTGCCATTATTTATGTTGTGGACGGCTCCAAACCCTATCGTTCGAGTTATGAAGCAGAAATGGAGATCCTGCGCTGGACCGGACGGCCCCGTATGGCCATTATCAATCCTATTTCAGAAACAGATTTTATCGCAGATTGGCAACAGGCTTTGGACCAATACTTCAGCGTGGTCAGAGTGTTTAACCCGGTGCGGGCTTCATTTACGGAGCAGATTGATCTGTTAAGAGTTTTTTCGACCCTCAAACAAAATTGGCAGGATGCTATTGAAAGGGCTGTGGCCGCTTTGCAGCAGCAACGTGAAGAAAAATTACGTGATGCCCTGGAACACTTGATTGTAGGAATGGAGGAAATCCTCACGCTGAAGATGAAGATTCCGTTGCCACCACAAGAGCAACTGGCAGATAAAGGTCGTCAATTGGTACAAACTCGTTATCGTCATAAAGTAGCTGAACTGGAGCAGGCTGTTCGCAAACGCATTCTGAAATCCCTTCACCATTATCATTTTCAGGATTTGTCGGAACCAATGTTATTGCAAAGTAGCGATTTGTTTGACCAGCGGCAGTGGCGGCTATGGGGGTTGCCGAAACAGCAATTGGTATGGTTTGCTGCTGGGAGTGGTGCCGCAGCCGGAGCACTTGTAGATATCGGGTTGGGCGGAAGTTCGTTGTTGATGGGAGCAGCAATTGGGTCTGTGTTGTCCGGTGGTACGGTATTGTTATGGGGTAGAGATATCGCTAAGGCAAAACTGGCAGGCAAAATTCCAATGGGCTATGAGGAGTGGAGTATCGGGCCTGTCCGTAATCTTTCATTTGCCTGGGCGCTGCTTTCAAGGTATTTGTATTTGATTGAAACCTTGTTGCATCGCAACCATTCCCGCAGGGACAGAGTCGAAGAAGATGACCAGGCCTTGATTGCCGGCAATTTCCGTCAACGGGTTGATCAATTGAATAATAAAGACAAGTTTAAGCTCAATGCCTGGTTACAAAATGGTAAACGTTATTTTAATAGCCATGAACAGCTGGTATCAGTATTGGCCAGATTGATCAGTGTTGAGTGAGTCGAATTATTGCTATGCTGTTGATCAGTGACCGTATTCGACATTCAATTGGCAATGTTACTGAATATGTTTGTACCGGAGAGTGGCGAAACACTGTTTTTCGCCTGAAAGCAATGCGGAACATTAGAAAACTTACAATAATAGATACAATGTTAACCGCAAAATGGTGCATATCGGGGCTGAATGTGCGTTATGAACCCTGATGTGTGTTAATTAAACAGTACCTTAACAATGGTTCAAAAACAGGTCGGATGATCATTTAATTGTGACGGCGTGTAGGCATCTGCTGTGATTGTATGCCTGAAGGCTTGGGTTTAAGGGATTATTGTAGTTCCATGAGAGTGGATGGAATGGAGAGTTAAGTGAGGAGTTCAAAGATAGTGATTGCATTGGTGTGTTTGGGAGTACTGGTCCTACTGTTCCTGATTGGACCCCGTCCCCAGATTGATACGGCAGCACGAAAGGTCAGCCCTGAAATCCCAGAGCAATTGTCTGCTTTACCGGAATGGTTGCGCAAGAAAGAATCGGATTTGGGGAATGTTGTGCCTGGAGCGGAAAAACAGATTGTCTGGGCCAATCCTGAGCAACCGGCTCAAACAGATATTGCTGTATTGTATCTGCATGGGTTTTCCGCCTCGCGGCAGGAAATTGCACCCGTACCTGAGTTGGTGGCCAAGGCACTCAATGCCAATATATACCTGACTCGGTTACCCGGCCATGGCCGTGGCACCGAAGTCATGACCAATGCGACGGCCAATGACTGGCTCGAGGGAGCCTGGGAATCCTGGCAGATCGTTTCCAAGCTTGGGCGTAAGGTGGTGGTTATTTCTGTTTCCACCGGAGCACCGCTGAATGTCTGGCTCATGCAGACACAGCCAGGAGTGCAGGAGAAAACCGTCGCCAGCATATATGTGTCACCCAATTTTGCAGTGAATAACAAAGCCTCTTCGATGCTGGCCTGGCCCTGGTCAAAACATTGGGTACCCTGGGTGCTGGGGCGCGAATACTCATGGGAACCTAAGGATGAGCTTCAGGCCAAGTACTGGACCACGCGTTATGGCGTCAAGGTACTGTCTCAATTACAGGTACTGCTGAACTGGGCCGCCAAGCAGGACTATTCCAGTATTAAGGTGCCGCTGTTGTTGATCAATAATGATAAAGACAAAGTGGTTGATCCCAAGGCCGCTGATCGGGTATATGCCGCCTGGGGAGGTTATAAGCAGCATGTAGAGATTCTGGCGCCAGGTGATGCTAACAGCCACGTTATCATTGGTGACATCATGCACCCGGAAAACAATGATGCGGCCGTAAAAAGCATGCTGACATTTTTGGAAAAGGTTCAGAACTCTAGTCAGTAAGCTTGTTTGATTTTGTCTCTGTTGGTCAAAATCTCTTCAGATCGAGACCAGGATTGATATAATTCGCGCCCTTTTTTAATCGGGCGCGAATTATGCCAGTCTCTCATCAGCCAGAACTTCTCTCTCCAGCGGGCACTATCCGCAATATGAACTTTGCCTTTGCCTATGGTGCAGATGCTGTGTATGCCGGGCAGCCCCGTTATAGTCTGCGAGTGCGTAATAATGATTTTTCCCATGACAATCTTGCGGCCGGAATTGCCCGTGCTCATGAGTTGGGGAAACAGTTTTACGTCGCTTCCAATATCGCCCCGCACAATGCCAAGATCAAAACCTACATGCGGGATATTGAGCCAGTGATCGAGATGCAGCCGGATGCGCTGATCATGTCTGATCCTGGAATGATCATGATGATCAAGGACCGATGGCCGGATCAGGTCATCCACCTGTCGGTGCAGGCGAATGTAGTGAACTATGCCTCTGTGAAGTTCTGGCACCGAAATGGTATTCAGCGGGTTATTTTGTCGCGAGAGTTGTCGCTGGATGAAATAGAGGAGATCCGGCAGCAGTGTCCGGAGATGGAGCTGGAGGTTTTCGTACATGGGGCTCTATGTATCGCTTATTCCGGCCGCTGTCTGTTGAGTGGCTATATCAACAAGCGCGACCCGAATCAGGGAACCTGCACCAACGCCTGTCGCTGGCCCTATAAGGCACATGAGGCGAAAGAGGACATCAGTGGAGACGCCATACCCGTGGACCCACAGGTATGGACCCCTCCAGCGCAAAAAATAGCATCTGATCAGCCTACTTTGGGTGACGGACCGGTGACAGATCAGATTTTTCTGTTGGAAGAAGAAGGGCGTCCCGGTCAGTTTATGCCGGCTTTTGAGGATGAGCATGGTACCTATATCATGAACTCAAAGGACCTCCGTGCTGTTCAACACGTTGAGCGGCTGACCCAAATGGGAGTTCACTCCCTGAAAATCGAAGGACGGACAAAATCCCATTATTATGTTGCCCGTACTGCTCAAGTTTATCGTCAGGCAATAGATGATGCAGTTTCTGGTCGTCAATTTGATCGTCAGCTCATGGGGCAGTTGGATAACCTGGCCAACCGTGGCTATACCGAAGGCTTTTACCGTCGACACGTTCACGATGAGTATCAAAATTATGACGTGGGTCGTTCAGTGGCCACACAACAGCAGTTTGTGGCTGAAGTGATTGAACGTAATGGCCAACAGTTGGTGATGCGGGCAAAAAATAAATTCCGTGTCGGCGATTCGCTGGAACTGATGACTCCGGCAGGTAATCACAATTTCGTACTCGAAAATGTGAGGCTGAAGAAAAATGGCCACGATATACAAGAAGTACCAGGTTCCGACTATGAAGTTGTCCTGGACGTTCCTGAGCATGTGGCTGCCGCCGCTGAAGAATTTGGTCTTTTGATGCGGAATTTTTAGGTTAACCCACAAGAGGCGACTTGGCTCTGTTTGAATCTGTTGGCTCGATGTGTCAAACAGACAGCTTTGACTTGTTTGATGTGTCGGGCTCGCCTTGATTGCCAATCAATGGTGAAATCTTCCTTCAATTAATTGTCATCGACATAAATATTTATTGAGTTAATCGTATCCCGCAATCGTCATGCGCTGTTTTATCGTTGCGCTTCCTGCTCTCAGCCCCTTTATCCCCATGTTAATGCTGTCGCGGTGTTGGA
Source organism: Gynuella sunshinyii YC6258 (assembly GCF_000940805.1). GTDB lineage: Bacteria > Pseudomonadota > Gammaproteobacteria > Pseudomonadales > Natronospirillaceae > Gynuella > Gynuella sunshinyii. Next base: position 4,673,497 of record NZ_CP007142.1, on the reverse strand, counting down.
CAGCCCCGAATAGGCTGTCTATTCTCCAGACATAAGAATGAAAAATTCGCTATATCCATTGCTTTGGGTCGAATATGTACAAAACGCAGGGTCAGGGCCAACATGCCGACGTCTGGCCTCTTGCCGATGAGTTTGAAAGTCAGGTTCGGGCGATGCAGATCCAGTCCGTGGTTCGCATTACCCCTTTGATCGCTTGCGTTAATATTTTTAACGCAGCAATACTTTCTTTTGTTTTCTGGAGTGATGACTACCGTTTGCCATTGGCAACATGGAATGCGGTTGTTTTGTTTGTTTGCTTGAAGGCTCTGTTAGCATGGTTCCGTACCCGTGGACGACAGATGCCGATGCACGCTTCTCGCAGGGCGATTGGTCGGGCCAATACGCATGCGACGTTATTGGCTGTTTTATGGGCATTGCCAGCGGCATTTTTGTTTGGTTCGTCCACTCCGGAGCAACAGCTGTTATTGTCCAGTGTGACAGTCGGCATGATGTGTGGCGGAGCACTGATTCTTTCGAACATCGCGTTTGCTGGTACGGCATATTCTTCCATTGTGGGGTTTGGCGGAATGATTGCTTTACTGTCTTCCAATCTCTCCACTGCTTTGCCATTGGCTGTATTGCTATTGATCTATATTGCGGTATTGGATGCAGGTGTAATCCATTTGGCCAGAATTTATCGTGCCCGTATTGTGGCGGAGCTACTTGCGGAAAATCAAAAGCAGGTCATTAGTCTGTTGCTGAATGATTTTGAACAACATACGGCAGATGTGTTGCTGGAAATGGATAGTCATCTGAAGTTCAGGCGTGCCTCCGATAAACTTGCGGCCTTTTTCAGACTCTCAGAGACGGAAATTATTGATCATTCACTGATCGAGCTGATTGCTGGTTTTCAGAAAACATTGAGGCCTGAAACCCGGGCGGCCGCACAGCAGTCACTGGCGATTCTGAAGCGTCATTTTACCGGCCAAAAAGCATTCCGAGACATAGAATTTCCTGTTCAGCGTGGAGAGGAGGAATTCTGGTGGTCATTAACGGCTCGCCCCATCGGCTCAGTGGGCTGGCGTGGAGTAATCTCGGATATTACGGTGGCCCGTAACGCTCAGCAGCACATCTGGCATCTCGCCCACAGTGATGCCATTACCGGGCTTGGGAATCGCCATCAGTTTCAGCATGTGCTTCGGGAGATGTTTCCATGCATGGCAGGGCAGTCGTCGCAGATGGTAGCGGTGCTGTGTATCGATCTTGATCGTTTTAAATCTGTGAATGATGCCTATGGGCACAATGTTGGTGACAAGCTGCTGTCCTTTGTGGGGCGACGACTGGCCAAGCAGAGCAGGGAACAGGACCTGGTGGCGCGGATTGGTGGAGATGAGTTTGGTATTGTTTTAAAGGGGATCGGGAAACGTGTCGAGGCCGAGCAGATTGCTGAACGTATCCTCGAAAAACTGCAGGAACCGTGCAACATTGACGGCAATGTTATTCATATTGGGGCCAGTCTGGGATTGGCACTGGCGCCAGTGGATGGCGATAGACCGGAAATCCTGTTGAAACATGCTGATATGGCACTTTATGCGGCCAAGGCAGATGGTCGTGGACGTATGCGTAGTTTTTCTGCGTCCATCAGCGAACAGGTTGAGAAAAAACTGGTGCTGGAAAATGCGCTGCGTACGGCAATTCAAAACAACGAGTTATATTTGGTATATCAACCTCAGCAACATTTGAAAACCGGTCTTATCGAAGGGTTTGAGGCATTGCTGAGATGGGAGCATCCCGAGTTTGGCAAAGTGACACCGAGTGTCTTTATTCCGGTCGCTGAAGAGAGTGGTCTGATACGGGAAATAGGCTTATGGGTCATTGAACAGGCGTGTATGTTCAGTCGCTTGCTACCTTCGGGAATGCGTGTTGCTGTTAACCTTTCGCCATTGCAACTGGTTGGGCACGATCTGATTGATCGGTTGCAGGACATTCTGGAGCGTTATGACATTCCCGCCGATCGCCTGGAGTTTGAAGTAACTGAATCCATGTTGATTAACTCTGCTTCTGATATGGATATACTGACGCTGTTGAAGGCAATGGGAATCCGTATTGCGCTGGATGACTTTGGTACCGGGTATTCTGCCCTGTCTTATCTGCGTCAGTTTCCGTTCGATAAACTAAAGATTGACCGCAGTTTCATGAAAGAAATTAAAACCCATCAGGATGCACTGGCAGTGGTTGGCGCCATAATCGATATGGCTAAGGCTTTGGATATGGAGGTCGTGGCGGAAGGAATCGAGGATGAGCAGACGCTGAAACTGCTGACATTGTATGGCTGCGATACGGTACAGGGGTATGTGATTGCCCGGCCGATGCCGGAGAAGGATATCGCTGTCTTTCTGGAAAATTACCGATTGGCAATGCAGTAGAATAGCCCACAATATGGGCTATTCAGTATGTGCAGACAATGATCACGGATGATAAATATCAAACTGCCATTCTATGGTTTCGTGATACGCATGTTCCGGTGTAATCAGCGTCGACGGAAAGTGCTTGTGGTTTGGTGTATCGGGAAAATGCTGAGGTTCCAGACAGAAGCCGGCGAAGTTCTGATAAACACCACCCTCACGGTTTTGTGTTCCGTCCAGTACCTGGCCGGTAAAAAACTGTACACCGGGTTGGGTGGAACTGACCTGCAGACGAATCCCTGTCTCGGGGTTGATGGCCTCGGCTTGCAGCATCAGATCATCATCGTTTTGGGTTTTGATCACAAAATTATGATCAATACCGCCATAGTGTTTGACGAAGTCCTCGCCACTGTTCAGTGCATCCTCGATTGAGCGGTAATCGGTGAAATCCAGCACCCCTCCCTTCACAGAAACCAGTTCCCCGGACGGGATCAACAGCTCATCACATTCAGTGACCTGACTGCCATGAATTTTAAATAAATGATCGGTGACTTTCTGATTTGTCTGTCCACTCAGATTGAAATAGGCATGATGCGTGACATTCAGGTGGGTCGGTTGATCAGTCGTTGCATGAATATCGAAACGGACCCGGTTATCATCGTCGAACGTGATCGTAATGGTGCACAACACATTTCCAGGATAGTGATGTTCGCCATCAGCCGAAGCCCGTTCAACCACCAGCGTGGGAATGCCATCTGTCAGTTCCGCTTTTTTGATTGTCCACAGGTTTTTGGAAAAATCATTGTTACCATGCAAATGATGAGGACCAAGGTTACAGTCAAGCTGATAAACCTTGTCGCCGACGGGCATACGGCCATGGTCGATACGGTTGGCAAAGCGACCTACAATAGAGTTCAGGCCGATATTTTGTTCATAAAACCCTTTCAAATCGCCACAGCCCAATACCACATTGGTTGGCTGTCCGTTCTGATCGGCAATCATCAGATCAGTTACGTTCAGACCAAAGTTACAGATTGAGATTTCATTGCCATGGCTGTTCTTGAGTACGACTAATTCAGCCCTGGACTGATCTGGCAGCAGCCCATAAATTTGTCTTGAAACCATTGCGGTCATATTGGTTACCTCATGCCTGGTTAGCAAAAGCACCCTGACTGGCTTTGCAAATGAAAATTTCCGGTGTCAGGCCGGTTTTCGCCGGATATTGTTCAGTGACAGCTTCAATAACCTGCTGTTGTAATGCTTCGGGCACCAATGCTATCACACAGCCACCAAAACCACCGCCGGTCATTCTAACTCCGCCATTCTGTCCCACAACTTCAGCAATAATGTCCACCAGGGTGTCGATGGCCGGCACGGTAATTTCAAAGTCATCGCGCATGGAAATATGGGATTGCGCCATCAGCGTGGAGAGTAGTTTCATATCGCCTGCTTCCATGGCCTGAGCCGCCTGAACAGTGCGGTCGTTTTCAGTCACCACGTGCAATGCCCGTTTATATGCCACCGGGTCAATCTGATCCTTATGGCTTTCCAGTTGTGTCAGCGACACATCCCGTAATGCTTTGACATTCAGTTGTCGGGCTACCTGTTCACACTGCTGGCGGCGAACATTGTATTCTGAGTCAACCAGACCGCGTTTGACGGCAGAATTGATGATTACCAATGAAGTGTTTTCCGGCAGTTTGTATGTTTTGGTTTCGAGGCTGCGACAATCAATTAACAATGCCCGTTCGGATACTCCCAGCGCAGAAATCAATTGGTCCATAATGCCGCACTGAGTGCCGACAAAATTATTTTCTGCTGCCTGGCCGACTAATGCTGCCTGGACACCATCAATGGTTTCGCCACTCAAATCACACAGACATGAAACCGTCACCATTTCCAACGCCGCGGAAGAACTTAAACCGGCGCCGGTAGGCACGTTACCAGTGATCACCAGATTGGCCCCACAGAGTTGATATCCGCGCTGTTTTAATTCTATGACCACACCACGAATATAATTGCTCCAGCTGGCGTCAGGATCAGCAGTGATTTCCTCGTCGAGATGAAAACGACTGGTACTCAATCCCATATTCACAGCCGTTAACTCAATAACTCTGTCATCCCGGGCTGAGGCCGCGATCATATTGCAGTAATCAATCGCTGCCGGCAGGACAAAACCGTCATTGTAGTCAGTATGTTCACCAATAATATTAACCCGTCCCGGAGCCTGATAGATCTTATCTGCTGAGCGTTGGTACAGGCTGAGGAATGTTTGATTCAGTTGATCTTCGAGAGTCATTTGGGTTGTCTCTTATAATGAATGTCAGATAGCGTCTGTAGTTTTTGGGCGGCTTGTTCCGGCGTCAGGTCGCGTTGCGGCTCACCCAGCATTTCATAGCCGACCATAAATTTTTTAACGGTCGCAGAGCGCAGCAATGGTGGATAAAAATGTGCGTGTAATTGCCAGTGTGCATTGTCTTCTCCATTGAATGGAGCACCATGCCAGCCCATGGAATAGGGGAATGAACACTGGAACAGATTGTCGTAACGGATGGTTAACAAGCGAATTATTTCGGCCAGGGATTGTCGTTGCTGAAGTGATAACTGAGGCATTTGTGTTATCTGAAAGCGTGGCAGAATCATAGATTCAAACGGCCACATGGCCCAATAAGGAACCACTGCCACCCAGTCGTCATTTGCGACAATCACACGCTCCTGTTTTTGCACCTCCTGTTCGACATAATCCAGCAGCATTGGCCGCTGATAGCGTTCAAAATACTCACGCTGATGGAGGTCTTCGAGCTTGATTTCCGTTGGCAGGTGCTTTTGTGCCCAGATCTGGCCATGAGGGTGTGGTTGTGAACAACCCATAACCGAGCCTTTGTTCTCGAAGATCTGCACGTTGGCATAGCGGCTGCCCAGATCCTGATACTGTTCGATCCAGGTATCGACTACGACTTTGATCTCGTCTGCGGTCATTTCCGGCAGTGTTTTGGAGTGATCCGGCGAGTAGCACACCACCCGGGCCTCGCCTTGTTCTGCCTGCAGCGTAAAAAGTGGGTCCTGTTGTTGAAATTCAGGTGTATCTGCCTTGAGAGCGGCAAAATCGTTACCAAAGACATAGGTGTTTTGATAGTCTGGATTGTGGTCACCGGAGATGCGTTTGTTACCTGCGCACAGATAGCAGTTCGGATCATAACTGGGAGTGACTGAATCTTCTGATTGTTCGGATTGTCCCTGCCAGGGACGTTTGGCCCGATGGGGTGAAACCAGTATCCAGTTACCGGTCAGCGGATTGAGCCTTCTGTGAGGATCATTGACTGCATTGAAAGTGGTCATAACGTGATTTCCGGTTGAAGTTTGCGTTATTATGGTTTTTCTTGAAAACGTTTTCAAATAATTATTAATACGGTCTGTTACAATTTGTGTCTCCTGGGTTTTTATGCAGTTATTCCCAGCACTATTTACAATGATCAGGAGCTTAACCTATGGCCACGATTAAGGATGTAGCCCGAATAGCCGGTGTTTCCATTTCTACGGTTTCACGTGTGATTAATAACCCCGAATCTGTTGCACAGGAGAAACGGGATGCGGTGAACCAGGCGATGAAAGAGGTGGCCTATCGACCCAACACCTTGGCCAGGGCGTTAGTCAATAACCGTTCTGACTGCATCGGTTTGATGGTTGGGGAATTGGGTGGGATCTTTTTTGCCCAGGCGATGCAGGGAATCGACAAAGTGGTCGTTCAGGAGGGCAAGCATGTCATCATCACCAGTGGCTATCATGCCGAGCATATGGAACGGGAGGCCATAGAGTTTTTGATTCAGCGGCGCTGTGACGGTTTGATTCTGCATTCCAAAGCGCTCAGTGATGACGCATTGCGGGAAGTTGCCAGCCGCCCAACACCGGTAGTATTCATCAACCGCCTGATTCCAGGGTTAGAAGATCGTTGTATCTTTGTCAACAACATCAACGGTGGCCGCCTGGCAACCGAGTTTCTTATCAAAAAAGGCCATAGAGATATCGCCTTTGTCTGCAGTAACCTGGCCTCGGTACCCGATGGACTGGAACGTGAGCAGGGCTATTTTGAGGCACTTCGACAAGCCTCAATTCAACCCCGTAATGAATTGGTGATGAGAGCCTTTCCGGATGAGCAGGGGGGCTATGAAGCCACCAAGCGGCTGATACACAGCGGGCAGTCATTTTCCGCATTGTTTGCTTATAGCGACCAGATGGCTGTTGGTGCTATCAATGCCCTCGATGACCATGGCCTGAAAGTTCCTGAGGATGTTTCCGTCATCGGCTTTGATGATGTGGATATGGCCAAGTATCTGCGTCCCAGTCTGACCACGATCCATTATCCAATTGGTGCAATGGGTGCAAGAGCGGCATTGAGGATACTGTCGATGGTTGACCCTGAACAATACCCGGACCATGGTGGTGACCTTGAATTTATTCCGAGTCTGGTAGAACGCAAATCGGTAATTGCCAGATCCGCTTAACAAGCAAACTATCGGTTGAGACCCAGCATGCGTTTCAACGTTGCGTCTTTATCGAGCCAGTGATGTTTTAAACTGCCAATGACATGCAGTATCAGGGCCGCCAGGACAACGTAAACCAGTTTAGTATGGCCAAATACGCCCAGACGATAAATGAAGTCGTTATAAGGCACCATTTTATCAGGGTCATCGGGTGACGGGTTGGGGGGAATGATGACCCACTCAAATACATGCAGGCTAAAGCCACCTGCACCCGAATACATCATTCCGGAAAGGGGCATACCAATTGTGGCCAGAATTAAGATCCAATGAGTGATTCTGGCCAGTATCAACTCGTAGCGAGGATGCGAGTCATCGACAGCTGGCCAGCCTTCCCGGATTCGCCAGACAATACGGGCCAAAGCCAGACCAAACACAATGACGCCAATGGACTTATGGTAGTAGTAAAGCTCAAGGTTGTAAGTGGCCCGCATGTAAAACCCGAGTGGAATCATCAAGATGAAAGCCAGCGCGATGAGCCAGTGAAAAATAATGGTGGGCTTACTCAGTATCGATGTGTTTGTCATGTGAGCCTCCTTTGGAGTGCACCAGCACTTTGCAGGTTGTTGATAAGCACTACAAATCAACCACCTGCTAAAGGATTCATGATAGCCGCCTGGTTATGTTTTGGTAAGTTAAGGATGTTACCGGTTGGTGCTGAGATGCCGTTTCTGATCGAACCGTTCCAGGGCCAGTTCAATGAGTCGGGTGACCAGCTGCTGCTGCGGTATACCTGAATGTTCCCACAGTTTCGGGTACATGCTGATATTGGTGAATCCCGGCAGCGTATTGATTTCGTTGATGAAAATTTCATCCTCCGGGGTCAGAAACATATCCACCCGGGCAAGCCCGGAGCAACCGAGCAGGCGATAGACTTCAATTGCTGTCTGCTGGATTCTGGCTGTCTGCTGAGCGCTGATCTCGGCAGGTATTTTCAGTTCAGCGGCATCTGCATCAATATATTTGCTCTCATAGCTGTAGAACTGATCAGCGGCGATAATTTCACCCACGCAGGAAGCCATGATCTCATCGTTTCCAAGCAGGGATATTTCCAGTTCGCGACCCTTGACCGCTTTTTCCACCAACACTTTCTGGTCGTATTTGAATGCGTGACGAATGGCCTGATTCAGTTGTTCCCGGTTTTTAGCCCGGCTGACACCAACGGACGAGCCCATATTCGCGGGCTTGATGAAAACGGGGTAACCAAATTCTGTTTCTATCTGCTCCAGTGGCCACTCCGATTGCCAGTGATACAGGGTAATAAACTCAGCATTCAGAATACCGGCATCGCGCAACAAGCGCTTCATAATATCTTTATCCATACCCAGTGCACTGGCTGTGACATCAGCGCCTACACAGGGCAGATTTGCCATTTTGGCCAACCCCTGAATAGAACCGTCCTCTCCATACGGGCCGTGCAGTACAGGAAAGATAACATCCACCTGACCGAGGGACTCCTGGCTGTCGATGCGAACCAGCCGTCTTTCCGGGCCATTGGGAATCAGCCCTACCTGCGGGGCTGACAGATTGAGAGCGATATCAGAGGGATTATCGGCATTCAGCAGTTGGATAGACTGTTCATTAAGGAACCACCGGCCTTCGCGATCAATACCGATCAGGACCGGTTCAAATTTTTCCGGATCGAGAGAGTTGATGACATTTTGGGCTGACTGAAGTGAAACCTCGTGCTCGGCTGAGCGTCCACCGAAAACAACTGCCACTTTGATTTTATGACTGGACATGATAACTCTGAGACAACAATAAAAAGATGCAACATGTTACGTGCCTGTTGCCAACATTAAAAGAATCAGCGCTTATAACGTACCGGCACTTCCAGAGTCTCCTTGACCTGTTCCATGACCACGTAGCTGGTACTCTCCTGAACGCCCGGCAGAGTCAACAGGGTTTCGCCATAAAATTTTCGGTAAGCGCTCATGTCAGCAACGCGGGCCTTAATGAGATAGTCGAAGTTACCCGAGACCAGATAACACTCCTGTACTTCCGGTAACCTGGCGACTGCTTCTCTGAATTGATCGAAAATATCCTGGGCCGAACGGTTCAGTCGGATTTGCACCAGTACCACTAGCGCAGAATCCAGAAATTCCGGATTGACCAGTGCGCTGTAGCCGAGAATAACCCCTTCCTTTTCCAGTTTCTTCACCCGTTCCATGCACGGTGTCGGACTTAACCCGACTTTACGAGAGAGTTCTGCATAAGAGGTACGTCCGTTTTTCTGCAATACCCGCAGAATATTGCGGTCAATGGTACTGAGTTCTTTGGCGCGTCTTTTCATGGAATGAGGCCTTGTTTTAGCGGATGTAAAGAATAGGGCAATAGTGGAATCATCTTAAAATAAAATCAATATTAGTTGAATCATCTATACATGGAAAATATCCATCTTAAATAGTCTTATCAATTCGCAATATTGCTAAGGAACCTCAAAAGCAGCTTGCCTATACTTTTGTCCATGAAAACATAACGAATAACACAGGTGATTATGATGTTGATTGGGGTTCCTAAAGAAATAAAAAACCACGAATATCGGATCGGTTTAACGCCCGCAGGTGTTCGCGAACTGGTGGCCAATGGTCACAAAGTGATTGTTGAAAAAGACGGTGGTGCCGCGATTGGCTTTGACAATGAGCAATATATCGCCGCCGGAGCGAGTATCATCGATACCGCTGAAGAGATTTTTGCAACTGCAGAAATGATTATTAAAGTCAAAGAACCGCAACCTCAGGAATGCAAAATGCTGCGTCCCGGACAGGTACTGTTTACTTATCTGCACCTTGCACCCGATCCGGATCAGACCCGCCTGCTGGTGGAATCCGGAGCGACCTGTATTGCGTATGAGACGGTGACGGACGCTCGTGGTGGCTTGCCGCTGCTGGCACCGATGTCAGAAGTGGCCGGGCGTATGTCCATTCAGGCCGGTGCTCATCACCTGGAAAAAGCCCAGGGTGGACTGGGCATGTTGCTGGGTGGGGTACCGGGTGTTGCGCCTGCCAAAGTACTGGTTATCGGTGGTGGCGTTGTGGGTACGCACGCAGCCCGGATGGCCGTAGGTATGGGCGCTGATGTCACCATTCTGGACCGTTCTTTGCCACGTTTGCGTGAGCTGGACAGCGAGTTTGATGGCCGTTTGCGCTGCGTGTATTCCACTGCAGATGCCATAGAACAATACGCTTTGGAAGCGGATTTGGTTATCGGAGCCGTCCTGATTCCAGGAGCGGCTGCACCCAAACTGTTGACCAGAGACATTATTACCAAAATGAAGAAAGGTGCTGTTGTGGTGGATGTGGCCATCGATCAGGGTGGTTGTTTCGAAACATCCAAAGCAACCACTCACCAGGAACCCACGTATGTTGTTGACGGGGTCGTTCATTATTGTGTGGCTAATATGCCGGGCGGCGTTGCCCGTACCTCGACCATGGCATTGACCAATGCAACTCTGCCGTTTGCAGTGGCATTGGCCAACAAAGGCGCAAAACAGGCATTGCTTGATGATGCTCACCTGCTTAATGGTCTGAATGTGCATGCAGGTCAGGTCACCTTTAAAGCGGTTGCAGATGTCCTTGGTTATGAATTTTTGGATGCCCGTGCGGCACTGGAAAAGTAGGTTTTGATTGAATCAGAAAGTCTGATCGCCCTGATTGGGGCGGTCAGGCTTTTTTGTCTCCGACTTCAGCGTTCTCAAACCCACCTGTCTCCCTCTTAAGAAACCGACCCACCCATATCAAGCCATCATTCGAATAATTGCACTTGGGACAGCTGATTCAGCAATCATTATTCTTCGCCACCATAGGCCTTGAGTGCGTTGGCGCGAACTTTGAGCTGGTTTTGTTCCTTGAGCAGCATCTGTTGTTTTTGTTCCAGTAGCTGACGTATTTTGGTGTGTTGCTGGCGGATGTAGTCAATATCGTCAGCAATGTGGTCACGAATCTGAGTTGTGTATGCTGAAGCGTGAGCATTGATGTGTGAAAAAAACATTTCGATTTTCTGTTGGCGTTTTTGACTGATCTTGAGCAGATCAGGAATGTTATCTGCTGCAAACAGCAGGTCGATTTCATCTGTCATTCGACGAATGCTCTGCCAGTCCCGCAGAATTTTCTTAGGTAGTGTCTCTGTATTCATAAATTTGTAATCACTTGTAAAAAACAAGGCAAGTTATTGCCGCTATTTTGACGGATCATCTTGCAGCAGCAATCGTCATTCCATCAGTTTAGATGTTTTAGCGGTTTATTCTTCATTTCAGGCAACTGGTTCGTTATAAAAGAATATAAATTAATTTTAAAATAACAATTTCATATAAAAGAATCATCTCCACCCGCCGCTAACACCATTGTGAATGAACAACATCGTTGGCAACAACGGCAATACCGCCGCTGTGCTAAACAACGAAGGAGATGTAAATCATGCCTCAAATTATTAATACCAACATTGCTTCTTTGACAGCACAGCGCAACTTGAATACTTCGCAAAGTGCTAACCAAACGGCTCTGCAACGGTTGTCTTCCGGTCTGCGTATTAACAGCGCCAAAGACGATGCGGCGGGTCTGGCGATTTCCACCAAGTTTGACTCCCAGATCAGTGGTCTTAGTGTTGCAATTTCCAACGCCGGTGACGGTGTTTCTCTGGCCCAGACTGCAGAAGGTGCACTGGGTGCCATGACTGAAAACCTGCAGCGTATTCGGGAACTGGCGGTTCAGTCTTCCAACGCCACCAACTCTGAAGATGACCGGGTCGCTCTGCAGGCCGAGGTAGAGCAGCTGGTTGAAGAGATCTCCCGTACTGCCGAAGAAACCACATTTAACGGTCGTAACCTGTTGGATGGAACGTTCTCCGGAGTTTTCCAGATCGGTGCCAATGCCGGTGATACCATTGAAGTTAATATCTCTGAATTAACTGCCGGAAAACTGGGTTCATCATCCACAGCCGGTGTTTCTGCAATTGGTAGCTCCAGTGCCATTTCCAATGGTGACCTGACCATCAATGGCGTGGCTGTTTCCGCCAGTAGCGCGTCTGATGATAATTCATCCACTTACAATAAAGCCGCCAGTGCGATCGCTAAAGTAGCTGCCATCAATGCGGTTTCTGACCAAACCGGTGTCAGTGCAGTCGTTAACGAAAACGAAGTAGCTGGTACCTCAATGACCGCAACGGCCATGAGCGGTACCATCTCCCTGAACGGCGTTGAAATCGACATTCAGACCACTAACGATGCCTCTTCATCCCGTGCTTCAGTGGTTGAAGCCATCAATGCAGTATCAGACCAGACTGGTATTGTTGCATCAGACTCCGGATCTGACTCCGGCGGTGTGACTTTGACCGCAGCGGACGGACGGAACATTACCCTGGGTTTTGACAACCTGACCAATACTGCTGGCAGCTCTTTCGTCAAAACAGCCGGTTCATCCAACTACACTCTGAATGAAATTGCTGCTGCGACTGGTCTGGCCGTTGGTGGGCAATACAACTCATTGGATACTGGTGCAGCCGCAAACTCCTTCACTACCAGCACAGCATCTGTCACCAACAATGCCGCCCAGGCATCAGCGGGTACTTATGAAGGTGGTTACACCTTAATCGCCAATGCCGGTACTGACGAAATTGTCGTTGAAGGTGGTAATGATACGGGCCGTGGTGACCTGGCCAATGCTGGTCTGGTTGCTGGAACCTATACCAGCTCAACGGCAGCTCTGGTATCCAACAAACAGTCCGTGAGCTATTCCGAAACCGCGCTTGAAGTGACTGCGTCAGCTACCCAGATTCTGGATGCTGATCGTATTGCTGCGGCTGCCACCAATGATGCTGGTGCGGTAACAGCATTCTCTTTTGCAGTTGATGGCTCAGAGGTTTCCAGCGGTGTGACTTCTGCTGCAGCGCTTAATCTGGCTGAGGTCACTGCTGAGATGAATACTCAGCTGGCGGCTGATGGGGTTACCGATGTGGTTGCCTATGAAGAGTTTACTGTCGAACTGAGCATGAGTGCTGGTAACCTGGCTCAAGGGGATACCTTTGATCTGGAGACAGAAACAACGGCTACGACTGTTGCGGCGGTTGTCGGTGATGTTGCATCCGGTAACGGATTGGCAGAGCTGGCCGATGCGATCAACTCAACAGATTACAGCTCAATCGGGCTGGAAGTCAGTGCTGAACTGAACTCTGCTGGCGATGGTGTTGTACTGACTGTACACAACTACAGCGGTGAAGCTGTTTCCATTGGTGGTACCACTGCTGATGCGGGTAACCTGCAAGGTGCATACGTCAAACCAGACGGAACCACTGTTGCGGCCGAAGACGTTGAAACGGCGGACCTGTATGTCACTGGTAACCTGGCTATTTCAACATCTTCCAATAAGCAGGTCAGTATGACCCTGAGTGATGCTACTCAGGTATCCAAACTGTTTAACAGTGATACAGTTGCTTCAGAAACCTTGACTGCAGCTGCGACTGTGAACGGGTTGGATGATGGTGACCTGGTATTGAACGGTGTGGGTGTTCCGGCTCCTTCCGGTGGTGAAGATACAGCCAGTGCTGTTTACGCGAGCGATGGTTCTACCTCGATCTACTCTTCAGATAAAAGCCTGAGTGCTATTTCTGTTGCCGCAGCCATTAACTCAGTATCAGATGAAACCGGTGTTACCGCTGAAGTGAATGCCACTCAGGTTACCGGTGGCGACGGTACTGCTGCTGCCACTTCGATTGCCAATGATGTATTTAAAGAAGGCGATCAGGCCGGTCTGTACATCAACGGTGTCTCTGTTGGTACGATTACCCTGCAGAACGACAGCTCCGGTACTTTGGATGCAGACAAGGCCAAAGCCGATACCATCGATGCGATTAACCAGAAGTCTGGTGAAACAGGTGTTCGCGCCGTCGATAACGGGGTTTCCATTACTCTGGAAGCTGCGGATGGACGGAATATCTCTGTTGCGATCGACGACAAATCCGGTAACTCTGCATCAATTGGTGCAATCATGGGTCTGGATGCTGCAGAAGACGGTATCGGGGAAAGCACATTTGGCTTGGGAGATACTTCCAACGGTACTAACGCAGAAGCCAGAACCTACGAAACCACTTACGGTACAGTCAAACTGACATCTGCTTCTGCCATTGATGTCTCTGTTGGCACCAACGGTAAAGATGAGCTGGCCTCATTGGGTCTGCAGTCTGGTACTTACGGCGGTGGTACAGACGGTACCTTCCTGAAAGATATTGATATCTCAACCTTCCAGGGTGCTCAGGATGCTATCAAAGCGATCGATAACGCATTGCAGACTGTATCCAGTCAGCGTGCCGAACTGGGTGCTTTGCAAAACCGGTTTGAATCAACTGTCAGTAACCTGGAGATCACCTCTGAAAACCTGACATCTGCGAACTCGCGTATTAAAGATGCTGACTTTGCCGCTGAAACTGCAGAACTCAGTCGTACGCAGGTTCTGCAACAGGCCGGTATCTCTGTTCTGGCACAGGCTAACCAGCAGCCGCAGCAGGTGCTGTCACTTCTTGGTTAATCAACAAAATGAAGCTGCCTGATATACTAAAGGCAGCTTCTCAAAAAGTTGTGAACTAAGGTAGCGACGAGGTGGAATATGAGCGATATACGAACTTCGAATGTGTTTGAAGCCAATGCTCGGCCTCAGTCCTCGGCACCCAAAGGATCTGTGAATGGCGGCAATAGTTTGCCAGCGGAGAAAGGGAAAGAGGTCGATGTTGACCGTATTGTTAAGAAGGAAACAGCAGCAACGGTAGAAGAACAGCGCATGGTTGATGATGCTATAGCCAAATTACAGGACTATATGCAGAATGAACAACGTGGTCTGAACTTTAAAATGGATGAAGAAGCCGGTATTACCGTAATCAGCGTATACGATGCTGAAACTGAAGAGCTGATTCGTCAGATACCCAGTGAGGAAATGGTTTCTTTGGCAAAGCGACTAAATGAGCAGGAACCTTCAGTCTTATTCTCAGCAAGAGTGTAGAGAACGAAGGTGAAATCAAAGCCGGCAGCACGCCGGCTTTTTTGTGTCAAAAGGATTCTGGCACGTCAAAAAGTACACCGGGCTATGGATTGTTTTTGATCCGATTGGCTTAAAAGGTGCTTAACGATATATCAGTTCATAAAACTACAACTGGTTACAAGGCAATCATCAAGAACTTTGCCTGGCTGCCGATATTAACGTTGATGTCATCTTTCTTAGGGTAGGTAAAAACCATGGCTAGCATAGGGTCATTGGGCGTGGGGTCTGGTCTGCTGACGACCGAACTGCTTGACAGCATTATTGCGTCAGAGCGTGAAGCGTCTGATTTGCGCCTGGATCAAAAAGAAGCTGTTATCGATGCCCGGATAACGGCGTATGGTGCTGTTCAAAGTGTACTCGACAATCTGTACTCAGCGGCCAACGCATTGGCTGAATCCTCCACTATCACCAAAACCACCGCATCCGCATCTGATTCTTCGGTACTGTCTGCAACGACCTCAAGTACCGCGATTACCGGTACCTACAGCTTAAATATCAGTTCTATCGCCAAGGCACATACTCTTGCCAGCCAGCGTTACACCTCTATCACAGACTCAGTTGGCACAGGCACAATGACGATTAAGTTTGGCTCGACTACGTACGATGCCAACACCGGTGACTACGACAGTTTTACCCAGAATGCAGATGCCGGCATCATCAATTTAAAAATAGACAGCTCCAATAACACGCTGGCGGGTATTCGCGATGCCATCAACAAGGCGGACGGTGGTGTTACGGCTTCCATTGTTAACGACGGCCAGGGATATCGCCTGCTGCTCACGTCTGATGAAACCGGTGAAAGCAACAGTATGGAAATTACTGTGAATGGTGATGCCGGTCTGCAGTCCCTTGCTTATAACTCCGCACAGAACGACGAAAACAGTAACATGATGGAAACACAGGCTGCCCAGTCTGCGGCGCTGAAGGTGAACGGACTCAGTATTACCAGCGAGAGCAACCAGCTGACAGAGGTCATTAAAGGTGTCACCTTGAATTTGACATCCGATACTGATGGCAAAGATGTCACCTTAACGGTTGCCCGTGATGTGTCTGCAGCTTCTGAAGATATGGAAGCCTTTATTTCTGCCTATAATGACTATAAAGACATATACGACACCCTGACCGCATTTGAAGAAAGCGATGATGAAGAAGATGTCAAAACCGGCATTCTGTTGGGAGATTCCACACTCAGAAGCATTCAGTATCAAGTCAAACGTACGCTGTTGAGCGTGGTGGACGGTTTGGGTGGAGACTACCAATCGTTGGCCGATATCGGTATTACCACGAATAAAGACGACGACTATAAACTGGTTTTCAACTCATCAGTTTTTGAAACAGCACTGCAGGACGATGCCAATAATGTGGCGGGTGTTCTGGCTAACTCCAAAACCGCAACAGATTCCCTGGTCAGTATCATTTCTCTGGGGAGAACTGCACAGCCAGGCAGCTACGATGTCGAGATCACCCAGGCAGCCACCCAGGCCAAGGTTGAGGGTCTGTCAGTGGATGCCTTTGATTTCGCCTCGAGTGTGGTCATCGGCGGATCAAACGATAGCTTTACCGTCAACCTGAATGGTACAAGTGCAGCCATTACTCTTGAACATGGTCAGTACAGCAGCGGCGATGAGCTGGCTCTGATGATACAGAGCGCGATTAACAATAACTCCACGATCAGCGAAAGCGGCAGCAGCATTTCGGTTGAATTTAACAGTTCAGAACAGCGGCTTGAATTTACCTCCAGTAAATATGGCAGTGCCAGTTCACTGTCATTTTCCAACCTGGATGCCACTGTTTCCAATACTCTGGGCATTGGGGCGCCCGGGCAGGGTGGAGTCAATGGCAGCTTTTTCTCATCCCTGTCAGATACCGCATTTGGCGCAACGACCGCGCCGGGGAGTGGGGCTATATCCGAGAAAGACTCCTATGACTTCTCATCCAACACCATGACATTTGATCTGGTATTGTCTGGCACGGCAGCCAACGATGGCACGTATTCCATCACTCTGGATGAAGACATGAGTGACGTGGTGAATACCAATGGTGAAGTCACCACTGATCGTACCCGTGATGACATGCTGTCTTATATCAATTCAGAACTGGCTTCAGCAGGTTTGGCCGGTGTAGTAACGGCATCGTTCACCAGCGCCGGTCGAATAGTATTCAGCAGCACCCCGGAAGCCGGCAGTCAGACCCTGGAACTGACCAATGTCGTCGCTTCCAATATGGACTTTTTAGGTTTGGGGGATGCGGCTGGCACTTCGACCAGTGGCGTGACCGTTCCGGCCGGCACAACTTTTGAGATCGACTACAGCAACAGTTTTGGTACAGTCGAATCCGGCACCGTGACTGTTCCAGCCGGTACCTACGAGACCGGAGATGATCTGGCGGCGGCGATTCAGAGCGCCATCAATGGAGATGCCAATATCGCTGCTGGCGCACAGGCCGCACAGACCGTTAAAGGCCTGGTGGATTTGAGCAGCGATATCGATTTTGGCACCAATGCTTACGGTTTTTCCTTCGACTGGAATGGCACCCAATATGACGTATTGGTGGACACCTTTGATACCGACAACCTGACATCCATACAAAATGCCATTGATGCTGCCATGGGAGGTGATGCCGGTAATGTCGTTGCCAGTCTTTCATCCAATGGCCTGGTGCTGTCCACCGCCAATACCGGTAGCAATCAGGAAATCCAGATTCTGTCCGATGGGCAGGGCGACACCACAACACCCGGAGCCGCTATTAATGCCGGTATTGATTTCAGTGCGTCGCCTTCAACCTTCTCTCTGACGGTGGATGGACAGGAACTAACCGTAACACTGGACGATGATGTCAGCACCAGTGTCGAGGATACTCTGGCCTACATTCAGGGCCAGTTAGATACTACGTTGGCCAACTATAATGGCGGTGGCGTATTTGCCGCTGGAGACATCGTGGCCAAACTCGATGACTCAAATCAGATTTACTTCGAAACAGTTTCCAAAAACGGAGAGAAAACCTCTGCCACATTTGGTGCCGATGCATCCATTTATGTTTCCTCAGCAGATGCCAACACCACCGCTACTTTGGGTTTGACCACCGGCAGCCCAAACCTCAATGGCTTCAACGCCTTTGGTTTGTCACTGGGTTCTTATGTCGGTTTTGACTCCCAGTCAACGGTCAGCTACAGCCAGAACAGTGATGGAAACGGTGGCTTTTTGATCAAGTTTGATAACAACACCACCGTCGATATTTCCAATCCCAGCGTCAGTGCTGCGGCGTTGTTGGGGTTGTATCCTACCGACTCCTCCAGTGCAGAAGGTGCTGTCGGTGTTGATGTTGAAGGGACCATAAATGGGATCAAGGCAACCGGTAAGGGACAGTATCTGACCGCTGGCAAGGGCGATGAAGCTGCAACCAATGGCTACGTATTGGGAGATCCCGGGGCAGATTTCAGCAGTGCTGTCGTGATTGACAGCAGTAACAAGACTTTCAGGATAAAGGTGGATGGCGTTGAATCACAGGATATCACCCTCACTGAAGGCACCTACGCCAGCTCCGACGACCTGATCGCTGAAATCAAAGAACAAATTAATGCGGATAAAAATCTGTCTGAAAAAGATCTCGCTGTCGATATCAAATATGACGAAGACACGGCTATTTTTGGCATTTTCTCAGTCTCTACCGGCACAGACTCAACCGTCAGGCTGACGTCGATATCGGATGGACTGTCTTCAATACTGGGAATGTCCAGTGCGACTGCCGGAGTAGACGGCAAAGACGCGACCGGTGAGGAAAACCCGGCCGCTGGTATTATTTTAAAAATAGAAGGTACCACCACAGGCAGTCGCGGCAGTGTGAACTACATACAGGGCATTTTTGGCGAGCTTTCCGCAATACTGGACGACATGCTCGATTCCAACGGTGTGATTGAAACCAAGCTTTCCAACCTGGATGATCAAAAGACCCAGCTTGAAGATGAAAAAGACAGGCTCGATAAGCGTATGGACGCGTACTACGAGCGTTTGTCGGCGAGCTTCATTTATAACGATGCGCTCATCTCAACACTGAACACCACTGAGGATTACCTGGCTCAACAGTTTGAATCCATGAACTCAAGCGATGATTAATCTGATACCTGCCATCAGAATATCGTGCCTCGGTGCTCTGTATGGACGGGCAGCATCAAACACAACCAACCCTCACGTTAGCCGTGGGGGTTGATTGTTTGGGTTGTTAAGCAGGGGAGCGGTGAGTGCTTAACGGTTCAAAAGCCATTCGGATCTATCCAGCGCGCGATTATTAATGCGAACTTCCGAAATCTGGCCTGCAAACAGATCAGCCGCTGCGCCTTGCCAGCTGCTGATACCAATTGACCACGGTTGACCCGGCTCAACCAGTAAACCATTCAGCTCACCAACACTTTCACCAGTGCGCATAACCAGAGAGCCATCGACATACATCTGGGCATACTGACCATCATTGACAATGGCTACGTGGTACCAATAGTCGTCCATGATTTCCCAGGACCAGTTGCTCTCCGATCTGCCATTCTGAGCAGTGCTCACCCACTGAAACTCCTGGAGTGATGAAATATTCAATCCCAGCGAATAATCTTCGCCAGTACAGGACAGATCGTGGTACTGACACACCTGAGAGATATCGGGGCGATGATTCAGTACCGCAGACCATTGATTGTCTTCAGATTTCCAATTGTTCAGTTTTACCACCGCTTCAATCGTGTAAGTCGGCAGATATCCGGGTTTGCCTGCGCTGCTGTTGGTAAAGGTCAAACCCGGGCCATTGGTCGTCAGGTAGTACCCGCCGGTGGCATTGTTGCCCTCAAAATTGGCTGATCCTGAAGCATTACCAAAAGCGGGAGCGTCTGAAATGACAGTGAAATAATTTTCCTGTGAACCTTGAGGATCGTTAAAGGCTTCAAGATGAAGACTGTTGCCATTTCCGGAGGCATCGCGGAATTGAACGGAGCCATCCGTTGTGGTGATTTTATGTGCGTTGTCGAGAATCCAATAGGCTTCAGTTCCGTCGATGTTGCCCGGCTGATCAGCGCTTTCCTCCTGGTTGAAATTGTTGAAACGGGTATTGAAGTTCATAGGGACAGAAAATTCCCAGCGGGACAATTGATCCTGTGGCATACGCTCGCTCTCCGGCATAGCCGCCACCCAGGGAGAAAATGAATGGAATTCCAGTTCTTTGTCGGTTTCATTGAAACCAACAAGCTGCATCATTCCATTGCCGCCCCAGAATCCTGATTGGTAATCCACCACCACCATCACCACATCACGGCCATAGGCATTTTTCGCTACCATCATCGCTTCACCGTGATGGTGACCGTTGAAGGTCAGGAAAATCTGATCGTTCTTACTGATCAATTTGTCCCAGAGATATGCCCCATGGTCAGTAAAAATAGCCGTCTCATCATCCCCGGCAATATTCAGCAACTGATGGGTCGTCAAAATAGCCGGCAAGTCCGGGTTCGCATCAAGAACACCCTGAGCCCAGGCAATACTGTCTTCAGAAACACGCCAATCCAGCGCCAGCACCAAAAACTCCCGTGAACCCGCCGAGAAAATATGATAGCTATTGAATCCAGTACTATCGGTGCCTTTAAAAGTAGTGAAGTTACTCGCCTGCAAAGTGGCCGGAAAATTTTTGAGGAAAGGCTCGTTTTCAAGAGTCCGTTCATTATCCTATTGACCTGCATTCATAACGTCATGATTACCGGCGAGAATGCTGTAGGGAGTCTCGGCATTGGCCTCAAGAATCTCCATCGCCTGGCGGGCATACTGCCACTCAGCCGGTTGATCTGCACGGTCAACAACATCTCCCAGGTGCAAAGTAAACACGATGCCTTCATCTTTGTAATTGTCGGCAATCCACTGGGTTTGGGCGTTGTAACGTTCCGGCGAATAGCGGGCATATTTCTGGGTGTCCGGCAGTACCGCGATAGTGTAGCTTGCCTTTGCAGCGACGGCAGACCCATCCTGGTTCTGGTCTGCATCAGAAGTGCTGTTTGAAGAATCATCCGCTCCACATGCTGACAGTAAAACAGCAAAAGAGAGTGGGGCTAACCATTTACGATAAGACAGTGTGCTCACAAAATCGACTCCAAATAGTTGAATGGAGTCGAGAGATTAGGGGGCTGATGTGAAGGATCAATTACAGATCGGTATCGGTCCCGAAAAAACTGCACACCCATTAGCCGGATATATGCAAGCATTTGAATATACAGGATAAATTGAGTGTGCTAATTGCTGTATGTACCAAAGCTTCGGAATATTATTGGTGAGTATGCTCATAAAAGGTAAGGCTTTATCGCTCAAAAGCCTGTCCGCGTTTTTTGAACTACATTTGATTGCCGGTCAAATATGGCTGAATGAGGAGCATCAGGGAACCAGATTTGCCCAAGCCATCAGCAAATGGTTTTCAGCACGTGAAGATGAAAAGCAACAACGCTGTTGTGCTTTTCACTGACACTCAATCCGGATTGCTCTCTGAACGGTGAGCTATCAGCGAATGCTCCCGGTACAAGACCAGCCACAGATAACCCCTTATTCGACCGAACTGTTACCCAATTGAAAATTTTGCAGAAAAAATCAGAACGGATTCGTCAGCATATTCATGATATTCGTATTCATGTACCAGGTGTCGTTTTATCCGAATAACCAAAAAAACAAGATAAACAGCCATAATTTCTATGTCGATTATAATATTAGTAATAATATTATGGACGCTCAAAATAACAATAACTTGCGCAGTTTTCAGATGTCTGCGTACCAGCGTCCTTGAGTCGACCTGTATTCAGTTCAGTTTGGTATAAAAATATCTGTTCTGAATACTTCTGTTGCATCACCCAGGGACAGGAGGTAATACATGAGTTTTACCAATAGCCGTAAAGAGCAGCTGTCCAGTTTTTCATTTCTGCTTCCCTATTTATTGGTTTTTGTAGGCATGATAGTCGTGCCGTTGTTCTGGGGGATATATCTCAGTTTTCAGAAAGTGGATTTGTTCGGACCCGGAAAATTTATTGGTCTCGATAACTATGTTCGGTTACTGCATGACAGAATTTTCAGGCAGACCGTCTGGAATACCTTGTACTTTGTTATATTAACCGTTCCGGCGCTGGTCGTAGTCGGTTTGTTATTGGCGCTGGTGTTGAATCAAAAGACCAGGGTGACCAGTATGTTGAGAGGTGTCTTTTTTGCCTCAACCATTCTCTCGGTAACAGTGGTTACCCTCATCTGGCGTATCATTTTTATTCCAAATGATGGGTTGATGGCTACATTATTTACCCATATCGGCCTGGAGCCGATTTCTTTTTTGTCCGATCCGGACTGGTCCCTCATCTCAATTGCCATCGCAACGGTCTGGTGGTGCCTGGGATTACCTATGATCCTGTTTATAGCGGCCCTGCAACAGATCCCAAGAGAGATCTATGAGGCCGCAGCCATCGATGGCGCCAATCGCTGGGCGGTGTTCTTTCGAATCACATTACCCTCTATCGGCAGAACCATCGTACTGGTGATCATTATTGAAATTGTCATGCAGTTCCAATTATTTGGACAGGCACTGCTCATGACCAATGGTGGTCCGAATAACAGCTCCAGATCCATGGTGATGTATATCTACGATCTGGGATTCCGGCGTTGGGATGTTGGTATGGCAGCGGCGGCGTCGCAATTGCTGTTTCTGATCATTCTCATTGCTGCCATGGCACAGTTTTATGTAAGCCGTCGTAAGGGAGCTGACGTATGACCCAGTTAAAAGTATTACAGCCAGACAAATCCGGAATAAACCGCCGTAAACATTCTGTAGCGGTTCGCGAAGTTTCATTATTTGGTTCCAGAAACCAGCGCTTTGGCATGTGGAGTGCCGGTATACTGGCGTTGATCATGTTGTCTCCATTTTTGTGGACCGTAGGCCTGAGCCTCAAATCCAATCAGGAACTCATGCTCGGAACAGAAGCCGTATTCCATTTTCCATATACCCTGCAGAACTATCTGGACATCCTCAAAAGTTCATCGGTATTTGGCTGGTTAAAAAACAGCTTTATCGTTTCCTGCTGTATGACGGCGGGGGTGTTAATTCTGTCCTCATTGGGAGGGTATGCATTTGCAAAGCTGGAATTTCCCTACAAGAACACACTATACATAGTGGTCCTGATGGGATTGGCTGTTCCAGAGCAGGCCGTCATTATTGCCCGTCATCAGATATTCAGTCTGTTGGGGTTGCACAATACCTATGCCAGTTTAGTGCTGCCAGGATTGGCCGGACCGTTTGGCGTATTCCTGATGACCCAGTTTTTCAAAGCCATCCCATCAGAAATCACCGAAGCCGCCGTACTCGATGGTGCCAGCAAATTCAAAGTATTCTGGAAAGTGCTGTTACCGCTGACCCTTCCGGCTCAGGCCACCCTGGGGATCCTGACGTTTTTAACCTCCTGGAATGACTACTTCTGGCCGCTGATCTCTGCTACAGAACAGGAAATGTTTACCCTGACAGTGGGCATTGCATCATCGCAAATGAATTTCGCCCAAAGCGAGGGGCTTGGTTATCTATCGTCTCAGGCTGTGTTTTCAGCACTGCCTATCATCCTGGTCTATATCTTCTTCCAGAAACACATTGTCACGGCTGTGGCCGGTGGGGCAGTCAAACAATAACGCATTCGGGTCAGTGCCCGGTATCAGTGGTACGGGCACATTAACCCAACACGGATCGCCGACGAATCCGGCGACGTTCGGTTCAATGCAATAACAACAAAAAAGGTCATTACCATGAAAAAACAACCTCTACTGCTACCGGTCATCCTGTCGGTCTGCATGGCAGCCGGCGGTGCGATGGCAAAAACAGAACTGCACCTGCAACGCTTTTTCGGTGCCTGTGATGCTCAATACGGTACCAATACCGATGTAGATAAAGCCGAAGGCGAATGCGGCATCATGACCAGCCTGATCAATCAGTTCTCCGCAGAACATCCGGACATCAAAGTCAAAGTCACCACGGTTGAATGGCCGGGATATGACCAGCTCACCGCTCAGATGGCATCCCGCACGCCACCGGACCTGGTTACCATGCATAATTCCGTCATCTCCGATTACCAGTCCCGCCGATTGATTTTGCCCATTGATGATTTGATGAAACAGGCCGGGGTTGCTTTAGACGACTTCACCGATACCGCTGCCCGTGGCATCGTCAAAGAAGGTCAGGTATATGGCCTGCCAATCGATACCTGGACCATGCTGTTTCACATCAACCTGAAACTGATGAAACAGGCCGGTCTGGTGAGCGAAGACGGCCAGCTGATGTTGCCTCACACCCCGGAAGAATTATTGCAGCAGGCGCGGCAGTTTAAAAAAGCCACCGGCAAACCCTACCTGGTACAGATTCTCTCCAACGAAACCTCAGCCTATACCCGGCTGTTCTATACCTACATGTTTGAACAGGATTCCGACTTTTTCGCCAACCCCGACAAAGTATCCTTACAAAGCGACAAAGCCCGCAACATAGTTAACATGCTAAAACAAATTTACGATGAAGACCTGACCACCAAAAACATGGATTACCCGGCATCGGTATCCGGATTCACCAATGGTGATGGTGGCATCCTCATGAACGGCAACTGGTTGTTAGGTGCATTCGAAGTGGAATCCCACAATCCAGACAGCGAAATCTACAATGCCTACATGGCCGTTCCTTATCCGCAACTGTTCCAGAACGACAAACTCTACGTCGACGGACACTCATGGGTCATGCCCAATAAAAAACGGGATAAAGCCAAACTGGCCGCCACTGCCGAATTCTTCAAATTCATGAAAGAAAACGACTATCAATGGTCGCGCACCGGTCATCTGCCCAGCGTGAAATCCGTTTTGACCATGCCGGAATTCTTAAAACTCCCACACCGCCAGTCACTGCTCTCCGTCACCACACGCGGAACCGGCTTGCCTGAAGGTGTCAAACGCCAGTTTGCCGTTCAGGATATTCTCGGTGAAGAACTGGCCGCAGCAGTCACCGGGGTCAAACCCATTGATGAAGCCCTGAAAGAAGCTGAGCGTCGCATCAACGACATGTTGGCCAATCTGTAATGACTGACACGGGTGGGGGTAAATCTCCACCCGTCAGCTGCTGAGAGATGCCATGCGCAAGAAAAAAGTCACCATGATGGATATCGCCTCCGCTGTCGGCGTATCGCAACCCACAGTTTCAGCCATTATCAACGGCTCAGATACCATCCGAGTATCCAGTGAGACCAACCGCAGAGTGCTGCAAATCGCCGAAGAAATGGGATACCCCTTAAGGCGAAAGGTGCATCATGATGATCGCTCCGGATCACTCATACTGCTCATTAACAGCCTCAACATGCATGACCCGTTTATCAGTGCGGTTTCCGCCGCTCAAAAACGAGCCTGGGAATTGAATACCGTATTAACCATTTTCGATTACGAAGACGACATGCAACTGTTAGCACACATGCTCCAACAAGTGGTCAGAGATATTGATTGCCAGGGTGTCATTTATGCCATCAACAGTCTGCGCGAAATCACCGCTGTAACCGTTGCCGCTCATCAGAAACTGGTTTATCTCAACTGTTTCGACAGCAAAGAAATACGAATTCCCACCATCGTGCCGGCGGACTTCATGGGAGGCTTTCGTGCCACCGAGCACCTGCTCAATCAGGGATATCGGAAAATAGCCATGATCACCGGAGAGAGCTGGTCGGAATCATCCAATCAACGTGTCAGAGGTTATCGACAGGCCATGATCAACGCAGATTGCCCGATCAACGAGAGGCTGATCGCCGCAGGTAACTGGTCAGTCAGACAGAGCTACCTGCAAGTGCGAACATGGTTGAGTGCCGGAGAGCAGATCGATGCCATCTTCTGCGCCAGCGACCTTATGGCGGTCGGCGTATATCAGGCCATCCAGGAACAGGGCAGAAAGATTCCCGAAGACATCGCCGTTATGGGCTTCGACAACCAACTCCTGGCAGGCGAACTGTTACCACCCCTGAGCAGCATAGATCTGCCCTATGACGAAATGGGCAGAATGGCGGTGGATTACTGTCTGATTGGAATGATCGAAGGCATTGCCCAGACAAAGATTGAAGGAGAACTGTCCGTCCGGGAATCCACTTCCCATAACACCAATGCACAGCGCCATAACCGTGCCCAAAAAAACTATGAACAATAACGGACAGTTTTCAGACTTAACAACGACAACAACAGACCGGCCGACGACCGTCTTTCTGGCAGACCCGCCAGTACCATCACCGCCGTCCCGGTTTTTGCAGAGGTTCACAACCCCATGACCACTAACCCAATCATATTGCAGCGGGCCGATCCACAGATTCTGCTGCACAGCGATAACCGCTACTACTTTATCGCCTCAGTACCCGAATACGACCGCATAGAACTGCGCCGTGCCGATTCCATCACCGAGCTGGCCACCACCGCAGACATCGTCACCGTCTGGCACAAACCCGACAGCGGGCCAGCGAGCGACCTCATATGGGCACCTGAAATTCACCACATTTTTGGACACTGGGTCATCTACTTTGCCGCCGCTCCCAACCGGGAAATATTCAACGACGCATTCCAGCATCGAATGTACGCCCTGACCTGCCATGACGAAGACCCCATCTCCGGTAAGTGGACCTTCGCCGGCCAGGTCGATTCCGGCATCGACACCTTCTGTCTCGATGCCACCGTGTTTACCCATCAGCAACAGCATTACTACGTCTGGGCCCAGAAACACCCGGTACACAAAGGCAACTCCTGCCTCTACATTGCCACCCTGGCCGATGCCACCACCCTGAACAGCCAGCCAGTGATGATCAGCCGGCCTGAGTTCGAATGGGAAATCAAAGGCTTCTGGGTCAACGAAGGTCCGGCCGTTATCATTCGCAACGGCAAAATATTCATCAGCTACTCCGCCAGTGCCACCGACGAACGCTACTGCCTGGGCCTGCTGTGGGCTGGTGAGCATGAGAACCTGCTGGACCCCAAAGCCTGGCATAAAGGCCCCCGGCCGGTATTTGCCAGCCGCCCCGAGGCGGACATCTACGGCCCCGGCCACAACAGCTTTACCCGCGACCGCGAACACACCAAAGACTACCTCGTATACCACGCCCGCAACTACACCGACATCCAGGGAGATCCCCTGTGGGACCCCAACCGCCACACCTGCGTGCAGACCTTCCACTGGGATGAACAGGGCTTTCCCGTATTTGGCGAGCCACAGCCGGAAATGAACGATGACTGAGCCGACTCCGCCATAGATCACCCAGATCACCATAATAGCGGCCCCGGACATATCGTGATGTCATCCAAAAACACCGTAATCGCCTGGGGCTCACTATCGTTAGCCGGGTAAGACACCCCCGCCGGCGGTCACAATGACCGCTGACCTGCCGGTACCTCAGTATCGAAAATGCCCTTGCACCATTCCAAACCACCGCATACTGCACGGATCAGCGAGTTTGAGGAATCATAAAACCCGCTGACAACCATAAGCACTTGCAACCGGGTCGCAATCGCAGTAAAAAAGCAAAACCCTGAGACAACCGCGTCATCCCGGCTGTTTATGATGGCCAGGCATAACACCCGACATCGCATCAGACCGAGGTAACGCCGACACAGGGAAAACCAAAGATTGATACCAAACATACCAATCTTTTTGGCTCCTTAAAAAATTGTTTGAAAATCAATAAGTTACAACCCGGCCCAAAAACATTGGTCAAACCGTTGTTTTTTCGCTAAGTGATTGTTGTGACTTATTTTTTTGCGTTTATGTTTCAGTTCACTGCCGCACAGGCAGCTTAGAAATTATAGATTTCCTTGCGCGTGGCAATCGCTTTGTTCACTGCCGCACAGGCAGCTTAGAAAAATAGAAATCATAACGATTCTGACGGGACCACGTTCACTGCCGCACAGGCAGCTTAGAAAATCATGGAAAATGGTACAAGGTAGATGAAGATGTTCACTGCCGCACAGGCAGCTTAGAAAAAACCACTTTGTTGATATTCGGATCCCACACGGTTCACTGCCGCACAGGCAGCTTAGAAAATTTGTTCTCTGCCCAGTCCCAGGCATTCGAAGTTCACTGTCGCACAGGCAGCTTAGAAACGGAGAAGGGTCAGTTGATCCAGTCCCTACAGGTTCACTGCCGCACAGGCAGCTTAGAAAAACGGGCGATAATCTGCAATAGTGACGGTTTTGTTCACTGCCGCACAGGCAGCTTAGAAACTACGCTGATCACGAGTATCTTTGGTTCATACGTTCACTGCCGCACAGGCAGCTTAGAAACAATGGATATAACATTATGAAAAGAAATAGTTGTTCACTGCCGCACAGGCAGCTTAGAAAAAAATTGCGATGTGGGTTCGATTACTTGAATAGTTCACTGCCGCACAGGCAGCTTAGAAATGACTCTCGAGACGCTGTAGGCCGTGCATGGCGTTCACTGCCGCACAGGCAGCTTAGAAAGCAACATTCTGATGATTGCGGAATCTGGTAATGTTCACTGCCGCACAGGCAGCTTAGAAAAAACGGGGATTTGACCCCGGTCGAGATGGTAAGTTCACTGCCGCACAGGCAGCTTAGAAATCAAACGAGGGGTCATTGGGTCCATAGGATTCGTTCACTGCCGCACAGGCAGCTTAGAAAACAAAGACCAGTCATCAACGCTCGCACACAACGTTCACTGCCGCACAGGCAGCTTAGAAAAGCAACAGCGAGATCAAGAACACTTAAAAATGGTTCACTGCCGCACAGGCAGCTTAGAAAACTTCCAGTACGGAGCGCGCCGCGTCCGGAATGTTCACTGCCGCACAGGCAGCTTAGAAAGCCCAGGGCCGCCACCAGCTCCAAAAATTTAAGTTCACTGCCGCACAGGCAGCTTAGAAAGATACTGATAACTCTGCGTCACACGCCAGTCCGTTCACTGCCGCACAGGCAGCTTAGAAATGATGAGGTTGAAGGCAAGTTTTTAGAGAAGCGTTCACTGCCGCACAGGCAGCTTAGAAATATCACGTAAAGATGACAACCATTCCATAAACGTTCACTGCCGCACAGGCAGCTTAGAAAGAATCTGGCGCAATATGGTGTAAACCGTTACCGTTCACTGCCGCACAGGCAGCTTAGAAATCAAGGATGGCTTAAATGTTCTCAGGAAAGCCGTTCACTGCCGCACAGGCAGCTTAGAAAAAGTCTCAGCGGCGAGTAACTCGCTAATGTCAGTTCACTGCCGCACAGGCAGCTTAGAAAAATGAAGGAAGTCTCAGTTTTGCCGATGAGCTGTTCACTGCCACACAGGCAGCCCCAAAAAACATAAACGCATATCCCTCACGCTCATAAATCACTACCACACAACCCTCCAAAAAACAGAAAGGTTTTCTGCATAATAATTTCAGTTGTTATGGCAACTATTATTTGCACAGAAAAAACCGGCTGTTTGCTTTGCTGGCGATAGTCAGCATGGCTATTGGTTTGGTTGTCAATAAAAGCCCGGATTTGTTCCGGGCTTTTTTGTTTGTGGGGGTTAATTTTCCGGCAGTGCGAGCAGTGAGCGGCACAGGCTGAGGATGAGGGTTTGGCCGATCAGGGCTTCTTCGTCCATGCCGTTGAAGGAGGGATGGTCGTAGAGGCCGAGTTGGGCCTGCATAAACGTGAGTATGGCGCTGACCTGGCTGCAGGCGTCGCGGCGTGTGTAGGCCAGACCAAAGGCTCTGAAATCCGGCAGGTGATGGGTTTGTCCGTGTTCGTCGCGAACGCTCAGGCAGCGGTGACACAGTAGTTCTTTCGTTTGGGCTTCGGATAATTGAATAGAAGACATGAAATTTCCCGTGAACATTGTAGAAAACAATGCCCCCTCAGTCCGGTTCCAAGCGAAACTGGGGGGCAGGCCGAAACGGGTTGGAACCTACCGCTCTTCACGGAAAGCGGCCCAGCCGAAGCTGGCCCGCCCGGCCTGCCAAAACAGACAGGCGTGCGTAAGCACCAGTACAAAAAAAGACGCAAAAGCGTCTCAATGTACCGCCGTGAAGTGATTTTCGGGGGTTCCAATCCCGGCGCTGGTTTTTTGCCAGCGCGGCACAACAGTAACCTGAAGTGTGCGATGAGTAAAGTCTCTAGCGCTGCGGTTAAATCTTCTGTGTGAATGGCCATTTCTGTTTGCGCGGTGCCGTTTAAGAGCGCACAGGCTGCGTTAGCGTATTACTCAAATGGGAGTAGGGAAAAACACAGAAATGGCGAAGAGGAGGCGTTCTGGAATGATCAATCCGGCCATCAATGGTGCCCGGGGTTGATCAAAGCGGCCATCACTGGCCGCTGTAATCGGAGTACCCTAAACAGTTGGGGCTTGCCTGGGTTTCTGGCAGTAGAACTGATACATGCCGCCAAACGACTGCGGATGCTGTTGTTCAAACTCGGCCCATTCCGCTAGGGTACCGCGCTGTTGATCGCTGCCAATAAACTCAATGAATTCCAGTCGCTGCAGCGGTTGCACCAGCAGGCCAATAAAGTTCAGGTTGAACCGGGTGAGCATCTCGTCGATTTGTAGCAGGTCAAACTGGGTTTCATGTTCATGGAACACCAGATCACGACAGCCGCTCATATTGTAAAAATCAGAGGAGCTTAACATGCCGGAAAATGCCGTGCTGCTGTTGTTGTGCAGAATCGCCTGACGGAACAGGCGAATATGCTGAGCACTGCCGGTCAGTTTGTTTTTCTGAATCAATTCCCGGGATTTCAGAATAATCTGTCGTGCCGCCCGGCTGTACAGCGCCAGTTTCATCAGCCCCCCAGGTACGAGCCGTTCTTTCAGGGCCGCCAGTCCAGCCATCGGATCTGCCATGTGGTGCAGCACGCCGGAACTTTCGATGATGTGAAACTGTTGTTTCAATTGATCGAGGTTGAGAATATCCGCCTGGATAAACTCGATGTTTTTGACGTGATATTTTTCGGCCATTTTGCTGGCGTATACCAGTGAGCGGCGGCTCAGGTCGATGGCGGTAACATTCACGTTACGGAAATATTTGGCGACTTTGATAGCATGCTGACCGGTGCCACAACCGGCAATCAGGACATTAATGTCACCTGTGTTGAAAAACGAGGGAGCCCGAAAATCCGGAAATTCCTGTTCCATCGCCCGGCCATAATTGGTTGGGGTGTTGTAACTGAGGTGCAGCCAGCGCGGGTAGGGGTTTTGCTCGTATTGGGCCTGTACTTTCTGGCTGGTGGCATCGCTGATCTGACCAATCGACGGAATTTTGTCGCAGTTCTGTTTCTCCTGGATAATTTCCAGCAAGGCATGGTTGATGGTTTTACGGGCCCATACCGGCCAGCGGTTGACGGAGAATTTAGCCAGTTCGGTTGCACAGCTCAGTTCGTCCATGGGCAGGTACATGCCGTAGAGCAATGTGGCTCCGGCCAGATCAGAGGGTTTCCAGCCGGTGGCGCTGATCACGGCGTTGATGAGGTCTTCCAGGGCGGAGAGCAGGTTGTATTCCTGAGAGTCGATATACAGGCTGTATTCCATGTTGGAGGCATACAGGCTCAGCGCAACCGCCAGATTCACATGCAGTTGCTTCAAATCGGACTGCACCAGGCTTTCCAGCAATAGCTGTTTTCGGATCTGGGTAATGAATTTTTCCAGATCCGGCTGGCAGAAAATAATTTTGCTTAAGGCTTCGCACAATAGTTTGTCCTGGCAGACGGTATCCACGATACCCAGCGGCAGACCGTGCTGAAGTAATGATGGAATATCATACTTATGGATCAGCAGTGAAGCGGTGATGTTGCCCAGAGCGGTGTAGTCGATGCCTTCCAGCAGGTATAGCGACAGGATGTCGTCGGCCAGTTCTTCGTCGTAGTGGTTGGCAGTGATCTTGGCGGTGCATTCGAACAGTTTGGTCCGGATGTGCGGGTCATCAGGATGGGATTTGATCAGTTCCCGATAGTCCTGAAACGCCTCTACGAATTTTCCCTGCCGCGTTTTGGTGTACGCCAGCGAGCTGGCTGCCCGGGTCAGTGACGGGTTTATCCGAAAGGCGCGGGCAAACAGTTTTTCCGCTTCTTCGTACTCCTGGCGCGCCAGAAACACATGCCCCTGACTGTAAAGCAGAGAAGGATCTTCCGGCGCTTCTTTGAGGGCGTATACCAGATGGCTGTTGGCCTGATCGTAAAAGCCTTCATCAATCGCGATGCGTGCCAGTAAGTTGAGTGCCAGCGGCCGGGTTTCTTTGATATTGGCAAGAATGTCTGCAATATCCTTGGCTTCTTTCCGGCAGGCGGCACACTGCTCATTTTTAAGTCTGGGGTTCAGGCTTTTTTCATAAAGTGCCTCAGCGGAATTTAACAGAGTGGAGATCTTGAACTGATCACTTTGATCCTCTGTAAATTTCCGGACGGTTGTTGCTGAACGGCTCATCTGTTCCTCCCACCGGACAAGGTTTGCCGGCTTGCCTCTCACGTATCTACCAAATGAAGAATGAGTAAGGTTGTTAAAAATCAACAGGTTAGCGATTTTTTTAACAATCCTGACTGCCATGTATGGAGTACCGGTGCAACGGCTGTGCCACTGCTGAATGTGCCGCTTTAAAAAAGAAAATGGTGAAAGTGCTCAAGTTTTGAGGATTCGCGCCGCTGACTAGAGGGTAGGGAAGTAGGGGGCCGCTGAATCATCTCGGTGAGGTGATCCAGGTCATTATTCAGAGGTTTCTCACAGAAATCAGTTTGCTTATGGTCAAACAGCAGGGAAGGATCTACTTTTGAGTAAGTGGTCAATTATCGGGAGATAGTATGTACAGCTCAGGTGCCAACCATTATCAGGCAGTCAGTAATCAAACCAGCATCGTCGATGCCGATCCTCATCAGCTGATTCAGTTGTTGCTGGAGGGCGCGATGTCCCGAATGGCCCAGGCCCGAGGGTGCATAGAGCGTGGCGATATTGAAGGCCGCAACAACAGCATCAATAAGGCTATTGCCATTATTGGTGGCCTGAACAGCAGCCTGAACATGGACGCAGGGGAAATTTCCTTCAACCTGAAACGTTTGTACGAGTACATGCAGCAACGGCTGTTTGAGGCCAATGTCCGTAATGACATAAACGCGCTGGATGAAGTGGTACGATTGTTGGGTGAAATTAAAGTCGCCTGGGAAGGTATTAAAGAAGAAGCCAAGGCTTACATCCAAAATCGCTGATCAAACGGGGAGACCACTATGCAATTCGATCATGCTCTGGAGCATCTGACCCGACTGCAGCAACGTCTGGTGGATACCGCCGATCAGCAGGACTGGCAACGGTTAGCCATGGTCGAAAGCGAGTGTCAGATGTGGATGCATGAGCTGTCAGAATGGCCGGATCTGGACGTTCTACAGACGGAACGTCTGCGCCGTCACCTGTTGGGTATGACCGCTGTCTATCAGCGGGTTATCAACGCCAGTATCGAACATATTTATCTGCGTTTTTCCTCCGCCCTGGCCGGTTGAGTTCGATACATTGGACTTAAGGACGATTTACACTCATTTACAGACCGGCAATATACCTCCGTGTTAAACGGCAAACTTATTCCTCAAAAGAAAAAGAGCCTGTCGCTTTCCGTCAATATTTTTTTTAATTTCCTTACTTCTTGCAACATGAAAATAATATTCCAGCTTTTTTTGCAAAAAAAATCGCCATAAATTTGACTAATTGCTTTTTCCCTTCTTTACTACTCCTATATGGAAAAAGTGTCGATATGATCACAAATTTCATCAGGCATTGTTAGTTGTTGTTCAAAAATGACTCAGTTACAGGAACCAGTCAGCTATGTGGCAAGAGACGAAAGTTCTCATCATCGATGACAATATCGATCGGCGCCAGGAAGTACGCGTCATCATGGATTTTCTTGGGGAAGAGGCATACGACTCTGGAGTTGACGAGTGGAAGCTTAAGGCCAACGAGGCTTTTCAGACTAAAGACCAAGTCAGTGCGGTTATCTTGGGTGAATGTCGGGTTGGCATTAATCGGGTGTTAACTGAGATTATGGCCTGGGACAGAGGTTTGCCAGTGATCATGATTGGATCTTTCCACGCTGATGAAAGTGTCGAGGAAGAACTCAAGCGCATAGTCATCGCCCGCATTCCACATCCCCCCAGTTATAATGTAATGGTCGATACCTTGCATCGTGCTCAGGTTTATCGTGAACAGATGGATTTATCCCGGGGCCGTGATCAGCGCCGGGAAACCAATCTGTTTCGCAGCCTTGTCGGGTCCAGCCGGACGATTCAGGCGGTACGTGAAATGATGGCCCAGGTGGCCGATAAAGATGTCACGGTGTTGATCACCGGAGAATCCGGGACGGGCAAGGAAGTGGTTGCCCGTAATCTGCACTATAACTCTCACCGTCGTCATAAGCCGTTTGTACCCGTTAACTGTGGCGCTATTCCGGGCGAACTGATTGAAAGCGAACTGTTCGGACATGAAAAAGGCTCGTTTACCGGCGCTATTTCCACCCGTGCCGGTCGTTTCGAAATGGCCGAGGGCGGTACGTTGTTTCTTGATGAGATCGGCGATCTGCCACTGACCATGCAGGTGAAGCTGTTGCGGGTGTTGCAGGAAAGAACGTTTGAGCGTGTCGGTGGAACCAAGACCTTTACCAGCGATGTTCGAATTGTGGCGGCTACCCACCGTGATCTGGAAAAAATGATTGAAGAGGGAACGTTTCGTGAAGATCTCTACTATCGTTTGAATGTATTCCCGATTGAAATGCCGGCTTTGCGTGAGCGACGGGAAGACATTCCGCTGCTGCTCAATGAGCTGATTTCAAGAATGGAGAATGAAAAGCGAGGTTCCATTCGTTTTAATTCGGCGGCGGTGATGTCTTTGAGCAATCATGAATGGCCGGGCAATATTCGTGAAATGGCCAATCTGGTTGAGCGTCTGGCGATTATGCATCCGTATGGCGTTATTGGCGTCAATGAAATGCCAAAAAAATACCGCCATATTGATGAGCTGGGTGAGCTGGCGAACAGCAGTTTTATGTCAGATTCGCCGGAAGTGGCGGTTTCTGAGTCGTCGATGATCAATACTAACTCAGTCATGATGTCGACAGACCCGAATCAACCGGCTCTGCTACCGGTAAACGGGTTGGATCTGAAAGAATATCTGACTGATCTGGAGCGCAGCCTGATTCAGCAGGCCTTGGATGATGCCAATGGTGTCGTTGCCAGGGCCGCCGAAAAACTGCATATACGCAGAACTACTCTGGTGGAGAAAATGCGTAAATATAATCTGAGTAAAAAAGAACTGGCATGATGAGCAATCGGTTACGCCGGTTGTTTTTATGCTGTTTTTATTGCTCCTGAATCCGCTTTGACAGCGTTAATATCGTAACTTTCTGACTCTCTGGAATAGTATTTTAAGAAACCGGCTGACCGCCGGTTTTTTTTTGGCCCGCTTTGTGCAAAACCAGCTAAAAATGACTGGCTTTTGACACAAGGTTGAATCATTCATGTCAGAAAAAACAGCAGGCGTTTCTGTGCCTACGGTGTCCCGAAACAGCTCCAAGCCTTTATCCTGGCCGGGTATGTTTCCATTGACCGCCGAGGCTTCTCTCTCCGCAGAACGGCTGGAAGAGCTGAAACAGGCTTTTGACGTTTTTAATAAAATGTCAGAACAACTGACGGAATCTTATCAGTGGCTTGAGACCCGTGTGGTGGAACTGAGCGGCGAATTGGCGACCGTCAGTGAGCAGCGAATGCGGGAGCTGGCAGAAAAAGAAAAGCTTGCCGACCAACTCGAAAGTCTGTTGAACCTGATGCCGGCTGGCGTGTTGGTACTGGATCAAAAAGGCCGGATTCAGCACACCAATCCCGCCGCAGAAGCATTGCTGGAAGTGCCGTTGAAAGGCCAGCGCTGGCGCTCCATCATTCGTTCTGTTTTTTCACCACAGGCCAATGATGGACACGAAATTTCTCTGAGAAATGGTCGCTTGGTTAACCTGGCAACCACTGCACTGGATGGTGCCGGGCAGTTAATTTTACTGACCGATCATACTCAGACCCGCTCGTTACAGCAGCAGATTGCCCGTCAGGAACGGTTAAGTGCGATGGGCCGAATGGTTGCGTCTTTGGCCCACCAGATCAGAACCCCGCTATCAGCAGCCATGTTATACGCTGGAAATCTGAACCGGCCTGAGCTGTCATCTGATCAAAAAGATAAATTTATTCAAAAGCTACAGGCACGGTTGAATCATCTTGAACAGCAGGTTCGTGACATGCTGATCTTTGCCAAGGGTGATTCTCGTCTGCTCAATGAAATCAGTGTCAAAGAATTGATGCTGGATTTGCAAAATGCCTGTGAGACGGTGTTACTGGAACACGGTGCTCAGCTCGACATTATTAATGAAGTGAGTGATGAGATCATTCTGTGCAATAAGGAAACTCTGATCGGTGCGATTCAGAATCTGATCAATAACGCGGTCGACGCAATTGAGCGGGATGCCAGAATTGAAGTGCACTGTCGCCGGGTGGCTCACAAAACCCTGCGAATTGATGTCACCGACAATGGACCGGGGATGCCGAAAGATCTGGTTGACAAGGTTCTGGAACCATTTTTTACCACGAAATCCCACGGTACCGGGCTGGGGCTGGCGGTTGTTCAGTCAGTCATAACCGGACATAAGGGTACCGTGACAATCAATCGTAACTATGAAAACGGTTGTCAGTTTAATTTATTTTTACCGATATTAATCAATAGGAGCTGAATCAATGACTGCTCATACAATTCTCGTGGTCGAAGATGACCTGGCCTTGCGTGAAGCGCTCTGCGACACACTGGAACTCAATGGGTTTGAAGTGGTCGAGGCAAGTTCGGGAGAAGCCGGTGTCGCACGA
The DNA here is from genome assembly GCF_000940805.1 of Gynuella sunshinyii YC6258. GTDB lineage: Bacteria > Pseudomonadota > Gammaproteobacteria > Pseudomonadales > Natronospirillaceae > Gynuella > Gynuella sunshinyii. The sequence continues at coordinate 4,636,673 of NZ_CP007142.1, read as the reverse complement.
CTCAATGATTCCAGCGTCGATTTTGTGGTTTCCGATGTCAATATGCCTGGGATCGATGGACATGAATTTCTGGCAATTACCAGAGAAAAATTCCCCAAATTACCAGTATTGTTGATTACTGCTTACGGTAGTGTCAGTAAAGCGGTGGATGCCATTCAGAGTGGTGCGGTTGACTATCTGGTTAAACCTTTTGAGCCCGGTATTCTGATCGAAACCATCCAGAAGTTTCTGAAGGCGGACAGGCCTGTCAACATGAATGAACCGGTCGCTGTGGAACCCAGCAGTCAACAGGTGCTGGATCTGGCAAAGAAAGTGGCCAAAACCGACTCTACCATTTTGATTTCCGGTGAAAGTGGTACGGGTAAAGAAGTGCTGGCGCGTTACATACACGAAAACTCCAATCGTATTGGTCAGCCATTTGTCGCCATCAACTGTGCTGCCATTCCGGAGAACATGTTGGAAGCCACCTTGTTTGGGCATGAAAAAGGTGCCTTTACCGGAGCGATGAACAGCTCTCCCGGCAAGTTTGAACAGGCCAATAACGGCACCATTCTACTGGACGAAATTTCCGAAATGGATTTGGGGTTACAGGCAAAATTACTGCGGGTGTTGCAGGAACGGGAGGTGGAACGGATCGGCGGTCGTAAGACCATTCAACTGAACGTCAGAGTCTTGGCGACTACCAACCGAAATCTATTGGAAGAAGTCAAAAAAGGTAACTTCAGAGAAGACTTGTATTACCGCCTCAGCGTGTTCCCGATTCAATGGAAGCCTTTGCGTGAGCGCCGGCTGGATTTGATTCCATTGGCAGAACGATTGATTCATATTCATGCTGTCAAAATGGGTAGGGCAGATGTTCGTCTGGACGACAGCGCCCGCAATGCGTTAATACAATATAACTGGCCGGGTAACGTACGTGAACTCGATAACGCGATTCAGCGTGCCATGATTCTGCAGAGCGGAGCCTGGATTACCGACAAGGATTTGGGGTTGGTGGATCTGCCGGAACTGGACTTTGAACCACAGCGTAACCAGGAGCTGTTTGGTGATACGGCTGAGCTGTCCAGCCGGATCGAAAAGAGCAACAGTGAGCTGGGCAGTGAGATTAAACAGCGTGAGCTGGAGATTATTATCGAAACTATCCGTAACTGTGGTGGCCGCAAAAAACAAGCTGCCGAAAGACTGGGGATCAGCCCCAGAACGCTACGTTATAAGCTGGCTCGTTTCCGCGAACTGGGCGTGGATGTTGATCGGGCAATTTTTGCCTGATGACTTTCAGCCAGGAATGATTTCGTGAAGAAATCATTCCTGTGTCAAACCTGATCTGACGGCCACACAGGCCTGTAATCTCATCGGTTTTATATACTGCTTTCTTTCTTCTTTTATCTGCCGCCATACCAACACAGACCATGCTGCTAACGCTTGCCGCCAGAATGACAACGCTATGTTATGAGGGACACCCACTCAAATGCTTAGTAAATGTTTAGGGGACACCCACTCAATTGTTTAAGGGACACCCACCTGATTGAGGGAAAATGCTGCTTAGGGGACACCCACTCGATTGATACAGGCCCTGCTGCTAACACTTGCCGCCATAACGGCAAAGACTGGCCTTCTAATTGCAATGCAACCATTAGTTGACGGGAAATATAGATTTTTTTCCTATAAATCGACGAAGTATTGACACAACAAACACGGATTCGATGAACGTAGACAAAATTCTGACCCATAAAAAGGTGGCATGAAATGGACACAGGCAGAGTAGACATTAACCAGGTATTGATGCAGATGCGGACGATCAAGTCGCAGATGCAGCAGGCGAGACCGGCGGAAACCCGTGCCGACCAACAAGGTGTCAATCAAATCAATTCCCAGTTGCCGATGCCCGGTCAGTCCACCCGTTCGGTCGAGCAGTCAGAGCCACCCAGTTTTGGTGAAATGTTTAAGTCAGCGGTGGATACTGTTAATGATAATCAAAAAGCCGCCAGCAGTTTGTCTCAGCGTTTTGAACTCGGTGATCCTCAGGTGGATCTGCCTGAAGTTATGATCGCGTTGCAAAAGTCCAGTGTGTCGTTTCAGGCTATGACTCAGGTAAGAAATAAAATGGTCGAAGCCTACAAAGAAATTATGAATATGGCTCTGTAACAGCAGGGTTAAAGTGCTACGAAAAACGGAGTGTATTGGTATGACTGATCACAAATGCGGACGATCAAAATATATTCGTTGTCAGGATCATTCAGGCTGGTTTCATGTCTCTCCGGATGTCCGTACAGACAGTCAATTGCAAGAATTTTTCATGGTGACGATTAACAGCGGATATTCATTATGACCGAAAATGTACCGGCAGCCGCAGCCAGGCCCAAACCTCCAGTCGTTGACCGTGCTTCAACGTCTGAGTCTATGGATTCAGGTATGGGGGGGGACGGCGAAGAAACGAGTTCAAAGGTGAATCCGTTACTGGATGGTTTTAATCGCCTTGCATTAACCCGGCAGGTTGGTTTGTTGGTCGGCCTGGCGGCAGCCATTGCCATGGGGTTGGGAGTGGTTCTGTGGTCGATGGATAAATCCTACAAACCATTGCTGAACAGCAACGATACCTATAACGCCAAGGAAGTGATTACGCTGTTACAGGCCGAGGGCATTGAGTTTGATATCGATCCTGTCAGCGGGCTGATTCTGGTTCCTGAATCTGAACTGCATCAGGCCCGGCTGGCCATTGCTGGTGCCGGTTTTTCCAATGATCAGACGGTTGGATATGAATTGCTGGATGAGAGCCAGCCGCTGGGCACTAGTCAGTTTATGGAAAATGCCCGCTATCGTCGCGGTCTTGAAGGTGAACTGGCGCGAACCATTGCCAGTATCAACCAGGTGCGCAGTGCCCGTGTTCACCTGGCCATTCCCAAGCGTAGCGTATTTGTCCGTGATTCACGTGAACCCAGTGCATCGGTATTTCTGGATTTGTATCCAGGAGCGTTGCTCGAAAAACAGGAAGTGAAAGCCATTACCAATCTGGTGGCCACCAGTGTTGAAGAACTGAGCCCGGATAAAGTGACCATCGTTGATCAGCGCGGCAGACTGCTCAGTGATAAAGAAGAAGACCCCGAAGCCAACCTGACCGACAAACAGTTTCAATACACCCGCCGGGTGGAAGATGCCATGACCAGCCGGATTCGTGCCATTCTGGAACCGGTATTGGGGAACGACAAATTCGAAGCCCAGGTCTCTGCCGATGTGGATTTCACTCGAGTGGAACAAACCGATGAACTGTACAACCCAGACCTCATTGCCCTGCGCTCTGAGCAGGTATTGAGTGAACAGAAAGTCGGCGAAAACAACGGAGGTATTCCGGGCGCTTTGACTAATCAGCCTCCTGGAAACGCCACTGCCCCGGAACAAACAAATCCTGATGGTACACCCGCCACCCCTCCTTCCTCAAAGCGGGACGAAGCAACCCGTAACTACGAAGTGGACCGTACTTTGAGTTACACCCAGCATCAGCTGGGCCGGTTGCGCCGTATCACTGTGGCGGTGGTCGTGGATGATATGAAAACCCTTGCGGATGATGGTACGGTCAACAAGCAGGCGTGGTCGCAGGAAGAACTCGACCGCCTGCGTATATTGGTTCAGGATGCAGTGGGCTTCGATGCTGCCAGAGGTGACAGCGTCAACGTCATCAATTCTCCGTTTATGGCGGAGCAGGAGGTCATCGAGGAGATCCCGTTCTGGAAGACGCCAGGGTTCCTCGATCTGTTACGTCAGGTCCTGGCTGGATTATTTGTACTAATATTAATATTTGCAGTATTCCGTCCGGCGCTGAAAAATCTGATGAAGAAACCCGAAGAGGACGAGGACGCCGCCGAAAGTATCGATACTTTGAGTATTGATGATGACTTTATCACGGATGATAAGGTTACCTTGAGCGGGGCGGATGAATTTTTATTGCCGGGAGCCTCAGAAAGCTTTGAACGGCAACTGGATGCTTTGCGCGGGCTGATTGCAGAAGATCCCGGCAAAGTGGCAATGGTATTGAGAAGCTGGATCATGTCCGATGACTGAACAACGAAATGCTGTAGTTGAGGCTGAAAAAGCACTCGACGGTGTACGAAAACTGGACCGGGCCGCCATTTTGTTGATGACCCTGGGAGAGAATGACGCCGCAGAGGTATTACGTAACCTTGGGCCGAAAGAGGTTCAGCGGGTGGGTACTGCGATGTCCATGCTGTCAGAAGTATCCCAGTCCCAGGTGGAGGGCACTATGGGATTGTTCATGGAAGAAGTGGGCGGCAAGACCAGCCTTGGCATCGGTGCCGATGCCTATATCCGTAACATGCTGACTCAGGCTCTGGGGGCAGAAAAAGCCAGCGGCCTGATTGATCGTATCCTGCTGGGCGGGAATACCACCGGCCTGGATACTCTAAAATGGATGGAGCCACGCGCAGTGGCGGATCTGATTCGCAATGAACACCCACAGATTCAAACCATCGTTATCGCCTATCTGGATTCCGACCTGTCCGCTGAAATTCTGACTTACTTCCCTGAAAAAGTCCGTCTGGATATTTTAATGCGGGTCGCGGCGCTGGATACCGTGCAACCAGCGGCGTTGTCTGAACTGAATGCCATTCTTGAACGTCAGTTCGCAGCCAGTGCCGGGTCGCAACAGCAGACTCTGGGCGGCGTGAAAACCGCAGCCAATATCATGAACTATCTCGAATCCAGTATTGAAGCGGAAATCATGGATGGCATTAAAGAGATCGATGAAGATCTCGGCAATGAAATCGCCGATCTCATGTTTGTCTTTGACAACCTCGTCGATGTCGATGATCGCGGTATTCAGTCGCTGTTGCGTGAGATCTCCACGGACATGTTGAAAATTGCCCTGCGTGGAGCGGATCAGAACCTGGCCGACAAAGTATTTGCCAATATGTCGAAACGGGCTGCTGAACTGTTGAAAGATGATATGGAAGCCATGGGACCAGTGCGTCTCAGTGATGTTGAAACGGCTCAGAAAGAAATTCTGGCCATTGCCAGGCGTATGGCTGATGCCGGTGAAATTGTGCTCGGTGGCAGCGGTGAGCAAATGTTATAGCAGAGGGTTGAAAAGCTCTTTGCTGGCCAAAGGAACGATAAAAGATATCTGTATATGGCGGCCAAACAACCTTAAGGCATCGTGACATTGAAACAACGGCAGACACATAACGTTGAAACCTGGGCTCTGCCCAAATGGGATAAAAACGGTAAACCCGTAGAGAAAGCGGCGCAGCCCCTGACCTCTGAAGCGGTAGAAAATACCGAACTGGAGCCGGAAGAGGAACTACGCCTGCCGACTGCCCGCGAATTACAGGATATTCGGGATCAGGCTTGGCAGGAAGGCTGGCAGGAAGGGCTGAAAAAAGGCCATGAGGAAGGTCTGCAAAAAGGTTTGCAGGAAGGCCGCGAACAGGGTTTGCCGGAAGGCGTGGAGCAGGGCATTGAGCGTGGACGGAAACTGGGCCACGAGCAGGGGCTTAAAGATGCCCAGGCAGAAATGGATCAGTTACGGATGACCTTTGCCATCCTGCTGACTCAGCTTGATGAGCAATTGCAATCCGAGCGAACCGAGCTGGACCAGGCATTGGTTAGTCTGGTAATGCGGTTGACAAAAAACCTGGTTCTCCGGGAACTCTCAATGTCGCCTGAGCTGATTCAGGCCATCGTTGCCAAAGCGGTATCGGCATTACCCAATCCCAGTGAGCGCATCGTCATAGAAGTGAACCCTCAGCATGTGGAACTCGTCAACGAACTGGCAGAGCAACATGAATCCGATTGGGTGGTCAAAAGCAATGAACAACTGGCCGAAGGCGGCTGCACCCTGCGCACGACCAATAGCCTGGTTGACTACACCCTTGAACATCGTTTTAAACAGCAAATTGAAGCCATTCTCACCGAAGCTGACCTGAATCCCGACGTGCTCATGAAAATACTCCAGGATCCGGCGGAACTGCTGACGGATGAAGTGCAGGAACTGGTTATGGAACAGACCTTGGTTGAACCGGTGGAAGCTGATGCCGAACCGGACCACCGAGCGCAACAGGTGCTCAGTCCAGGATATGGGACACCCACTCCAGGGCAAGAATCCACGCTAGATCAAGGGACACCCACTCTAGGGCAAGAGGCATCTCCGTCAGATCAAGAGACACCCACTCCAGGGCAAGAATCCACGCCAGATCATGGGACACCCACTCCAGCGCTGGAGGCATCCGCGTCAGATCAAGGGACACCCACTCCAGGGCAAGAATCCACGCCAGATCAAGGGACACCCACTTCAGAGCAAGAGGCATCCACGCCAGATCAAGGGACACCCACTCCAGGGCAAGAATCCACGTCAGATCAAGGGACACCCACTCCAGGGCAAGAATCCACGTCAGATCAAGGGACACCCACTCCAGGGCAAGAATCCACGCCAGATCAAGGGACACCCACTCTAGGGCAAGAGGCATCCGCGCCAGATCAAGGGACACCCACTTCACAGGAAGTGCATGAGCGCATGGGTATGCCAGCATCGGGCGGGATGCCGGGCGTAGATGAGGATGAGCAGGCAGCAGATGATGTTCGGGAAGCGGCAGATCATGAAACCTGAAACAGATCAGCCTTCACTGGCGCAGCGCTTCCGCCACTATGAGCAGTTGGTGCCTGATGATGCGGCTGTGACCGTTGTTGGTCGTCTGACGCGCATGGTCGGCCTGACTCTGGAAGCGGTTGGTTGCAATGTTTCCATCGGTGAGCGGTGTATGGTGATCGATGGTAATCACGAGTTGGAAGCTGAAGTGGTTGGTTTTGAAGGCGAAAAAGTGTTTCTGATGCCGATTACGCCGGTTTCCCGTTTAAAGGCCGGAGCGAAAGTTATGCCGGTGGAAAACGCCAATCAGCTGGTGATTGGTGATGAGTTGCTGGGGCGTGTGGTCAATGGTTTTGGTGAAGCGATTGATGGCAAGGGTACTTTGCATTGCCGGGTCAATAAGTCCCTGCAGGGGGAGATTATCAATCCTCTGCACCGCCAGCCCATCCGCGAACCGCTCGATGTTGGTATCAAAGCCATCAATGCTTTGCTCAGTGTGGGGCGTGGTCAGCGCTTGGGTCTGTTTGCCGGATCCGGGGTGGGTAAAAGCATGCTGTTGGGTATGATGACCCGTTTCACCAATGCTGATATTACGGTGGTCGGACTGATTGGAGAACGGGGGCGGGAGGTCAAGGAGTTCATTGAGGATATTCTTGGCGAAGAGGGGCTGGCCCGTTCTGTCGTGGTGGCTGCGCCGGCTGATGACTCGCAGCTGATTCGTTTGCGGGCCGCACAATATGCCACTTCCGTGGCCGAGTATTTCCGCGAAAAAGGCAAAAACGTCTTGTTGCTGATGGATTCTCTGACTCGTTATGCCCAGGCTCAGCGTGAAATCGCCCTTGCTACGGGAGAGCCACCGGCGACAAAAGGTTATCCGCCTTCGGTGTTTGCCAAAATTCCGCAGTTGGTGGAGCGGGCAGGTAATGCCAAAGCCGGTGAAGGATCGATTACCGCGTTTTATACAGTATTGACCGAAGGTGATGATCAGCAGGATCCGGTCGCGGATGCCTGTCGGGCAATTCTGGATGGCCATGTTGTGTTGTCACGACGACTGGCTGAAGAGGGACATTATCCGGCTATCGATATAGAGGCTTCTATCAGTCGGGCTATGCCCCAGGTTGTCAGTGGTGATCATTTGCTCAGTGCCCAGAAGTTTAAGCAGCTATATTCCACATATCAGCAGAATAAGGATCTGATTACCATCGGTGCCTACAGTGCCGGTGCGGATGCCGAACTCGATAAAGCTGTCGAGAAAATGCCGAAGATGCGCGATTTTCTGCGCCAGAGCCTGAGCCAGCCGTTCAGTTATGACGAAAGCCGCGAAATGCTGAGCAGGCTTGGCTTGGAAAAAGCCGATACGCCGGTGGTTAAAGCTAAGGGGCAGAAAGTCGGCCAGAAACAAACCGGTCTGGCATCCAGAGCGAAAGCGCGTTGAAGCGAACCATAAACTCAAACGGTGAGAATAGTCGATGAATCGCTCGCAGCGTCTGGTTATTGTCGAGAAACTGATTCGGCAGCAGGAAGAACAACTGGCCAGGGCTTTGACCATGGCGCGCGAAAATGTGCAGCGGGAGCAACATCGGCTGGATGAACTGATGGGCTATCAAAACAGTTATGAGGATGAATTTCGTTCGCAGGCACAACAAGGTATCTCTGGTCAAAGGTGGCAAAGTTACCAGCATTTTATTGCCCAATTGGAACAGGTCATTAAGGCTCAACAGCACACCATTCTGATGGCGCAACGCCAGACAAATGAAGTCATGCAGCGATGGAAAAAAGTTCATCTCAAGCGAAAATCTATGTCCAGTTTTATTGAGTCTGTTCGTTTCGAAGAATGGGTGGCACAGGAAAAACTGGAGCAAAAGCAAAATGATGAGTTAGTTACGCAAATGTTTTCCAGAACTCGTCAATAAACATGTTAACTTTTTTATCTGAAATAAAACTTTAGCAAGTTAAATACCTCAATATTAGTAAAAATACCCTTTTTTCTAGTCCATTAGTCGGAGCTTGTAACGCTGCTCTGTAATTTTTTTTGCAAGCTAAAAAAGCACGTCTACTCTAAAGGTAAGACGCTATGCCGAATGTTGGAAAAGCAGAAGATGGGAAATACGTTTAATGTTCCGTGTCCGGAAATGATGGGCATCAACAATGTCGATGAGATTAAAAATTTGCTGACTGAAGCAATTGACTCTCATAGCGATATTGCTCTCCAACTGGCTTCTGTCAATAAAATTGATACCACCGCAGTACAACTTCTGATTGCTTTAAAGCAGAAACTGGAATCTCAGAACAACCGTCTGATACTTTCTGAACCGAGTGAACAAGTGCTTAAAGTCGTTAAACTGTTGGGGGTAAATACATTGTTGGGTTTAGTTGATTAAAAAAATCGGGGACTGATCAGATGACCAAAATTCTAGCTGTTGACGATTCTGCATCTATGCGACAAATGGTTGCCTTTACTTTAAAGGGAGCAGGTTTTGACGTTGTCGAAGCCCAGGATGGAAAGCAGGCGTTAAGTGCAGCTCAAGGGCAGAAGTTTGACCTTGTTTTGAGTGATGTCAATATGCCTGTTATGGGAGGAATTGAGTTGGTTAGTAAACTTCGTGAGCTGCCAAACTATAAATTCATACCCATTCTTATGCTGACCACGGAAAGTGCCGGCGACAAAAAAATGGAAGGCAAAAAAGCGGGTGCCACCGGTTGGATCGTCAAGCCATTCAACCCGGATCAGTTGTTGGCGACTATTCGTAAGGTGCTTGGCTGAAAGGCATGGACATATGAGCAGCATCGATTTAAGCCAGTTTCATCAGGTCTTTTTCGAGGAAAGTCTCGAAGGGCTTGATAGTATGGAAAATTGTTTACTGGAAATCGACGTCAGTCATATTGACAGGGAGTTGATCAATACCATCTTCAGAGCTGCCCATTCAATCAAAGGCGGTAGCGGGACATTCGGATTCACGGATATAGCTCAGTTTACTCATGTCATAGAAACACTGCTTGACGAAATTCGTTCCGATCAACGGGGTCTCACCCAGGCGAATGTCGAGCTGTTTTTACAGTCCGTGGACTGCCTGCGCAATATGCTGGCGGATTTACAGGATGGCCGGCCCGTTGATCTGACTCAGGCAGACAAGTTGCGACAACAGTTTGAAGGCATGATCAATGAACCAGGTCAGCCATCAACTGTCGTTGCAGAAGATGAGCCGGAAAACCTGGATACCCAGCTAGGTGGCAGTCGTTGGCGAATTAAATTTGCACCCGGTTCAGACATCATCCAAACCGGCAATGAACCTTATCGCATCATTGCCGAGCTGCATTTGCTGGGTAGTGTCGAAACCGAGGTCGATATTTCAAGGTTGCCGGAATTTGATGCGATTGATGGCGAACAATGTTACCTGCAATGGCAGTTTTTGGTGACCGGGGACGACATCCGTGAAGAGCAGTTGAATGAAGTATTTGAATGGGTGCGTGATGATTCCGAAATTGAAATCGTTTGTGAAAGTGAGGTCAGTGAAAACGCAGTGATTGAAGTGGTTCAGGATACTCATCCTGAACCGGTCAAACATGGCCCATCAGTTTCCGCCCCGCCGCCACCTGTAGCGTCTGAACCTAAAGAGAGTGCGAATGAAGGGCGTCCTGTCACATCGAAAAACGCTGAACATGCTTCTATTCGAGTCAGTATCGATAAAATAGATTCTCTGATCAATATGGTTGGGGAACTGGTGATTACTCAATCCATGCTCGGAGAGTTAGGTCGTGATTTCAATATGGACAGTCTGCACCTGTTACAAGAAGGTCTGTCGCAGCTGGAACACCATACCCGTGAATTGCAGGAAAATGTCATGCGAATTCGCATGTTGCCGATCAGTTTTACGTTCAGTCGGATGCCGAGACTGGTCAGAGATTTGAGCAGTAAGCTTGGAAAGAAAGTTGAGCTGAAACTGATTGGCGAAAACACCGAGTTAGATAAAACGGTGATGGAAAAAATTGGTGACCCACTGGTCCATATGGTTCGTAATTCTCTGGATCATGGTCTGGAAAGTCCCGAGCAGCGTAAAGCCGCCGGCAAAAGCGAAACGGGGACGCTGACACTGAACGCCTATCACCATGGTGGCAATATTGTTATCGAGATTATTGATGATGGTCGCGGTATTGATACGGAAAAAATCAGAAACAAGGCCATTGAGCGTGAATTGATTAAACCCACAGATGAGTTGTCGCGGGAACAAATATATCAGTTGTTGTTCCGACCAGGTTTTTCCACCGCTGAACAGGTCAGTGATGTATCCGGTCGTGGCGTGGGGATGGATGTGGTTAAGCGTAATATCCAGGAACTCAACGGTTCTATTGAAATGGAATCAGAACCTGGTGTTGGTTCGACATTCAAAATCATATTGCCACTGACACTGGCGATATTGGATGGACAACTGTTTAAGTTGGGCTCCGAGACTTATATTTTACCGTTGGTCAGCATTGTTGAATCCATTCAGATTAAACCCAGCAATATGAATCTGGTTGCGGGTAGCGTTGATGTCTTTCGTTTGCGTCATGAATATGTGCCGGTGATCAAGCTTGCTGAGGTCTTCGATGTGAGTACTGGAACCAGAGATACAGCGGAAGGGCTACTGGTCGTGGTGGAAGGAGATAATAAGAAAGTTGCTTTACTGGTAGATGATCTGTTGGGGCAGCAGCAGGTAGTAATCAAAAGCCTGGAATCAAATTATCAGAGAGTGGATGGCATATCCGGAGCCACTATTCTGGGAGATGGCACTGTCGCACTGATCCTTGATGTTCCGGGCATAATCAAAATGTCGGGTATTAAACTGTCGGCCAGTGGTTCTGCATTTATTGATAAAGGCAAGCAGTCAGCGGCGTGAGGAATGAGGTAAGGTTATGGCAGCAAATGAACAGGTGAAAGATTTTGCCGACAGAGGTTTGTCTGAATTTAATGATAACGCAGATCAGCTGGATCAGTATCTGACGTTTATTGTTGAAAAAGAAGAATATGGTGTCGATATTCTTAGTGTTCAGGAAATCAGAGGCTGGGACTCAGCGACATCTATCCCTAATGCACCGGCGTATCTGAAAGGGGTCATTAATCTGCGCGGTACGATTGTACCAATTGTCGATTTAAGAACCCGTTTTAACCTGCCCACCATTGAATATGGTCCGATGACGGTGGTGATTGTTTTAAAGCTCAGATTCAAAGATAAGGAACGTGTTGTCGGGGTAGTGGTCGATGCTGTTTCTGATGTGTACAGCATTCCGAAAGAGGACATAAAAGAATCACCGGAAATGGATGCAAATATCAGCAGTAACTTTATCAAGGGACTGGCGAATGTGAATGAGAAAATGATCATTCTGCTGGATCTGGCATTGCTGATGGAACCCGCCGAACTGGCCAAAATTGGTGTTTAAAATATTCTGTGACGATGGTGTAGCGATACCTGATATGGGATGGTTGTTACAGTGAGGATCATCGAACCGTTTTTATACGGTGATCTGATAGCAGGATGAACAGTTGCTGCGACTTTAACTGACAACAGATGGTTACAACCTTTGGTTTGCAGAGATGTTCCGGTCCTGACTTCATGATGCTGCTAGGGCTCCACTACAGGTGCAGCAGATGTCACACAGCTGTTGTTTTGATGAGTGAAATTGTCGGGTTCATGAATATAGCCCGGGGGAGACCATATCAATGAATGACACAATGATTGGTAAAACTTTTTTTGACCGTATCAACCTGCTAAAGAATCTGAGCGTGTTAACAAAACTCGCGCTATCCACAGGCATTTTTCTGTTGGTCATAGGGTTTGTTTCATATGAGTTATTAAAAAAATGGAACGAGGACGTTGACACCATTCGTTCAGAACTCGTTGGGGTTCAGTACATCGACCCGATCTATCAAATCATTCAACAGTTACAGATACACCGTGGGCAAAGCAATGCCTTTCTGAATGGCGCTCCGTTAGCTCGCGAAGCGGCAGAAACGGCCGCCCGCAAAGCTGACCAGTCATTAGTGAACCTGCTTACACTGATCGATCAGCAGAAAGATCCTGTGAACATTCGCCAGAATATTGTTGATTTGCAGGAATCGTGGCAGCGACTTAGCCAGAAATCTTTTCAGGGGCCAGCTGCAGATATTTTTGCTGAGCACAGCGATTTGATTGGCCGCTTTATTCGTACCATTGTGCTCATTTCAGACCGTTCCAGTCTGACTATGGATTCAGAATTTGATTCTCTTTACCTGGTCATTTCCGTGGCCTTTCGTAACCATTTTCTTGCCGAGGCACTTGGTAAAATCCGGGGAACCGGTACTGGTATGATTGCCTCCGGTAATCTCTCCAAAGCTAATCTGGTGAAGCTGGCTATGCTGGTGGGTACTGTCAATATCGGAGGCGTAGAAGATTCATTTGCCAATATCTATGCCGCTAATCCTGCCCTGAAAGACCAATTAGGTGCGACGACTGACTCAATGCTGGAGGCATCGCGCTCATTCATGGATTACACCATGGAGTTGGTCAACGAAAATATTACAGTGTCCAGTGATGAGTTTTTTCAGGCGGGTACCAAGGCTGTCAATCAGATTTTTACAAGCACACCCAAACTAACTGCAGCGCTAACCTCTCTGTTGCAGACCCGGCTGGATACTATGATGGTGTTGTGGACCAGGCTGGTATTTTCTCTGGTCATCGGTTTGTGTATTTCACTTTTGGTTTTGCTGGTAACGATTGTCGGCATCAATCGATCGCTCAAACAGGTGGTTGGAATTTTTGCTTTGATCGAAAAAGGTAAATATGACAATAAGTTTTTCGTCAGCAGCAAAGATGAGCTGGGTCAATTACAAAGTGCACTGCAGAGAATGCAGGCAACACTCAAAGATAATGTGGAGAAGCAACAACGAATATCCTCCGAGAATATACGTATCCGTCAGGCGCTTGACAACGTCTCAACCGGTGCCATGGTCGCGGATGACGACGCCAACATTGTATATATAAACCGTTCGGCGAAAAGGCTGATGATTGAAAATGAAGCCAAGATCAAGCGGGATCTGCCAAACTTTAATGGCAATGAATTGATTGGCAAAAACATTGATCTGTTCCATAAAAAACCGGCTCATCAACGTAATTTGCTGGCCGGATTAACTGGTTCATATGACACTGAGATTGGTATAAGTGGATTGACATTTGGTCTCACCGCCAGCCCGGTATTCGATGATCATGGCAACCGGATTGGCAGTGTTCTGGAATGGCGGGACCGCACCGTTGAAGTGGCTATTGAAAAAGAAATTGATCAGCTGATTGAAAGTGCCACCAACGGTGATTTAACTGTGCGAGTTGTTTTAGAGGGTAAAACAGGGTTTTATCGTAAACTGGCTGAAGGCTTGAACAGCTTGCTGGTTGTCTCCGAGGGGGTCGTAAACGAGACTGCCAGGATGTTTGAGTCCCTGGCCAGCGGTAATCTTCGTCAACGTATCAATACTGACTATAAAGGCACATTTAATAAACTTAAAAACGATGCCAATGCAACCGTCGATAAACTGACAGATGTACTATCCCGGATCAGTGATGCTGCTAACACAGTGTCTACTGCTGCTGATGAAATCGCGCATGGAAATATGGATCTCAGTCAGCGTACTGAAGAGCAGGCAAGTAGCCTTGAGGAAACCGCCTCAAGCATGGAGCAAATGACTGGAACGGTAAAACAGAGTGCTGAGCATGCTTATAACGTTAACATTGCTACCAATGAGGCCAAAAAGCAGGCACAGATCGGTGGTGGTATGGTTGAACAAACAATTTCCGCTATTTCCGAAATTAATCGCTCCAGTAAACAAATATCAGACATTATTACCGTCATTGATGATATTGCCTTTCAGACCAACCTGCTGGCATTGAATGCTGCTGTGGAAGCCGCTCGCGCTGGTGAACAGGGGCGCGGGTTTGCGGTCGTAGCCAGTGAAGTACGCAGTCTGGCACAGCGTTCAGCCAGTGCGGCCAAAGAGATCAAGGATCTGATCAGAGACAGCGTTGAGAAAGTGGAGCAGGGTACTGAACTGGTTAATGAATCCGGCAAGACTCTGTTGGAGATCGTCACGGCCATCGAAAAAGTCAGCAGTATGATCAATGACATCAGTAACAGCGCGCAGGAACAGACTGCGGGCATTGAACAGGTTAATCAGGCGGTATCGCAAATGGATACCATGACTCAGCAGAATGCTGCATTGGTGGAACAGGCGTCAGCAGCAGGACAAACCATGGCTGAGCAGGCTCGTAACATGATCAATCTTATTGAGTTTTTTCAAATCGAGAACAGTGCAACCGGTACGCAAGGTAAAAGACCGTTAAAAACGGTATCGGCAATGCCTTCCAGGAAAGCTGTTAACAAAAACCCGGTAAAAACCACGAAGTCATCGGATGAGTGGGAGGATTTTTAGCGGTATTTCGGCTGTGTTTTTACTCTGCGGATTTAATGATCACGGTGATTTGAATGCCGTAATGCGCCAGTTGTACAGAATGGATGAGACTCAATGACAACAGCGGAAGAGTTTAAATATCGACAACTGCCAATGACCGAAAATGATTTTCGGCTAATTGCCAGAGTCGCCTATCAGCTGACCGGTATTGTACTGGCTGATCATAAAAAAAACATGGTGTACTCCCGAATAGTCCGCCGGGTGAGAAAACTCGGATTACCGGATTTTAGAAGTTACTGTCAGATACTGGAAAACCCTGATGACGAAGAAATCAATGAATTTGTAAATGCGATTACCACGAATCTGACATCTTTTTTTCGCGAATCTCATCATTTCGAATCACTCCGGCAAAAAGTGATTCCACAATTGTTAACCAATCCGACCAAAAAAGTGCGTATCTGGTCCGCGGGTTGTTCAACCGGAGAGGAAGCCTATTCGATCGCTATTGTTTTGCATGAGTTCTTTAAGAATCGGCGGGAGTGGGACGTAAAAGTTCTGGCAACTGATTTGGATTCCAATGTCCTTGAAACCGGTCGTCAGGGAGTCTATGAGCGGGCGAGGGTTGAATCGTTATCGCAAGCGCAGATAGAAGCCAGTTTCATCATAGATAAACACCAGGAAACGGTGACAGTGAAGGATAATATCAAGCAGTATATTCGTTTTAACCGCCTGAATTTGCTTAATGAATGGCCCATGCAGGGGCATTTCGATGTCATTTTCTGTCGCAATGTCGTGATCTATTTTGACAAGGTAACTCAAAATAAATTGTTTCGCCGCTATGCAGATATTCTTAATCCTCAGGGCTATCTGTTTATAGGGCACTCTGAGCAATTGGGGGAAGCTGCAGCTTTGTTTTCCTATCAAGGGAAAACGGAATACAGGAAGAAATGATATGAATTCCGGCTTGACCACGCATCCTACTTATCAGCAACCACAATTGGTCAGGGGGTTTGAGCATATTCAACGTTATTGGGATAAACACCTGAATTGTTGGGCTGCCAAGATACTGCCGGGAGAGTTTTATGTCACCAAGGGCAAGGAAATGATTGCCACGGTCTTGGGGTCCTGTATCTCTGTCTGTATTCGTGATCCCAAGGCCGGAGTCGCGGGTATGAATCATTTTATGCTGCCTTCCAGTGGTGAGTTTTCAACTATAGACTGGGGATGCAGTTCGGTCTCAAGCGCTACCCGTTATGGCAACTGGGCCATGGAATACATGATTAACGCGATAATGAAAGAGGGGGGGCGTAAAGAGCGTTTTGAAGTTAAGGTATTTGGTGGAGGTCAGGTACTCGCCAATCTGACGGATATCGGTCAACGGAATATACTGTTTGTGTTGTCTTATTTGAAACAGGAAGGCCTGGAAACGAGCGCGGTGGATGTCGGCAACATCTATCCTCGCAAGGTGTTGTATATGGCCTGGGAAGGGAAGGTACGGGTTAAAAAACTGGCGAGCCAGCACAATCAGACTATTGTCAGGCGTGAACGGGATTATCTGGATCAAATTCGTCATCGCGATGAACAGTCTGATATTGAATTGTTCGAGTGACTGCTATGGAACCTATGAAAAAGATAACCATTCTGGTGGTGGATGACTCCGCCCTGATTCGAAAAATTCTGGTGGAAATATTTAATTCAGATGAACGTCTGGAAGTGGTGGGGACGGCAGCTGATCCATTGATTGCCCGCGATAAGATTAAGCAGCTTAATCCGGATGTACTGACTCTGGATATTGAAATGCCGCGCATGGATGGTTTGACATTTTTAAAAAACCTTATGCGTTTGCGTCCGATGCCGGTGGTTATGATTTCTACCTTGACCAATAAGGGCGCTAACATTACTTTGGATGCGCTGGAGATTGGGGCGGTGGACTATTTCGCCAAACCGGTCAATGATAACGGCCATCAGTTAGCGGCCTACAGTGCTGTATTGATTGAAAAAGTGGTGCAGGCTGCCGGCGCCAATGTACGCACATTTGACCCGAGCCGTTTTCAGCCGAGGCCTTATGAGGAACAGGCGGATATCGGTAAGCTGAAACCCGATACCTGGATTGCCATTGGTGCATCCACCGGTGGCACGGAAGCGATACGGGAGGTGATTCAGAATCTGCCGGCACAAATGCCTCCCATTGTGGTGACTCAGCACATACCGTATGAGTTTAGTGGGTCGTATGCAGAGCGGCTGAATCGATGTTGCTCTCTCGAAGTCCATCATGTGGTGGGAGGAGAATTGATTCAACCTGGCCATGTTTATCTGGCTCCTGGCAATGCGCACCTGCGTTTTGCCCGTAAGGGGGGGCGCTGGGTATGCCGGTTGGATGAGGGGGAGAGAGTCAATCGTCATAGACCATCGGTAGAAGTAATGTTTGACAGTGCCGGTGAAGCGATTGGGCGTGACCTGATTGCAGTGATGCTGACCGGGATGGGTGCCGATGGCGCTGAAGCCATGTTGCGACTGCGACAGCAGGGCTGTCGCACCATCGCCCAAAATGAAGAGAGCTCGGTGGTCTGGGGTATGCCTGGAGCTGCCGTGGCATTGGGAGCAGCAGTGGATATACTGCCACTTCAGAGTATTGGGCGTACGTTAATAAAATACAGTCACTGAGAATCGTAAGCGTGGTTTTAGGGAATCGAAATATTACTGCCAGAGGGGTGGCAGAATAACCCTGGATAGCTACACTTATCGATATGAAAAACAGGTGACTCCTGGTAGGTTGTTGATTTTCTAATGACGTTGTGAATACGGCGTTAAGAATCTTCTCAAAATGTTTGTTTATGATCTATAAACTGCATTTTCTTGATGATTTTGGTCATGTATTCATTGCCTAAGAAACAAAAATCAATAGCTGTATAGGCCTGTTGGAACATCAGGAACATTCAATACTGACTTTGAGGAATATTAAATGACCATTTCATCCACTCTTAACAGTGATGGCAATGAGTTGACGATTAAGATAAAGGGCAGATTTGATTTCAGCGCACACCAGGACTTTCGTCAGGTATATGAAAGTACTGAACCAACGGTGGAGTCATATATTGTAGATATGCGGGAAGCCTCATATCTGGACAGCTCTGCCCTGGGCATGCTGTTGCTGTTGCGTGATCATGCTGGTGGTGACAAAGCGCAGATCTCAATTGTCAATTGTAATCCTGACGTGAAAAAGATTCTGACTATTTCCAACTTTGGTCAGTTGTTTACTATCTGTTGAAAGCCGGTTTATAAAATTCCAGAGTGCCGCACTCTCCGCCCGGACGAGTGCGCTGTAGTCCTACAGTTATGTCAGTAGCCGTAAGGAAGGCAATACGTGTTAATAAGTCAATGCTGTCAAGGGCGCCGTAATTTTTCCTCCCTATTGCATCGTTCCAATCCAGAAATAACAGTCAATGTAGCCATAACAGGAGGTATACGTGTCGGAATACTATAAAATTCTGGTGGCTGATGATAACCATTCCGACCGACTGATTTTGTCCGCATTGCTCAAGAAGGAAGGACATAGTCCTATTCTGGCAGAAAACGGTCAGATGGCTGTTGAACTGTATCTTGAGCATCGTCCCGATATCGTACTAATGGACGCGCTAATGCCGGTCATGGATGGTTATGAGGCTACCTTGCGGATCAAGGAAATTGCTTATGCCGAATCGGAAATGGTGCCAATCATATTTCTCACTTCCTTGCAGGAAGCCGGGGCCTTGGCACGTTGTCTGGAAGCCGGTGCTGAAGACTTTCTGTCCAAACCCTATAATCGGGTAGTGTTGAAGGCCAAGCTCAAATCCTTTGGCCGTATGCGTGACATGCATTCGCGACTGCAGAAACATAATCGTCAATTGGTCATTGAGCAGCACGTGGCCAAAAATATTTTTGATAATGTCGTTCATCTGGGTTCATTGAACGCGGACAACGTCAACTACTCTCTGTCACCGCTGGCTATTTTTAATGGCGATACTGTGCTGGCTGAAAAAAAGCCCGGCGGTGGCATGCATCTGTTTCTGGGTGATTTCACCGGTCATGGATTACCTGCAGCTATCGGCGTGATGCCGCTGGCAGAGATTTTTTATGGTATGACCAACAAAGGCTATGCCATCGAGGAGATTCTCAAGGAAATCAACCGTAAGCTTCGTCGTATACTGCCCGTGGGTATTTTTTGTTGCGGCACTATGATTGAGCTGGACTACTTCGATGGCATTGCCCGTATCTGGGTTGGTGGCACTCCGGATGCCATGGTGTATTCCTGCGAAGACGACAGCATTCGTTCCATTCCTTCCAAAAACCTGCCGCTGGGGGTTGTGGATAATGAATCCATCCGGATTGCGATTGAGGAAGTGCCCATGAAAGTCGGCGACCGGATTTTCTGTTGGTCCGACGGTATTCATGAGAGCCGCGATATCACCGGTGAAATGTTTGGGGAACAGCGGATTAAAGACACGATCATTCGCAATACCGGTAAGGAGAATATTGTGGTTCCGTTGGTTGATGCGGTGGAGAATTTCATGGGGGAAGCCGAGCGGGATGATGATATCACCGTTCTCGAAGCCAAAATGATCGAATATCAGGAACAGGATACCTCTCAACCTCTGGCCCGGCCCAGTCATACCGTTGTTGGGCCACAGGATTGGACCATGGACTATCGGTTACAGGCACGCTCATTGGTGAATTACAACCCGTTACCCATGATTTTGCAGATTCTGACCGAGGTAGAGAGTCTCAGGTTCATGCGCGGGCAGCTATATACCCTGTTGGCGGAATTGTTTTCCAATGCCCTTGAGCATGGGCTGTTGCAGTTGAATTCCAGCCTCAAACAGGACCCGCAAGGATTCGTCCAGTATTACCATGAGCGTACCCGGCGATTGGAAAGCCTGCAGGAAGATGCCTATATACGGGTTTCCGCCTCCCACCAGCCATGGGATCAGGGAGGGGAGCTGACTATTCGAGTTGAGGACAGTGGTCCAGGGTTTGACTTCCAGGCTGTTATGGCGAGGAAGCGAAATAATCGTGAATACAGTGGTCGTGGGCTGCCGCTGTTGAACAAAATTTGTGATTCGCTGGAATATATGGATCGGGGCAACGTTGTCGTTGCCAAAATCATATGGCCAAGGACGAAACAAAAAACGTGAGACCTTGTTGTATCTGAGTGTAGAATTTATTTGTTTGTGTTGCTAACTGAACTACATATTCTCAGTTGCAGGTTATACTGATCAGATAGATAAGGTTTTTCAGAAAAAATGGTTCGGGGGCTAAATATATGCGTAATCTTGTGGAACATCTGGACATGTCGGTACTGGATGAACTCAAGGATATCATGGATGATGAGTTTGAATTTCTGCTTCAGACCTTTATTAAAGACAGTGCCATGCATCTTGAGCACATTGACCAGTTTGCTCAGCAGAAGGACAGTGATGAACTCAGGCGTTCAGCTCACAGCCTGAAAGGGTCGTCTGTAAATGTTGGTGCGACTCAGTTACATGACTTGTGTGCTGAGCTGGAAAAGGCTGCCAGTGATGAACTGTGGACACAGACGAGTGATCAGATTGAGCAGATTCAGCGTGAATACATGGCTGTCGTGGAGTGCCTGACAGAGCTGTTGCCTGGTCATAACCGCTCTGAGTGATTGCACACACCATATTGTGAGCCCGCCTTGGCCAAATTGGCCTGTGCCTTGCTCTTATGAACATCAAAGATCCGATTATAGATTGTTCAGGAAGAGTGCTATATGCAGTTATCCCCATTACCAACAGCTTCTGTCGCCAGCCATTCAAATACCGTAAATGCCTCTGGAGCTGCGTCAGATACGGATTCAGGTCTCGACTTCATGACGACCATGGCCGCTGAGCTGGGTCTGGAGCCAGATACTCCGGAATACAACCAATTCATGAATCAGGCCGATGATGCGGCAAATTTTCTCCGCTCCAGAGGTATGAGCTTTGCCGATGCCGGCGCGATTTTGGATTCTGATGTCATTACCGAAGCGCTGATTGGCCAGGAAAACGGCATGAATGACGAAGACGGTGATGACTTGGGTGAATCAGATGTGGTTGCTCTGTTTGCCGATTTCTTTCAGTTTTTGCAGCAGCAAAACTCCGATGGCATGGACGTGGATGATGGTTCTGAAGCACCTGCTATCAATACGGATGTGTCGCTTTTACCATCGGCAGACACCGACGCCGGAACAGAGGATGAGTTGACCGTCGCCGGAAGTGTTAATAGCGGTATACCGGTGCCGGATGTAGAGCCGGAGACCGGAGTCATAGTCGCAGAGGCAGAACTGAATGTGGATGACCCTGGGTCAACAGTTAGTCCGGTATTGACGGATGATTTGAAATCCGGGCAGGACAATCCTGAAACCGTTGCAGACGATGGGATTGAAATGGTCGGGGAAACCGGTGTTGATCCGGCGGACGCCGCTGCCATTGTTGAGACAGCCGCCGCTCCTGCCGCTCCTGTTGCTGCTGGTCAGAAGAATTCTGACCGTCAAGATTCCGTCATCGACGAGGGGCTGGAGATGGAGCCGCTGGATGCAGACGATGTTGCCAGCAGCGACGATTCCACCCAAAAGACCGTTAAGGTTCAGACCCAGTCTGACATCGACAAGATGAATACCTCGACCGACTCAACCCGAAAGAACTTTAATGATGCCGTGAACCTGGCCGGACAGAGAGAGCAGGCGCAGGTAAAACAGGATCAGGTACAAGTACAGCGATCCGTGGAAATTCCACTGAAGCAGCCAGTGACTCATTCTGAATGGGCAAATTCCGTGAATGATCGCATTATGATGATGGCCAACCGCCATATTCAGGTTGCCCATATACGGTTGGATCCACCGGATCTGGGAACGCTGGAGATCAAACTATCGGTTAACCATGATCAGCAGGCTCAGGTGGCGATTGTGACGCAGCATGCCCAGGTGAAAGAGTTATTGGACGCCAGTATGGCGCGTCTGCGCACGATGTTACAGGAACAGAATATTGAGCTGGTGGATGCTCAGGTGTCGGATCAGAGCAGTCAGGGGCAGTTCAGTGGTGAACAGCATTCGCAGCGCGGATACGCCGGTGGGGAACTGGACGGTGACGAAGAGGAACTGATGCCGCAGGCAACAGCAATGGTCAGTCAGACCCTGTTGGATCACTATGTTTGAGTGATTCATAGTCGGCACGACCACCCGTAATGGATGGCACAGGGCTTGCTGTATCCGGTCTGTTACATCAGTTAACAGAGAAAAGTGCCAGAAAACAGTCACTTGTAATCAGAGTGCCTATAATTACTGCAATGGCGAGAACTGCAATCGGGATTGCAGGCATATTCGGAACAGCATAGAGATTGGGAACAAAACATGGCTGATGCAGATACAGAAATTACTGCAAATGAAGAAGCACCAAAGAAATCAAAGCTTAAGTTAATCATTATTGTAGTGGTGGCGCTTTTGCTGTTGGCCGGTATCGGCGGTGCGGTCTGGTTCTTTTTTCTGTCCAGCCCGAAATCGGAAGTGGATGACGTCACAGAGCTGCCGCTGGAGGAGCAGGTGGTCACGCCGGCGGCCGGAGTGGCAATATACCTGTCCCTTGGGCCGGAGTTCATTACCAGTTATTCCACCCAGGGTGGGCGACAGCGATATCTGCAGACCGAGCTCAGTGTGCTGGCGCGTGATCAGGAGACTCTGGACAGCATATCGACACAGCTGCCGTTGATTCGTAATAACCTCCTGGATCTGCTCTCGCAACAGAACTATGACGATTTGCGGACGAATGAGGGGCGGGAAGCGCTGGCGAACAAACTGACCCAGGCGGTTCAGGAAGTGTTGCTTGCATCCATGGGGCGGCCAGGTATTGAACGGGTGCTGTATCGCTCGTTCGTGCTGCAATAATACGGAGACACTGTCGTGCAGGACTTATTATCCCAAGACGAAATTGATGCCCTGTTACATGGTATTGATGACGGAGCGGTCGAAGAAGAGGAAACGCTTGATATTGATGGCGTCAAGCCCTACGACATTACCAGCCAGGACCGTATTGTTCGTGGCCGGATGCCGACGCTGGAAATGATTAATGAACGTTTTGCCCGTTATACCCGTATCAGTATGTTCAATTTTCTGCGTCGCAGTGCCGATGTTGCCAGCGGTGGGATACAAATTCTGAAGTTTGGTGAGTACATACATACTCTCTATGTGCCGACCAGTCTGAACCTGGTTAAGGTTCGCCCCCTGCGGGGCACGGCGCTGTTTATTCTTGACGCCAAACTGGTGTTCAAGCTGGTGGACAACTTTTTTGGCGGTGATGGCCGCCACGCCAAGATCGAAGGACGGGAATTTACCCCCACAGAAATCCGGGTGGTGCAGATGGTGCTGTCTCAGATTTTCATCGATATGAAAGAGGCCTGGGGCGCGGTCATGGACGTGGATTTTGAATACGTCTCCAGTGAAGTCAATCCAGCGATGGCCAATATTGTCAGTCCATCAGAAGTGGTGGTGGTCAGTACTTTTCACGTAGAACTCGATGGTGGCGGAGGTGACCTTCATATCACCATGCCGTATTCCATGATAGAACCGGTCCGCGAAGTGTTGGATGCCGGTGTGCAATCGGATGTCGATGAAGTCGATGAGCGCTGGATTCAGTCGCTGCAGAAAGACATTCTGGACGCCAAAGTGCCGATCAATTCCACGGTGGTTGAACGTGAAATCAAGTTACGCGATCTGGTGGATCTCGCCCCAGGCGATATTATTCCAATTGAGCTGCCCAAAACCTGTGTGGTACGAGCGAACAATGTACCGATTTATCACGCGGTTCTGGGACAGTCGAGAGAATTTCTGGCATTAAAAATGGATCGTCCGGTACATAGATTGAAAGCAGACAACAATGCACTGGCATTACAAATTCGAGGCATAAAACAAGGGGTCGAAAATGGCTGATGATCAAAAACCGGATAACGATATAGACGTTGACGCGCTGGTTGATGAGGTATCGTCACAATCCGATGATGCCGCGCTGGCGGATGAGTGGGCAGCGGCCATGGAAGAAGCCGGAGAAACCGGAAGCGACGATGACGAAGATGAAGCGCAGAAAGCCCCGTTGGAAGAGTTGAGGGAAGAAAACGCTGGTAATGGTATCAACTCGCCAGACCTTGACGTGATCCTGGATATTCCAGTGACCATCTCTATGGAAGTTGGTAATACCATGATTCCCATTCGCAATCTGCTGCAACTTAATCAGGGCTCAGTGATAGAGCTGGACCGATTGGCCGGTGAACCACTTGATGTACTGGTCAACGGCACCTTGATTGCCCATGGCGAAGTGGTCATGGTGAACGAAAAATTTGGTATCCGCCTGACCGATGTCGTGAGTCAGCAGGAACGGATCAGCCGTCTGAGATGATTCGGCCTGTGTCCCTTGGTCAGATGAGGTGAGCCGGGGTTATCGTCTTCAGATAATCCCGGTAACATGATCACTGTTAACGACAGCGCCTCAGATAAAAGGTTAAATCATGAACACCACTGCTCCAGCAATTGATCTTTCCGGCATGGCCATCGCGTTGATTTTTATAATTGGCCTTATCTTTGCGTGTGCCTGGTTTGTGCGACGGATTAGTGGCGGTGTCAGTTTTAACAACCGACAAATTAAGATTATTACCGCAGTATCCCTGGGAACCAAAGAAAAGTTGATATTGATTGAGGCAGGCGGCAAACAGATGCTGCTCGGTGTTACCCAGCATCAGATCAACCTGCTCAAAGAATTTGATGAACCCCTGGATACATCGGCTTCAGAAGCCGGCACTCCCACTTTTTCGGACAGACTGAAACAGGTTTTAAAAGGTTCGGATCAGTGGAAAAACACCAGCGACGATACATTCAAGGATTAAAAAGCCCTCTGCTTTTTGGCCTATCCATATTGTTTTTAATGCTGCCCGTATTTGCCCGGGCGGCTGATCCATTGGGAATTCCCGCCATCACCTATACCCAGGATGCTCAGGGTAATGGTCAATATACCGTCAGTATTCAAATATTGGCGATCATGACCATGCTGACTTTCATCCCGGCGGTACTCATGCTCATGACCTCGTTCACCCGGATTATTGTGGTCTTTGCCATCCTTCGGCAGGCACTTGGTCTGCAGCAAACACCGTCGAATCAGATCCTTATCGGCCTGGCGCTGTTTCTGACATTTTTCATCATGTCGCCGGTGCTGGACGAAGTGAACCGGACCGCTCTGCAACCTTATTTGAATGAAGATATTCAGCCGTTGGAAGCATTGAACCGGGCGGTCGTGCCATTTCGTGAGTTTATGTTGAAACAGACCCGCGAAGACGACCTCAATATGTTTATCCGCATTGCCGGGCAGGAAGGCAGTTATACCGATCCCAGTCAGGTGCCATTGAATATACTCATGCCGTCATTCGTTACATCTGAATTGAAGACCGCTTTTCAGATTGGCTTCTTGTTGTTCATTCCGTTTTTGATCATAGACCTGATTGTGGCGTCAGTGTTGATGGCCATGGGGATGATGATGTTGTCCCCGATCATCATCTCGCTGCCATTCAAAATCATGATGTTTGTGCTGGTGGACGGCTGGGCCATGATCATGGGATCACTGGCATCCAGTTTCGGGACCTAGCAGGAGACTTTTATGGACGTTAACTATATTGGTGATCTGTTTCAGGAAGCTTTCTGGATTGTACTGATTGTTGTATTGGTGCTGATTACGCCAAGTCTGCTGGTGGGCCTGGTGGTGTCAACTTTTCAGGCAGCCACTCAGATTAACGAACAGACGCTCAGTTTTCTGCCGCGCCTGATCGTAACCATACTGATGATCATTTTTGCCGGTGCCTGGGTAGTTGATAAGGTCGTCAGCTATTTCAACGGAATTTTGACAGACTTGCCGTTTATTATTGGATAACCCGGAATGATTGAAATTACCGACGCGCAAATATCCAGCTGGGTCAGTCATATCCTCTGGCCATTTTTCCGGATAACCGCTTTTTTCATGATTGTTCCGCTGTTTGGGTCACGGCTGGTGCCGGTGCCGATCAGAATACTGCTGAGCCTTATTACCACATTAATGTTGTATCCTGTACTGCCCAAAATGCCGGATATCGAAGCGCTGGCGCTGACCAACATCGTTATCATTGCCCACCAGTTTGTCATCGGTTTTGCGCTTGGATTTCTGGCGTTGACCTTGTTTCAGGTGTTTATTTTGGCCGGCCAGACCATTGCCATGCAGATGGGACTCGGATATGCCTCCATGGTCGATCCGGCCAATGGAGTGTCCGTTACTGTTCTGTCGCAGTGGTTTCTGACTATCGTGACACTGATATTCGTTTCCATGAATGGCCATCTGGTGGTGTTCGAAGTCCTGGTAGAGAGCTTCTACACGCTACCGGTAGGGCAGGGATTTATTTCTGAGCAGGGTGCCTTTGAGCTGGCCCAGTGGGGAGGCTGGATGTTTGCCTCCGCCATTTCCATTGCACTACCGGCGGTGGCGTCTTTGCTGCTGGTTAACCTGTCTTTTGGCATCATGGCCCGTACCGCGCCGGCGATGAACATTTTTTCGCTAGGCTTTCCGGTGACCATGGTGGTGGGACTGTTTGTGCTTTGGCTCAGTTTTTCCGGGGTGTTGTCGGTGATTCGGACACACATGCTCGAATTGACAGACATGATGAAAAATATCGTATTTATTCCATAGGTATCTGAGTAATGGCAGAAGACGATTCCGGTCAGGACAAGTCAGAAGAACCCACGACGCGAAAACTTG
Source organism: Gynuella sunshinyii YC6258 (assembly GCF_000940805.1). Taxonomy (GTDB): domain Bacteria; phylum Pseudomonadota; class Gammaproteobacteria; order Pseudomonadales; family Natronospirillaceae; genus Gynuella; species Gynuella sunshinyii. The sequence goes on along the minus strand of NZ_CP007142.1, from coordinate 4,609,873 downwards.
AAAAAGCGCGGGAAGAAGGGCAACTGCCGCGATCCCGCGAACTGGCGACAGCGATTGTCTTGATCGCCAGTGGCATTGCATTGCTGGTTTTTGGCGCGCAGGTCTCCACAAAAGTGCTTGAAATAGCACGCTTTAATTTTTCGTTCGATAAACAGGCTGCGTTTGATCCCAACATGCTGTTTGCCCATTTCGAACGTTCCATTGCTGATGGTTTCATCGTACTGATACCTATTTTTGCCATCCTTTTGCTGGCGGCTGTCCTGGGGTCGACTTTATTAAGTGGCTGGAACTTTTCCTCCAAAGTACTGGCGCCGAAATTTGATCGTCTTAATCCATTGAGTGGTCTTAAGCGCATGTTCAGCGTTAACTCACTGGTGGAGCTACTGAAAGGGTGGGCCAAAGTCCTGATTGTTGCGACGGGGGCAGCCCTTGTAGTGACCTTGAAAGTGGAAGATATCCGCAGCCTGTTGTTTGAAAGTGTCGGGGAGGGGGTACACCACCTGGCTCTGATCATCCTTTGGTCATTCATCCTGATATCCTGCGCTACACTGCTGATTGCATTAATTGACGTACCTTTTCAGATTCGCTCACACATGAAAAAAATGCGCATGACTTTGCAGGAGATTAAAGACGAGTACAAAAACACCGAAGGGAAACCAGAGGTAAAAGCCCGGATCCGTCGTATGCAGCGGGAAATGAGCCAGCGCAAAATGATGAGCAATGTTCCGGATGCTGATGTGGTCATCACCAACCCCGACCACTTTGCAGTGGCATTGAAATACAAACCCAAAGAAAATGCCGCGCCGATACTGCTGGCCAAGGGCGCTGATTTGATGGCCGAGAAAATCAAGGAAATTGCCAAGGAGCACAAAATCCCGATTATCACCATTCCACCGCTGGCTCGATCCATCTACCACTTCACCAAGATTGATCAGGAAATTCCGGAAGGTCTTTACCTGGCAGTGGCACAAATACTCGCTTACGTTTATCAGTTGAACCAATGGCGCAAAGGCTACGCCCCCAAACCGGAAAAACGCCCCGACGTTCAAGTGCCCGAAGACTTACGCTGGGATGGTTAACCGCCATCCAGCCTGATTGATAAAAAATAGACAATGGACACCCATCTTCATTTATAAGGGACACTGATGTGGGGGAAGTAGGACACCCACTTAAATATATATAGGGGACACCCACAGATATAAGGAACACCCACGAATACGTTGATCTCAACAGTGCCGTTAAGGTGTTTGAATTCAGTCTGGTCGTATCGGCGGTTTTACTCGATCAGTTGAGGGATCGTCTCGAGCATGTGTTCAACGAGTTTCTGAACTCTGAGCAGCCGATACCGCCCGGGTGGGTACAGAATATGGCATTGCAGCGTTTTTTCTGTCCACTCCGGTAATACTGAGATGAGTTGTCCTGATGTGATAAACGGTTCAACGTAAATCGATGGCAGGCGGGTAATGCCATGGCCGTTCAACGCCGCATTCAACATGACCTTGCCATTGCCACAATGCAATACCGGGTATGGTGTCAAAGTCTCTTTCTGACGACCTTTAATGAATTCCCATTGGCTGATGGTTCCGGTGATCAGGCGATGGGAGTTCAATTCCTGAGGGCGATGAGGTTCAGTAAACGTTTCTAAATAGTCTGGGCTCGCAACCAGCAGTAATCGGTAACTCAATAATCGTCTGGCAATGAGCGTTGAATCTTTCAATTCACCTAACCGAACCGCCAGATCGTAATCACCAGACAGGAGATCGACATTCTGTGAGCTGAAGTTCAATTCAATCTCAACTTTGGGATGCGATGTCATGAACTGATAGATTGCCGGCGCGATAAGCTCCTCACCCATAATGCCGCCAATGGACGCAATTCGAATGAGCCCACTGAGTTGAGTCTGTTCAGTTAATAGCTGGTCTTCGGCTTCCTGTATTTGCGCGAAGGCTGCGTTACAACGACCGATAAACTCTTTTCCGGCCGGTGTCAGGGAGACCTTTCTGGTGGTGCGTAATACCAGTTGAATGTCATAACTGTCCTCCAGCAGCTTTACCTGTTCACTCAGATAAGCTTTCGAGCACTCCAGGGCATTGGCTGCGGCGGTATAGCTGCCATATTTTGCGACAGCGGAAAGAGCGGCTATAGCTTTAATATTCACTGTTCGTATTTCCAAACAATTAGTTCTTAGGTGGCGTATTTATTAAAAATAACCCGAACCCTACACTGGTGTCACTTATCAACAACGAGGGGTATAGACATGCAAATGACACGACGCATGGGAGATTGGGATGTAAGTGCTTTAGGCCTGGGCTGTTGGGCTATTGGTGGGCCATTTTGGGCTGGCACCGAGCCTAAAGGGTGGGGGGATGTAGATGACGATGAATCGATCAGAGCCATTCATGCCGGCCTGGAGGCCGGAATCAATTTTTTTGATACCGCCGATGTATACGGAGCCGGTCACAGTGAACGTTTGCTAGGGAAGGCTATTGCCCAACATCGAAGTAAAATTATTATTGCCTCTAAGTTTGGCAATACATTTGATGAACCCAGCCGGCAAATGCTTGGTCAGAATGCTGAGCCTGCATACATAGAAAATGCAGTTGAAGCGAGCTTAAAACGCTTGAATACGGACTACATCGATTTACTTTGGTTTCATCTTAATGATTATCCTGCTGAACAGGCATATCAGGTTGCGGAGGCATTGGAGTCGCTGGTTACCAAAGGCAAGATTCTGAAATTTGGCTGGAGCACTGATTTTCCGGCTCGTGCAGAAGTGTTTGCCGGTTTTCCCAATTGCATTGGTTATGAGTTTGAATTCAATGTCCTCACACCCAGCTCAATGATGTCATTTTGTGAGCAAAAGCAACTTGCAGCAGTTATCCGTGGGCCACTGGCTATGGGGTTATTGAGTGGCAAGTATGATGACACCAGCCAAATCAGCGTAAAAGATGTTCGTAGTGTCAATCCTGATTGGATGGGTTACTTCAGGGATGGCAAACCAAAACCCGAATTGTTGCAGAAATTTGATGCATTAAGGTCCATTTTAACCAGTCACAACCGTACTCCTGTCCAGGGCGCGTTGGCATGGTTATGGAAACGGAGTGAATTAACGATCCCCATTCCCGGCTTTCGCAGTGTGCAACAGGTTAACGAGCTGGCCGGTGCGATGGAAGCTGGCCCGCTTACGGATGATCAGATGACTGCGGTTGATGAGATTCTGGCGGATTAACAGCACAGGATTCTGCCGGGTCTGTTCAACAGGATGAGTCTGGTCCCGGTACGACGCAAATTAGCGTAGCAGCAAAACATATACTGACGTTCCTGCGAATAACCATTGGCCTGGACTCTGTTCCCATATTGACCTGTCATTGAATCCACACAACTCAAATATATAAAAATATAATGGAGTACCTTGTATTTCTGGAGGAAAACCATGAAACAAAATATCGTCCATATCGCACTACATATATGAGGGACACTCATCTGATAGGAAATATCCAGGACACCCATTTCGCAAAATTTATGAGACACCCAATGAAACAAAGCATCGTACATATTGCGTTAGTTGTTAAAGATTATGATGAAGCGATCGATTTTTATGTGAACAAATTGAAATTCGAACTCATCACTGATGAATATCAGCCGGAACAGGATAAGCGTTGGGTGGTCGTTGCTCCACCGGGCTCACACGGTGCCACGTTATTGCTGGCACGGGCATCTAAGCCGGAGCAGCATGACTTTATCGGTAATCAGAGCGGAGGGCGGGTATTTCTGTTTCTGAATTCCGATGATTTCTGGCGGGACTATACCTATATGACATCCATCGGCATTAACTTTATCCGCAATCCTGAGGAACGGGAGTATGGAACGGTGGCAGTCTTTGAGGATCTGTATGGAAATCTGTGGGATCTGTTGCAGTTAAAGTCTGATCATCCTATGTCAAAACGTTAAGGTTTAAGGCTGGTACAGACACAGCGTTCAATGGGTATGGAACATTGGTTGCTGTTTGCATGTGGATTGAATGGCGGATATCTGTGTATCCGGTTAGTTAACCAGAGCGGTATTCGGAGCCAAGTTCGAGTCGATAATCCTTTTCAAACTCCATTGTGGCGGCGCAGAGTTTAGGTGTTTTTGGGTTCTGTTCATTACTGACTCCACAAATGTGGCTAATTTTCCTTGATGGTTTTATGGCTCAGCATCTGCAATGGCTAATGTCTATTTTTGAAAACCATAAGCTTTTGTGATGTTGATTCGTTTACGTGATTGCGACTATGTTTGATCTATTCACTAATAAAAAGTGGCTTTATGAGAACAGCAGAGCCCTGGCGATTACAGATTTCTAAGTGCAGAAATCACGGATAATGGTGATCTGGTCTTTAGAGGACAGGATTTGGGTGATGAGTGGAAGCTGCTTTCGGTTGTTCAAAGTATGAACGGTGTTGGACTGTTCTGAAGCAAGATATTCCCTCGCTTCAAATGGCATCGGTGGGAAAGATGGTGTGCATGTTCAATTGCAGCATAATTTCAGTGATGAACAATCAGCTACGCTATATGACTTTATACAAGCTCACGAAATACCGTTCGAGTCATAGAGTAGCCTCGGCGATTAATGCAATTTAAAACGAGAAGATAGACTACGACTTAAGGGGCCGTGAAAAATGTGGAGGTTGCCTTGAAATCTTGAGTATTGGGTCTGTTTGATTTTCGTGTCAATTGATTAACCCGCCAACAAATTGGGCGGCATTCGATTCAGATTGAAGCAGTCTTTGATTCTTTCAAACGATGACTTTTGGCCGGCAAAACATTTGAACTGTTTTTCAAAACGTTGGGTCAAACGATGCCATTGCACCTCCGAGATATCCAGACGTGTAAGTATCGGTGGTTGTTGGTTATCAATGAATCCCGGTTTGTCTTCCCGCATGGCTCGTCCGGTCCAATCCACCAGTTCCAGATAATCTTTGAACGGAAAAGGTATGCCTTCCGGCATCTCTTGTTTGATGTGACCGATAAATGGCATGAGCTCACTCGGTTGTTGACGGTTGTTCTGGATGGACTGGATACGTCTGTAAATTGAGGTGTGCTTTGAGGTTTCAGGAGTGGAAGCGATGTTAGCGCGGACGGGATTGAGGTCGACATAGGCCATGCAGGCCATGAGTGCTTTTTCGTCCAATAATGCCTGGGATTTAAACCGGCCTTCCCAAAAACGGCCGGTACACTGATCTTCCTGATTAGCTCGGCGGGCAATTCCTTCGTTTAACACCGCCATGAAACGACTGATGGAGGTTAATGTTTCGCGCCATTGTTCGACCAATGTCATTAATATTTTCTCTTCAGCCGGAGAGAAACGATCACCGTTAAGGTAACGATGACTCAAGGGAACGCCTTTGTAGAGACGATGCCAGCGGGTAATAACCTCTTCCATCGACCATTGTTCGCTTTGCCTGAGATTAACATGGAGCACTACATGCACGTGGTTGGTCATGACGGCATAGGCACAGATATCAATGGCGAAAATCTCACTCAGCCATAACAAGCGGTCTTCGACCCATTGACGGCGATGTTCGTAACTGGTTTGAGTGAGAGGATCGAAACCACAGAGAAAGGCCCGCCGGACACAACGGGAGATACAATGATAGTACGGGGTGGCATCGAGTGATATTTGCGACTTCCTTGATCGGGCCATGGCAGTATCCTGATAAATATACAGTATCGAATAATGCCAGTTGTTAAAAAACGAAGCAAGGATTTGATTCGTATGTTTGGAAAGAGGAAAAAGTGAGTGTCCTTCGAAAAATCAAATTACACATGGGTGTCCCATTGAGGAGATATGAAATGCCATCTTTGACTTTTATAATCGGTTTTTACGTCAATGTGTTGTACTGAAAACAGGTGTTCGATAGTTTGAGGTTATGGCTTTTTAATTCTTCATGGACATGGATCTTGGCAAGATTAATGTCGACAGATCCTCAAAAAAGATGAAGTATATTCCTTTGACAAGTAAGCCAATCGGATTGAGGTAAATATATGAATCCCAAGCGAATTTTATTTACAGGCGGATCAGGTAAGGCCGGGAAGTATGTCATTGCATATCTTCTTGAAAAAGGTCATCGAGTGCTGAATGTCGACTTGGTGGCCCTTGATCTCCCAGGCGTGGATAACTTAATTGCTGATATCACAGATTCGGGGCAAGTGTTTAACGCTTTGACCTCTTACGCCGGTTTTGACGAGCTTGAGCCTGGTAATGGTGTACCAGCGTTTGATGCAGTGGTGCATTTTGCTGCTATTCCCCGTATTTTAATTAATCCTGATAACGAAACGTTTCGGGTCAATACCATGGGCACTTACAATGTGATCGAAGCGGCTGTTAAGCTTGGCATCAAGAAAGTGATTGTTGCGTCATCAGAGACGACTTATGGTGTTTGTTTTTCTGATGGAAAAACCAATCCGCATTCATTGCCATTAGAAGAGGATTATGATGTCGATCCTATGGATAGCTATGGGTTATCTAAAGTGGTGAATGAGAAAACGGCCCGCAGTTTCCAGCGTCGTTCGGGGTTTGATATTTATGCGCTTCGTATTGGTAATGTTATTGAGCCTCATGAATACGCCGAGCGTTTTCCAAATTATTTTAAATATCCCGAAGTGCGTCGAAGAAATGCTTTTTGTTATATTGATGCCCGTGATCTGGGGCAGATTGTGGATTTATGCTTGCAAAAGGATGGTTTGGGATTTCAGGTGTTTAATGCTGGAAATGATCACAATGGAGCAATTATCCCTACTAAAGAGTTAGCAGAACGCTTTTTTCCGGGTGTGCCATTTACGAGGGAAATGGGAGAGCACGAGGCGTTGTTTTCAAATCGCAAGATACGTGAGGTTCTGGGGTTTAAAGAACAGCATAATTGGCGTAAATATGTAAGCGCTTCAAAAGGGTGAAACTCACAGTAACTTAACAAACATGGTTTCTGAATATAGAAGCCGTTTTTTTTAGACAATAATTTTGTGCCTATTTGAGTTATAAAATAAAGGGACACCCACTGTAAGAATAAAGGGACACCCACTTAAACCAGTGGTAATTTCCTGAAAAGTTTCATAACGGCTATTGTGTTGGTTGGTCTCTGCCAATTTGGGAGAATTCGGTATGTATGGGGACACCAGAATAAAGGGACACCCACAGAATAAAGGGACACCCACTCAAACCAGTGGTAATTTCCTGAAAAGTTTCATAACGGCTATTGTGTTGGTTGGTCTCTGCCAATTTGGGAAAATTCGGTATGTATAGTGAGCTGACAGCGTGAGTTGTTGTGAAAAAAAACAGAGCTGCGGCAAGGGATTTTGGTCATCTTGTTGATGTTCCCTGGCTAATGTATACAGTATAGGTTTGATGCACTATTCAGGGGTTGTCTATGCTTATTTTATCGGTTTTAGTCCAAAGGGGTTGACTGGAAAAGGCTGTAGGCTGTATGACATTTCACTCGTTTAGAAAATCACTAAACCTCATGATGGGCACTATGGTTGTCGTTTTTTAGTTAGAACCGGCTTGATAAAATAAGTACACGGGCCCCGACCTACAAATGGAGAAATTGCCGTGGATCAACACGAAAAAATCAATTATGTGGAGTTTCCCTCCCGTGACCTGACAGCAACCAAGTCTTTTTTTCATCAGGCGTTTGGTTGGGAGTTTACGGATTATGGCCCGGACTACAGCGCGTTTTCGAACCAGGGATTGGATGGTGGTTTTTTTAAGTCAGATCAATGTTCTCTGACCAGCCACGGAGCGGCCTTGATTGTGTTGTTCAGTCATCAGCTTGAGCAGACGGAGGAAAAGGTCCGTGCGGCAGGTGGCACAATCGTCAGGGATATTTTCAGTTTTCCAGGTGGCCGACGTTTCCACTTTGTCGAACCTGGTGGTAGTGAGTTTGCTGTCTGGGGCGAGGTGGATTGAGCTGAGCGTTTTGCTTTGATCCACGTGAACCATACCGGGAGAGGCTGGAACGCTTCTCCCTGGTTTTAAATTACTTCTAATCTGTGACTATTTTTTGTGCTTGTCACTGTCTTTTTTCTGATTCTTTTTCTTGGATGTAACGGTTAACCAATCCATCACCATTCCGGAAATGGCATTAAATCGCGAAACCCTCAGTACCAGTTGCAATACCTGTGGGCGATGACGGATTTTAGGTTCGGCGAGCTTTGGTAAAAACCAGATCACGACCAGAATTCGCATGAATGAACTGGCACAGAATACCATTAACAAAGTGCTGCGCAGATGCTCTTGCAGATAAGTGGAATTTGCCGAGAACTCGGCTACCCAGCCGCCAAATAATGCGCCGCAGAAAACCAGCACTGCTGCGATGGCAGACTGTACCGCTGCATAAGTGGCAAAGTTGCTTCGATGGGGACGAATATCATACAAATAGTTAGCTGTTGACAGTGTGAATCCACTCCAGCCCAGGCCAGCCATGATCTGTACCCCAATCAGGTACAGTTTGGAAGGTGAGCCCAACCATAGCAGAGGCAGCATCATGATAATTATGCTGGTAATCATAATAACCAGGTGGTTGCCAAAGCGGTCACTGACTTTGCCCCAAAATTTCAACGTAATGAACTGAGTCAGAATTGATGCGATGCTGTTGATAGCAAAATCGAAGTAAGTGAATTGCAGATCCCTTAGCATGTATACAGCAAAATAAGGTGCTGAGATTGCTACCATGCCCTGCATTCCGGCGATGAAAAATGAGTAGTTGCGAAAGTCCTTGTCCTGCATCGAACTCATCATCTGTTTGAAGGTTCCGCTGACTATAGTAGTTGATTTGATGAGTTTGGCAGCAGGGTCATGCATTAAATACAGATAACGGGATGAGAAAAAACGCCCGATACCGGCAACGGCAAACAATATTGCAAAGCCAATCCAGGAAATTCCGGCTTTTTCACTCAGTGACAAAAACGCTCCGCCACCGAGGAAAATCAGTACCGATGTGGCCATGGTCAGTCGTGTGCGGGCGGCAAAAAAGGTACCACGCCTGCGGGCCGGTACCAGCTGTCCCATCCACGCACGCCAGTGAGGTTGGATGATATTGGTACTGCTGTGGTACAAAATGGCAAGTATCAGCAGCCAGTGCACTGCAGTTCCGGGATTGATCAATGCAAGAGCGGCAATGGCCATGACCACGGCAGTCTGAATAAAGGCTGTAATGTATACCAGAGGTCTGCGTGGCAGTACGGATCCTAGCCATACTGACAATAACTGTGACAATGCACCAATTAGTTGCGGAAAAGCCGTCAGCCAGGACATTTGCAGAGCACTTGCTTGGAAAAAAATGGCCAGGGGGTTTAGAAAATTATCACTGGTAGCTGTCATCGCAGCCGATGCCACGGCTTCTTTTTGCGATATGTTCAGGGTTTTCCTGAGTTGTTTTTTGGTTTGGATCCTGGGAACGGCGGTATCAGTCATTGGGAGAGAAGCAAACTTAAGAGAAGACTTTTAGAAGTGTAATCGAAATATGTATTTTTATCTTTCACGCTCAGGAAAAATATGGATGATTTTTTAGCGTTAAAGTCATTACGGTGGTTGCCAGCCATTGGCTGATTATTTTCGGAACATATGTTTGTGATTGAAGATCAATATGCGAAAACATTAGGGCAGCTATAGCTTTAACAAACCATCCGATATATACAGTTGATGTACGGTGATTGAGGCGCATTTATATTGAAAGAAATTTCATAGTGTTGAGTGATGCGTTTAACCGTATCTGATGTATCACGGTTTATATTCAGGTAAGGCAGCGACATAGGGTGTTGTCGATCAATGCAACCTGCTTTGCCGGTTAATTTTAAGCCTGGAACAGATGTTCGATGATTTTTAATATTAGGGGAGTTCGATGGAAATTTCTGAGGTTGTCAGTATAGCTGGTCTTGAACAACAATTGGTGGAGTTATTGATTGATGCAGTTGCAAGCGGTGCATCGATTGGCTTTATCGCGCCATTGGCTGCGGATGACGCGGCGGCATATTGGCGGCAGGTGAGTCAGGAACTCTCATCGAAAGAGCGCAAAATGTATGTCGCCATGGAGCAGGGAAATCTGGCTGGGGTGGTGCAGCTGGCATTGTGTGGCAAAGCCAATGGCCAGCATCGGGCTGAGGTGGAAAAGCTGATGGTACATACCCGCGAACGTGGCAAGGGTGTGGGTAAAGAGTTAATGAAATATATGGAACAACAAGCCCGGGAATTGGGACGTGACCTGCTGGTTCTTGATACCAGGGTTGGTGATACGGCCTCATATTTGTATCGTAAGCTTGAGTACATTGAAGCGGGGCAGATTCCGCAGTTCGCATTGAGTTCTGCAGGGACTTTGGATGGAACGGTGTATTTTTATAAGCTGTTGAATTAAAAAGCCAATACAGTCAAGACCAGAAATATTGCCAGGGGATTCAATCCTGGCAGTTCAAATATTCCAGACCGGCCTGAGGTTTATGAGATTCAGGCGATCGGCTGGATTTTTCGATCCCACCTTATGTCATTGTCAGCTGTAAAAAATGTATTACAGTTCTGGTGCAAATACGATTTCGTTATTGCCGCTGGGATAATCACACTCCCAATGATGCAATACCCGGAGTAGAATTTTCAGCCGATGGCAGATATGGCCTGTCACAAGTTGCTTAGGCTTCTTTGTGTATGTTTGCTATTCCGATGTTCTTGGACTGATTGCTATTGGTCCGACTCGCATCGGACCTGGTTCATTGGCGGTACGTTGTGCTACCGCAGTTATTAGTCCGGCACTGTTGCAGACGGATTAATAAATCAACATGACAGGAGAGAAAATTATGAGAATAACAGCTCAAACGTTTGTCCAGATGAAGGGCAAAAAGCCGATTGCGATGTTGACGGCTTATACTTGCCCTGTGGCCCGCAGCCTCGAACAGGCAGGGATTCCGATCCTGCTGGTTGGAGATACCGTGGGCATGGTTGAGATGGGATTTGACAGTACCCGTCATGTGACGATCGAGCACATGGAATACCATGTGGGGGCTGTTCGTCGTGGTGCCCCCAATACGCACGTCATTGGTGATCTACCATATATGACCGATAGCCATCCAGAAATTGCACTGGCCAGTGCCCGGCGATTAATGGCGGCAGGTGCTGACAGCGTCAAGTTGGAAGGACCAAAGCTCGACGTGATTGCCGAGTTAACACGGCATGATATTCCGGTGGTTGGTCATACTGGTCTGACGCCTCAGACTGCCAAAAGTTTTGCCCGGGTCGGGCGCACAGATGCTGAAGCCCAGCGGATTAAAGATGAAGCTCTGGCCATTCAGAATGCCGGTGCGTTCATGCTGGTGCTGGAGCATATCCCTTATGATCTGGCCCGACAGATTACTGCCATGCTGAATATTCCTGTCATTGGTATCGGTGCAGGACCGGATTGTGATGGTCAGGTTCTGGTGATCAATGATGCGTTGGGCCTGGGGGATTACTGGCCACCATTTTCCAAGCAGTATGCGCATGTCACGAAAACCGTGCATGAGGTGGCCCGGGATTTCTCCAGAGAAGTTGAAAGCCGGGAATTTCCAAACAATATCATTCAGTTGACGGGATCCGGTCGCTGAGCGTGGTTAACCTCCGGGAAGAGCGACAGGCTCTTCCCATTCGAAACTATGCCTTTCACCAGTCTGATCGTTTGGCTTTATGCGTTTTTCGATTGTGGTCCTGAGCTCAATATCGAATGACATTATTATTATGTTTACCGTTTGACAATATATGAGCATCGCCAGGGTTTTATGCCTTTCGGGGTTGGTCCTGAAAGACCGCACAACGCAATATTGATAATCGGAGTCTGAAACGGTTCAGTCTTTTCAGTCAATATCGATAAGAGCTTCTTTTTGCCGGACAGATATTGCTGTCAGATTATTTTGGATGGAAAAAAGCCTTGTTTATCGTGTATCGGTGAAAAGGTTCTGATGTTCAATGAATAAAATCTTTAGCGTCCGTTGATATATCGTGCATCTTTCAGCTCGATCTTACCTGGTAAATTCGCTGTTTGTGATCATTGATTCAGATGAAATTCCTTACCTGTAGGCTCAGAATAATAATTGTTCTTTTTGTCTCATGTTTTGCGGTATGCTGTTGATATTAAGCGTGAATGAAAGTGAGGCTGAGGAGGTTGACGTGCTAAAAGGTAGTTGTTTATGCGGTTCTGTTCAGTATCAGATTGACGGTGAGTTGGGTGATATCATGATCTGTCACTGTCAAAAATGCCGTAAGGCGAACGGTACTGCTTATGCTACCAATGCCGCGGTCAATACATCTGAATTTCATTTCATTAATGATCATTCCACTGTTGCAGAATATGAATCCACTCCCGGTGTATTTCGTGTTTTCTGTCAAAAATGTGGTTCACCTCTCTACAGTCGGCGTCCGGGAATGCCGGATGTCTTGCGTCTGCGTATCGGCACTTTGGATACTCCCATCACCACTAAACCAGGTACTCATATTTTTGTAGGGTCAAAGGCTGAATGGGAGGATATTCATGATGACTTGCCTCAGTATGATGAGCGTCCCTGAAACGTTGTCTTTCTGTATGCTGTTTTCATAATCCGTTGTCAGATTAACCATGAGCGTATCATATTGTGTTGGTACGTCGATTAGCTGATCAAAAGAACAATAACAATGCTGAAAAAAACTATAGTTGTGTTGCTGTCGTTAATGGTCATCGTTGCTCTTGCACTCGGATTGATACTGTATAGCCGATTACCGGATCGGAGCGGAACAGTCGAGTTGGCTGGCCTGAACCGTTCGGTGAATGTCGTATTTGACCGTTGGGGCATTCCTCATATCAAGGCCGATAAACCTCAGGATGCATATCAGACTCTGGGATATCTTCATGCGCAGGACCGATTGTTTCAGATCGAACTGTTAAAGCGTCTATCGCAGGGAAGGCTCGCAGAGATACTTGGGTCATCGCTGGTGCCGGTTGACCGTTTGTTTCGAACACTGGGGCTGCAACGACATGCCGAAGACTGGGTGGCGGAAATGCAGAAAACTATGGAGCCGGACATGCTTGAGAGCCTCCAAGCCTATGTTCGTGGAGTGAATCAGTTCATCGAAGCACAACGGTTACCGATAGAGTTTGATTTGTTGGATATTCCCTCCCAGCCCTACACATTGGTGGACATGGCATCCATTGCCGGTTATATGAGCTGGTCTTTTGCCCAGGCCAATCATGAGGATCCGGTTGTTCAATATGTCGCTCAGCAATTGGGAGATACTTATCTGGCTGACCTGGCGACTTCTGCAGGTTCCACGACGGAAGTGATTCCAGTGGATGTGCTGGCATCTGTACAGCGCGGACTGGTGCAGGTTCCGGGCATCGGTACGTTTATCGGCAGTAATGGCTGGGTACTTGGGCCGCGTATGAGCGCATCCGGCAAGGTGTTGTTCGTTAATGATCCTCATATTGGTGTCAGTCAGCCATCCGTCTGGTATGAGGCTCAGCTACAGGCGACAGGTCTGGATATTTATGGTCATTTTCTGGCGGGTCTGGCCTTCCCTCTGTTAGGACATAATCGTTCCCATGCCTGGGGAATGACTATGTTTGAAAATGATGACATCGATTTTTACTACGAAACTGAAGACGTCAATCATGCTGGCCAGTATCGCTATCGGGATCAGTGGCAGGATTATGAGATTTACCCAGAGGTCATCTCGGTCAAAGACGGTGAGGACGTGCAGTTTGACGTGAAAGTCAGTCGTCATGGGCCTATCGTCAGTGATGTTTTTCAACCTCTGGATCCCTCTGCCGGCAGTATTGCCATGGATTGGGAATTCCTGGAACCAGGTAATGGCTTGTTTGCAGCGTTTTATCAGTTGCAGCAGGCCGACACGATTGCTAAAGCCCGTGCAGCTGCCAGTCTGATCCATGCGCCAGGCTTGAGTATTATGTATGGCAACGAACAGGGTGATTACGCCTGGTTTGCTGCTGCCCGGCTGCCGATCAGGCCCGATCATGTGAACAGCAAAATGATTCTCAATGGTGCCAGCGGCGAGGATGATCCGGTCGGGTATCAGGATTTTGATCACAATCCTCAGTCTGTGAATCCGGAGCGTGGTTATGTGTATTCTGCCAACAATCAGCCTGGAGCTGTGACAGGGAAATTGATTCCGGGCTATTTTGCGCCCCGGGACCGGGCGGTTCGGATCGTAAAATCTCTCCAGCCGGATCAACGCTATACCGCGGAAGACATGAAGGCGTTGTTGCTGGATGACGTATCCGAAACCGGATTGGCATTGGTACGGGAGATGGATCAATTGCTGAACCGGCGACCTGGTCTGCTCAATGCCCGTGAAATTGAGCTTGCCCAATTCCTGATGGCCTGGGATGGCCGGCACAATCCCGATTCCATCGCACCGTCTTTGTATTATTTCTGGCGTCAGCAGCTGCAGCGGCAGATTTTTGAAGATGACCTGACCCCGGGATTTTATGATTTATTTGCGCAGAGTTTTCTGGCAGATCGGTCGTTGTGGCGGGTTCTGGATAATCCGAAGTCTCCCTGGTGGGATGATCGCGGCCGTAGCGGCCAGCAGACCAAAGAAGAGATTCTGGCCATAGGCTGGAAGGCCGCCATTACCCGGTTGACAGAGATTTATGGCAGCAAACTGCGTGACTGGCAATGGCATAACGTTGCGGTTCTGGAACATCCTCATGCGTTATCGAGAGTTCCTCTGTTGTCGAAGATTTTCAGTGTAGGTCCGTTTCCAGCCAACGGAGGTATCGAAACTGTCAATAACCTGGGTTTTGATCTTCGGGCTGATCATTTCCGCGTTCGCTCAGCACCCTCAACCCGGAGAGTCATTGATTTTGCTGATCCGGCTGTGAGCTGGGGAATTAACCCGACGGGTCAGTCAGGTGTTCTGATGGATGCGCATTATCGCGATCAGGCACAATTGTATGCTGATGGTAAATTCCGGCATCAGTGGCTGGATACGAACATCATCAAACAGCATGAATTCACGGAAATGCGGTTCGTACCCAAATAACAGGACTTGTGCTGATCAAACCTGGGCACCATATCGACAGTCAAAGCTGATTTGAGCTTCTCCACACAGGTACCCGCTTCATGTCTGATTCTTCCCCCCAATCGAGGGCTGGTTTACTGCAGCTGCTGAAAATCTGGCCGTTTGTTTCCCGCTATAAAACCATACTGGTGCTGGCTTTGTGTGCACTGGTATTTACTTCCGCGATCACTTTGACCTTGGGGCAGGGGATTCGCATGGCCATCGACCAAGGGTTTTTGGCAGCATCCATGCAATCTCTCAATCAGACGCTGTTGTTCATGATGGTGTTGGTGGTGTGTATGGCGGCTGGAACATTTGTCCGTTTTTATCTGGTGACCTGGCTGGGAGAGCGAGTGGTCGCTGACATTCGCCAGGCCGTGTTCAATCATCTGGTTCACCTGCACCCCAGTTATTTTGAGGAAAATCGTTCCGGTGAAATTACCTCGCGTCTGACCACCGATACCACGCTACTGCAGTCGATCATCGGTTCCAGTATGAGTTGGGCGTTGCGCAGTGTTATTACGGTGGTTGGAGCACTGATCATGCTGATGATCACCAATTTCAAGTTGACACTGATTGTGCTTGCGGCGGTCCCATTGGTGTTGGTCCCCATTCTGGTGATTGGCCGACGGGTTCGGGTGCTGGCGCGGCGAAGCCAGGATACGGTTGCTGATGTGGGTGCCTATGCCGGTGAAATCATTCAGCAGATCAAAACCGTGCAAAGTTATGCCCGTGAAGACTATGAGAAAAAGGCCTTTGGAGTAGAAGTGGGAGAGGCTTTTGATGTCGCCAGACAGCGGATACGTCAGCGCTCGGTCATGATGTCCACGGTATTGCTGCTGGCTTTTGGGGCGATTTGTCTGATGGTCTGGGTGGGTGGGCGTGATGTCATGGCCGGAGTGATGTCGGGAGGAGATCTGGCGGCATTTGTGTTTTACGCGATTATGGTGGCGTTCGGTGTGGCATCCGTATCTGAAGTGATGGGGGAGTTGCAGCGTGCGGCCGGTGCTATCGAAAGGTTGCTGGAGTTACTCGCAGTTGAATCGCTGATTCAGTCGCCCGAGCGTGTCCGGGAAATGAAAGCCACCCCTGACTACCATTTGCAGCTTGATCAGGTGACCTTCAACTATCCAAGCCGGCCAGACCGGCATGCGTTGCACGAATTGACGCTAAATATTAAAGCCGGGGAAACGGTTGCGCTGGTGGGGCCCAGTGGTGCCGGTAAATCCACGCTGTTTGAGATTCTGTTACGGTTTTACGATCCCCAGCAGGGGCAGGTATTGTTGAATGATGTAGATATCCGCGAACTTAACCTGCAGCAACTGCGCCAGGAAATGGCGCTGGTTCCGCAGCAGCCGGTCCTGTTCAGTACTGATGTTATGACCAATATCCGTTATGGCCGGCCCGATGCCAGCGATGAGGAAGTCTATGCGGCTGCCAAAGCTGCTTACGCAGATGAATTTATCCGTCAGTTACCACAGCAGTATCACAGTTATCTGGGTGAGAATGGTGTTCGACTCAGTGGCGGACAAAAACAACGCGTCGTTATTGCCAGAGCGATTCTGAATAATCCCCGGATTTTGTTATTGGATGAAGCAACCTCAGCACTGGATGCGGAAAGCGAACATCAGGTGCAAAAGGCGTTGGATGCGCTGATGCAGAACCGGACGACACTGATCATTGCCCATCGGCTGGCAACGGTCATCAATGCTGATCGTATCGTGGTGATGAATGAGGGACGGGTAGTGGCTCAGGGGCAGCATGGTCAACTGGTACAGCATTCGCCGTTGTATCAACGTCTGGCGGAGTTGCAGTTTTCCCAGGGGGGAGCAGAAATTGCCTGAAGCTTGGCTTCAGGCGTTATTACTCATCGAGCGCGCGGATATAGGCATTATTGCGGATGGTCTGATCCAATAACGGATGACCGTAGTACTGTACCAGAGTGCTGCCGCGGGCGAGTACTTTCAGGAACTCCCAGACATTCACGGTTTCAATACCATTACCCCAGATATTGAGATTTGCGGTTCTAGCCTTTAACCGAGCGGCATCAATACTGCCGTTCCCGAGCACGGCCAGTTGTAGATGATCGGTTTCGCCGCTGACTTCCAATAGCACATCTCCGGTGGTGGAGATATCAATCAGGCTGGTTTTAGCCCGAATATGGCCACGCACATCACCACTGATATCCAGTTCCAGGTTTTCGGTCTCCAGCGGTAATGGTGTATTGATCGTGAAGCTGCCCTGGAGATCCATTTCATCAAGATGGATCACCGTCAGCCGGTAGGAAATAAGATCGTTTTTACAGCGTCCGGGGGTAATTGTCAGCCGATCCCGGCTGGTTCTGAATTTAAATGCTTCCATAACCGAGGGTTTGGTAAGGACTTCCAGTTTGTAGGAATCACCCTGTACCAGTTCCAGATAAAACACACCACTGATCGACAGTTTGTTGGCGGTCAGCAGACGGTACTCTTTGGTAATATCGGTTTCGGTGCTGTCCGCACACAGAGCATGGGAATACCCACTGAATAGCAGAGCTAAGATAAATAACAAGGTGTAAACAGCTTGTCTCATTGTTTTCCTTGGACAATAAACAACAGTAGAAGTGGTCGGCCATTATATCTTCATAGCAACTTGGTTTAGGGAACCTCTG
Source organism: Gynuella sunshinyii YC6258 (assembly GCF_000940805.1). Taxonomy (GTDB): domain Bacteria; phylum Pseudomonadota; class Gammaproteobacteria; order Pseudomonadales; family Natronospirillaceae; genus Gynuella; species Gynuella sunshinyii. The sequence goes on along the minus strand of NZ_CP007142.1, from coordinate 4,592,177 downwards.
AAAAATGGACTATTTTTGCACAGGACGTTGTCAGCCCCAGTCTCACATCCTCATTTACTTCAGTAAACTGCGGTGTTGCGAGTGGTGCTTCCTCGCCTGCATTAAAACTATTCCTGTTTTTCAGAGACCCCTTAGATCCCGGGAGTTAACTGCTTGGCCAGGAACCGACGGGTCAGACGTTACTGTATTTACTGAAGTTTGAACAGAGTCTGGGGGAGTGGCTTTATTGTTTCTTTAAGTCTGGCTGTGAGTCAGTGCAAGCACCGGCGTATTGAACCGGTGCCTGAGTGGTTAGCGGATTTCGTCTGCAAATTCGCCGTCGATCAGAATAAATGCTATGCGGGCGGTTTCTTCGCTACGGTTGCTCCAGGCATGATTGGTTCCTCGCTGCACGACAATATCACCGGGCTTCAACCGTACCTCTCCTTCATCCACCACCAACCATAGTTCTCCTGATAACAAAATGCCGTAGTCGATGGTTTCGGTGCGATGCATGATTTTGTGGCGCTTATTCGTTTGGGTGTCAGCGGCATGGCTGGCACCCAGATCCGCAAAGGCATCTGTCAGGGCTTCCTCGGAGATGCTGTTTTGTACGCTGTCAGGAGGAATATCCACCACCCGGATGGTGGTGCCACCCGGTGCCGGCTGCAATGTGACCGGTTTGCTGGTCGGGTCACTGCCGTTGTCAATAATGGCGGGGGTTTGCTGGGTATTCCAGACTTCGTGAAACACAATGCCGGGTATGGTTGGAAGTTGAAAAACAGTGGGGGTGATACCGTCACTGCTGATAATCGCTTTTCCGCGTTCATTGTGGCCGGTAACAATCCGGCGAATGGGAGACAGGTCTGTCATAGGGCACCTTCACTGAACATGATTAGGGTTCTGGAAGTAGCAGCTTAGACTACTTTTTATGGTTACAGGTGGTTGAATAACTGCAGTCGTGAAATGGTTCTTGAAACGTCGTGTTGGTCGAACAGGCGGGAGAGTAGAGAATTACGAGCCGGTGTTGTTACCGGCTCGCAGGCATGACATCAGGCAATGGCAGGCACTTCTGCCACAGAACCTTCATTTTCCAGGGTCAGGTTACGTTTCCAGTGGCCCTGACGATAGCGCCAGAAACTGAAGATGGCCTTGTTCACCTCTTCAACCATGATGAGCGCATAAACGATTTCGTAGCGTGCTCCGAATACCAGGGCCGCTATTGCCGTAATCGGCAGACCCAGTACCCACATGCTCAGCATGTCGTTGAACAGACAGAAACGGTTATCTCCACCAGCACGCAGAATACCGTTGATCAGAGTCATGTTCATAACTTTCACCCAGAACAGCAGTCCCATGATGATGAATACGTGATCAGCCAGCGCCAGGGTCGCTTCATCCAGATGGCCAAAACCAGCGAAGATGCCACCTCTGGCCAGTATCAGAACCACGCCCAGCATGAAGGACAGGATCGGGTTGACTACCACAAAAAACTTCGCCAGCTTGGTGGCTGTGTCAAAATCACTGCGTCCAAGACTTTGTCCGATCATGATGGAGCAAGCGGCGCTCATGCCCATGAAAATGGAATGGTACAGGCCTTCGATTGGAGAAATCAGACTGATAACTGCCAGAGGTGTCGTACCCATGCGGCCTGCAATCCAGTGATATCCAAATGAGCCGATAGCCCATAGACTGAAATTCACGATCAATGGCCAGGTCAGGCGCCAGTACTTCCTGATCAACAATGGATCGAAAGACTTTACATAATCCGCCAATTGCAGATGCAGCGGGTGTTTGCTGAATTTCAAATAACCAAGAATCAGTATGACCTGTACGGTACGGGCGATATCTGTCGCCAATGCAGCACCGGAAACCCCCATGGCGGGTAGCCCGAAGTGACCGTCGATCAGAGCATAGTTCAGTAACACGTTAATGCCGATGGCGATGGCTGCCATAATCAAAGGCAGTACGGTCTGATTCAGTGATCTTAAGGCACCCTCATAAATAATGATGGCATGGGTCAGTAGCAGCAGCGGTGCACTCCAGAGAATATAATCGACCCCCAGACGGGCAACGACCGGGTCATCATTGGAGAAGCGGAAGATATCATTGGCGAAGACCAGCAACAGTGCTGTCAAAACGGTCAACAATACGATACCGGTCATCAGCGCCAGGGCAACGACGGACTTGGCCCGCTGAACATTTTTGGTACCCCAGTACTGAGCAATCAGCACGCTCGAACCAGTGGCCATACTGGCCATGATGACAACCGTCACAAAATGAATTTTGCCACCCAGGCCGACGGCCGCAACGGCTTCGTTGCCGATCGTGCCGACCATGAAAATATCAATCATACCCAACAGCGATACCAACATGGTCTGAATGGCCACTGGCAGCGCAAGTTGTACCAACTGGCTAAAGAAACCTTTATAGGCTCGCCACTGTGCAACAATAAACATGTGTATTCCTCACACTGAAAAATATAATCCGTGACCTTTTATCGGAACATGGTCACAAATATCCACTATATGAAAATGAGTTTTTATTATGATGAAGGGTTAATATGCTCTGGAAGCCAGAAGTAGCTTTCTGAAAGAGCTATTATGCTGCGTATATTACCGGGATTTTTCTATAAGAATATGTTTTAAAATATCAACAACCTTTGCAAAACTATCATTACAATAAAATGACCGTGGTTTTCTGAACACATGCTGAAGCAGACGGTCACAGGAGTGTGCATCGTGGATTTTGAAGAAATCTTAACGCTTGGGCCGGAGTGTCGGGAATCGTTTTTGACTCAGCAGGATATTCCGGAACTGAAGAGCCAGGAAATCAAGATCGCCGGTATTTCACGTTTGAAACCACCGTATGTGGTCAGTCGGAAGGATCCGGACATTCATACGCTGCTGTTTACCGTGCGGGGTGAAGGTATTTTGACGACTGTCGATGACCGCCAGACCATCGGCCCGAATACGCTGACAGTATTGCGTGCCCGACAACCTTATCGCTTTGAGATTTCCTCTGACTCCTGGGATATGGGTTGGATGCTGCTCAACCCGATGCCGGAATGGTCGCTGTTCGATAATGCTGAACAGGAAGTCAGGCCATGTTTTCAGTCAGTGCCCATCTATCATCTGTTCAGTATTCTTCATCATGAGATTGAAGGCGCTGCGGTGGCACGACAGAACGTTCTGAATCAGATCATCAGTTATTTGAATACGGCATTGTTGGAAAATCGTGAGAACAGGCGAATACGCCAATTGGAACTGTTTTATACCCATCTGGATGAACAGCTGCATTATCCGTGGACGGTCAACGCTCTGGCGAAAAAAATCTACTGCTCCGTACCGCACTTGCACCGCTTATGTCAGCAGGCTTTTGGCAGAGGACCGATGCAGCAGTTGACCTGGTTGCGGATGGAAAAAGCCAAGCAACTGTTATTGCAGACTGAATGGAGTATCCAGGAAATTGCCAGTCGGATCGGCTACGCCGATGCCTTTAATTTTTCCACTCGGTTTAAGAAATCCGTTGGTGTGGCGCCAAGCCATTTTCGGGCATTAAAGGGAGCGCTCCAGTGAAGTGCCCATTAAAAAAGTTATGCTGTGTTGGTGGGGATTTTGTTTGGGTTGGAAGCACGCTGCTTTAAAAATCCGCCAGTTGGGTTTCTACGTCTATCAATATGGTCTTAAACGATGGTAGCCACAGATCACGCTGGCGAATCAGTTCCTGTTCTGCACCGATCAACGAATTGCTGAAGCGCATTCGTCGGGAAAGACCGTTAAATGCCTGAGCAACGCCGTCCACATGGTTATATGACTGCAGCCATTGCTGCTGCATCATGCGCTTTAGAATAGTTCTGGTCGGTTCCGGCAGCTGTCTGGGTGGATTAAGAAAGTGTGGTTCCAGAGTCAGAACAAACGCTTCCAGCGACAGATGATGATGATCTTCCCAGTGGCTGGCGAGATAATGATCAAGACAAACATCGAGTATGATTCCGGCAAACCGGCGGCGTTCAGTTGAGACCGTCTCTTTCAGCGTAATGAACAGGGGGTGTCGATCTGTCAGACGATCTACCCGCTGGTGACGCAGTGCGCCACGCTGATATCCTGCTGACAGATGTTGCCATTGCCAGGGCTTACACAGGTCTGGTAGCAGGTTGCCAATCCAGCTCTGCGGATCCGGGTCGGCGAGGTACAAGTGAGCGAGAAAATTCATATGGATGTCATTGGGCTATACTGCTACCAGCATACCAGAATCCGCTGTGACCTGATCCGACATATTATGTTTGGGGGAAAAAGTTGCGGAGACGTCTTTTATTTTGATCTGTCCGCTACCATAAAGAGGCTGCAGATCACAGTATTCATGGTCAAGAGTTCTTTCTGACGGGTTTGAGTATTGTCAACAGCAGTTGTTTTTTTTTTTCGGGGAAGTAAATGAACATCAGCCAACGTGCGGAAGTTGTTATTCCGTTACAGGATATCGCCATTCCGGCCCGCTTTATCAGTTTCAACGGTTTATCCGACCAGAAAGAACATATCGCCATTATCTTTGGTCAGCCTGAACAGCAAGACGCACCGTTGGTCCGTTTGCATTCTGAGTGCCTGACCGGTGATGTTTTTGGTTCCCGCCGCTGCGATTGTGGTCAGCAGCTTAAAGAAGCGCAGGAGTTGATGGCTGCACAGGGTGGAGTATTACTCTATCTCCGTCAGGAAGGGCGGGGGATCGGTCTGTACAATAAACTGGAGGCTTATCGACTGCAGGACCAGGGGATCGATACCTACGCTGCCAATGAGATGCTGGGTTTTGATCATGATTTGCGTGATTTCGGGCCGGCGGTGGAAATGTTGCGGGCTTTAAATATTACCCGGTTGCGACTGTTGAGCAACAACCCGGACAAAGCCCGACAATTGATCGCTCGCAATATTGATGTGGTTGAATGTGTACCAACCGGGGTTTATGTAAATGAGCATAATGCTTCTTATCTGAAGGCCAAGGTTGACTTACATAAACACGATATCAACCTTGAGGAAAAACCGGATCAATGACTTCCCGCCGTCAGCAGACTGCCTTCTTTCGCAAACTTTATCTGGCGCATATGATTGCCGGGCAACATCACAATCTGTTGTCCTTGCATCATTTGACACAGATGCCCCGTCGCACCATTCAGGATTCGCTGGCCGATTTCTCCGATCTTGGCATTGTGCTGGAGTTCGTACAGGATGGTCCGAGAAATAATTCTGGTTATTATCGGATCGTTGATTGGGGACCTATCAATCCGGACTGGGTATCTAAGCATCTGGATACCATTCAATCTTATTTATGATCGATATTTATTGGGTTGTGTCGTGATGATCTGCCAGATCAGCGTTGTTTATGTTCGGGTAATGATCTGATTGCTTTTCTCCTGTGCTGCGCTACCCGTCGAACAGGTTTGACTGTCGTTGAGCTTTCAATATGGTTGTCGATAAAACGTGCTTATCTGTTAACTTGATAATAATCCCGGCTAGAAAAAGCATGGCCGTTTCATAGATATCCTCGGGTTTGAGTTTTATTTAGCTGTCGACCACAATTACTTTACAGTCAATGTCTGTTTTATTAATGAATCAGCTCTTACTCTTAACAACCGCTGTGGTGGGCTGTATTGGCTCAGTCATCCGTTTATACAGAAATGAATTTTCCAGATCTGCTCTATACACGGGTGAATAGCATTGGTTTCGTTAACATCATCTTGGAGATAGCAAGTGAAAAAATCGATTGCAGGTATGTTTGCAGGAATAGCTTTTGGAGTTGCATCAATGGGCGTTCTGGCTTCTGATTGGAGTTATGAAGGTGTCGAAGGGCCGGAATATTGGGGTAATCTAAGTCCAGATTTTGTGATGTGTAAGTCAGGTAAAAATCAGTCTCCTATCAACATCACCAATCTGGTGAAAGGAAAATTGCCACGGCTTGATGTTAATTACAGTGCAGCAGGTAAGGAGATTATCAATAATGGCCATACCGTGCAGGTAAATTATCAGCCCGGCAGTACGCTGACTGTGGATGGTCATTCTTATGAATTAAAACAGTTTCATTTTCATACCCCGAGTGAAAATCACATAAACGGTCAGCCTTATGACCTGGAAGCGCATTTTGTGCATGCGGACAAAGACGGCAATCTCGCAGTCATGGCTGTTATGTTCAAGGTGGGTAAAGAAAACCAGGCACTGAATGCTGTTTGGAAAGACATGCCGGAACATAAAGGTGATAAGGTGGAGGAAATGCATGCCATTGATGGTGCTTCACTGCTACCCAAAAAGCTGGCTTATTATCGTTATAACGGCTCGTTGACTACGCCACCTTGTTCTGAAGGGGTGGTTTGGTTAGTGTTGAAAGATGTGCAGGAAGTGTCCGCTGATCAAGTGGCCAAATTTGCGGGTGTACTGGAGCATCCGAACAATCGTCCGATTCAGAAAACCAACGCCCGCGTAGTGATTCGCTAAGGTGATCATCATCAGGGCGGAGTTGTTTTTCGCCCTGATGCATCTGAGTTCTCCCACCAGATCGATGACTTCAATCCCTTATAACAGCTTGATCCAGTTCATAACGATATCATCATAACTGACCACGCCAATAAGCTCTTCATTTTCTATAACGGGCGCTGAGCGCAAATTGTAAGTGTCAAACAGTCGGGAGCAGTATTTGATGTTCATTTCCGGGCGTACTGAAATGACCGGTTTGGACATGATTTCATACACATTTACCCGTTCCAGAGATTTATTCTGGCCGATGACTTTGCGGGCGATATCACTGAGTTCCACCATTCCAAATTCATCACTGTGATCGCGGCGGTTGATGATCACTTTGCGATAGTTTTTTTCAACCATGATTTTGAGTGCATCGGCAACAGTCGTCAGACCGTCGACAATTTCATATCGCTGATTCATAACATCACGGCAGGTAATAAAGGTTTGCATCACAAATCCTCTTCGACAAATGGAGTGAGTTTTTTGATCTGATGGGCCACACCGATGGCATCCTCTACATCCAGTTGTATGGCGATACCGGTTCCGGGTTTTTCGTCAAACTCAGCCACTTCTGCAATTCTTTCCAGAATGCGTCGACAACAGTGCTCTTCCACCAGAAACAAAAGCACATCCCGATGAATCTCCAGGGCCAGACCGAAGAATGTTTTTTTCTCATTAATGCCTTCACCGCGGGCACTGGTAATGACCGTTGCACCGGTTGCACCACATTCTCTGGCGGCCTTCATGACTGCCTCAGTTTTCACATCATCAACAAATGCGAGGATTAACTTGAATTTCATGAGGTTTCCCTCTTTTGCGTGTTTGAAGATTCAGCCGTTTGAGTGCTGAGATTATGGTCCGTTTTGGCTCTCTGTGCCATCTGCCGCTGTATTCGCCAGTGAGCCAGTTGGGCGTACCCCATGACACTCATGATGGGTAACAGGCTGGCAAAGGCAATCAATCCAAAGCCATCGATTAATGGATTTCTGCCTGGAATGGTTTCTGCCAGCCCCAGGCCTAAGGCGGTAACCAGTGGCACGGTTACCGTGGATGTGGTGACACCACCGGAATCATATGCGAGTGGAATAATGGCTTTGGGGGCGAACGCGGTCTGAATGACAACGATGATATAACCGACAATGATGAACCTGTAAATAGGATAACCCGTGACGATACGCCAACTGCCAAGGCTGATACCAATCGCCACTCCCAGAGCAACGGCAATGCGCAGTCCCCAGACATGGATGCTACCGCCGGATACTTCGTGCGCTTTAATGGCGACAGCAATGAGTGAGGGTTCGGCGATAGTTGTGGTGGCACCAATTGCGAATGCAAAGACAAATACCCAACTGTACTGTGACCAGTGAAATATCTCGCCCGTTGGATTGACGAAGTTGAGGTCAGTTAATTGACGTGCCATCAGACGGCCGATAGGGAACAGGGCTTTTTCGAGTCCGGTCAAAAACAGAGTGAGTCCCAGCAAGACAAGAACGAATCCAAATACCACCTGTGGCAGATTGGCAATACGCTTTCGGAGAATTAAAACCTGAAAAACAAAAATAAGAATTATTATCGGTAATAAATCACGTCCAGTGCCCATCAGTGTTGTCAGCATGTCGCTCAGCAGATTCATAAGCTCAAAAACGTTCCATATAGCATGACGAAAATCATGGGTGTCAACGAGGCGAATGCAATCAGGCCAAAACCATCTATCATAGGATTACGGCCTTTGATTGAAGATGCCAGCCCGATACCCAGAGCTGTCACCAGTGGAACGGTCACTGTGGAGGTTGTGACTCCACCACTGTCATAAGCGATACCGATAATCTCTCTGGGTGCAAAGAATGTGGTGATGACTACCAGCAGATAACCGCCGATGATCAGATAATGAATCGGCCAGCCTTTCAATATGCGCAGTACCCCAACGATCAGCGCAACGCCTACGCTGATCGCAACGGTGTAGCGTAAGCCATTGGCGTAGCTGTGCATGGCGGCTTCATCGCTGGCGATCATGCCGCCGGCACTGGCTACCTGCGCTGCTTCATCGGCGACGGCAATCAGCGCTGGTTCGGCAATTGTGGTAGCAAAGCCAAGGCCAAAACTGAAGGTCAATAACGCCACCAGAGAACCCCGGTAGGCAAAAGCGTTAGCGAGAGATTCACCGATAGGAAACAGGCCCAGTTCCAGTCCCTGAATGAAAAGCGCCAGACCCAGCACGACCATGATCGCACCGACAAGAATATCCAGAACTTCGGGAAAGGGCTGATGCAGGACCACCACCTGAAAAAAAACAACCACGACAACGATAGGAGTGAGGTCGCGGAGACTGTCCTTAATGGAAATCAGTAATGCATTCATAAAACCACAGGCAGAATCCAGTAATTAATCAAACGATAGGAGGATGGACCACAAAGATCAATCATTCACCCTTACGAGGTATGCTACTTTTGTATAAGATGATTCATATCAAAGCTGTTATTTAGCCTCTTATACACAATGCAGTCAGTTCTACTCATCATGGAGATTTCCAATGGAAACAATCCAAGCAGATATTGTAATTGTCGGAGCCGGTGGTGGAGGTTTACGAGCAGCAATCGCCGCTGCTGAAAAAAATCCTTCGTTGACTATTGCTCTGGTGTCGAAGGTTTATCCCATGCGCAGTCATACCTGTGCAGCAGAAGGAGGTTGTGCTGCCGTAGTGCAGGACCATGACTCACTGGATTATCACTTTGCCGACACGGTTTCAGGTGGTGACTGGTTATGTGATCAGGATGTTGTGGATTATTTTGTCAGTCATGCCACAGAAGAAAACTTACGCTTGGAGCACTGGGGATGTCCCTGGAGCCGGAAACCTGATGGTCGGGTAAATGTCCGTGCGTTTGGTGGTATGAAAATAGAACGTACCTGGTTTGCTGCAGATAAAACCGGCTTTCATATTCTTCACACGCTGTTTCAGACTTCGATTAAATTTCCCCAGATTAAACGCTACGACGAATATTTTTGCACTGACCTGCTGGTGAAAGACGGCCGTGCGGTTGGTTTGCAGGCTATCGATATCAAGAATGGCACGTTTACCACCTTCCAGGCCAAGGCGGTCATTATTGCTACCGGTGGTGCCGGACGGGTTTATCGGTTTAATACCAATGGTGGCATTGTCACTGGTGATGGTATGTCTCTGGCGTATCGTCAGGGGGTGCCATTGCGCGACATGGAGTTTGTTCAGTATCACCCGACCGGTCTTCCCGGTACAGGTATTCTGATGACAGAAGGATGCCGTGGTGAAGGTGGTATTCTGACTAACAAAGACGGTTATCGTTATCTTCAGGATTATAACCTGGGTCCGGAAACTCCGGTTGGTCAGCCAAAAAACAAATATATGGAGTTGGGACCGCGTGACCGTCTCAGTCAGGCTTTCTGGCATGAAGAGAAAAAAGGTCGGGTCATCGAAACCTCACGTGGTACAGCCGTCAATCTTGATCTGACTCATCTGGGTGAACAGAAAATCAACGAACGGTTACCGTTTATTCGTGAACTGTCAAAAGCCTACGTGGGTGTGGATCCGGTGACTGCACCTATTCCTGTACGTCCAACTGTGCACTACACCATGGGTGGAATTCAAACAGACATTAATACTGAGACCCCTATCAAAGGCTTATTTGCCGTGGGTGAGTGCGCCAGTGTAGGTTTGCATGGTGCCAATCGCCTGGGTTCCAACTCACTGGCAGAACTGGGTGTGTTCGGTAAAGTAGCCGGTGATCATGCCGCAGATCTTGCCAGCCAGGCTGACCTGGTCGATATCAGCGACTTGCAGGAACAGATCCAGGGTAACGCTGCCCGCTGGAATGCTTTGCGCACAGCCAAAGGCACCGAAAGCATGGCTGACATCCGTAAAGAGCTGGCTGATACCATGGAAGATGGTGTGGGCATCTACCGCTCTGATGATCTGATTCAAAAAACCTGTGACAAGCTGGTTGAGTTGAAAGATCGCTATAAAAATATCGGCATGAAGGATGGCAGTCTGGCCTTCAATACCGAATGGCTGTATGCCATTGAGCTGGGTTTCCTGTTGGATGTGGGCGAAGCGATGGCGCATTCTGCCAGAGCCCGTAAAGAATCCCGCGGCAGCCATCAGCGTCTTGATGGTTTCGAAAAACGTGATGATGATAAGTTCCTGAAACATACCCTGGCTTATCGGTCCGAAGATGCGGCACCCAAACTGGAATACCAGGATGTGGTGATCACCAAGTCCAAACCGGCCGAACGTGTCTATGGAGCAGCGTCTGAACAGAAAGAGGGGGACAAATAATGAATAAGATGATGAAAATCCGTGTCACCCGTTACAGACCTGAACAGGACAATGAGCCTTGGTTTCAGACCTTCGAGGTTCCTGCGACTCAGGATACCTCGGTGTTGGAGGCTTTGGGCTATATCAAGGACAACTTAGAACCCAGCCTGAGTTATCGCTGGTCCTGCCGGATGGCCATCTGCGGCAGCTGTGGTTTCATGATCAATGGTGTGCCTAAGTTAGGATGCAAAACGTTTTTGCGCGACTATTTTGATGAACCTGAAGTGCATATTGCTCCGCTGGCTAATTTTCCGATTGAACGTGATCTGGTGGCTGATATTGGTAACTTTGTTGAGAAACTGGAAACCGTTAAGCCCTATATCATCCGTAAGAAAGAAAAGTCCACTGACGAGGGTGAATACCTGCAGACTCCTGCAGAACTGGCACGTTACAAGCAGTTCAGCCAGTGTATCAATTGTGGACTCTGCTATGCCGCCTGTCCGCAGTTTGGCCGGAACCCAGAGTTTCTCGGCCCGGCAGCACTGGCGTTGGCTTTCCGTTATAACCAGGATTCCCGTGATGAAGGCAAGTCCGAGCGCATGGAGTTTCTGAATGCGGAAGAAGGTGTCTGGAGCTGTACGTTTGTTGGTTACTGCTCTGAGGTTTGCCCGAAAAGTGTGGATCCGGCTGCGGCCATTAACCAGGGTAAACTGGTTTCGGATATCGACTATGGCCTGAATCTGGTTGGCTTGGCAGGAGGTAAAAAATGAACCGTAAACCTTACATCCAGAAACAACCTTCCAACTGGTGGGTCAAAAATCCGTTTTACCGGTTTTATATGTTGCGTGAGGCAACCGCGATACCGTTGTTCCTCTATTCCATCCTGTTAATGGCTGGCGTGTTTGCTTTGACCAAAGGAGAAGAGACTTTCATTTCCTGGGTGATGGCGATGAAATCCCCGGTCATGGTGCTGTTTCACCTGATTGCGTTTGCAGCGGCGATGCTGCATGCCTATACCTTCTTTGACATGGTGCCGAAAGTGATGGTGATTCGTCTGGGGGATAAACAGGTGCCCGGATCAACACTCAAAGCACTGCACTGGGTGGCCTTTGCCGTCTGTACGGTGGTTCTGTTCATTTTTGCCGGCATGTTATTTTGAGGAGATCACTATGAAGCAATATACCCGTTCCCACGAACCAATTGCGTGGTCTTTGTTTGGTGCCGGCGGTATGGTTATCGCGCTGTTTATGCCGGCTGTCATCGTCATTACAGGACTGTTGATGCCATTTGTGTTCAGTGATCCGAACGCAGTGTATCAGGGGGCTATGGCGATGGCGCAAAACTGGATTGGCAAGTTGTTTCTGCTGGTCGTGATTGCTCTCCAGCTGTATCACACTGTGCACAGAATCCACCATGGTCTGCATGATATTCATGTTCATGGACCCAATGGTCTGATGCTATTGATCTTCTATGGCGGTGCCACGGTTCTCAGTGTGTTGACAGCCGGTTGGTTGTTGGCCATATAACATTCATTCCGGCCCGGATAATCTTTCCGGGCCGTATCTCTGTCACCGTAGGTGGGTGGCTGCTGACTAACCATGTTGCAGCATCTCAATCAGAACATTCAATATATCGCCTGTTACACCGGATAGGGTTCCAGAATGTCTTGTGGCTTGTTGTGCCTGTTCGGAGAAAAATATCCAATGATTGGTTGCTCCATTGATCATGTTTTTTGACCGACGGAAGGATGGGCTATTTGGCTCAGGTCGACCAGGTCTGCAGCATGACCGATGTTACGATAGATACGTTTGTTTTGTTTTGGATAGTCGGCCATATCATGGGCCAGACGCTGGCCGGTCACAATACAGCGCAGGATCTCCTGGCCAGAGTTGATCATGGTGTGTGGTAAGCCACCTGCCCGGTAGCCGATAAAATCTCCCTCGCTGATTTCATACTCTTGATCGTCAATGATGACCTTTCCTTCACCGGAGAGTACATAGACACACTCATCCTCAAAATAGTGAACATGATATTCAGTGGATTCGCTGTCGGGTGCCAGTTCGATAATGTGAAAGCCGATACCGGTCAATCCGGTCAGATCACCCAGTGATTTATTGATCCGTCTGGCGCCCTGGTTCAGAAAGTGGGTTTTATCCAGGCCGGGCATGGCCTCAATTTCGGCTTTTTTGATCAGATATTTATCCATGGTTCTGTTTCCTCGGTTAGAGCACAGTCGTGGCTATGGCGAAAAGTCCCTGGTCTGCCAAGTTCTCAGGGAATGTGCCAGTTGTGTATTACTAATTTATTTTTTTGCTGGCGGGGTGATGTTCATAATAGTTATAAGGCTTTAGTGCTGATTTGTGGACCCTTTTTTCTGACATAAATGGTTTTTCGCACATGGGCAACCACGTCATTGTGTTCATCCACAATATGCACCGTGTACTGTGGCAGATATCTCTGTCCTTCCGAGGTATATCTGGATAAATCCTCTATTTGTTCAGGGCTCAGCGTAAAAGAAGCCCGGACAGTTCCTCTACCTGGTTTGATGAACTGAATATCTGCTGCTTTGTCCCAGACAATGTAACCTGGTCCCAGATGATAGCTGATCATCATGACAAAAAAGGGATCAGTCATGGCGAACAGACTTCCCCCAAAATGAACACCATGGATATTTTTATTGCTCAGTTTCAACTTCAGACAGACATCAATCTGCCGGTAATCACTGGCGATATAATTGACACGGATACCCGCGGCACGCAGTGGACGATAGAGGTTCATCATCCATTTGACCGTAAGGGGTTTATTCAGCAGATGTATTATTTTGTTTCTCATATATACGATCAAAATATGTGTGTGCTTCGAATGGATTATGACACTTTGCCAGGATTGCCACCAATCATCCCCGTTGTTTGTGAATAGACGGAGGGTATGGATTTCAAAGGCATAATGGTTACCGCACGATAGTTATAAATTTAAAAGAACGGCGGGGCTTGGTAGCTGTTTTTGAATGAATTGTTGGAGATTGTCAGATGACTATGGTGTCAGTTATGACGGCGAGTTGGAGAAAACAACATGCTACTGATGAAGTTCCTGCAACCCGCCAGGGAGGTGTGATCAATGTTTAGAAGGCATGCCCATCATGCATCCGGTAGATCAAGACATTTAAACTGTACCTGTTTACGTTCGTTATTGATGCCATCCAGCTCAACGCGTACCGCTTGGCCCAGTCTGATCTCCATACCACCTACGGTATGACTCATCAACTCTGCATTGAATTCAGACTTGATTTTCTGATTGCGGAAATCGACGAAGCCATCCACGCCATTGTGAGTCAGTCGCACGCCCAGACCAATGCCGTTGATATAATTCACCTCAGCGTCAAACTCGATACCTTCAAAATTCTCCATATATGAGCAAACCAGCCAGGCTTCGACCTGCTGACTGGCCCCGCGGCTGTTCAGCAGAGACTGTTTGAGTGATTCCAGTTTCTCCACCGGCATGGCTTTGCAGGGCTGACCCGACAGAATTTCCTGCATACGTCGATGATTAAACAAATCGAGGTATTTCCGTATGGGTGAGGTAATCGTGGTGTAACTGTTGAAACCCTGGGCGAAGTGACCGTTACAATTGGGGCTGATTTCTGAGCGGCCATACAAACGAGTGGATATCTCGCGTATATAGGGATGTTGCGACGACAGGGTTTTGGCTATTTGAATAAAGCCCTGGAGTGTATCCACATCAATCTCTGTAACATCCGCGCAGTGTTTCTGGAGCAGCTGCCTGAACTCCTCGCGTTTTTCCTTGCGGATACCTTCCTGGTTGATGAACAGCCCGGCGCTATGCTGGTTCAGATAGTCGGCCGCCAGACGATTGACCAGTAGCATGCACTCTTCAATGATACTTTGCGCCAGAATACGGTCTTCGCGCGAAATACTCAGTAATTTGCCGTTTTCATCCAGATTAAAGCGATAATCCGGACGATCATCCATGACCAGCGCCTGCTGGGTACGCTGCTGATTCAGTTTTCGATGAACCATGGCCAGAGTTTTCAGTGATTGACAGATATTTTCCGGTTGGCCGAGGTTTTTATCCTGTTCCAGAAAATCGGTCACTTCCTGATAGTCCAGTTTGGCATGGGAGTGAATAACTGCGGAACTGAACTGATAGTCCAAAACATGGCCTTCGTGATCCAGTTTAATCGTTGCCACCAGGGACAGTCTGTCATAACCGGGCACCAGAGAGCAGAGGTTGTGTGACAGTTTTGTCGGTAGCATAGTGATCGTCTGACCGGGCAGATAGGTCGAAGTGGCACGAATGAATGCTTCACGATCAATATCAGAGTGTTCTTTGAACCAGGGGGTCGGGTCTGCTATCGCGACTTTTAATTCGAAACCGTCGTCATTGGTGCCTGCCCAGACGGCATCATCCATATCCCGGGTCTCGGCACTGTCTATCGTGACAAAAGGTGTTGTGGTTTCATCGACCCTTTGATCCTTGATCCTGGCGATCAGGTTGGCGTCAAGCTGATCGGTCTGCTGACTGATTGCCAGAGGGAACTCACTGCTGAGTCCGAACCTGGCTTTGACAAATTCGTGTTCAATGAAAGCTGAACCTTTGTTCCCGATGACTTTAAGAATTTTTGCCTGAGCTTTGCCGTCGGGATATGGGTGACGGGTAACTTTGCATGCCACAAAATCCTGGTTATTGCCCTTCCGGTCTTTCGGTGGAATGAAAAACGCTTTGTTGATCATCAGATCATCTGGCTGAACCAGATGAGCCTGGCCTTTGACCTCGTAGCGACCCACAAACAGGTCCATTGAGCTGTGTTTCAATTTGGTGACAACTGCAAATTCCCGGTCTTTTTCTCCTTTGGCCAATTCGAACTCAATATGATCCCCCGGTAAAACCTTGTCCATTTCCTGCGGTGGCAGGAAAAACTCTACCTGGTCGGTGTCACGAATCACAAAGCTGAAACGATTGCTGGATCCTTTGACGACGCCGGTATAGAGCTGTTTACTTTCGCGAATGTCTGATTTTAATTGTTTTAAAGCGGCGAGGGCGTTGGCATCTAGCATGTCTATTTCCGAGGCTGATTGACGAAACGGGCGGCTATTATAGCGAGTTGTATTGATTTGTCTTTTTATTCAGATGGTGATGTTTGGTCAGACAGCTTCTCGATGTTTTCCAGAAACCGGCTGGCGCGTGCGATATATTCTTTCAGAGTTTTGTTATCAGGGTCCAGTTTTTCTGTTTTGGTCCATAAATCGACAGCTTCCTGTATAAAGCCTTCGCTGTAGAGTACCTGTCCTTCTTCCAGGGCATTTTGCACTTGCAAGGCAATGCGGGCATCCAATCGTTTCTGGCGCAACAGCCAATCGGACGGATTTGGTGAACTCTGCTTGATTTGCTCCACCAGTGTCTTGGCCGTTAACAGGTCGCCATCGGTCATTGCCTGGTCACAGGCGGCGATGAGGGAATCAACATGCTTGGATCGTGCTTCGGAGGCTTCCGTCTGTTGCTTGTTCTGACTCTTCCGACGGTTCTGCTCCAATTGGATCAACAATTCTCGGGTATCAGTGTCTGCATGCAGTTGGTAAGAAAGGTTGGCCACCCTCAGCGCTTTCCCTGCATCACCTTGCTCGAGGGCGGTCTGCGCGAGTTCATAGAGCTGTTGCGCGGATGTCTTCATATCCTGTTTGAGATTTCGGTACTCAATCTGCATGGCTTTATTTCTTGGCAGAGCTTCAGCAATGGCCTCTATGTCCGAGTACTGTTGCAACAGAAAATGTGCCCGGTTCAGCAGAAGGTTATTTTGATGGGCCAGAATGTGCTGATCCCGAAGATCTATGATTTTTTGCCGTTGCTCTGTCAGTTCCGGCTTTCGACCCATCAGGCGAATTCCGTTCTCGACAATCTCCTTGGCTCTGAACCACTGCTGTTCATCAATGGCTTCTTCGGATGTGCGGATAATCTCGCTGGTTTTCTGCTGTTCGAGCTTATTCAGAGCAGAAGTATAGTGTTTTACCAATGCCTTATCAGTTTGTTGCGCAAGTAACAGGCGGGCATTGTGATATTTTTCCTGCTGAAGCAGTTTATCCAGTCTGGCTTCAGGGGTGCTGGGCTGAATATGAAGTTGGCTGCATCCCTGAACAACAAAACAGGTCAGCAGTAAAATAACGGAATATTTCATGAAATGAGTTTTTTACAGGTCAGGTCGATACTTCGTTGCCAATGGCCTTTGATAGAAATAATTTCAATGGTTTCAACCGGCAGTTTCTTGCCTTTTACCAGAACCGAGCGATAAGGGCGATATTCAATATCGTCGTCGATGTTGGCATATTGAAAAAACTGAGTGTCTACGATAATACCACCGACCGGCGCGAGAGCGCAGAGGCGGCTGGATAAATTTACCGGGTCACCAATAACGGTGTATTGTACCCGATCAGAACTCCCGAGAATTCCCGCCAGCATCTCCCCGGAGCTGATCCCCACTCTGACCTCGACCGCATCCAACCCCTGTTTTTCGCGCCGCCGGTTGAACTGCTGCATCATCGAACGAATCAACAGGGCGCAGTAGACTGCACTGAGATGATGGTTCTTGTTTTTCTCCGGCGCACCGAATACGAGCATGGCACAGTCGCCGATATACTTATCCACCATCCCTCCGGTCTGGTTGGCGGCAAAGGAAAAGAATTCAAACAACTCATTGAGCAGTTTGGCCATTTGTTGTGGAGGCATGGATTCCGATAAAGCTGTATAGCCTACGATATCCACAAACAGAACCGAGGCATTGACAATCTGACCGCCAAGCTCGATGGAGTCAGCATCGCGAATATACTTTTCTGCAACCCGGCTGGAGACAAAACGATTGAACGCTGATTCAACCCGGATTTTCTGTTCAATACCCTCCGCCATTTTATTGAATGAATCAACCACCTGATGGAATTCACCGCGATGACGAGAGCGGATTCGATAGCCATATTTTCCTTCCTGGATGGCTTTAGTGGCCTCAACCAGAGCGTCAATTGGTTTGGCAAATTTGCGACTGATTAACACCGTTACCAACGTAATGAGTGCTGCCAGCACAATGGCGGTGGATACCTGTGACCAATACACATCATTTTTGGTTCTTTCCAATTGTGCTCTGGACATAGTGATTAGTGCATAACCGCCGACGATGCTTTTAAATGTCACTGGATAAACGTAACTGACCAGCGCATTACTGTCCGTCAGGTTTGGCCACCGGTATTCATAACCGTTGGGGAGAAAAGGATCATCCAAAGGTAGGAATCCATCATTGGGAGTAATCCCTGCTGAGGCAATAGTGATCCCTTCGCGATTTAAAATGGCGGTTCCAAGAATCTGTTCCAGGCCAGTGGTTGAAGAAACCAGGCTATTCAGTGCCAACTGGTCTTCCGTAAATACCAACTCGACAGCATTGGATGCCAATTGCTGAATAGTGGTACTGGCACCGTCCGTGAACTGTTGTTCTATCAATTGCTGCTGGCGGGAGACAATATGCCCGGATGCCACAAACAAAATGCTTAACACCATGCCACTGATAGTCAGGCTTAGTTTATACGCAAACGGAACTTTGCTGAGTCCTCTCATTCTGTCGAGTCTGTCACGGTATCTTTAGTGAAACAAAGGGTAGGGGAATAATACGTCACTGTGTTCAAAAAGTATGTAAAGTTGAGGAATTGTTAAGTCTATCGAAAGTTTCACAGGATTACTCTGAATATGTGACGCTGTTATCAGAGTCGAAAGGTGCAAAAAGATTGTTTTTTGCACTTGTTGGCTATTTTTGAATTGAACTCGCGGTAAACTTCGCCCATGTGTTTAGAAGCTGTATGTAGACATGAATCATCCATTTCATTTTGAGCTTTTTCTGAGTAATCCTTTGACTGTATTGGTTTTCCTGGCGGTGCCAATGATCATATATGCATTGGATGGTGGTAGCTGCTGGCGTAGGTGGGTTTTGTATTTGGGTTTGGGCTGGTCCAGTTTGTCGCTGTTTGGCTACGCTGGTATGATTTTTGGGGTTTCCACCGAGGTCGCATTTGGAATTGCCGGACTAAGTACCTTTACTATACTCAAAGCTTTCATCTGCTATTCCAAGCATCAAACTTTTCTCTGTCAGCACACACAGGCCCGGGAGAGCGAAAAAAACATTCCGGCGGAATCCTGAGTTGAGTCGTTCGGTTGGTTGGCGATTTTTAAACGCAGTATTCGAAAATCAACAATCTGTCAGAACATCAAAAACAAAGGCCGGTTGATAGCGATGGCCAGAATGGACAGATAACACCACAAGGCCATGGCGAAAAATCCTGCCTTTTGTTTTTGATCTCTGCCTTTACGTAATGCGAATATTCCGAAGGTTACATAGAGTATCAGCAAAAATATTTTGCAACTTAACCATACATCCAGCCCTGGCACCAACCGTAACTTCCACGCCAGCCAGATTGCACAAAATAGTAGAATGCTATCGTTAATATGGGGGAGAATTCGCATCCATTTTTTTTGTGTCACAGGGTGTTCTATCTGCACCAGTATCCCCCGAATCAAAAAACCGATACCTGACAAAATGGCAGTTGTCATATGCAGATGTTTTATAGCAAGGTAGAGCATTCAGGGCTCCCGATGGGTGGTTTCAGTTTCTGGTAAGGATACCGGGTCAATAAGGATACTTGGTCAATAAGGGTTATTTCGTTTAAGGTTTGTAGGGTTCCGTTTATAGCCACACGATTTTATTTAGAGGCGCTAAGGTTTAACAAATGACAGAGCAGTTAGCAATATGGTGGAAAGAAGTGCAGCAGATTCTGGGACAGCAGGTCTGGATATTACAGGTCTTTATTGTGATTCTGGCAACCATGATCACCAGCTATGTTGCCAAACGGGTGCTGGATCGTTTGGAGGAAAGGGCCAGCAAAACCAGAATTATCTGGGATGATGCGCTGATTCGCTCAGCCCGGCGACCAGCCCGTATGTTGGTATGGGTCATTGGTCTGCTGTGGGCTGGTGAGATCGTTTATCAGGTTTCCCAGGAGCCGATTTTTTCGTTTATTGATCCTGCACGTAAAGTTTCCACTATTGTGCTCGTGGCCTGGTTCCTGGTGTCAGCCACAAAAGAAATCGAAGTCGGCTTTTCAGACCCTGGTATGGTTAAATCGCCGATGGACAAAACCACCGCGTTGGCTTTGGGTAATCTGGTTCGGGTCTCTCTGGTCATCACGGCAGCGCTGGTGATATTGCAATCACTGGGTTTCTCGATTTCAGGGGTACTGGCGTTTGGCGGGATCGGTGGTATTGCCGTTGGTTTTGCAGCTAAAGATCTGCTGGCTAACTTTTTTGGAGGTCTGATGATTTTCCTGGACCGTCCATTTGCGGTTGGAGACTGGATTAAATCACCCGATAAAGAAATTGAAGGAACGGTTGAGCATATTGGTTGGAGGTTGACTATTATCCGGACGTTTGACAAGCGGCCACTGTACGTTCCGAACTCGGTGTTTTCCAGTATCAGCGTGGAAAATCCATCACGTATGACCAATCGCAGAATTTATGAAACCATTGGTGTGCGTTATGATGACGTGGGCGTGATGGCACGCATTGTCGAAGATGTCAAAACCATGCTGCAGCAACATGAAGCTATTGATACGCGGCAGACCATGATCGTCAACTTCAATGCATTTAATGCGTCATCAGTCGATTTTTTTGTTTACACCTTTACCAAAACCACTGACTGGATTGAGTATCATGGTATCAAACAGGATGTGTTGTTGAAGATCCATCAGGTTATTGATTCTCATGGTGCGGAAATCGCTTTCCCTACCAGAACGCTTCACCTTGCCTCGGCCCCGGAACTGGCCGGACTGGCTTCAGAGTCTCAGTCGTAATGATTAAGAATCAGTGAGACCAGTTCCTCTCGGGCACCAAGATGCTGTGCCAGAGAGATAGACAGGTCTGGGTATTTATCCTGGGCCTGTTCCAGCAGGGTGGGCAGGTCGGTTCGAACGTGATAACCCGCAGCAAGGAAGTACGGAAACACCTTCAGGAGCGTAACCCCTGATGCCACTGCTACGTCTATTTGGCTGCCGACCTGAGGGGAAGCCAGTTCCAGGAAGGCGATGTCCAGCCAGTCGAAATCGCTGTTTTTCGCGCGCAGTTTGTCTCTGAGCACTATGATTTCGTTATTGGACTCCACTAATCTGCTGCCATGGGCAACCAATAACAAGCCTTTCATCTTAGTGTTTCGTATTCGTCTTGACCAATTTTCCTGGCTTCACTTTCCAGCATGACCGGAATATCGTCACGGATGGGGTAGGCTAATCGGCTGGCTTTACAGATCAGCTCTTTTTTATCATCGCTGAGAGTAACCGGTGCTTTGGTGACCGGACAGACCAGTACTTTTAACAATTGCGGATCAATCACAATGAGTATCCTTATGGGAGTGCTTGTGGGGGCAATGAGGTTCGGGTACCGGATCGATACCACCCGGATGCCATGGATGACATTTGCCAATCCGTTTTATGGCCAGCCAGCTACCGTGCAATGCCCCGTGTTTTTTTATGGCTTCCAATGCGTAATTGGAACAGGTTGGGTAAAAGCGACAGCGCGGCCCCAGCACCGGGCTGATAAACCATTGGTAAAATTTAATCAGTCCGGTGAGTAGCCAACGCATAATGTTTTACCTTTATTCAGTTGTTCAGACCTGAATCAGATCCTCTGCCAGCGCGTACCTTCACGGGTATCCTGAATTTCGACCCCACGTTCCAGCAGCCAGTTGCGTATTTCATCAGCCTTACCAAAATCACGGGCTTTCTTGGCATCTGCGCGTTCCTGAATTTTGGCATCAATGAGTGCTTCGCTGAGACTGTCAGCATTGCCCTGTTTGAACCACTGTTCCGGGTCATGATTAAAAAGTCCCAGCAATTGACCCGAGGTAACGAACTGTCCTTTCAGTTTAGCCTTTTCTGCCGGATCGGTCGCTTTAAACAGCTCAGAGGCAAGTTGATGCATGGCGGCCAGGGCTTCGGGCGTGTTCATGTCGTCAGCCAGAGCCTTGACCACCGGCAGGGACGAAAACTCAGAGACCGGCAGGGCTTCAACGTATTTTAACTCCCGCAGAACCGTATAAAACCGGTCCAGCGCTGCTTTCGACTGATTCAGCAGATCATCGGTAAAGTTGAGCAGTGAGCGGTATTGAGCACTGAGCAGAGCGAAGCGCAAAACCTCCCCCTGATATTGTTCCAGCAACTCGGCAACCGTAATGAAGTTGCCCAGGGATTTGGACATCTTTTCGCCGCCGATATTCAACATGCCGTTGTGCATCCAGTAGCGCACATACTCAACGGGGTGATCATGGCAGCAGGTTCCCTGAGCCAATTCATTTTCGTGATGCGGAAAGACCAGATCCGCACCGCCGCCGTGAATATCGATGGTTTCGCCCAGGTGTTTCTGAATCATGGCGCTACATTCGATATGCCAACCAGGGCGTCCACGTCCCCAGGGAGAGTCCCAGCCGGGAAGATCGTCAGTGGAAGGCTTCCAGAGTACGAAGTCCATTGGATCTTTTTTGTAACTGGCCACTTCCACCCGGGCACCGGCGATCATGTCGTCGATGTTTCGCTTGGACAGCTTTCCGTAATCTGCCATCGAGGGAACATTGAATAACACATGGTGGTCGCTGACGTAGGCATGTCCCCGGTCAATCAGTGCCTGAATGATGTTGATCATTTCATCGATGTGTTCAGTGGCTCTGGGCTGAATATCCGGTTCAAAGTTATGCAGTGCCGCCATATCTTCCTGATAAGCGAGTGCATATTTTTCTGCCACGACGGATATATCGACTCCCAGTTCCCGGGCGGCATTATTAATTTTGTCATCCACATCCGTAATGTTGCGGGCATACACGACTTTGGGATAGATCTGTCTTAGCAGTCTGACAAAGGTATCGAAAATGACGGCAGGGCGGGCATTACCGATATGAATACGGTTGTAGACTGTCGGTCCACAAACATAGATCGTGACCTTTTCAGGGTCGATGGGCTTAAAAACCTGTTTGCTGCCCACAAGGGTATTGTGAATTTTGATTTCCATGGGTGTCCTGTATTGTTCGGCAGTGTTTTTGAGTTATAGCGGTGTACTGAGCGCTGCCGACTCAACAGCCTTCACTGTGTTGAAAGGGGCGTAGATGTTGAAAGATTGTTGCCATGGACATTGGTAACGTTCCGGAGTCTTATTGGATACTGTGTCTGGTTAGTTTAACAAAGGCTCAAGCATTCGCGAAAGCACCTTTTTTATAGCCTTCGTAGGCCTGAACCTCCACTTTCTTATTTGGGTGTCGTTCCTTGATGTGCTCCGCCAGGTGTACTGCAATCAGTTCGACCGTGCTGTCTCCCGACATGAAATCACAACTTGCCTTTGGTAAGGTCAATTCGAAGTATCCCTGTTCGGCTTCATAGCCCAGGGTGATGTAGCTAGCATCCTGATGCAGTACATCCTCACGGGTGACCAGATAGATGTCCTGCCATTGCTTGGCAATGATGAACTCTTCTTCACCACTACGTTTGCCATCAATGAATACTTTGATGGGGGAGCGATGCCCATGACAAATGCGCTGGCAGTCTCCCTGATGTTTCTTCAGCCCATGACTGTAGTGGTAGTAGGCTCCTTCGATGTCCTGTGCCCTGAGTTTGACTTTGACGTTACTGACATTAGCCGGCACGATGGTTTTCAGGTGTTTCTCCAGAATAGGAGTGACGGTTTCGGTATTGATTCTGTCTGCGTCGAGAAGATACACCGCTTCCCGAGGAGAGCGATAGCACAGTTTCATGCCGGTGACATTTTCGAAACAGAAGCGAAAATCCTCGTCATCTTCTATGACCTGAAGTCCGGCAATGGAGGCCGGTATTAGAAATTTGTGGTCCATGCCTTCATCAATGGCACGTTTTATCTCTTTTTTGACCAGTCCGAAATCAAACACCATGCCTTCATTATTGAGTTCTCCTTCCAGAATGATATCTACGATCCAGCTTTCCCCAACAATCCCTCTCAGGGCGTGCAGGTAGCTGAAGTCCATAACGGTAAGTTCCTCAACAAATAAACTTGCCATGTAATATTTCCAGGTTAGGTGATAAGAAAAAAGGGCGCAGATTCTAGCACTATATGACGTAAGGCTTAATTGTTTAGTTGCCAGGGGCGCAATCTTTCCCAAGCAATTCGTTTTTTCAGAAGATACTGAAGACAGAAAATGTGAATGGAGCCTGTTAGAATACCGGGCGATGATTTTAACCGATGGTGAAACAAATGACAGACTTACTCATTGTAAATGCAAATGTTGTCTCGGATGGGGAGATCCGACAACTGGATGTTGCTATTGAGGATGGTCGTATCAGCCAGTTGGGCAAAGATTTGAGTGCATTGACGAGTAAGCGGGTGGTCGATGCCGCTGGTTTGACCCTTATGCCTGGAATGATTGATGATCAGGTTCATTTTCGGGAACCTGGGTTGACTCATAAAGGCGAAATTGCCACTGAATCAAGGGCTGCCGTTGCTGGAGGTATTACCAGTTATATGGAAATGCCCAACGTGAACCCGCTGACCATTGATGAAGCGGCTCTGGAGGATAAGTATCAGCGTGCAGCACAAAAGTCGCTGGCTAACTTTTCTTTTTATCTTGGCGCTTCCAATGACAATCTCGAAGTTATCAAGCGGCTGGACCCAAAAGCGGCCTGTGGGGTGAAAGTATTCATGGGAGCCTCCACCGGAAACATGCTGGTTGATGATCCCATTATTCTGGAGAATATTTTTGCCTCATCACCGATTCTCATTGCCACACATTGTGAGGATACCCCCACAATTACCGCCAACGAGAACCGTTATAGGGGGATGTACGGTGACAATGTGCCTATGTCGTTTCATCCGCTGATCCGCAGTGAAGAAGCCTGTTATATGTCCAGTTCTATGGCCATAGCACTGGCCCGCAAGCATGACAGTCGCCTGCATGTGCTGCATCTGACAACTGAAAAAGAGCTGGCTCAGTTTGCCGCCGGTGATCACCGGGATAAGCGAATCACGGCGGAAGCCTGTGTTCACCACCTGTTTTTCAGTGATCAGGATTACGACAGCAAAGGAGCACTTATTAAATGTAACCCCGCTGTGAAACAGGAATCGGATCGTCTGGCCATATTGAAAGCCATTCAGGAAGATCGTATCGATATTATTGCCACGGATCACGCTCCTCATACCTGGGAGGAGAAGCAGAACAGTTATTTCAAAGCCCCGTCAGGTCTTCCTCTGGTTCAGGATGCGCTGCTGTCGCTGCTGGAGCATTACCATCGTGGTGTACTCAGTCTGGAACAAATCGTGAAAAAGACCAGTCACGCCGTGGCAGACTGTTTTGATATTGTCGATCGGGGCTACGTTCGTGAGGGTTATTGGGCTGACTTGGTATTGGTCGATCTCAATAAGCCCACCCGCCGCCAGCATGCTGACGCGTTATCAAAGTGTGGCTGGACGCCCTTTGATGGTTATGAGTTCAGAAGTGCCATTCACACCACCTTAGTTAACGGGGAAATGATGTTTGAGAACGGCGTGATTGTTTCTGAAAACAAAGGTCAGCGACTACTGTTTAATCGCTGATACTTGGTAAAGGTCAGTTCACTTGGTTGGAACTGTGCGGGAGATCGACCCGTTCGGTCAGGATGGGAACAATACCGTCAGCCAGCATAAGCGCATCCTGATAAGCCTGTTCGAAAACCTCTTCGGTCAGGCCTACTTTCCCCAGGGCCTGCCATTTGATTTTTCCCCAAAGCGCACGCTCGTGGGCTTTGATGGCATGCAGCAAATATCCGTACACTCCCCTGTGATGGAGCAGGGCTTCTTTAATGCTTTCGTGCAGGGGTAGGTCAGTCAGTAGCTCTTGCAGTGGTTTGAGGGTGAATGCATCCAGACAGCTGAACAGACCGACTGTGAAGGCGATCTGCGGATCGGCACCTTTTACTGCAAAAGCCAGATTCTCACTGAATCGGGCCCTTTCCAGAGCCAGATGGCGTAATGCTTCGGAACTGGTTTCTAATTGGGTCAGCGCTACCACGTTGGCCCAGTTTTTAATTTTTTCCACGCCCAGCATGACGATGCCGTGGTGCAGACTTTCAATTTCCTTGGCGCGGCGATAGAAAGACGAATTAATCAGTCTTAACAGTTTGTAACTCAGAATCGAATCTCGAGAGATGATTTCGTACAGCTTCTTAATGTCGAGTTCCTTCTGATTCAACTCAGTAATCAGCTCCAGCACCACCCATTTATCGGGTGCCAGGGCATGACCTTTGATGAGATCCGGTTTGGAAAAGAAGAAACCTTGGAAGTATTTGTAGTTCATCGACATGCAATCGATGAACTGGCGTTCGGTTTCAACTTTTTCGGCCAGAAAATCCACATCCAGTTTCGCCATAATATCCATACATTTTCGCTGGCCATTTTTATTGATCTGTTGGATATCCAGCTTGATAATGTCGGCATAGCGCACAATTTTCTTGGAGTCGGCCTTAAAGAGAAAATCGTCCAGTGCTATCCGAAATCCTCGCTTCTTTAACTCAATGACATCCTCCAGCACATCTGGGGTATAGTGGATGGTTTCCAACAGCTCCAACACGACAGAGTCTGGAGACAGATCAGGCATGTTCTTCAGCATAGACGCGGGAAAGTTGATAAATGCCAGTTTGTTGTTGGTCACAGAACTCATCTGCATACTGGTAAACGCGTTGATAATGACCGATGACGTGGCTTTCTCATCACTCTCAATCACTGCACGCTCGGTCTGTACGTCATCGCGAAACAGCAATTCATAAGCAATTACTTCCTGTTTGCGATTTAAAATTGGTTGTCGGGCAAATAACACAGTTTCAGTCATAACTTCAGTAGAGCAGCGATTATTTCCTCCATTGTAGTTCGGTTTATCATCGACGGCTAACCATTTGGTCGTGTTTGAGACTGCTTCCACAGGAAGTGGAATAAGATTTTCATAGTAATTGTTTTAGATGGTGACAGCTGTAACCGACAAAAAGACTGATTTATACGGGTACTTGAGCTATGGTTGTTTATGTCTTCCCGGAGAACGAAAGCCATGAAAACATTGTTCGGATCCACCAGTAAGCCGCAAACACCGACTACGCAGCTACAGCAGGTGGCGGAAGATGCCGGTCTCGAAGCCCGTGCAATGAAAATAAGTCTGGCTAAAACCTATCTTGTATGTGAGCAGATTGAACTGGAAATGCGTCAAATCCGTTTGAGATTGGAACGCGCGGTGCCTGCATCACAATTGCTGTCAAAGGGCAGCGAGAAGCGCTGATACCTCTCCCGCGCGGTTATGCTGTTCTGCCGCTTTCGTACAGTTGTGGAAATACCCATAATCGCTGTATGTGAATAACGGCATAAACAGGTTCAGGCATCCAGTACGCCATGCCATACAGGAATTTCCATATCTTCGGGCTCTTCATTGGGCCCTCCAGTCCGGGATTTAAATGAAGCGCTTTGTATGGTCAATTTAATCAGCGTGGTTGCTTTCATTTCTTTGGCGCTGGGGGGACGAATCTGATCCCATCTGTCAGGTTCAATCTGATTGATTACTGCTTTGAAAACCCGATGAAAATCTTCTTCTGCGCTCAGGCGCTCACCAGTACAGAACAGTACGGCGGATTCATAATTGGCGCTGTGGTGATAAGCTGACTTTGACATGACCCATTGATTGTTGATAGCAAAAGAGACGCACAATAGCTGCCCTGAAATCAGGGCGTTGGAAAACCTTCCTTTGTTGGCTGAGTGACAATAGAGGTCATCGTCGATGCGCCAGATTGTCAAAGGCAGGCTTCGCGGTTCATTGTTTTCCACAAATGCCACATGTCCGGTTTTTAATCTGTCTATCAGCTGATACACGGCTTCCTTCCGGTAATCCGCTTTTTTGGAGCCTCGTTTGATTTGATTGCGGGCAGTAATGGTAAATGTGTCTGTCATGATCATTCCTATCGTTGCGATGAAAGCTGTGGTTACCTGAAACACTTATGTGGGTGTCCCTTTATCACCTTTGTATGGGTGTCCATTTATGGTAGTCATAAGTGGTATTGTTGAAAGCTCCAGTTTATTTAAACTGATGGTACCAATTTTGAGAAATAGGATAGATCTCTACTACAGGATGAACGATGACCGTGTTTAACGAGTTGGATATACAACGGGATCAGCCACTACAGGATCAGATATACCGTTTTATCAGCCAGAATATACTCAGTCAGCGGCTGCAGGCAGATACCCGTTTGCCTTCATCCCGACAGTTGGCTGAATTGTTGGGGGTGAGTCGTAACACCGTGAATGCCAGTTTTGATCAGTTGCGTGCTGAAGGATTCATTGTCAGTCGGGTTGGTTCGGGCTGGTATGTCAACGCAGATCGTTTCGATGACCGGGTGATGGCAAAACCTGTTGCCTCTTCTGCTTGCACGCCGCTATTGGCCTGTTCAGAGCTGGCTGGCAGTGTATTGGGTCCGATGGAACAAACCGGTGGGAGTCCTCTGCCATTTACGACCGGACTGCCGGATTTGAAGCATTTTCCGTTTGGAACCTGGAACCGCTTGTATCGCCAGAATGAATCCAGGGTGGCACTTATGGGGTATGGCGAGTACAAGGGGTTGTCGGATCTGCGTAACCAGATCAGCATTTATTTGCGTGAGTCCAGAGGGGTTTCCTGTCATCCGGAGCAGATATTGTTAACCCAGGGCGCCCAGCAGGCGCTTTATATCGTCATCAGTCTGCTGGTGAATCCGGGAGATGAAGTCCTGATCGAAAACCCCGGTTATGGTGGTATGCATAAAGCCGCTCAAATGGCGCAGGCAAAACCGCTCCCGGTGGATGTCGACGAACATGGATTGAAGGTGAGTTTATTGCCGTCATCCACAAAAGCGAGATTGCTTTATTGTACTCCGACTCATCAATACCCCCTCGGAGGGATTCTGGATGTGTCGGAACGTTTGCAGTTGTTGGATTGGGCCAGAAACAATCAGGTCTGGATCATTGAAGACGATTACGACAGTGAGTTTCACTTTTATCAAAAGCCATTTCCGGCTATGCATTCGCTGGTATCGGAAGCGCCGGTCATATATCTGGGCAGTTTTTCCAAAACCTTGTTTCCGGCTTTGCGCATGGGTTATCTGGTGTTGCCGGAAGCGCTTATGCCGGCCGCGGTATCGATCAAAGAGTGTGTTCAGGGATTTTCCCCTGCGCTGGAGCAGGCCGTTCTGGCCCAATTTATGGCAGAAGGACATTTCAGCCGGCATCTGCGGCGCATGCGTCAGCTATATCAAAAAAAATGGGAATTGCTAATCGGTCAGTGGCAGTCCAGGGGCAATGAAACCCTGACACCGGTGGTGCAAAGCGCTGGAATGCATGTTGTTCTACGGGGTGATATTGACGAGCAGCAGACATTGCAGTTGCTCAAAAAACATGGCTTTGGAGGAGCACCATTGTCTGCTTATTTTATCAATCGTCATTGTCAAACAGGACTGGTGCTTGGTTATGCCAACGCCAGCCAGCAGCAGATTATTGATCTGGTCGAGCTGTTACGGCAGGCGTGACTGCCTGCCGTAAAGACGTTAATGAGGTGATGAACCTTCGTTTCATCACCTGAAATGCGCTGGTAATGATCAGGCAGCGCGCTTATTTCGTCTGTAACCAAACAGTCCGGCCAGCAGTAACAGAGCTGACATGCCAAAGCTTCCGAACGCTGAATCGTCGTCAGATGAGCTGGTGCTGTCGGTATTGTTATCCGCATCGGTATCCGGGCCGTTACTCGTGTCGCCATTGTCCTCAGTATCATCGCTGATGACGTCCGGAGAGATCACTCCATTGGCACGGATGGCAACTTTGCGTACGGAAAGGCCTTCTTCTTTGTACATCTCTGGCACTGAACTGTCGAAGGTGTCTGTGATGAAGTTTCTGAGTACCTGATTGGTATGCGTTTCCGGGTTAATGCGGAAACCGACCAGCGCAAAATCGGCATAGTCTTTTGGATCTTTATCCGTGTTGCCCCAGTCTTTCTGCATAAAGTAAGACAGTGAATTGGCAGGAATTACGATGCGCAGCCACTGATCAGCCACGGTATCCTGATCCAATTCAAGGGTAATGGCACCATGGAAGGTTTCAATGCTCTGATCATCAGAGTTTTCCCCGAATAGAGTTACTCCGAAGTTGATTTTACCCTGATCCATGGCTTCCAGATTGGCTGTGGAAGTGTAGCTTGAATAGGTATTCAGATAATCTTCGCGGCTTGGAATGAAGGTCTGACTGGAGTTGATCTTGGCTTCGAGTACGATGTCCTTTAAGTCTCCAAACTTGAGATTCGCGGCTGGGAAACGGAATTCAAGGCCGGACATATGCTGGCTGTCCCAGTCAGCGTATTTCTTAACCAGAATTGTTTTCATGACCTGAAGATTATCACACTGGTCATCCTGCTCGAGGCTATCCAGTTTGACGCTGTAGTCGTCTTTCATGAATTTAAAGACGTTCGGCTCGCTTTCCTCCCAAGTGTCGTAAACCTTACTCCAGCTTTGGGTCATGTATTTATCTTTGATCCAGTGACTGTCATCGTTGGTCAGATGATCAACGGATTGATCAAAGATCATGAAAGAAGATAAAGCCGGCTCCTGTATTTCCTCGCAGGAACTCAGTTGTTCTATATAAACAGGTGAAGAGGAGTTATCGGAATTGTCGTCTGATGTATCATCAGAGCCGTTGTCTTCGCTGCCGCTGTCATTGCCATTGTCTGCAGAGCCGTTGTCATTGCCATTGTCCGAAGAGCCGCTGTCATTGCCATTGTCCGAAGAGCCGCTGTCATTGCCATTGTCTGCAGAGCCGCTGTCATTGCCATTGTCTGAAGAGCCGTTGTCATTGCCATTGTCCGAAGAGCCACTGTCATCAGAACCTGAGTTTCCATCTGAGCCGTCGCCAGAACTGCCGTTATCGGATGAGTCTGTTTCTTTGAGCCGCAGGCTCAGGTTATGTATCGAAATTCCTTCTTCCTTGAAATGCTCTGTGACATTAAGGTTTTCAAATTCGCTGCTGATTTTATGTCTGAGTACCAGACCGCTGGTGGTTTCGGGATTTATCCGTATCCCTTGCAACAGTAAGGTCTGATAATCATTCACGCTCAGGTTGTCGGTGACTTTGTCATATCCTTTCTGGGTATAGTAGGTGAAAGCCTCTGCCGGAATCACCAGTCGCAACCATTGATCAGACAACTCACTCTGATCGAGTTCGATAATAATTGAGCCGTTAAAACTGACGTCGGTATTGTCTGGCAGAAGTTGTCCGTTCAGCGCAATCCCTAAATTGAACTTACCCCGGTCTATCTGTTCCAGCACATCCTGGGAAACGATTTCTGAATAACTGTCCAGGAACTCCTGGTGATCTATATGGGTTTCTGCAGAGTTGAGTTTCAGGTCGATAACGATATCCTGAAGTTGGCCGAAAGCAACTTCCTGATCAAAATCATAGCCGAGACCATTGGCATGCTGATGGTCCCAGTTCGCATATTTTTTCACCAGAATAGTCTTATAGACAAACTCATCTTCGCACGAAGTGTCATGCTGAATGCTGGAATTGTCCACCCGATATTTGTCGCTGTCGTAGCCGAACTGAACATTCGCAAATTCGGTGGCAGAACTGGCAATATGGTTCCATCCCCAAATGATCTGATTGACTTGGGAAAACAATTCGATTTTGGTATTGCCTGTGACCGGAGTGGTACAGTCAATTTTTTCCACTGTGAAATAGTTATTCTCAGCCAGAGCTGTTGTTGCGAAACCTGTCACACAGGAGCTTAGCAGCAATGACTTTGCTACGTGCTGTAGCCAAAAGCGTTGTTTGTTCATTGTTCTTCTCGTAGTTAAAAAAGCCCTTATTGAAACCATGCTGATAAGATCGGAGCAAGGTATTATCCAGCGGTTTCATCGAATCAATGCCAAAAAATATACGAAAGCCCCGCTTGCAAACATACACAGCCAGACTGATCTGATGGTAAACCCATTTTGGTCAATACTGACTAAAACTATGCAGAGATAATCTGCGGCCTTCTGGTATGACTGATATCCGGATGAAACGTTCGGTTGCTTTTCCTGTCCGTTTGAAAAATTTCTGTCCAATTGAAAGTTGCCACATACTGGGTGGTACTTATTAAATATCATTGTTGATAATTTATCTGATAACTAATCCGCGTTTATCTATCTTGATACTAAAGGAGGATATATACCGGCAATCAGATACTCGTTTCTATGCAAACTAGATGTTAAAAATCCGGGTTCACACAAAAGTACCAGTTGATCAAGTTGAAATAAGAGTCAAAGTGTGACTTGCTTATGAATTTTCATACGATGGTGGGAGTGGGTTTCTGCAACAAGTATGGTTACGTGGATAATACACGGACATTTATGTTAATCATGACAGTTTTATGACGCACTGATGGGTTGCTGGAAACAGAAGGGTAGTGGGCAGCATTATCAGGCTGCCCACGGGATTTTAGAATCAGAGTTGATCCAGTTTGTCGATTTGATCTTTCAGGTTGGCAATGGTTTGTTCCAGGGCGGCAGCTTTGTCCTTTTCGGTATTCACGACGGCTTCCGGGGCCTTGGCCACAAAACTTTCGTTGGCCAGCTTGGCGCTAATGCGGGAGAAATCTTTTTCCGCTTTGTCTATTTCCTTTTTTAGACGGGCTTTTTCCGCTTCTACATCAATCAGTCCGGCCATCGGAACCAGAACTTTCATGTTACCAACGAGCTGAGTGGCACTCATCGGTGCTTCTTCATCGGTTTCCAGCCAGGTGATACTTTCCAGCCTGGCAAGTTTGACCAGGAATGTATGGTTGGTCGTCAGGCGTTTCTGATCTTCAGTGGAGCCATTCTGTAACAGTACAGGTAATTCTCTACCGGCGGAAATGTTCAGCTCACCACGGATATTGCGAACACCAACGATGACGCCTTTGAGCCATTCAATGTCATTTTCAGCCTGTTCGTCGATCATGTTGGCGTCTGCCTGAGGATAGGCTTGCAACATTAGAGTCTGGCCTTCCACACCGGCAAGCTCCTTAATACTTTGCCAGATTTCTTCAGTAATAAATGGCATGACCGGATGAGCCAATCGCATTAATGTTTCCAGCACACGAATCAGCGTTTGACGGGTACCTCTTAACTGTTCAGGGCGACTGTTTTCATTCCAGAAAACGGGTTTTGACAGTTCGATATACCAATCGCAATACTCGTTCCAGATAAAGTCATAAAGTACCTGACTCATCAGATCGAAACGGTATTGGGCAATATGTCTGTGCACTTCCTGTGAAAGTTTCTGTAGCCTTGAAATGATCCATCGATCCGCCAGGCTCAGTTCGACACTGTTACCAGTCTGGCCACAATCCTGATGTTCCGTGTTTTGCAGCACATAGCGTGCGGCATTCCAAATCTTATTGCAGAAGTTGCGATAGCCTTCGAGACGTTTGATATCGAATTTGATGTCGCGACTCAATGAGGCCAGAGAGGTCAGGGTGAAACGCAGGGCATCTGTACCACTTTCAGCGAACCCTTCGGGAAATGATTTGCGGGTATTGGTTTCAATTCGGGCAGCCTGTTTCGACAACATCAGCCCACTGGTACGCTTGGCCACCAGATTGTCGATGTCTATGCCGTCGATCAGGTCGATGGGGTCAAGGACGTTACCTTTACTCTTGGACATCTTCTGACCGTTTTCATCACGAATCAGGCCAGTAACATAGACGGTTTTAAATGGAACTTGCGGAGTACCGTCGTCGTTTTTGATGAAATGCATGGTGAACATAATCATCCTGGCCACCCAGAAGAAGATAATGTCAAACCCTGTCACCAAAACGTCGGAAGGGTGGAAAATCTTCAACAGGCTATCATCTTCAGGCCATCCAAGGGTGGAAAATGTCCATAGTGCCGAGCTGAACCAGGTATCGAGTACGTCCTCATCCTGGCGCAGCGTCACGCTTGCATCCAACTGATATTTATCGCGTACTTCCTGCTCGTCCCGGCCTACATAGACCCTGCCATTGTCATCATACCAGGCAGGAATCTGATGACCCCACCACAATTGCCGGGAGATACACCAGTCCTGAATGTTGCGCATCCAGTGAAAATATTCGTTCTCGAACATTTTGGGCACAAACTGAATGTCGCCATTCTCGACAGCCGCAATGGCAGGCTCCGCCAGCGCTTTGGTGGCAACGTACCATTGATCAGTCAGCCATGGCTCAACCACCACATCAGAACGCTCTGCGCGCGGAACCATGAGTTTGTGATCGTCGGTCTTTGCCAGCAGGCCGGCTTCCTCAAATTGTTGAATGATCAGTTTACGGGCCTGATAGCGTTCCAGACCAACGTACTCTGTCGGCATCGTTGCATCTATATCGGTAATAGCCTGGCTGTCAAAATCAAAGACTTCCGCAACGGCCAGAATGTGAGCGCTTTGATCGAAGATATTGATCAATGGCAGGTTATGGCGTTTGCCCAGTTCATAGTCATTGAAATCGTGAGCGGGCGTGATTTTGACACAGCCGGTGCCAAACTCACGGTCAACATAATCATCGGCCACAATCGGGATCCGACGATTAACGATGGGCAGTGTTACAAACTGACCTATCAGGCTCTGGTAGCGCTCATCTTCCGGATGGACTGCAACGGCGCTGTCGCCAAGCATGGTTTCCGGGCGGGTTGTAGCAACGACCAGATAGTCACTGCCATCGGCAGTTTTGATACCATCGGCAAGGGGATATCGGAAATGCCAGAGATGACCATTTTCCTCTTTGCTTTCCACTTCCAGATCAGAAATGGCGGTATGAAGTTTTGGATCCCAATTGACCAGACGCTTGCCACGATAGATCAATCCTTCCTCATACAAGCGGACAAACACTTCTTTTACGGCATCGCTCAAACCAGGGTCCATGGTGAAACGTTCTCGGCTCCAGTCTACCGAGTCACCCAGGCGACGCATTTGCCCGGTAATGGAGCCACCGGATTGGGCTTTCCATTCCCATACTTTGTCAATGAACGCTTCTCGTCCAAGGTCGTGGCGGGTTTTTCCTTCGGCCGCAAGCAAACGTTCCACAACCAACTGAGTGGCAATGCCCGCATGATCGGTACCTGGTTGCCAGAGAGTGTTGTAGCCCTGCATGCGATGGTAACGGATCAGTGCATCCATGATGGTCTGCTGAAATGCATGACCCATGTGCAGGCTACCCGTGACATTCGGTGGTGGGATCATGATGCTGTAACCAGGACCGACACCGGAAGGCGCAAACCAGTTGTTTTGTTCCCAGTGTTCGTAATGTTTGGTTTCTATGTCATGGGGTTGGTATGTTTTGTCCATTCGAAATCGCTGTCTGATTAATTGGGTGGAACTGAAAAGTCTGCAGATTATACATATTTGTACATGCCCGGAGAGGCGTTAAGAGTGGGAAACATGGTTTATTTTAATTTATACCGTTATCTTATTGAGGCTTTTATCCATATCCCGTGGTAATGCTGATTGGTTGATTGGTTGATTGGTTGATTGGTTGATTGGTTGATTGGTTGATTGGTTGATTGGTTGGCGGCAGGCAGCTACCGATGTCTTGGAAGGCCAAGGTTCATCAGGATCGGAGATATTTGATAACCGGTCATGATGACCGGTTATTTAAAAAGCCAGTTGGATGGATGTGATTTCTCGTGATCTGCCAGGAAATGGAACTCCAATGATTTTGAGCTCCACTGGAAGCTCCATTTTTTGCGGCGGGAATATACAGATTCCGGATATTTAGGGAGCTTCTGAATCATTACCCGTGCCGCGTAGATCATTCAGGGCGTTCTCAGGATTTGGCTTCCCGGGTTTTGCTGTTTTTGTATTTCACAATGGAACCGTCCTGCAACCGCGACATGTAAGAGTTCAGTTCGGTTTTCACAATTGGCATCAGGACGTAGAGACCAATGATGTTTATCACCGCCATTGAAAATAGTGAGGCATCAGAAAAGTCAATAACGGGTCCGAGACTGGAAGCAGCACCAACGATCACAAACAGACAAAATAATAACTTAAAAGTGAGCTCTGCTTTTCGGGTTTCACCAAACAGAAACGTCCATGCTTTAAGGCCGTAATAAGACCAACTGATCATGGTCGAAAATGCAAACATGATAACCGCTGCCATTAGCAGATAAGGGAACCAGCCGAAAGCCGAAGCAAAGGCATCTGATGTCAGTGCCACGCCGGAACTACCGTGAACGGTAACGATATGACCTGTTTCGCTCAGCAGATATTTTCCGGTTTCCGGATCGGTCATCAACTGGCCGGTTACGATGATAACCAATGCGGTCATGGTGCAGATCACCACTGTATCAATAAATGGTTCAAGCAGTGAAACCAAACCCTCGGTGACTGGCTCTTTGGTCTGCACGGCGGAGTGGGCGATGGCTGCTGAACCGACGCCGGCCTCATTGGAAAACGCGGCCCGCTTAAAGCCCTGGATCAGCGCCCCGGTCAGGCCTCCAGCAACACCCAGGCCAGTGAAGGCGCCGGCAAAAATCTGTTCTATGGCCCAGAGTATTTTATCTGCGTTGAGTATCAGAATAACCAGGGCACTGCCAACGTATAGCACGCCCATAACCGGAACGATTTTTTCGGTCACGTTAGCGATTGAACGGATGCCACCGACGATGACCAAAAAAATCAATACGGCGAATACCAGTCCGGTAATCCAGCCGGGATAGTTGCCAAACAGTCCGCTGATCTGAGCGTGAGCCTGATTAGCCTGAAACATATTGCCGGCACCAAACGAGCCAAGAATACAGAAAATTGAAAACATGATCGCCAGCACTTTTCCACCAGGCAGGCCTTTCTCAGCAAAACCTTTGGACAGATAATACATCGGGCCACCCGATACACTGCCATCTTTGTATTCGTTGCGATATTTAACACCCAGGGTACATTCGGTAAATTTTGAGGCCATGCCAAGTAAGCCGGCCATAATCATCCAGAAAGTTGCGCCAGGGCCACCAATGCCAATTGCAACAGCAACCCCCGCAATGTTGCCAAGGCCGACGGTACCGGACAATGCAGTTGCCAGGGCTTGAAAATGACTCACCTCGCCAGCGTCATTGGGATCCGCATAATCACCTTTAACCAGAGCGATTGAATGAGGGATGGTACGAAACTGCAAAAAGCCGAAATAAACGGTAAAAATGCTGGCTGCAGTTACCAGCCAGACAACGATCCAGGGAAAAGATGTACCCGGAATCGGCGCAAAGATCAGTGAGACAAACCAGCCCGTGGCGGCAGAGAAAACAGTGTTGACCGACTCATCAATGCTTTTTGCCTGCGCCATTCCGCTGGACAACATGGTTACTAATAGTATGTAAATGGAAATTAAAAAATGTTTTCTGGTCATGTGCAAACCTCAACTGACGACGGTGACTGGAACGCTGGCATGCATAACCAGGTTGGCGGTGGCGCTGCCAAAGACTCGTGCTGTCAATCCATGCTCGGAGGCTCGGGCGACAATAATCTGATCGGCATTTTTTTCCAGCGCGACTGAATTCAGTGACTGGGCAACTTTGCCATGCAGCACTACGCCTTCAGCCTGAAAACCTTCTTTAATCAGATTTTCCACATTAGGTTCGATGACCCGGGTTCGGGCTTTGACAACGGCTTCTTCGCGACGTTTTTTTCTGAGTGCATTTTCTTCCGGGGTTTGAAAGCTGTACGGGGACCATTCAATAACGTATACCAGGGTCAGGGTACAGTCACCAATCAAGGTGGCGAGTCGTTTAGCATGAGCGAGAGCTCTTTGGCCGGCTTCGCTGCCATCAATTCCGACAATCAATGTTGTAGACATATCCGCTGATCTCTTTTATGTGTATTCAGGTGCCAGATTATCTCAAGGCTCCAGTATGTTCAGGCAGATGAGCTTGTTCTAAATTGTGTTAAGGAGTCTCTGAAAAATGACCTATGTTCGTGCAGGACGTTTTCAGCTCTCTTCTCACATCCTCATTTACTCCAGTAAACTGCGGTGTTCCGAGCGGTGCTTCCTGGTCCGCATCAAAACTATTCCTATTTTTCGGAGGCTCCTTAAGAATGTTGCTGCCGAAAGTTACCGTTTATTGTTATTCAGCTTTTTAACAAGGGTGTATTTCCACTGGAGATTGTTAGTCCCATTTATAAGTGATGCCTTCTCAAATTCTCATTTACACGAGATGCCCTGGGGCATGCGTTTGAGTAAAGCATCCTCTCCAGATATCAACACTCCCCCGTATTTTCAGCATTTATTATGATTATCTGAAAACCCGGCAGCGATATGGTTTAGAAACGTTTGCTATCTGCTGGCGCGGAAGGATACGAAATTATCGGGATAGAGTAATAGTAGATAAAAATCCAGTTGATTTATTGCAATTGATCTGCTTGAGATAGATGGAAAATATCCGATATGTATGGTGGGTAAATTAAATAAAGTATGTTTTTATCCTTCTATGTAAGTTTATGTTTTCTTTAATGAATCATAAATGTCCGTATCTGTAAGTGGTGTTTTTTCACCATGATATGCCGTTTTATAAAAATTCCATTTAAACAACGCAGCAGATATTTGAGCGGATTAATGATCAGAGAATCCCTGGCACGGCTGAATACCTATGCAAAGCTGATCAGGTATAGGTTTCAATCCTTCAGAATAATCAATGGCTTTTTTGGGGGCGCTCAGGTTTGCATAGGGAAGGCATGGCTTCTCCTGAAATCAGCATATTGTACAAAAAACAACCCACCCAGAGAGCTTGGTAGTGGTTACTCCAATTGCTGGTGATTTTATGACCGCTGCTTTTTGGCACTTTGTTGCATCAAGGAGACTTTGCGTTGAAATTCATCTGTGGCCATTTTATGTGACTTGATTAACCTGACGGAGGAACGTGTATAATCCCGCAGCTGTTTTTTATAAGGTTTATTCATGGCTTCTGATGACTCACTCCATAGTCTCTTTGAGGACCTGTTTGCGCTATTCAGTGCCGGGTTATTTATTTCTTTTGGTGTATTTCTGTTTAAGTCCCAGGGACTGCTGACGGGTGGGACAGCAGGCATCGCACTGGTAGGCTCAAAATTATTACCCTTCAGCTTTGGGCAGATCTTTTTTATCGTAAACCTGCCGTTTTACTATCTAGCCTGGAAGGAAATCGGCCTGCGTTTTACCTTGAATACGTTTATTTCGGTTACAGTGGTATCGGTCTTTTCAGAATATATTGGTATGTTTGTGGTTCTTGAGCATGTCAATCCTTATTTTGCTGGAGTCATGGCCGGTATTCTGATTGGCGTCGGGATGTTGATAATGTTTCGCCATAAGTCCAGTCTGGGTGGGGTAGGTATTCTGGCTTTTTACCTGCAGCACCGATTCAACATCCGGGCTGGTTTTTTCCAGTTGGCGGTGGACTGCACCATTCTGCTGGTGTCTTATTTTCTTGTTAGTTTTGAGGTTCTGGCAATCTCGGTTCTTTCCGTCATCATGTTGAACCTGGTGATTGCGGTAAATCATAAACCAGGACGCTACCGGATTGCCTGAAAAAACATGGCAGTCCGCTTAGAAAAAGCGGATGCCGAAAAACAAAACACCCCTGTTGATTTAAGCGCTGATCATAACGCGTTTATAAGCCAGGAGAGTGCCGTCTGAGTTCTGTGCGATGTTCAGCAGAAAATCCTGATAATCCGATTTTGGAAACACAGTATCTTTACCGCTAGCCAGAGTGGTGTCCTGAATACTGCGAGCTTTATACAGCTCATGGGTGGTACAGATTTCCTCGGTAAAACTGTCATCGAAACAGAACTGAGACACCATATAGTCACTGCCACCATATTCCTGACGTACCCGGAAGTGAATATGAATCGTACGACCAGAATACCAGCCAGGAAAACAACTCTTGAAATTGACCCGACCACTGCTGTCTGTGGTTAATTCGCCACGAAACCAGACGCTGGCTTCAGCTTCGGCATCGTTATCTGTACAGAAATCACCTGCGAATGTTGAGTCGTCATCACTCTGACTGGTATCTCCGGAATAAATACCTTTAGTATTACAATGCCAGACTTCGATCAAATAGCCATCCAGAGGATTACAGTTTTCGTCAACCAACTGCATGCAGAACATCATGGGTAGACCGGTTTGACCCTCGGAAATATCTTCTGATTCGCTGACACCCAAATAACACGGACCCTCGGTGGTACGTTCGGTGAGCGTCAAAGAACAGCTGCCGGAATCTTCAAAAATACTGTCATCTGGATAATCGACGGTGATAAGGTCCGTACCTCCAGATGCCCATTCCAGTTCTGCATCTATTGTCGTGGTATCCGAAGCACTGGAAGATGATGATCTGGATGATGAGTCGGACGTTGAAGTCGATGTGGTATCTGTATCACTATCTTCCTGATCACAACCTACAAGACTTACAAATGGGGTAGCCAGAAGAACTGAACCCGTTTTTTTAAGTACTTCTCTGCGTTTTAATACTGTTGGTAATTTTTTCATTGAGATGCTTTCCATCCTCTATTTCGGGCTTTTAAAACGAAACTGAACGTCCAACGTTGGCTTCTTTTGGCCTTTTTGTTGCGGTTTTGTCCTGGTATCGGGTATTGCCGGTTTGGGACCACCAGTAGAAAACGGGTACTTCCGTTCAGATTTAAGAGTGATTAAATTTTCCTAATCAGCAATCTCAGGTTATAAATACAATAAGAAAAAAGAGTGGAGTCAGTGTGTAATAATTCGGCATATTTCTTTATCTGAATTATTAATTTTCAAAATAATTTTAGGGTGTTTTTTTTATACGATAACAGTATGGTCAAGAATTTTTTAATTTTATTTATATATGAATTTAAATTGATGGCAAAAAAAAGCGGGTAATCCCGCTGATGGTATATTAAATTTTTAACGAACTTTTCCTATGGTCGACCTCCGCCAGGACCTCCAGGACCTCCAGGACCACCAGGTCCCCATGGACCATCAGGTCCATCCGGATCTTCATCGTTTGAAGATGGTTCATCAGGTATCACAAATGTCTTCCAGGCGAGCATGGAACCATCCGACATTTTTTGAGTGTCGCAGAGAAATATTTCGTACTCGCTGCTTAGAAAAACAGTATCGCTGTTGTTATACGTGTAGCCATTGATGCCTCTTTCATTGTATACCGGTTCGTTGGCCAGAATCTCAAGGTTCAGGCTATCCTGGAAACCCACTTGCGAAACCAGATAGGTCTCTCCATTGATGATGAATTGTAAGTGGATGTGCACCGCACGTCCCTGATACCAACCGGGAAAACAGGTATTAAAGTTAACGCGACCATCGCTGTCAGTGGTTTGGGTGCCTCTGAACCAGGCTGCTGCCTGAGCTTCAGTATCGCCACCGGTACAAAAATCCACCGCACTCATGTCATCTCCGGAATAGACACCATAAGGGTCGCAGTGCCAGATATCTACAATAGCCCCGGGAACAGGATTGCAGTTGGAATCGACGACCATAAAACTCAATCTTACTGGGAGTCCGTCCCGACCTTCGGAAATATCTTCACGATCCAGAGTACGTGAATAACATGGACCCAGTGTTAACGATTCTGTTAATGTGCATGCACTACCCAGATCAGTACTTTCAAACGGGTTTGGATAAATGACACTCATAGAGGCCGTTCCACCGGTTGCCCAGGCAACTCCGGAATTGTCCTCATTCAGTAATGCTGCTGTGCTGGAAGAATAACTGCTTTGCTGGTTTTCCAATTCCTCTGTGACATCTTCCCACTTACAGCCAGCCAAGCTGACAAAAGGTGCAGCCAGCATAAACGAACCTGTTTTTTTGATAGCCTGTCTTCGATTTAACATTCGGGATGTTTTTTGTTGACTCATGTTTTCTCCTCGTTTGCTGGTAAAACCAGCGAGTACGACTACTTTGTTTATTTTTCATAAAAGGCCAAAAATGACACCTTTTTCTTGGTGTAGAGGTACGTCAATATTCCGCTACTCGACATTGTTATTTGCCTGTAGGTAAAAACATTCGTATACATGGTAAAGCAATGGCCTGTTCCTGATAGGCAACGAATTACCTTTTTGTCTTATCGGAACATCAGTGAACAAGACCCGGTTAGTATAAAAATTAATTTGAATAGATTGTGCAAACAATGAGGAACCACTGTACCTGATTCACGAAAATAGTAGGAGATGTTTTTGGGATGGAATGTTATTGCCGATTTCACTGAAGCAGGTGTTTTTTGCGACTCAGGCCCACTAAAAATGCAACATTGTTTGTTATGTCGCGAGTGCCAATTGGGAGCTTGTTAACCACTCAAATGTATTATAGTTGCCTGAGATCACCACGAGGCATTGCGATTGGCTGAACCTCTGCTTATCAATGCCGTTTGCATGTAAACCGGATGCCTTGATCCTGGGGTATATAGACAGCAGGTTTGCCATCAATCTTTGGTATGGGCGTGACAAAATTCGTCTCATTTTTTAGTATAGCCGCGATCTTAAGATGATCTACCTGTTTTTCCGTTATTTAACCTGTAGTGAGTACTCATGTTCAAATCCTGTATTGTTGTTTTGCTGGCTTTTATATGCGCTGTTGCGCAATCCAAGGTTCAGAATTATCTGACTGATGGAATATGTGATGGTTATCCCAGAGCAGCCATCGATACTGAGTCAGGTCTGTGTCTCGGGCTGGTTCATCAGGGACAACCGCTGGTTAAGCCAAGACGGATTATCGAATGGCGCCCAGGTGTGTTGTTGATTACTGACATGGGAGGGTGGAGTGACCATCGCGGAACCTTGTGGCGTTACGATGTAAAAAACAAATCTTTTGAGGCTTTGTTGCAACGACTTAATCTGCCTCATGGACTGGAGCGGTTAAACGACACTGCGGTACTGGTTGGTGAGAAAGACCGGTTGATCCGAGTCACACTGGATGACAGTGGCCATCTTGTACGGAGTGAGGAGCTGTTGACCCGGCAGATAATCGATGGTCATCGTCATCCGTTGATGAACTTTACCCTGTTACGGGATAAAACTTTGGTTTTAAATTTTGGGGCTCCCACCGATCAATGTCAGGCTGAGGTCGCCAAAGGCGTATGTGCACAGCGTCAAACAGATGCGCAATTGCGTTGGTATGCCTATGATGAAAAAACGGAACAATGGGATTTTGATCATTACCGGACGACCAAAGGGTTAAGGAACTCAATGGCATTGGCGGTAAATCGATACGATAAGGTCTTTCAGGCCGATAACGGGATGGATTTCAAACAGGTATTCTCGCCATTAGAAACATTAAATCAGGTAAATCCCG
This sequence comes from Gynuella sunshinyii YC6258, assembly GCF_000940805.1. Taxonomy (GTDB): domain Bacteria; phylum Pseudomonadota; class Gammaproteobacteria; order Pseudomonadales; family Natronospirillaceae; genus Gynuella; species Gynuella sunshinyii. The sequence goes on along the minus strand of NZ_CP007142.1, from coordinate 4,549,039 downwards.
ATCAGGACTATGGCTGGCCCTACTGTTTTCCGGTACAACAAGTCAATCCATTATGGCGCGCGATAAAACCGGCCTGTAAAGCCTATGACTCTCCTGTTGCCTTGTTACCACCCCATGGTGCGCCACTGGATATGATGTTTTATGAGCAGCATGCGCTGCCGGCTTTGGCCAATACATTGTTGGTCAGTTTGCATGGTTATCAGGTTTCCGGTCATCAGCTTCTGGCATTGAAACTGGATAAGCGACAACAGCCAATTATTCGTGATGGCGCATATTATTCAAGAGATCCGCGGGAGCAGGAGTTTGGGCGTCAACAGGAGAGCTATCCTTCAGGGTATGGTTTAGAGGCGTTGGAGGTGATTCACCGCTGGGATCAGCTAGAGGGCGTTCGGCCAAAAGGGAGTCCTGTTGGATTGTCCGCCAGTAGCGATGGCTCTGTTTGGGTTATCGAAGACAATAATCGCAGTCTGTTGCGTCTGGCTCCCGGGGAAGCTTTTGTCAGCCAGAATCTATGGCAGCAGGATCAGAAAATTACGCCTCCGGAAAATGTCAGTCAGGTATTGGCCAGTGAATGTCAGGCATGCCATGAACAGCTCTCCAGGCAAGTCTCCAAACGCTGGCTGACATCCGGACTCATGTATCAGAAAGTGGTTAAAGACCGACGTATGCCACCACAGGGCTTTTCTGATCCAGCCAGGCAACAGATTATTGAAAGCTGGCTGGATCAGGTTGGTAAGCCATAATCAGTGGGTTTGTCTGTCAGGAAACCTTTATGAATGCCATGCGGCCATCGGGCAGTATTTCCGTCATATGGCCGCTCGGTTCTTCCAGCCACTGAACGATCAGATAAACTACCAGGGCGCTACTGCCAATGATCATAAAGAATGTGCTGGCGTCCACGAAGGTATAAACAGTTAAAAACGTCAGCGCTCCTACATTTCCGTAAGCACCTGCCATGCCGGCGATTTGACCAGTCATCCGTCTTTTGACCAGAGGTACAACGGCAAATACGGCACCTTCTCCAGCCTGAACAAAGAACGAACATACCATAACTGTCAGTACAGTCAGTAATAACGGCCATTCGGCATTGACCTGTGACATCAACAAATAACCGATAGCCAGTCCAAGTATGGTGAAGGATAAGGTTCGGCGGCGGCCCAGTCTGTCGCTGATCAAACCACCACTGGGACGTGCTATCAGGTTCATTAACGCATAGAGGCCCCCAAACAAGCCAGCGGAGGTAACACTCATATCGGTAAATGTTTCCATAAAGAACGCCGGTAACATCGAGACGACCGCAAGTTCTGAGCCAAAAGTGACAAAATATGCCCAATCCAGAATCGCCACTTGTCTGAACTTATATTGGTCATGGGCCGCAGGATGATGTCCTCGTAGGATATTCCAGTTCACTCTGACAATCTGACTAAACTGATATACAAACAGCAGCATCAGTATGCCGTACATGCCATACGTTTCGATGTGTCCCAGCAGCCCTACTCCGGAAGGGGAGAGTTTCCACGCGAGTATCGCCAGAATGATATACATCGGTACATTCATAATGATGTAAAACCAAAAATCTCTTTTATTGGAGACCTCTAAACCACCAGATTTGCTCGGTCTGAAATAAGTTGCCCCTTCGGGAGTGTCCCGTATTTTCAGATAAAACAATAATCCATATAGAAAAGCGAGTACTCCAGTAAAGGCAATCGCATAGCGCCAGCCATTCTCGCCGCCAAACAAGGTAATGGCGAGAGTGGGTAATGTCCATGCGGCTGCGGCAGAGCCGAAATTACCCCAGCCGCCGTAAATACCCTGGGCCAGCCCAACCGTTCTGGGTGGGAACCATTCTCCTACCAGCCGTATACCGATGACAAAACCAGAGCCTGCAAATCCAAGTAAAAAACGGGCCAGTGCCAATTGTTGATAGTTTTGTGCCCAGGCAAACAATTGGCATAGAACACCTGTTAGCAACAACAAAATAGCGTAAACAACTCGCGGCCCGAATTTATCAACCAGTATCCCAATGACTATTCTGGCCGGGATGGTCAGCGCCACATTCAATGTCAAAATGGCTTTCCATTGGTCATTACTCAGATTAAAAGTTTCTGTAATAAGTGGTTTGAGTGGTGCGGCATTGAACCAAACAACAAACGTCAGGAAAAATGCGAACCAAGTGTAATGCAGGGTTCTGGTTGCGGGGTCGGAAAAATGGCTCAGATTCAGATTGGTTAATGACATTAAACGCTCCCGTTTGTGGATGTTCGTTCAATGACGCAATCGATATGCCAGCGGAATGAAAATGGAATACGTAAATTAGTATGTTAAATGGTATGAGTTGGTGAAATCGCCATACCTCTTTGTTGGTAATGCTTGTGCATGATTTACAAAGTGATGGCGATGAGAAAAAAAGAATTAAACTGTTCAGATGGCGAAATAATAAATAGAACTATAGGTTGCTATATAGTCCGGTAATGGAATCCATATTCTTTAATATTCCATCGCTCGTTACCTGAATAATAAGGGGGACGAAATTGTCCTTGTCCATGAGAGAAAAACTCGATTTTGACAGTTTCCATTGAGCATCGACTTTTCGTAAAGACTCGGAAATTTGTGGTGTATTCTCAGAAGAAGCAATCAGTTCTTTGAGTGCACTGTCAAACTGATCGATGGCCTGCTGCCAACTGGATTTTTCTTTTTCTGTGCCGATGTTGAGTGCATGGGCAAAATAAAACATGGCGATTCGTTGTGACAACATGCGTTGACGGCCACTGACATTTACCAGCTTGGCTTTGCTGGTTCCGGCCTCGCTGTCAAGAATGGTAACAACGTTCTCACACTCAGCGAGCAGGTTTTCCACATCAGAAAGTAACGTTTTTGCGGCGTTTATATCATATTCCTGCTGCAACGGCTTTTGAAAAGCAGACCAATGTTTACGTACCGTTAGCAGCGATTGTTTCAGTTTCTCACTGTCAGCGTAGACTTCCAATTCCTTCAACTGTTGCTCAAACAATTCGATGGCTGCATCCATTTGTGATTTTGTTTTATCTGGTGTGACTTCCAGGCCCAGGAGCAAGTAGGACTTAACCATTCTTTGGCTGAGCATGCGCTGACGGCCTGCTTTATTGATTGCGTCGTCGATATTATTGATGGCCGCAAAGGTGTCAAATGAACAGAAAACAACAATCATTGAAATGATGATTTTTGAAAAAAGGTTTTTGGTGAACCCGGACATTTATAATTTCCTTGATTTTACCTGTTAATAAGTGATCTGAAATGAAATGATGAATCGCCTGGTACGAATAAAACTAGGGGCCTCTGAAAAATAGGAATAGTTTTGATGCAGGCAAAGAAGCACCACTCGCAACACCGCAGTTTACTGGCGTAAATGAGGATGTGAGACTGGGGCTGACAACGTCCTGTGCAAAAATAGGCCATTTTTCAGAGGTTCCCTAGGGATACGAGGCAATGTGATGGGTAAGCTCGTGAGAAGCCACTGAATAAATATCTGTGCCGTAAAGCTGCAAAAAATCTGTTTAGATCGCTCATTTCTGCCGTATAAACTCTCGTTTCTAACAGGTTTTTACCCCGGTTTCCTTACTCACAGCATTCAGAAATCCTTTAAGGGGATTCGGAAAAAATGCGGCTGTCTCTGGGGGATGTGCCGTGTCAGCAAGTATAACTGACCATCCGTATTCAGGGGTGCAGGATTTTGGGCCTACCCAAGTATGCAGTGTAGCACGCTGGAAATAACACTTAACATTACACTATAGATATATTGAAATCTGGTTTATCTATATAAGTCTGTCAAACTGGATATTTAAGGACAAATAACCAAATTTTTCAGTTTTTTTCATGCTAATTGTTGACGAAGAGCAATGACAGATGATCTAACGAATTGATTGATCTGTGATGGACTTCGAAAATATAGCCGATTTAAAAAAAATACCCCAGCTCACCTGGATTCATGTTGGCGATGTATCAATTAACCTGAGTGTGATCAGTATTTTCCCGGCATTACTGTCGCCTTTAGGCGACAGCTGTTTTATCTTTTGAAGTATTAGCTGATTTTACAGGTCGATTGATTTCTTCAATTTTTCGTTGTTTTTCGTATAAGAATTTCAAGACTTCAGAGCGGTAATGATTGTATTCGGGCTGATCCGCCAGTTCCAGGCGATTCCGTGGCCGTGGCAGGTTAACTGTCAGAATCTCTCCCACGGTGGCAGCCGGTCCATTGGTCATCATGATGATACGATCAGATAACAGAACCGCTTCATCAACATCATGGGTAATCATGATAACAGTACTGTTCAGATCAGCCTGTATGTCCATAAGCGAGTCCTGTAGATGTGCTCTGGTCAGGGCATCCAGGGCACCAAATGGTTCATCCATCAGCAGTACGGAGGGCTCCATGGCCAGTGCTCTGGCTATGCCGACCCGTTGTTTCATACCCCCGGAAATTTCATCCGGGCGTTTGTGCATGGCATGACTCATATGTACCAGTGCGAGATTATGTTCGATCCACTCCTGCATTTCCCGTTTGCTTTTTTGATGTCTGAAAACCTGTTTGACTGCCAGTTCAACATTTTGATAAGCGGTCAGCCAGGGTAATAACGAGTGATTCTGAAATACCACAGCGCGTTCTGGTCCTGGGGAGTTGACCTCCCGGCCATTTAGCACCACTCCACCAGTAGTAGCCTGATACAAGCCGGCAACGATATTCAACACCGTGGATTTTCCACAACCGGAATGACCTATCAGGGAAACGAATTCGCCTTTGGCTATTTTCAAGTTAACATTCTGCAACGCCACAAAGTTTCCTCTGAGGGTTGGAAATTCAATACCGACCTGAGTCAGTTCAAGATGAGCTTTAGACATAGTCGTACCTTTCGGTTGATCTTTCTGTTAAGGAGCCTTTGAATAACCATTGCGTCGACGCAGGTTCATTGAAGTTGGCATACCCGATACTTCGGTTATTTACCAACCGTGGCCCAGTTTCGGTTTCGGTGGATTTGTTCTTGATTTGTGATTTGCCTTCACGGCCTTAGTTACGAAAATCAAAGGCCTGTTAACGGATATCGGCATGTCTGTCCCAGTTTACCCGCTGCTGAATCATCAACATGATCCGGTCCAGCAGAAAACCTATAAACCCAATCGTCAGCACCGCCACCATGATTCTGCCGAGAGAATTTGAACTGCCATTCTGAAACTCATCCCAGACAAATTTGCCCAGGCCGGGGTTCTGGGCCAGCATCTCAGCGGCAATCAGCACCATCCAGGCGATACTGAGAGACAGGCGCAGCCCGGTAAAAATCATCGGAATAGACGAGGGCAACACTATTTTCCGGGTATGGGTCAGCCAGCTCAGTCTTAGTACCTTGCTGACATTGATCAGATCAGAGTTGACATTGGCGACACCCACAGAGGTATTAATCAGCGTTGGCCAAAGACTGCATAATGTTACGGTGAACATCGAGTTTAAAAATGATTTGGCGAACAAGGGGTCATCGGTCACGTACACCGCACTGACCACCATAGTGACCAGAGGTAACCATGCCAGTGGCGAAACCGGTTTGAAGATTTGGATAACCGGTGCCAGTGCCGCATTGATGGTTTTGCTTAAACCAATAATGACGCCAAGTGGAATAGCAATCGCTGAAGCCAGGATAAAACCACTTAGTACGGTAATCATACTGGTCAGTATCTGATCGAAATAAGTAGGTGATCCGGTATAGGGGCGAGTCTTTATATCGGCATAGGGGTCTTTGGCAAGCTTGTCGGCATTACGTTGTTGTTGTCTCTGATAAAACTCAGTTTCCCGTAATCGTTCTGCCTGATGTTCTGCAACGAGACTATTTGCCTGGTTGAACACCTCAGTAGGTCCTGGAAATTTTCCCAGAGAGGTATCAATATTTTGTGCCGCAACACTCCAGAAAAATAAAAACAGTAATATTCCCCCTGTGGGCAGGCCGATTTTTTGGAGCAGGCGAACCAGCGAGATCTCATTGTTTTTGTATTTGAACAAATTGAACAACGGAATGAATGAATACCTGTTTGTATTGACTCTGTTCATAAGTGAATAACCTGTGTGGAATCGCCGGTTCTTTGAACCGGCCGGAATATTGCCTTTTATGGATGCATCTTCAGATTTTGTCTTTGGCTTTCAGGCCAATGGCAAAACTGTCGATATAGGCATTGGGTTTGGTACCGTCATACATCACGCTATCAATAAATTCCTGATGAGGTGGTTTGAATCCGGTTTCCGTCTCAAAGTCAGGAAAGTCTGTTGCGTTCATTTTGCCTTCGGCAATGAGATCTTTAGCTGCCTGGGCATAAATGTCCGGACGATAGACTTTTTTGGCAATATCGGTGTACCAACTGTCTGGCTTATATTCGGGAATCTGTCCCCAGCGTCGCATTTGGGTCAGATACCAGACTGCATCAGAGTAATAAGGATAAGTCGCGTGATAACGAAAAAAGACGTTAAAGTCGGGGACTTCTCGTTTATCACCTTTTTCATACTCGAAGGTGCCGGTCATGGAGTTGGCAATGACGTTGGCATCGGCACCGACATAATAAGGTTTTGACAGAATGTCGACGGCTTCCTTGCGATTGGCATTGTTATTCTCATCCAACCACTTGGCTGCCCGGATCAGAGCCTTGACTACATGAATATGAGTATTGGGGTATTTGTCTGCCCACTCCTGACTGACACCAAACACCTTCTCTGGATTATCTTTCCATATTTCATAATCGGTAATGACAGGCACGCCGATGCCTTTAAAGACAGCCTGTTGATTCCAGGGTTCGCCGACACAGTAACCGTAAATGGTACCAGCCTCCAGTGTCGCTGGCATTTGGGGCGGCGGGGTGACGGACAGAAATGCATCTGCTTTGAGGGTACCTGAGGTGTCACCATTCAATGGGGCATAATACCCTGGATTGATACCACCGGCGGCCAGCCAGTAGCGTAGTTCATAGTTGTGAGTGGAAACCGGAAATACCATTCCCATATTAAATGGCTTGCCTTCTGCTTTGTATTCTTCTACCACAGGTTTCAAGTAATCTGCCTTGATAGGATGAACAGGCAAACCATTTTTCATAGGCACGTACTGCTTCATCTTTTCCCACACGGCGTTCGAAACGGTAATTCCATTGCCGTTCAGATCCATGCTAAATGCGGTAATGATATTTGCCTGAGTACCAAACCCAATCGTGGCTCCAAGTGGTTGTCCGGCTAACATATGGGCGCCGTCCAGTTGTCCATCGATAACACGGTCCAGCAGCACTTTCCAATTGGCCTGAGCTTCGAGTGTGACATAGAGTCCTTCATCTTCGAAATATCCTTTTTCATAGGCTATGGCCAGTGGTGCCATGTCGGTCAGTTTGATAAAACCAAACTTAAGGTCTTCTTTTTCCGGCTCACCGGTTTCGGCATATGCCTGGCTGCAGATAACAGTCGATAAACATATCGTACCCAGAAATAACTGTTTGAACTTACTAGCAATTTGCATGGCAGGAGTTCTCCAAACTACGGTGATTTTGATAAACATGAATGCTGCACAATCTGAGAACAGATGCTGTCGTGCAACTGGAAGGACAGGCAGACTGTCTCAGTGTGCGATCTAATTCATAGGTCATGAGTGCATCGCTTATGCCATATTCGGAAAAAAGCTGAAAAAAGCTCTTTTGAGCGGAATTTGCACAAACAAGTGATAGGAAAAATTCAGCTTTGGAATAAATCAGTGCAAAATCACAGTCAGTCTGTGGTCAGTTGTTAGGTCAAAATTAAAATCACTGCAACAGGACAAAACAATCTGGAGGCATGGCATAATCCGATTGAAGTACCTCCTAATAGGTATATTGAGGAGATGAGAGAATGGGGTTGATATTACTGACGGCAATAGTGATGGTGGTAATTTTTGCAGGATTTATGCTGCTCAGACGACCAGTATACCGAATATCCCAGGAAAACGTTGAAAGGCTGTTGGAAATGATGTTGGCGCGTAAAGCATCGCTTAATGACTGGCATGTGTTTTTGGCGGTACCCATTCACTATGATGAATACTTGGAGAACATTCGTCACCTTTGTCTGGAAATTGAGGAATCCGAGAGTTGCGTGATCAACACTCGTATACTGACCAATAAAGGGGAAGAGGCACTACGAGAAATTCTGGCGGAGTTAAAACAACATGGTATAAAAGATTTTTAGACTGAAGCTCTTTGTAGGTTCGATATATGTGGGGCTCTGGAAAATAGAAATCGTTTTGATGCAGGCCAGGACGTACCGCTCGGAAAACCGCAGTTTCCCGGAGTAAATGAGGGTTTAACGGAGCTGACAATGTCCTGCGTGAAAGCAGGTCATTGTCAACTCCGTCTGGAGGCAGACCCCTCTCAAATCCTCATGTACTTAAGCAATGTTAGTCCCGCAAGGGATCCTTAAATCCAGCTATGGCCGTACCCGGTTATCGATGGATCATACACGTGCCGGTGGCTGTCGCGAGCAGTTTGTTTGCCTGGTCTATAATTTTCCCTTCCGCGAATGCGAGCCTTCTACCCGAATTGACTACGTTCCCGAGACAGCTTACCAGGCCTGTTTCTATCGTCATGGGGCGAATAAAATTAACCTTTAAATCAATGGTGGAATACCCGATACCTTTTTCCAGAGTTGCATGCACCGCGCAACTTATCACGGAGTCGAGCAGTGTCGAATAAATGCCACCATGTACACCTCCGATGGTGTTGTAGTGATACTCTTTTGGAACAAACTCCAATGAGACGCCATTTTCATTGACTAAAAGAACCTCTACCCCGAGTAACTTCATAACCGGTGGCATCGGGATTTCTTCCCTGCTGATGGCCGATAAGTATTCGAGGCCGCTCATTTGCGAGGCTTTCTGTGCACTTTGGGCCGGATCTTCCCAAGTGAAAGTTCTGTTTCTGTGATCGTCCGCTTTTTGCATAGTCCTGATTCCTTTAATCATTTAAATATTGTATAGCGGTCTTTTCCGACCAGTAGTGGTTTTGCGGGTTAAAGGCGACGAACCCAACATGCCCTCCATGTCTGGGGGTCACGAGAGTAAGGTACTTGTTTTGTTCGGATTCTTTAATGGGATAACACTGCTTTGGCATGAAAGTATCATCCTGTGCCATCACAATGAGCGTTTTTATTCGAACATTCTTTAAATATTGTTTACAGCTGGACTGATACCAGTAGTCTTCTGCATCTTTAAAGCCATGCAACGGTGCCGTGTATCTGTTATCAAATTCCTGGAAGTTTACAATTTCCTCGAATCCTGCCACCGATATCTGGTCGGGAAAGGCGGCCGCTTTTTGTTCCATCAGAGTTTTGAAGTCCCGTAAAAAATACTTCATGAAAACTTTGTTTCTTGGTCTGGCCAGCTCCAGTGCACTGTGTTTCAGATCGCAGGGAACAGAAAAACATAGAGCTTTTTTGATGAGATGTGAAACTGTGTTTGCGTCTTTGCCCAAATAAAGCAGAATGATGTTGCCACCAACACTGAAGCCGACCGGAGCTATTTCCTGATAAATGTCCTGATCCTGAATATGTTGAATGACGTCTTCAAGATCATCTGTTGACCCGCCGTGGTATATTCGACTTTTTTTATTCATGATCCCGCCCATGCCGCGACAATTCATAGCCACAACATCCCAGCCGGCCGATAATAATGCCCTTGCCATACCCAGAATATAGGGGCGTTGGTTATTGCCGCCCAGACCATGTACCAGGATCACCACCCGGGAATGGTTATCGCGGTACCAGTTGAAGTTCAGCTCATCTCCATCTCTCGTTGTGATAAAGCACGTAAGAGGTTTGATGGGCACCTCAACTTTTCTGCATAACGTTGGATAAATGGTACTCAGATACGCGTTTCGGAATAAAAACGGTGGACTATAGGTCATATTCAAGGTCTTCCGTCTTTAGAATTTGTCTTGGTTCCGGGAATAGTGTTCGCTGAATCAGATGATCAGGTATTTTATCTTCTATGCTTTTATGAAAATCAGGTAATGCAGACCAGTGCATTCCTGGCTTAATATGATGTGCAGCATGATAGCCAAGATTGCAAAACCAGAAGTTATACAGCGGGTGAGTTATAGAGCGGGATGCTTTATATGGATCCTCTGTTCGCAGGCCGGAGTGATGAGGATAGGTCAGCCAAAAGGTATAAACAACCATGACCAGCGAAGGAATAATAAATATCAATGAAGCGGCAACGGGTTTATAAAGCAGAAGAAGAATAAGTAGAACATAATTCTGCAGTTTAAAGCTCAGGTAGCGTTTATAAGTCTGTACTGATTTTTTCCCATTCTCGGTTACTCTGTGACCCGCCGTTTTGACAAGGTATATTGTGTATTCCATTCGCCCCATTTGAGTTCCATCTTCGCGAGTCCAATTGGAGTCATCAATGTCTCCATGATGGTCAGGGTGTTGATTCATATAGTTCGCATGATGACCGATGTTGTGGTGTAAAATCCATGCATAGTGACTGATCCATACCTGCAGGCATAGGACACGATTGATAACTGAATTAAGTATTTTCGAATTTGATACCGGAACATGAGCATGATGATGATTGTAAGAAACACAGAAGGTTAGCAGAGGCATGAACAACAACGATGAAAGCAGCAGTAAGGCAATGGAATCAACCTTAAAGTAGACAATACATTGGCATGTAAACAGCAGAAAAATAAATGTCAGTGGCAGAATATCTGCCTTGTAGATGTATAGTTTTTGAGTTTTCATGGCATTCCTTATGTATTCAGGCTATTTGATATTCTGGAAGGAAGTAATCCGGTATACGGGCGATGTCGATAACCGTTGCGCTGATTGATGGTGCTTTCAATTTGATTGAGTTTTATCTGAAAGTTTCTAATGGCTGTCCATGCTTTTTCGTCCGTAAAATCTTTCGCCCGGTATTGGCCTAAAAAGTTGTGATAGGGTTTGGAGATATAGTAGATGAAGTTCATTTGCTTCATCAGTTGTGTGAAAGGCGGTAGATCTTCGGTGCCTTCTCCTTGTTGCTCTTCAGCATCGACATGTTTGTAGGCCGATGTTGCCATATTCAAGGCGCTGCCCATATAGTCCCATTGGGGATAATTGACTGCACTATGGAGCACAGCAGAGATAAAAATAATATGCCTGATGGTACGTGCCAGTGTCTCGATGTCCTGTAGTTTTTCAGGTAAGCCTTTTACATTGCCAGCGGTTTCGGACCTGAGTTCGTTCAACCAGGCGACCAGTTCATGATCATTTTTAACATCTTCATCGTTTTTGTAGTAGATTTTTAAATATTCCCGGACAAACTCCTCAATCGCGTTGATGATCAGCAAGCCGTCATCCCGATATGGGTATTCTTCCAGCTGTTCCATGCCTCTGGCAGCGATGTCGTTTTCAAATAAGGATTCTTCAAAAGACCATAGACCGAAAGCTTTGGTGGCAAGTGCTTTGATGCCATCCAGACTCGCGGCGAACAGGTTTTCACCATAGCCTTTAGGGAAAAGCAGATTGAGACGACCAAACTCGTTGATTGCCAGTGAGTATTTACAGTGAGGTTTCAGTAAGATGTGAACCGGATGGTTCTCACTTAACTGTCTGTTTGTGGCGATGGGAAAAGGTTCAAATACCAGATGAGACCATACCAGGTGTACCACAAACTGATGATAATGGGCGTCTGCGGTTTGAACGTGCCATTTTGCAGAATACCATTGTTCGCCGTCTTTATAGGAAACCAGTGTATTGTTTTGCTGACTTTGACTGAGTTGAATGATTATGGGTCTGAGGAAAGGCTTTTGATTCGATGTCGAACCATAGTGAAAAACAACCAATGGGTCGTAAAGAACTTTATTCAAATCTGCATACCGGCCTTTTGAGAGCCCGTTTAGAATGCTGTAGTCCGCAATGAATAACCGGCCATGTTCAATGACTTCAGACAAGGACGATGCGCTTGAGTCAATTAACGATAGTAATGACTGTTCATCAATTTCCAATGTGTCGGGCAGTCTGTCTCTCACTCTTTGGATAACCACGGGATTCACGCCCGCAACTCTCTGCCAGGCAAAATCCTCATCGCTCAGAAAGTTTGCCACCGCTGCTGGTGGATCGATGACTTTAAAGACCTTCGAATATGCTTCCTTACCTTTGATCGGGCGTATCCAGTTTTCGAGAAGGTTCAGATAGTTATTGACGATTAACCTAAACAGGGGGCGGGTTCGCCGATAATAGTAGGGCAGATCAAATTTCTCAGCCAGCGGCAATCTTTTTGCTTCAGCCAATGGTGGTAACGATTGGCGGACCCTGTAGCGATACTTTCGTTGTTTCGATGATAAACGTATTTTTCGTTTTTGCTGAAAAGCGTCTCTGCTGGGAATAGAAGGCATCATGAGACTTATCTCTGTTGGCTTGATAAATTGCGCACTTTAATGGCCAGACCATTGCTGGGAATGATAATGCCGGAAAAGTATTCGTTATCGATATAGCTGGTGTTGTGAGGTAACAGCGATTCAAATTTTAACTGGCTTAACAACTCAATGACCGTCACCTTGACAATAAAATCAGTCATTGCCTTGCCAACACAGATTTGTCGACCTACCCCAAACGGAAAATAGGTATATTTTTGGGGTTCCTCGAAAAAACGCTCTGGCTGAAAGTTTTCCGGAGAAGGCCACAGTTCCGGATTACGGTGAGTGACCCAGCTGGAGATAAATATCTGGGTTTTTTCCGGTAACACGACGCTTGGCAACTCCAGTTGCCTTCCCGGTAGTACCTCTCTAAAGAATGCGGGAACCGTAGGGTATAACCGCAACGTCTCTTTTAAGGTGCAATCAAGATATTCGAGTTCTGCCAGATCCTCATATTGATAACCATTTGGGTGATTCTGCATAAAGGCATCAATTGTCTGTTGCAGTTGGGTATATTTATCAGGATGCGCCGCTATCAGTTGTATCAGGAAACTGACTGCCGATGCTACATTTCGTGTTCCTGCATAAAATGCTGTGCTGATTTCGTCTCTCAGCAGTTTAAATCCACTATCATCAATTTGGCCCTGGTCAGAAAGCCAGCCTGGTAAGCTAAAGAATGATTTTTGGGGTGAATTTCTGGCACTATTGATCGTTTTTTCCACTTTTCTTCGCCAATATCCGGCCTTTCTGGCAGTCGAAAATCCAGTAATCGGGAAAAGTGACGTGCCTCGACGATGCATATCCTGCATTTGTGTCAGATATGCATCGAATGTAGTGTATGTCGCTTTTTCTCCCAACATAAACTGGCAGAATATTTCAAAAGACAGCCTGGTCATTTCATCAAACAGGGGGATTTCTTTGGGTTCATCGAAAGCGTTGATCCTGTTTATGTAGTGTTTGCAGATGTTTCTCAGCATGGGTTGAGCCATACCAAAAAATGATTTGATGTTCTGATGCGACAAAGGATGGTGTTGTCTTTTCTTTTCCCATTCAGAACCGTTTGCAAAAAACACACTTCTTCTAAAATACTTTCCCGCCGCATGTTTAGGTGAGTCTTTAAATATATCTGGTGTGTATTGTTCGAACAAAACCTGAATGTCCCGGGGATCAACGAGCAGGACATTGGCTTTTTTAAGGAGCCAAAATGTTACCGTGTTGCCAAAACTATCGTTATATTGCTTTAGTACCATATAGGGTGACTGGCCAAGAAAATTATGAGCATTCCCCAGAGGCCAGTAAGGTGTTGGACCGATAGATGTTTTTAAAAATAATTTGTTTTTCAATGGGATGCTGGTTTTAAACAAACCGTTGAAGAGGTAGTTAAATTGACTGTTTAAAGACGAATCGTCGTGCTGATGGGTTTTTTGCATGGTAGTGGTGATTATGGATATGAATGTTGAAAACAAGCATAAGAATAGCGAATTTATTTGCAATAATAATATTGACTGGTATTTGGCCTTGTTTACGAAATTTAAATTATTTTGACATTGTTTTTTAGCTTTATTTCTATCTATTGTGTCTCTATGAAAACTTGTTTTGAACGATATTGATGTGGGCTGATTTTTGATACTACCTGCAATGAGCATGTTCATTAAACAGAGTGCAGAGTGGTCATGTTGCCGCTGTGGAATCATTCTTGTCGTAATGGTGATTGCACCGGTCAGGTAAAGGCGGTTATCTTTCAGACCTGTTGGCAATATTATGTTTCAATGATTTTTCCTGTTTTATATATCCTTCTTTTAGGCTGCTCAATTTTTAAAAAATCTGGCCATATCTATTCATTTCGGCAAAAAAGATCCCTTTTTCTAAAGTAATTTTGTGATCTGCCGCTTATTTTTCTGCGTAATTTATACGTACAGAAAGTTCACTTAAGTGAGCAGTAGAATTTTTGATCACAAGGGAATAAAAAAATGCCGAATTTAAATCTGATGTTTATGTGCAGGTGTTTTTCCGTACTTGCAGTTTTGATGCTCAGTGCCTGTGGTGGTGAAAGCGGTTTTCAAAATACCGGTGCACCCCAGGTTCAGGAATCCGATAAGACCGTCAAAGGTGTTACGGTTAATCCCACTATGACTGCGTTGTTTTTACAGCGTACTTCAGCCAGCATATCTGCAAAATCACTTCCACGTTCCACACTGGTGGATGGGGAATATTATAGCGGGACATTGCTGGTGACCAACGCAGAAACGGGTAGCCAACAGGATTTTTACTGGTATATCCGTGTCGATGCAGACAGTAAAGCGGTATCACAAAAGAATATTTCATTGGCACCGGGAACTTATCATTTCAGTTTGTTATTGGAAGGTAATGGGCATCAATATGCCGGTAGTGCAGAAAATATCCTTCTGGAAGACGGCGATGAAACAGCCATCAACATGACTATCAAACCCCTTATTGGTAATACGATTTCTGATGTGCAGCTACTCGATACCATGGCTGATATAGAGCTCAGAATTGATCAGGCGGATCTATTGGCTATCAATCTGACTGAACCCAGAATAGGTATTGCCATCGATGGCGGTGATGAGGAGATCTTCTCTGTAAATTCGGAAACCGGCCTGAGCGATGCACTGCTGTCTCTTCCTGATGGTGAATACCATATTCAGGTGAATTTCTATGACGGCAATATGCTGGTTGGTCATACGCTGGATACGCAGGAAACCGTGCAACTGGTGAACGGTGAAAACGTATTGTTTGATATTGTCCCGTTGCAGGCAGATGTATCTCTGGCTCTCAGTGAGGGTAATCCGGATACCGGTGTCTTCAGGATCAATATTCCCGATGCAATTGTGAACAGTGTTGAGACACTGGAAACGCTGAAAGCATATCTGAAACTCAGTGGTTCTGTGTTTGTGGAACAGTTGTTGGATATTCAACAGGAAGGAGGCCAATATTTCGCGGCAACGACTTTGGATATCGGTCTGGAAAATCAGGATCAATTGGTGATTAATCTGGATTTCATTGATCAGAGTAAAACTGAAGAAAGCCAACTGCTGACCAGTTGTACTGGTGTGATTAATTTGCAGAGCACCAATAATCGTTTCACCTGTCCCCTTGAGTTGCAAAACAGTTATGTTGTGAGCGGTCATTTGTTGGCTACTCTGGCAATCAATGTGCTGCAGAGTAATGATGGAAAGTTGGATAGCGTGGCCGGAGCTGAAGTCTTTATCAATGGCGAGTCCATCGGTTTAACCAATGGATCTGTTCTTTCGACGCCAGGGTTTATCAAAGCAAATGTGCAACAAGGTGAATACAGTATCCGTGTTGAGGCAGGTAACCGGGCAACCAATGTTCAGCTGACTGCACTGCCGCTGCAAATCATCAACCAGGATATTATTTTATCCCCCAGTGATTCCGATGGCGGCGATGACTCTGGCGGTGACTCCGGTAA